>JBGCEL010000081.1:0-4911 GCA_045106455.1 Gammaproteobacteria bacterium
ACAAACACGCGATTACCGTCCGTCCACTCGCCGCCGTCACGCTCTGGTGCGGTCACGTCCTGCACGCTCCACTGACCCAGCTCCACCGGGGTGATGGTGGGCGGCGTATCGAACGCGCCTTCGGCCGCGCGATTCCACACACCGGTGCTCAGGATCACAAGACTGGTAAACGTGCACACCACCAGCGTGTCGATAAAAGGTTCCAAACCGGCAACCAGACCTTCACGCACCGGTTCGTCTGTTTTGGCGGCCGCGTGAGCGATCGGGGAGCTGCCCTGGCCCACTTCGCTGGAGAAAATGGCGCGCTTTAATCCCACCAACACAGCGAACCCGATGGTGCCGCCCATGAAGGCGCCGGTCGCTTCTGTGGTCGCAAAGGCGGAGCGGAAGATCAGCGCAAACATGGCGGGAATTGCGCTGGCGTTCACAAACAGGACGTAGGTACCGGCCAGCAGATAGAGTCCGACCATAAACGGAACGAGTACGCCGGTGACCCGGCCAATGCGCTTGATGCCGCCAATGATAACCATGCCAACCAGCGCGACCAGAATGACGCCACTGATCATGCCCGGCACGCCGAAATAGTCCCGCGTAATTTCAGCGACGTTCCAGGCCTGAAACATGTTGCCGCCGGAGATGGTCGACATCAGCAGGGTGATGCAGAACACGGTGCCGATGACTTTGCCGAGTGTCGCGTAGTTTGGGTTCATGCGCGCCAACCCCTTGGCCGCCACCCACATGGGGCCGCCGTGAGGATTGTCCGGGTCGTCGGTGTTGCGATAGAGCATCGACAGCGTCACCTCGACAAACTTGACCGCCATACCGAACAGCCCGATCACCCACATCCAGAACACCGCGCCGGGTCCGCCCAGTGCAATGGCCAGCGCGACCCCGCCGATGTTACCCAGGCCCACCGTGGCCGACAGTGCGGCCGTCAGCGCTTGAAAGTGACTGATGGCGCCCGGATCGTTGGCATTGTTGTATTTGCCGCCAATGACGGCCGCGCCGTGCGTCAGGCAACGAAACTGGCAAAAGCCGCTCCACAGCGTAAACACCACGCCGACCAGCACGATGGCGAACAGCACATAGTTGTGCCAGAGCACCGCGTTGATGGCGGAGATAACGTTGTTAAACGATTCCATTGGACCTCTGTCGATATTGTTTTTTATGTGGCGCGCAAGCGGCGCCGGCCCAGCGGCATACTATTGATACTAACGTAGTCCGCGACAGGGCGCTGGTGCGTCGCAACAGCTTGCTGTGCGCACTGTCATGGCGGTGCTACAGTCGCGCTCCCATGGATCCTCCTCGCAACAACATCCACTGGTGGTCCGAGACCCGCGCGCTGATCGTTTTAGCGCTACCTCTGATCGTCAATAATCTGGCCATATCGATGACGTCTTTTCTGGACGTGATCATGGCTGGCCGTTTGGGCTCGGAGGATCTGGCGGCTGTGGGTGTGGGCTCAGCGGTGTGGGCCACCGCGTTTTTGTTTGGCATGGGTGTGATCATGGCCATGAGCACAACCGTGGCCCATCTGGTCGGCGAGGGCAAAATCCGCCGCGTGGGTGGCTATGCGCGGCAGGGCATTTATGTGGCGTTGGCGCTGGCGGTAGTCATGATGATTCTGCTCTATGCCATCGCAACCTGGGGTTTGCGCCTGTTTGGCATCAGCGAGGCGATGGTGCCGTCCACGCAGGGGTATTTGTACGCGATCGCGTGGGGGCTGCCGCTCATGTACCCGTATATGTGTCTGCGCTACACCAGTGAGGGTGCCGGTCACGTAAAACCGATTATGTACATCGCGCTTGCAGGCGTGGGCGTAAACTTTATTGGCAACTACACACTGATGTTTGGCAACTTCGGTTTTCCGCGTTTAGGTGCAACGGGCTGCGGCATCGCCTCGGCCATTTCCATGTGGTTCAACTTTGCGGCCATGCTGTGGTACGTGCGTCGCTCGCCACACGTCTATGCCCCCATGCGTTTGTTTAAACGTTTCGACTGGCCAAACAAGGCGCGGTTAAAAGAGCTGCTGTCGTTGGGTTTGCCCATTGGTGGCAGCGTGCTTGCAGAGG
This sequence comes from Gammaproteobacteria bacterium, assembly GCA_045106455.1. Classification (GTDB taxonomy): domain Bacteria; phylum Pseudomonadota; class Gammaproteobacteria; order Steroidobacterales; family JBCCMA01; genus JBCCMA01. The sequence goes on from JBGCEL010000081.1 coordinate 2,073, forward strand.
TTATGTTGTTTAGCGCGGCCGGCATTATCATGGGCGTGCTGGGCGCGAACGAAGCGGCGGCCCACGCGATTGCCATCAACTATGCCGCGACCATGTTTATGGTGCCAATGGCCATGAATTCGGCCATTACCGTGCGCGTCGGCAACGCGCTTGGCAAAGGCGATCCAACGCGTGCGCGAGGGATCGGTTGGCTGGGGATTGGTCTATGCGGCTTGTTCATGACGGCGTCAGCAATCGGCCTGGTGCTGCTGCGCGAACCGATTGTCGGGCTGTACACAAGCGATGCGACGGTGCGCGATATTGCCGTGGGTCTGCTGTTTATGGCTATGATTTTTCAGATTTCAGACGGCTTGCAAGTGGGTGCCGCCGGCGCTTTGCGCGGTTACAAAGACACGCGCTTCCCACTTTACATAAATATCTTGGCTTATTGGTTTATCGGTTTTCCTGTGGCGATATACACGGGGCTTCGCAATGACGGCGATCCCAATGGGGTGTGGCTCGGGCTGGCGACGGGTCTGACCGTGGGCGCTGTGCTGCTCGCTATGCGCTATCGACGCGTAAGCCAAGAGTTTCTGATGCAGCGCACGTGAAATCCCGCGGCGTCTCGGGCAGTATTTAGAATTCGGCTTAGGTTGGCTTGGGAGTATTGGCATGGGAACGAGATACAAAGTTCGCTTTGCGCGAGTGGTGCTTCTGGGTGCCTGGCTGCTGCTCGGTGCAACCGGCTGCGCCACACTTGCGCAATCGGTGGAAGCGCCGCGCTTAAGTTTGTCCAATGTTCAGATGTTGCAATCGACGTTGCTTGAGCAACGCTATCGCTTGACGCTGCGCGTGGAAAATCCCAACGGCATCGCGCTGCCCATTCGAGGTATGGACTACGCCGTCAAATTTGCCGGTGTTGATTTCGCCAGTGGGGTTACCCCCAACGCGTTTCGAATTCCTGCCAACGGTGAGCATGCCGTCGACATTGATGTCACCACCAATCTGCTGCGTTCAGCGCAGCAGCTCATGCGCTACCTAAAAGACGACCCGGACTCGCTTGAGTATCAACTCAGTGGCAGCGTGCAGGTGGACATACCGTTTGTAGGCGCCGTGCCGTTTTCCAAAACGGGTCTGGTCAATTTCCGTCAGCGCTAATCAGACCGATTGGATGCACCTTGCCTCGTGCTGGGTGCTGCTGGGCGTTTGCGTATTGTTGGTAGGCTGCTTCGGTGGCGGCGATCCGTCGAGCAGCTATTCCATCTCGATTCGCACCTCGGCTCAACTCACGCCCAACGGCTTCGCCGGCAGCTACCAGTTTTTTCGCGCGGGCGAGCGCATTACGCGGGATTTGTCGGCGGACGGCACGCATTCGGTCAATTTTGAGGCCGATCGGCTGGTGTTTGTGCGTGTTCACGGCAACGATGCCGGGAGTATCTACAGCTTGTCGGTCGTCAAGGACCGCGACATCTTGTACGAGTCCGCCGCCATCCCGGCCAACCAGCCCTTGATATTTCACGTGCCGCCCACCGAATAGACGCGCCACAAGAAAAAAAATAATAATAACAATTTCAATGACTTAATGTATTTCCCAAAAAAAACCATCCCCTGATGAGGGGATTGGCGGGTCCACGGCGCGGATAGAGTATGGATCTAACGGGAGATATCCAATGAAAACACTAAACAGGGCACTGGCCTATTCGATGGCCTGGCTGATGGCCGCCCAACCTTTACTCATTCAAGCCGCCACCGCTCAGGCGCCGGCTGATCCAGCACCTTCAGTTGCTGCACAACCCAATACTAATGTTCGAGATCTGCAGCCGCGCGAGCTGACCGGTTTTCTCGACGACAAATCTGCTGAATATCGCGCGGCCCGCGCGGCCGAGCGTAAAGCTGGCTTTAATGAAGACGGCACGCCGCGGATGGCCGGACCCATGGCGAACTTGCCCGTGGTAGATGACGCGCTGAGCGCCAAGTCGCGCAGCGTAGAGGCTGACGACATCTTGCGCGTTATTTTGCATCTTGATTTCCTGCCCCACGCGCAGGTGTTCTCGGATGCGATGGCCAGTCGCGCCGATGCAATCGAAGCGTTGGAAGCGGATCGTCAAGCGCTGCTGGCGGTTGAAGCCGCTACCATCGATCCGAAAGCGAAAACCGATGCGGAAAATTACGATGCGATGGGGCGTGCGACCCAAAACCAACGTGCCGCATACGACTCGCTCGCGCAGCGCAATGAAGCGCTGAGCGCACAGATTAAAGCGGAAGTGACAACGTCATTGCGTGGTCTGGTCGAGTCTTCGCAAGCACCGGTTATCGAAGCGGTTGAGCTTCTCGGTGGCAACGTTGAGTTCACCACCATTGCTGGCAACATGGTTATTGCAACCGTACCGGCAAGCGCGATCGAGCAGGTAGGCAAAATTGCCGGCCTGTTGCGCGTGGTAGAAGACAGCGTGATGGAGGGCCACTTAAACGTGTCCGATACCTCCACGATGGTGGATCCGGCCGACGTCTCGCTAACCGGTTTGTGGGATGCGGGTTTGACCGGCGGTATTTATGATCCGGCCATCATCGATTCGGGTGTGGATCAACAACACCCTGCCATGGCGGATAACACCACGCCGCTGCGCGATAATTTTTGTTCGTGGTACCTCGTCGCGGCAAACGATAGCGCCAATTTCGACGACGCATTTACCTGCGACGATTTGCAGGGCCACGGCACGCACGTCGCGGGCATCGTGGGCTCCTACGGCTCGGCGGGCTGGTCGCAGCATCTGGGTATCGCTTATGGCGTTGAAAAAATGGTCAACCTCAAAGCGGGTTGGCTCAACAGCTCCAATGGCCGTGCTTCGATGTTCTGGTC
>JBGCEL010000082.1:0-9272 GCA_045106455.1 Gammaproteobacteria bacterium
AGACAACGGGCTGTACATCGCCGGCGACAACTTTATTTTTTACAACGAGACCATCGACAGTGCGCGCAGCATCCAGCCGGGCGAAGATTTTGTGTTTGTTCTGTCGCAGGAGGCCTCGGGTGAAACGCGGGGTTACGTGGATGGCGAACTGCAGTTCACGCTTGGTGGTGGTTCGAACGCGGCCTCGCCGGACAATATCTTGCACATTTTGCTTGACGATAACGTGACCAACGGATTCGAAACGGCCACAGGCTCGATCGATTACGTGCGCGTGTATGACGCGGCGCTTAGCAACGACGATGTTGCCGCACTCACGCCACCGCAACCAGATATTCTGGGTGACACGATCTTCAGTACCCTGACGTTTTTGAATAATCCGAATAACTTTTGGGTCTTCGAGACCACGGCGGAGCCACTTGCTGCAACCGTGCAGGCTCAGGGTCCGGAATACAGTGACCCCGCGCTCGGTTTCTATAATTTAACGGTTGATATCGAGCAAGGCCAGTTGAGCCTGGTCCTTGAGGTGCTCTCAACCACGTCGGTGACAGGTGCGATGCTGACGCTTTCGGATCTGGATTTTGAAACCGACTTGTTCGAGTTCGCACTAACCAGTAACACGTTTCCGGACGCGCCTTCGGCCGTTGCGGTGACAGCGCCCGATGCGGTCTCACTGAGATTGCCGACGCTGCAAAACCCGGTTCCCGGCACCGTTTACGAAATGACGTTCGAATTCGCAACGGCACGCATCGCCGATCCCGACAGTGACGGCGTGGGGCGCAATGTCGATAACTGCCTGGATGTCGCTAACCCCAATCAGGTCGACAGCGACGGCGACGGTTTTGGTAACGCCTGCGACGCTGATCTCAACAACGACTGCATTGTGAATGCGGTGGATCTGGGCTTGCTGCGGGTGGGCTTCTTCGGCACGCCCGACGCCCCGAACTGGAACCCGGATGCGGATTTCAACAACGATGGCGTTGTGAATGCGCAGGACCTTGGGCGACTGCGGGCGCAGTTCTTTGGTGTGCCCGGGCCGGCAGCGGGCGCCAACTGTGCGAACTAGATAGCGGTCTTTCAAAGAAGCCGGGCCTGATGCCACAGGCCCGGCGTTCAACGATAACGGCCGTGCAGCAGATACTATCTGCTAGTTGGGCCGACTAATTCTGAAGTAGCGCAGCGTTTCGGACATCGTTTGGTCTACGCAGTCGTCCAGACCCCAGAGCTCAACTATTGCTCCGCTCATGTGCGCGGCGAGAAGGCCGGAGTAGTATTCCTTCGCCAGCGGGCGGTCCAGTCTGTACGAGTAATAGTCGCCGTTGCTGCCATGACACTGGGGTGGATTGTTTACGCCGCCCAGCGGGTAGATGTACAGCATCATGCCGCCTTCAAACACCAGCAACTTGTCAATTTTGGCAGAGGTGATCCCAGCATTGGCCGACATGCTCAGCAGGGATGTTGCGGCCAAAGCGGCGATCGTGAGGATTGTGTTTTTCATGGAATTGTCCTTGATTTAGTAAATGATTCTCAGCGCACGCGCACCATGTTGACGTCCTCGCCGTTTGCCCAGCGCGTGCAGGTATCGGTGCCGGTGATGGTGACTTGAGATCCGGCCGCATAAGCGGCAAGCAGCATCGCAAACTGGTGCTTGCCAGTGGCCGAATTCTCATCGCGAATCATCCAATAGGTCCCCGTGCCGCAGGCCGGACGTCCGGTCGCTTCATTACTCATATAGAAATAGTGCAAATCGTCGCTGGCTCGTACCATGATTTGCGTGATCACGCCGGTTTGGACGCCGGCAAATGAGGTGGGAGACCAGCACAGCGTCGCCAAGCTGAGAAATACTCCAAGACTAAAGTGTCGTATGCCTGTTTTCATTTTGTTTCCGAAGATTGGTTTTGATGAGGTTGAAGCCTCACACGGCCTTGCCAGCTTGGGAACCATGGCGGCGTTATCTTTGTGTTACCACTTTGTAATCGCTGCGTTATCTTGAGTTTGATGGTCTTTGAATCAATAGGTTGCTGGTTTCATGGGGCAGATCGATGGTGTTTCGCAATATGGGTTTCGAGCATAGTTTTTGGTCCCAGCAGCCAGTCAACCTAGCTGGCTGCAATGGGATATCCGGGTTTTTCGCTAGCCAGCATTACCACGCTCGTTCACTTGTTCGGAACTGTGGTCCATTTTAAGTTGACAGTGAAATAGCTGCGGGTATACTGCCGCCTACAATGAATGACTTCACGCAAAAACAGGGCTTATCCGCTGTCGGCAGACGACGCGAGCAATCACCGGCCATCGGTAGCGGCGATGCACACCTGTGGGACTTGCCCGTGATACGGGCGCAGAGCGTGTTTCACCATTGCTATTCGGTCCGCGTACATCGTGGAGAACCGATCGCTTAGCCTTCACAAGTACAGGTCTTGGGAGGCTCGAATTTCGAACCTTCCAGGGCATCTGAAAAAGAGGCCTCGGTCGGTTCACACCCACCGGGGCTTTTTTGTTCCTCGTGTGGTCGCTCTTTAACAACCCGTTTTCATAATTTCAATGTTGAGTTTAGCTTAACGGCAAAGCCCCAGGACGTGACCCTGGTCGATGCCGGTTCAAATCCGGTAGCTCAACCCAAATTCCAGGGAGTTGTGGCCGTTGGTCCTCTCCTATCTATTGTCCGGTAGCTCAGTCGGTAAGAGCACCGCTGCTATGCGGCGGAGGTCGTCGGTTCGAGTCCGGCCCGGACAACCACAGTTGCGCACGCGCTCGACGTTCAGCGGTTCGGGTTTTGATCCCGACTGGCGCACCCAAGCTTTCATCGCACGGTGTGTACCGAGCGTTTCGCTCATGCGTAACTACCACCGGAAATTAGCTCAAGAGGTTAGAGCAACAGACGTAAATCTGTCGGTCGTCAGTTCGATTCTGACATTTCCTAATGCCCTCACACGGCATCATGGTAAGGCTTCGGCCCGCGGTTCGACTCCGCCCTTTGGCGAGGAGTTTCGCCCACCCTGTGCCCGTCGTCAGCAACGATGCGTGCGTCCTGGCAACACGATGCACTCGTTCGAGCAGCACGAGCAACGCCGATGAATGACTCGTCGCGCCCGTCCAGTGCTGCGCCCACCTTGTGTCCGCCGAATGGTCGACCCCTGAGTGCACGCGGCACCCGATTGGCCGACGACATTGGTCCGCTTTGCCCCTGTGATGTCGGGCGCTCTTAATTTTTCCATCAACGCACACCAAAGGAGGTGTTCAAAATGGCTGGTCTAAGTCGACTGGCTGAGGTCGAAAGGCGCGTTAAAGCCAGCGCCAATAGCTCACGCCCGTCATCGCACGGCACGAAAACCCATGAAGGAGGACGCAACATGCCGTTCGTTCAAGAGTTCATCGTACGTAAGTACGAACGCGGTCTCCTGTTTAAAGACGGAGACTTCATCAAATTTCTCGACGCCGGAACCTATCGTTACGCAGGGTTGCGCAAGCGTCATACCGTGCAGACGTTCGACATCACCGGTGGCGAATTCGAGCACTACCTAACCGACTACTTGCTTGAAGCAGAGCGTGCTCAAATGGATCGCCTGTTTTACGTGGTGGAGACCTTGGCCAACGAAGTGGCGCTGGTGACCGGCAACGCGCGGGTGGTTGCGGTACTTGGGCCGGCCGAGCGCAAGCTGTATTGGAAAGGCGTGCTTAACGTTCGCGTTGAACGCTTTGAGTTGGACGCAAGCCTTGCTCTGAATCCGCGCCTGACCAAGCAGCTGGTCAACGGTCGTGACGCGCAGGTGGTTGCGGCGGCCAGCAAGTCGGTCTACGCACGCGTGGTTCCGGATGGTCATGTGGGGCTGCTGTACGTGGACGGTGAACTCACCGATACGCTCAAAGCCGGTCTGCACGCGTTCTGGAACGTCGCTCATATGGTCAGCGTGGAGTTGATGGACCTGCGTGTGAAAACACTGGAGGTTCAGGGGCAGGAAATCCTGACCCGCGACAAGGTGGCTTTGCGTATCAATGTAACGGCTACGTACCAGTACGTTGATGCAGCCAAAGCCGTGCGCGCGGTGAAAGACCCGCTCGATCAGCTATACAAGGAGATCCAGTTTGGTCTACGTGCCGCGGTTGGCACCCGTACGCTGGACGCGTTGCTGGAGGACAAAACGGCCATCGATTCGGACATTGCCCAGCATTTGGGTGAACGTTTTGCCGACATCGGATTGCGCGTCGCCAGCGTCGGTGTCAAAGACGTCATCCTGCCCGGTGACATGAAAGAGCTTCTGGGCAAGGTGGTGGAAGCCGAGAAAGCGGCTCAGGCGAACGTGATTCGTCGCCGCGAAGAGACCAACGCAACGCGTTCTTTGCTTAACACTGCGAAAGTGATGGAAAGTAACCGCGTGGCCTTGCGCCTCAAAGAGCTGGAGACCCTGGAGAAAGTTACCGAGAACGTCGGCAGCCTGTCTGTAGTTGGGGGTCTCGACGCTGTGCTGAATGGGCTGGTTAACTTGAAGCCGTGATTCGGTAACGGGGAGGGTGCGTTTTGCACCCTCCCTTTTTTTGTGCGCGTTACTCTAATCGCCGGCCAGGCTCTTCTGCCGAATCGCCTTAAATTCGGTGCCGTCGTACCACTCGACCATACCGTCACGATTCGCGACGTCCTCGGCCACCGAGTAGTACAGCGCCAGATCTTCCATCGTGCCCGAAAGATCCCAGTCTTCTGAATACTCATCTGCCGGCTTGTGGTAGCGATTGCTCACGTAATCGCGAGCGACCGCATCGCCGGCCGCGCGACCGCCAATACGCTGGTCGTTGCCGCCTTCAGCGTAGAGCATCGGCACGCCCTTTTTCGCCAGATTAAAATGATCCGAGCGATAAAAATAACCTTTCTCAGGCGACGGTTCGGGCACGATGATTCGCCCCTGTTTGGCCGCGGCCGCTGCCAGTATGTCTTCCATTTGCGAACTGCCGTGACCCACCACGGCGACGTCGCGCGTGCGGCCGTACACATTCATAGCGTCGATGTTGACGCCGCCGATGGTTTTCGCCAACGGATAAACCGGATTTTCACCGTAGTGCTTTGAGCCCAACAGTCCGGACTCCTCTGCCGTCACGGCCAAAAACAACAGCGAGCGTTTGGGTTTGGTGTCAGCCTTTAAAAAGGCGTCGGCCAATACGATGAGTGCGGCGGTGCCCGTCGCATTGTCTACGGCACCGTTGTAAATCTGATCGCCCTCAAGATTTGGATCTTTGCCCAGATGGTCCCAGTGCGCGGTGAAAATCACGATCTCGTCCGGGCGTTCGCTGCCTTCCAAAAGACCCAGCACGTTCTTGCTGTTGGCAATAGAGATCTCATTGGTCAGCGATGTGGAGGCGGTGAGGCCCAGTGGCAGTGGTTTGAAATCACGGGAGGTGGCCGAGGCTTTGGCACGCTGATAGTCAGCGCCGCCGTTGGCAAATACCTGCGCGGCCTGTTCAAACGTCATCCAGCCTTCGATGCTGGCACGCGAGAAGTTTTTGTCGGGGGCTACCAGGTCGTGCTGCGGTCCGGTCCAACTGCCCTCGACCACGGCCCACGGATAGGCGGCCGGCTCGGTTTCGTGCACGATAATGGCGCCGGCAGCGCCTTGACGTGCGGCTTCTTCAAATTTGTACGTCCAGCGACCGTAGTAGGTCATGGCGTTGCCGCGAAACAATTCGGGGTCTTGGGTGGCAAAGCCCGGATCGTTGACCAGAATGACGGCGGTCTTGCCGGTCATATCGATGCCTTCGTAGTCGTTCCAGTCGTATTCCGGCGCCACGATGCCGTAGCCGACAAACACCATTTCGCTGTTGCTTAGCGCGACGGCTTCGGTCACGTGTTTGGACCAGGTGACCGCGTCGGGCCCAATGGCCATGCTCTGCAGTACCACGCCGTCTTTTTTAATCTGAATCGGCTGGGCACTGGCGGTCATCGTCACCAGCGGCACGTCCTGGAAAAAGCTCTTGCCGTTGCCCGGCTTGAGCCCAATGCGCTGAAAGGCTTCGGCCAGATACGCCAGCGTTTTGGCTTCACCGGCTGAGGACGGGCTGCGACCCTCAAATTCGTCGGAAGACAGCGCTTTGACATGCCGTCGAAAGGCTTTTTCATCCAGCGTCGGCCCGGCGTGCGCCATGGCTTTGGGGGTGACCGTGTCGAGCGATACGCCCGCAGGCTGGTTGGTGCTGTTGCAGGCAGCGAGGCTAAAGACGGCGAGAGCGGCGAGCAGGCTTGCGCGTGACATGAGGTGTGAGACTCCAGGGCGGCAGATATTTGTCGCAGAGGATACCGGAGCGTAACGCCTGCGTTAAGTGATGCCGCAGATCAACAGGGCATTTTGAGTACAATGCGGTGCCATGAAAAAACTCTTTCTCGTTTCGTTGGTCTTCGCGACGCTGGCTTTGCTTGGCGCTGCGCTCATTTGGCCCCCGGTTTTGTGGGCATTTGTACTGCTCGGTCCGGTGCTTCTGATCGGTATTCACGATCTGACCCAAACCCGTCACACAATTTTACGCAATTATCCGATCATCGGGCATATGCGTTATTTGCTGGAGGATGCGCGTCACCATATCCGTCAATATCTGATTCAGGGTGATCAGGAAGGCGATCCGTTTACCCGTCCCGAGCGCGCCGTGGTCTATCAACGCGCAAAGAAAGAGTCGGATGTGCAGCCGTTTGGCACGCTGCTCGACACCGGTGCTGTGGGCTACGAGTGGTTTGAGCACTCCATTCGCTCACGCGAGCCCAAGCAAGACGAAGTGCGCGTGAAGGTGGGTGGCCCGAGCTGCACCCAGCCGTACGACGCCTCGCATTTGAATATCTCGGCCATGAGTTTTGGCTCGCTGGGCAGCCATGCGATTGAGGCGCTTAACGCCGGCGCAAAGCAGGGCGGATTTGCGCACAACACCGGCGAGGGCGGTATCAGTCGCTATCATCTGGAGCCGGGCGGCGACCTGATCTGGCAGATTGGCACCGGCTACTTCGGCGCGCGTGCCCCCGATGGTCGATTCGATCCCGAGCAGTACGCACAGCGCAGTGTGCACGAATCTGTGCGCATGATTGAACTGAAGCTGTCGCAGGGCGCCAAGCCCGGAGGTGGCGGCATTTTGCCCGGCATGAAAGTCACGGCCGATATTGCGCGCGCACGTGGCGTGCCCGAGGGCAAGACGGTGCATTCACCGGCCTCCCACAGCGCGTTTGAAACACCGCTGGAGATGATGGCGTTTCTGGGCCAGCTGCGCGAGCTGTGCGGCGGCAAACCCGTGGGCTTCAAGCTGTGCGTGGGCAAGCGTCGGGAATTTATGGCGTTGCTCAAGGCCATGCACGCGAGCGGCATCGTGCCGGATTTCATCACTATCGACGGCAGCGAGGGCGGCACGGGCGCCGCACCGCGCGAACTCACCGACCATGTGGGACTGCCGCTGCGCGACGGTTTGGTGTTCGCCCACAACGCGTTGGTCGGCGCGGGACTGCGAGATCAGGTACGCGTGATTGCCAGCGGCAAAATTATCAATGGGTTTGATGTGGCGGCGAAGATCGCGATGGGCGCGGACATCTGCAGCAGCGCGCGCGGCATGATGTTTGCGCTGGGCTGTATTCAGGCGCGGCGTTGTCAGGCCAACACCTGCCCAACCGGCATCGCGACGCAAGACCCGTGGCGCATGAACGGCTTAGTGGTGGCCGACAAAATACCGCGGGTGACCAACTTCCACGCGGGCACCATCAAACACTTCCTAAAAGTGCTGGCGGCGTGTGGCATGGAAGACGCGCGCGAACTGGCGCCACACCTTTTGTATCGCCGGGTGTCGGCGACGCAGGTGAGTCACTACGCCGAGCTGTATGACTATTTGGCGCCGGGTTCTCTGCTCGATGGTGGCGGCGGACCGGGGTATCAAACCTACTGGGACGACGCGCGGCCTGAATCGTTTGCCTGAACGCGTTGAGTAATAGCGCGGCGCACCGCGGCCAGTGGCGCTGTGTCATCGAGGACCACCGCGCCGTTTTCGAGTGCGACGCCCAACTTGTTTAAGAGCGGAAACACGTCCGGGAAATGACGGTCGCCGGCGAGTTTTTTGTTGAGCGTGCCCATGGCGCTGTTGCCGGTGAGGCGATCAAATGTGGCGCACAGTCGTTCGCCGGACCATGCCTCATCGTCCGTGCGGCAGCAGGCGTTGAGTTCGCCGAGCAGTGCGCCGAGTCCGTCCGCGCCCGGGTTTGTCTGGCGTAGTGCCACGTCGGAATTCAGTGCAATCGCCGCACCACTCCAGTACACGCGCATGTAATTGTGATCACGGCCCATGCGTTTTGCAGCCGTGGCCAGCGTGTCGCCGCCGCCAGCATCGCGCCCGCGCTCAAAGCCGCGCCACAGATTTGCCCAGGCTTCTTGCTCTGTCACGTTGCCGCTGCGAGCGCGGGTCACGTTCTGAAAATAGCTGGCGAACCCCTCGGACAGATACGCTTCATAGCGGCGCACGAATGGCAGAAAAAGATGGCTAAATTCGTGAAAGGCCGTCCAGTCCGCAAGCAGCGCATCAAGCTCGGCATGGCGATCAATATAAAAATGCACGGCCGGTGCGCCACCGCGCAACACCTGACCCCAGGGCACCGGCGACGCATCATAGTCACCCGGAATGATCAGCACCTGCGTGTTGCGCAGTGGAAAACGACCGTACACGGTGGTCATGGCGTTTGCCGTGGTGCGCAGCCAGCTCAGCACGTCGGCCGGCTGCGCGACGTTTGCCACGTCCGCGATCGCGATGTCGATACTGCCGCCGTTCAGAGCAACCGTGTGGTGTTGAAGACGGCCGAACGCCGCTTGTGCGGCCCAGGTGCGCGGCGCTGTGTTGATTTTGTAGTGCCACGGCGCGTCACTGTTGGCGACGCGCGGCCACGGCACCGATGCGCTGATGCCCTTGGGCAACACGAAGCGCAGAGTGAATGCGCGGTTGGGCCGCCAGAGCCAAATCTCAGGCGTGACGATGAGATCGCGCCCGGCAAACCCGCTGCGTCGCAGGGCTTTGTTGTCAGCAGCGGCGCCGGTGTCCACGCGGTAATTCAGGCAGCCTGGGCGGCGTGCAGGGCCGAGCTTGAGCACGTCGCGTCGTGCCACCAGCTGGGTTGGGTCACCATCCCATTTTGCCTCAAGCAGATAGGGTGCAGCGCTGTTGTCACCTGCGCGAAGTGCATCCGGGGCGCGCTTGAAGCAGGCGCGCACGGCAAACGTGCGCAGGTCGTCGCTCACGTGCACCACGTAGTCGCTGGCCGCAGCACCGTGCGTCAACAA
>JBGCEL010000083.1:0-8174 GCA_045106455.1 Gammaproteobacteria bacterium
CGCGCCGTGCTCAAGCTGGTGACGTAGTGCGGTGTAGGCGTACTCGGTGATCGGCCCCCAGTAGCCGTCAATCTTGCCGGTCTCAACATCGTTGGCACGCGCGACGAGCTGCACGCCGGCGATCAGCTTGCGCTGCTTCGACCATTCCTCCCAGCCCTGTGGTGCTTTCGCGCCCGCGTTGTCCAGGCCCTTCTCGATGGCCTTTTCGGTTTTGCTATCGATAACACCTGTCAGTGGTCCGCTGCGATAGCCCTCTTCGTTTAGATACTCCTGCGCAAGTCTGATCATGCCTGGGTACATGGCGTGCGTTCCTTTTTGCTATGCCTAAGGTTTAGCATAGACCGGGAAACGGCTCACCGCGATGCGCCACTCTCGCGGCGGGGCTTGCGCGCCCGATTAGAAATTAACGCTCAACCCAATCGACACCACCGGGTAATACTCAAAGTCTTCCAGCTCGCTCTGCACGTCCGCGCGTTCCTGCTCTAATTCGGCCTGAAACGTGGGATCGGTGGCAAGCAAACCGTCGGCCACCAGCGCCAGCTGCGGTTCGCCTTGAAACAGAACGCCTGCATCAATGTGCAAGCCCACCGTATCGAACATACGAAAATCCAGACCCACACCGGCGTACGGCGCCACACTGTCGAACGTAACATTGCCATTGAGCGTGCCCACGTCGGATGCGTTGAACGTCTGATCGCCAATGGTGAACTGCTGGGCGTCGTTGCTTTGCAAATTGATTTCGTTGCCGTTGCTAAAAATGCCCACGGTGGCGCGAAACGGTGACAGCGGCACGCGCAGGTTCGCCGTGGCGTAAAACGTGCTCAAATCCAGCTCGGCGTCGTATTCCACGCCCGATTCGCTGCGTGTGTCGTCGTAAGAAAACGCATTGAAGCCGCCGCGCACGTCCAGATAGGGCACAGGACGCCAGGTGGCTTCAAGACCCAAACCCAGCGTGCCGGCTTTGGCACCCACCCAAAAATCATCGTCGGCCTGAGCGGGAGCGGCAAGCAGCAGCAGCGAGGCGGCAGAGCAAAGTGCGGGGAGGCGATAGTTCATGACGTCATCCTTGGCCTATAAAAGTAGTAGCCGCCGAGACTAACCACACACGAGTGAACGCTTCGTGAACCAAATCACGAAATTCAGACCGCGCCCTCGAAACCCAGTTGCCGCCAGGCCTCATACACCATAATGGCGACGGAATTAGACAGATTCAGGCTGCGGCTTTCGGGTCGCATGGGGATGCGCAGACGACGTTCATCGGGCAGCGAATCCAGCAGCGCTTGTGGCAAGCCTCGAGTCTCGGGCCCAAACAGCACGGCATCGCCTTTTTGAAATGCGGCACTGGCGGCCGGCTGACTGGCACGGGTGGTGAGTGCAAACACGCGCCCGCCGCAGGCCGTCATGGCCGCCTCCACGCTCTGGTGCTCCTCCACGCGCGCAAACTCACGGTAATCCATACCGGCACGGCGCAGACGTTTTTCATCCAGTTTGAAGCCCAGCGGATGCACCAAATGCAGCGCCGCGCCCGTGTTGGCGCACAAGCGCATGACATTGCCGGTGTTCGGGGGAATTTCGGGCTCGTACAAAATGACGTGGAGCCACGGGTCGGCGGTATCTTCTGACATGAGCGCAGACTACCGGCAAGCGAAGCCTTCGCGCCAGTGGTCGGGCCTGATAACATTGGGTCATGCCAGATCCTCGCTTGCGCTCCGACTTTTGCGGACTCACCTTCGACTCGCCCATCGTGCTGCTGTCCGGCTGCGTCGGTTTTGGCGAGGAATACACCCGTGTTGAGGGTTTCAGCAACACCGACGTTGGCGGCATTGTGCTCAAGGGCACGACGCTTGAGCCGCGCCTTGGCAACCCCGCCCACCGCGTGTACGAGACCCCCATGGGCATGCTCAACGCCATTGGGCTGCAAAACCCGGGTGTGGATCATGTCATCGAGAAAACGCTCGGCACGCTCGATTTTGGCGAGACGCGATTTATCGCCAACGTCTGTGGCTCCACGGTCGAGGACTACGCCGAAGTCACGCGACGTTTTGACGACTCGCCCATTGATGCCATCGAGATCAATATCTCCTGCCCCAACATCAAAGAAGGCGGTGTGGCGTTCGGCAACGATCCGGATATGTCCGCACGCGTGGTGGAAGTGTGTCGCGCCGCCACCTCAAAACCGATCATCACCAAGCTCTCGCCCAATCAGACCAGCATTCAGGAAAACGCGCGGCGCTGCATTGAGGCCGGCAGCGATGCGCTGGCGGTGATCAACACCGTGATGGGCATGGCGGTGGACGTACACAAACGCAAGCCGGTGATCGGCAACGTGCAGGGCGGACTTTCAGGCCCCGCGATCAAACCCATCGCGCTACTCAAAGTACATCAGGTGTATCAGGTGGCCAAAGCGCACAACGTGCCAATTATAGGTCAAGGCGGTATTCGCACGGTGACCGATGCACTGGAATTTATGATTGCCGGCGCCGACACGGTGGGCATTGGTACGGCGCTTTTTTACGACCCGCTGCTGTGCAAAAAAATGAACGAGGGCATCGCTCAATATCTCACCGACAACAATTTCGACAACGTGCAGTCGTTGGTCGGTTCGTTAGAACTGCCGGGCTAGCCGCGCGCCGCAAGCGCCAGACACACCCACGCGGCAATAAACGCCGCGCCACCCAAAGGCGTAATCGCGCCGAGCACGCCCACACCAGACAGCGCCAACGCGTACAGACTGCCGCAAAACAAAACGATGCCTGCAAGCATCAAATAGAACGACCGTCCCGCCCACGCCGATTCGGGCCAGCGACTCAACACAAACGCCACGGCGATCAAGCCCAGCGCGTGATAGAAGTGATACTGCGCCCCGGTTTCGAATGCCCGCAGCAAAGCGGGTGTTAAGCGCTCGCGCAGAGCATGGGCACCGAATGCACCGGCAATGACGGCGAGCGCTGCGTTAATGGCACCGACGGTGACCGCCAGCTGCGGTGTTACCACGAGATTTGGTGCTGCTGGCACCACTCCTCAAACATCGCGAGCACCCAGACGAAGTTGCCGTAGTACGCGGCATGATCCGAGCGATGCTGTTCCAGCAGCTGATCAATCCACGCCACCGAAAACACGCCGCGTTCTTTGAGGCTCGCCACACGGCTGCCCACAATTTCGCGCAGCTGATCATCTTTGCGCAGCCACTCACCAAACGGCAGTCCGAAGCCGTGCTTCGACTTGTTGATGATTTCGTCGGGTAAAAAATTGCGCGTCGAATTTTTATAGTAGCTGCGCAGCTCCATACGTTTGAGTTTCACAGAACTCGGCACGCTGATGGAATGATCGATCACCGCATCGTCGAGCAGCGGATAGTGCACCGTCACGCCGGCCAGATCGCACATGCGGCCCACTTTGCGCAGGTCATTATCGGCCAGCGTAAATTTCCAGTCGGTCTGCAGCATGCGATCGAGGTAGTCCGCGTCCTCGCCCGTGTTGTAAGCCTCGGCCATCAAATCGAGCGGCGCCTGCTGATCCACATCGCGCAGGAAGTCGGGATTGAACACATCGGTTGGCGCGCTGGTGTAAAGCAGGTTGTAGGTTTGCGTACGCGCCGGCATGGGAATGTTGGCCTGCTCGATATAACGACGCACTTTGTGCTGGAAACCTTGTCCGCGTCGGACCACTGAGGCTCGTCCAAAAAACGGCTCCATGATTGCGCGCATGAAACCCGGCACGTGGCGGTAATAGCCAAACAGTTTCTGCGTGGCGTAACGCTCGTTGCCCGCAAACAGTTCGTCGCCGCCGTCGCCGGCCAGCAAATCGGTGACGCCGTTTTTCGCGGCCAGGCGCGCGCAAATTAATGTGGGCGCAGCGGAGCTGTTGCCGAAGGGCTCGTCATAAGCCTGCGCCACTTCGCCGAACGCGTTGGCCACGTCCTCGCCGGTGATGTAATAGTCGTGCAACGACAAACCAAAGTGACGCTGCGCCGTGCGCGCGTATTCAATTTCGTCGTAGCCTTCTTGCGCAAAGCCGATGGTAAAAGCGTTTGCCGGTCCATCGGTTTGCTCGTTGAGCACACCGGCCACCGTGGAGCTATCCAAACCTCCGGATAAAAAACAGCCGATGCTTGGCGACACACCACAGCGTGCCACCGCGTCACGGATGACCGGCAGCAACGGACCGTCGGGGCGACGAGGGCGTTGCCCAAATCCCGGATGCCAGTAACGCTCGCTCGTTACCTGATCGCCTCGAATACGCACCACTTCACCCGGCGCCACCTTGCGCACGCCGCGAAAGATGGAAGCGGGGCTTGGCACCACGTGGAAGTACACGTAGTAGTAAATACTTTGGGGATCGATGCGCGCGTCCACGCCATCGAGTCCTTTCAACGCCGTGGCGTGACTGGCGAACAGCACCGTATTGTCGCTGCCAAGGGCGTAGCACAGCGGCCGCCGGCCCATGCGATCTACCGCAAGCCAGGTATCACCACTTTGCGCGTCAACCGCGGCAAGCGAGAAGCCGCCGCTGAGCTTCGCCAAGGTTTTGGTCGGGTTGTCGCGCAGAGCGTTGGCGAGCACCGGCACAAAGCCCTGCTCGTTGGCCTGCTTGGCCAGCGCTTCATCGTGGAAGCCCGGTGTGCCCTCAATGGCCACCAGCCAACCCTCGTGTTCGATCACACCGCTGTTGGCATCGGTCGCGCGCACCAGGGCGGCGTAGCGCGTTATGTCGACACAGGCGTTGCGCTGCTCATTACTTGGCAGCTGCCGCGCCATGGCTTGCAGATCGGGCGTGGACGCCGATTCGTGGGATCGATACCAGCCGCAAAGTCCGGCCATCGGGTGCATCCTTATGATTTAAATTTAAAAAGCGCGCCATTATACAAATCTGACCGGGGTCCATCGCAGGGCATGGGACACACTTCCGCACAGCCGTCCGTGTCAATTTCTGTGGCGATGCACAAAAATACGGAACCACGCGCCCGATCCACGTTCTAAAAAGCTGTAAATCAAGCACTTGGCCTTAGTGTAGACCCAAAAGCGTGCGCTGGTGACCATCACCGGCGGCCGCATTAAGCTAGACTTACCCCAACGAAGAAGTATGCCCGTGGAGATCGTTTTGAAAAGATATGCCCCGTACCTGGCGCTAATGCTCGCCGCCGTGATGACCGTGCCGGCGTTCGCCCAGCGAATGTCACCCGGCTGTGGTGGCCTGAGCAATGGTTACGGTCCATTCGATTATACGAATCCGGTCCACTTTAAAGACAAGCTCCCCATCGTTGAACGCGTGCACTTCGACGGCGGTGTGGAGGCATTGCGTGGCCACGCCCAACACCCGCAAAACCTGGGTGGCGATATCGATTACACGCTGCGCGCATTCCCGAACCATCATCGCGCGCTGTACACGATGGCGCGCTACTACCTCAGCAAAGACAAATTCTCCCGTGGCGATTTGCGCTACACGGCGCAGTGCTACTTCGAACGCGCCATGACGTTTAAGCCGCAGGACGGCGTTGTGCGCATGATCTACGGTGTGTATCTGTACAAAGCCGGCAACCTTGACGATGCGCAGCTGCGCTTCAAACAGGCGCTCGAGCGCTCACCGAACGACGCCGAAGTGCACTACAACCTCGGGCTGGTGCTGGCTAAATCAAAAGAGTGGGACCAAGCCAAAGTACACGCCAAACGGGCGTACGAATTGGGTCACCCGATGCCGGGCCTGCGTAACAAGTTAAAGCGCAACGGCCACTGGGATTAGTCAGGCGCGTTTCAACCCACCGGGCACGCGCACGTGCCCGCGTTTGGTCTTCTGCATAAGACGCACCGCCCGCGCAAATTCCTCGGCGCTGGGCCGGAACAACTGTTCCTGAAACCAGCGCTCCACCAGCACCTCATGAGACAGGCCGTCCGACGCGTGGTCGGATAAATACCCGCGCAGTGCTTCGACTACGGCGAGCACGGCTTCATCATTGTCGAGTAACGGTTCGATCGAAGAGCTCATGCCATCCACAGCGGTGAGAAAATAAGGGCGTCTGCGATTACCAGCGTGACCAACAGCGCCACAATGAGCGCGGCCAGCGGCCAGGTGTTTGGCGCCAGCTCGGGCGTAAGCGCCATCGCCACTTTGTAGCGTGGAGTGAGTATAAAGCCTGCACGCGATGAAAATAGAACAAAAAACGGCAACGCATGAAGTACGGCGAAAATAAAACCGATGCGTCCGTCCGAGGCGCGCACAAACAGCCCCAGCGTAAAACCAGCCAGCAGATAAAGTGTGTGCAACAGCGCCACCAGCCGTGACCACGTCGTGAGCTGGCGTAAACCGAAGCCGGCCACCATCAAAACGCAGGACAGAAGAAAACAATAGACCGCGGCTGAGATGAGCTCGATGCTGTCGGTCGTGCCGTTGGTGAGCAAATAAAATGCCGTCAGCACCACCATGAGCGCTTGCACGAAATACACCAAACCAATACTGCGCAACAAACGCTCGACGCCGCGAAAATGTTCGCGCAATGCCACCGCGTCTTCCCGCGTCATCTCCGGATTAGTGAGTAGCTCCTGAGTACGTGGTGCCGCGTAAGGGTTGTCGCTCATCAGGCTTAACGAAACAGCCGCAGAAATTCGACCAGCGCCGGCGCGCCACCCTCCACCGTGACATCGCCGCGCGCCAACGCCACAGCAAGATTGCGCTCGCCCAAAACGATGCGCCGCCACACATCCGTGCTGGTGGTAATGGCCACGTCAGGATTGGCCGGCCGCTGCGGTATAAATTCGGCCACGCCGCGGCGCACATGCAGCCCAAAGCTGCGTTCTACGTCTGTGAAATGAAAGCTGGCGAGGATGTTTTTGTCGGCGCTGGCCGCGGCATTCAAGCGCGTGGGCATGGCCGCCAGAAAATTCTCAATCGGTATCGAGTAAATTAGAGCACGCACGCGCTCATCGATAGTGGGTGCGCCGGCAACGGTCAGTTGATCGAGTGCCTCGAGTGCGGCGGTCAAATAGTAATGCCGGCCATTAGGACTGGTGGACTGTCCGGCCAGCGCCCGAAACGCATCGTGACGTATTTGACGCGCCTTTTTATTCGCCGCATCAAGACGCAGCACGTGACCGGCAAACTCGGCGGCCAGCGCAAACTGCCCGACCTGCATTTGCGCATTGGCCTGCGCGAGCAACGCATCACGCCCGCCGGCAAGATTGACCATAGCAGCGGCACGATCGCTGGGGGTCGGACCATCAAGGGTTGCCGCATCACCGTCGAACCAGCCCAGATAGCCATCGAAAATCGAGCGTACGGACCATTCCACCGTGCCGTACAGCTCCTGCAAATACGGGTGCTCGGCAAGATGCTTTGGCAGCACTACGGTTTGGGCAAGTTCGTCCGGCGTCAGGCCCGCGTTCATGCCGCGCACGGTTTGGTCATGCACAAATTGGATTGCGTCACGGTAGCTCGTGAGAATGGACGCGATGTTGTCGGCGCCGGCCACGAACCCGGTGTGACTGGGCACCAGATATTCCGCTCCGAGTGCGCGCATGCGATCAAGACTTGTGACCCAATCCAGCACGTCGCGATACGGCGTGCCGCGAATGGTGTAGAGGTTGGGGAACGCTTTGTAAATGTTGTCGCCTGGAAACAGAATTTTCTGCTGCGGCAGCCACACAAACAATTGATCGTCGGTTTCCCCTGGCGCATGCACCAGCTCCACGTCGATACCGCAAATGGTTTGGCTGAGCGCTTCGTCCACCGTTACGGTCGGGCGCACCAGACCGACTGTGCCGATGTCGCCACTGATTTCAAGAAACGGCCCAATACCGGCGTTGATCACAGCGTCATCGCCACGCCGCGGTAGATCGCTGCCGAACATCCGCGCACTGCGCGCCGCAATAATTGGACGCAATTTGTTTACAACGCGATCGATGTAGGCCTCGGTCGTGCGATGCGCGTAAACCGTGAGGTCCACGTCGGTGCGAAAGCCGGCACCACCAAACACATGATCCGCGTGATTGTGGGTGTAGATCAGCGCCTTGATCGGCTTGTCCGTGATCTCGTCAAACGCGGCCTGTACTTCACCGGCCACCTCGACCGAGCCCATGACGTCAATCACAAACGCGCATTCATCGCCCACCACCAGCATCGAATTGGCTAAGCCAAATCCGACGGCCTGATAGACGTTGCCGGTGACCTGCCGGACGCCACGC
>JBGCEL010000084.1:0-31360 GCA_045106455.1 Gammaproteobacteria bacterium
CCGGTGATCGCCATACGTATCGAAGGGCTCGACAGTGGTGGTTCTTCACCGGGTTTTGATCTGATTGGCATTGGTGTTTATCCCGACAGCATTGGCCCGCTGCTAACGTCGGATACCGACGATGATGGCATTGACGATGCGCTCGATAACTGTGTGGAGATTGCCAATAGCGCTCAGGTGGATGCCGATCTGGACCAGTTTGGGAATCGCTGTGATGCGGATTTCAACAACGATTGCATCGTCAACGCGATTGACCTTGGTTATTTTAGAACCGTGTTCTTCACGGCTGATCCGCTGGCCGATTTGAATGCAGACGGCATCGTCAATGCAATCGATCTTGGTCTCTTCCGCACCTTGTTCTTCTCAATGCCCGGTCCAAGCGGCTTCGGTGACTGCATGCCGGCGCGCTAGCAGTTGCCACGGCGGTCCGGCGTTGAGTTGTATGGCGCGCACCCGATGACTGTTGTCCGGGTGTACCTTAATTTGCGTCGGCGCCGCTCGCGCGCACTTCCAGAGTTCGTGCGTTAAACTCAACTTGATCGCCGGCAACAATTTTTTTTCGTTTGCGCTTTTCCAGCACGCCGTTCAAGCGCACTTGTCCGTCATCAATGAAGGCTTTGGCTTCACCTCCACTGGACGCGAGCCCGGCCAGTTTCAATAGTTTGTATAGCTCGATCACCGGAGTGTCGATCTCGAGAACTTGTGTATCCGGCATGTGAAGTTTCTCCAACTGCGGGTGTTGCCATCCGACCGAAACGAGTATGCATGGGGGATTCCCCCATCCCAAAAATCAGGCGTGTCCCTGATGCACAACGTCGAGGCCAAGTGTAAAAAAGAGTGACATGCAGGAAGCAACAAAGTGTGCGCTGCATCAGTGTCAGGGTACAAAAAAAGCGGGCCAATGATCCACGCTGCCATCGATCATGTTTCGAACCAATTGAATCAGCACCTGAGGCGAACTTTCGGGCTGCAGGAGGATATTGTGGCGACCTCCAGCCTGGTCGAACTCGATGGCACAATTTCCCCACAAATCAATAATAAGCTGGTCCTGACGTTGGTGAAGGTGGAGCGTGATCCGGCGCCGCGCCACTCCAACCGTCCAAAGACGGCGGCCGGCGCGCAGCAAGTTCAAACTGTGGCACCGCTGTATCTTAATCTCTACATGATGGTGGCGGGGCACTTCGCGGGCAGGAATTACGCGGAGGCCCTGAAATTTCTGTCGGCGACGATCGCGTTTTTCCATCAACGTCCCGTTCTCGACCACAGCAGCTCGCCGGATCTGGATCAACAGATTGAACGCTTGATACTGGAGATTGAAAACCTGTCTTTTTCAGAGTTGGCCAGTCTGTGGTCCATTATGGGTGGCAAGTATATGCCATCGGCTCTTTATCGCATCCGGACGATTGCGATCGACGGCGACGATGTCTCGGCGCTGCCGCCGGTCATTCGCGCACCCGAAACCCGCGTGTCGGGTCGTTCGCTATTGGGTGAGTCTGCGGCCGAGCGCGACAAGCGCCAGAAAAAGGCGGATCAGTCATGACGCAGTATCAACCGCTGTTCCGCGTTGCGCTTGAGCATGACTATTTTCAGGCGCCCGAATCGATGGGTACGGTCTGTGTTTGTGATCCGCGATCGGAGGCGTTGGCCCACGCTTGCGGCCTTGTTATCAAGGTCGGTGTTGACGGTGCGGTGATTTACTTCGACGCGAGTAATCGCACAGCGCTGGAAATGACCATCGCGGACTCACAGAAGCCTGCCTGCCTGTGGTTTCGGCTGCAGACCGACAACCCCTTGATGCATTACTGCACAGAACCTCGGTCGCCTGAGCCCGGGTCTGCGTTCTTTTTTACCAACGCCGCGGGTTCGGATCAGCAAGCGGCGCCAACTCAGGGCCTTGCGATACATGACAAAGTGACCATTGATGATGTGGTGTCGCTTGATGATGAGCGGTTGAGCGCGGTGGTCACGACCCACGACAGACTTCATCCGCCGTATGCATTTGTTTGTATCGCGTTGGCGGATCTGCCGACGCTTTCTGATACGGCCGTAGCGTCCGATTTCATCATTCGCTTCGCGGCGCGCGAAACGCACTGGAAGTATTACCTGGTGGCCAATGCGCCGACCCGGCAATGGGCAGTGAAAAGCACTGAGCACGGCGCCGCGGTCGATTCAACAGCCATCGAATTTATCCGCCGCACAGAACGCCTGCCGGACGGGCGCGAGTGCGCCACATTTACCTCTAAATCATCCATCGCAATGCGCGAGCGTGGCACCGAAAGAATAGAGCTGCGTAATGTGGACACCGATACGGTCGAAATCGATCGCCTGCCGGTCGCCTCACCACAGAATTTTAGTCAAGACACGCTTGATGGCCGCGACGTTTACGTCTCCAACATCTTCGTCAATCTCTAATCCAAAGGAAAAAGCTATGGCTAAGCCAATGAAAACACCGGGCGTCTACATTGTTGAAAAAAATGCCTTTCCCAACAGTGTGGTTGAGGTGGCGACGGCGGTGCCGGCGTTTATCGGCTACACGGAAAAGGCCCTCAATCAGGACGCATCGCTGCACAACGTACCGCGGCGAGTCACCTCAATGGCCGAATTCCACAACTACTTTGGTGCAGCGCCACCGGTGCGTTTTGCGGTGTCGGAATTGGATACCGACAGTCCGGCAATAAGGGCCTGGGATGCCGCCGCCGCGGCAGCGGATGCGGCGCAGAGCGCGATTTCTGCCGCGACTGATGCGACCAGTCCACAACCACCTCCAAATGCCAGAGCGAATGCGGCCAGCGCGGCCGCGAAAGCGGCGCGCGCGGCGAATGACGCTGCGGCATCGGCGCAATTAGCGGCAAATACCTCGTCCGAGGCGAGCGCTGCATTGGCGAGCGTGAATGAAGCGCTGAACGATCCTGAGAACCCAGCCGCAAAGGCCACGGCCAAAGCGGCGGCCGATGCTGCGGCGTCGGCCATCGCCACCGGCGCCGCGGCAGAGGCCACGACGGCTGCCGCGGCCAGCGATCCTGCAACGCCGGATCTGGCGGAAAGCGCCTACACCGCGACGGCTGCGGCCAGCACGGCCGCCCAGGTGGCGCAAGCCTCGGCCGAGGCGGCCCGTGACGCGGCGCCGGGCGATCCAACGGCTCTGCAGAGTGCGGCGACGGCCGCAGCGACGGTGGCCAAAGGGGCCGCCGCCGCCGCCGATGTGGCGGCCAAAGCGGCGAAAGTCGCGGCCGATGTGGCGAGCGCAACGGACGCAGATGCTGTGGAGGGCGCGAAGACAGAGGCCGATGCAGCAAGAACCGAAGCAGACCAGAATCGGCAGCCCGGTCGCCCTGACGATCCGGCTGTACGTGGGAACGGCAAAGCCTATTACCTGGACCAAACTGGCGATGAGCACATCTTGTACTGGTGCATGCGCTCGTTTTTCCAAAACGGTGGCGGCCCTTGCTATGTCGTTTCCGTGGGCAGCTATTCCGATGCGCCGGCATCCGCCGATTTAATGGGCGGCATCAAGACTCTGGTCAAAGAGCCCGAACCCACCATGGTGGTCATTCCTGAGGCGGTCTTGCTGGCGGAGGATGATTGCATCAGCGTGCAGCAGCAAAGTATGAACCACTGTCGCTCGATGCAAAGCCGCGTGTCGATTTTGGACGTCTATCGAGGTTTTGAAGACCGCGCATCTGATCCCGACTGCATCACACGGTTCAGGAGCAAGCTTGGCAACGTTGATCTGGACTACGCCGCGGCCTACTACCCGTGGATAGAAACCACCATGGTGCAGGATAACGATATTGGCGTAACGACGATTGATCCGGATAGTCGGGATGCGCTTAAACGCCTAATCAAGAATGACCTGGCCCTGGGTGATGTTGCAGCGACCAGCAAAGAGGAGCAACAGTTCGAACTCATCACAGAGCTGGATGAGGATCACTGGAAAGACCCGGCACGCAAATCTGCTGACGATCTTGCGAAAGAGTCGCTCCTGCACAAGAGCCTTGTGGCCAACAGTGGTGCCTACAAACGGTTATTCGAGAGCATCAAGGGCAGGATGAATCGGCTGCCGCCCAGTGCTGCGATGGCGGGCGTATACACGATGGTCGACAACACGCGCGGCGTCTGGAAGGCCCCGGCCAATGTCAGTCTCAATGGCGTTATTCGCCCCTCGGTCAATATCTCGCACGACGAACAGGAAGACCTCAACGTCAACGCGCAGGGTAAATCGGTGAATGCGATTCGCACCTTTGTGGGCGAGGGTACGCTGGTGTGGGGCGCCCGCACGCTCGACGGCAACAGTCTGGATTGGCGCTATATCAGTGTGCGGCGCACGCTCATCATGCTCGAACAGTCGTTAAAACTGGCCTCCAAAGCCTATGTGTTCGAGGCGAACGACGCCAACACCTGGATCACTATGAAGAGCATGGCGCGAAATTTCCTGACCGGCATTTGGCGGCGTGGTGGACTGGCCGGTGCGACGCCCGACGAGGCCTTCAGTGTGTACGTGGGACTGGGCGAGACTATGACGGCCGAAGACATTCTTGAGGGCATCCTGCGCATCACGATTCTGGTTGCGCCCGTGCGTCCGGCGGAATTTATCGAAATCACCTTCCAGCAGCAGATGCAAAAGTCCTGAGCGACGTATCCACTGTCACGAATTTAGTTAAGAGCATTCACGGAGAAACAGCATGGCAGACGACGGTTCAGCCCAATCAGCAAACGTATGGCCAATATCCAAATTCTACTTTCAGGTGAAATGGGATTCGGAGGTCATGTCCTTCCAAGAGGTCTCGGGTCTCGATGTCGAAGCTCAGCCTATCGAATATCGGGCCGGCGACAGCCCCGTGTTTTCATCCATCAACATGCCGGGACTCAAAAAGTCCGGCAATGTGACGATGAAAAAGGGCGTGTACAAATCCGATAATAAATTCTGGGATTGGTTTAGCCAGATCAAGATGAACACCGTAAAACGTGTGCCCGTCACCATTAGCCTGCTGGACGAAACCGGCGCACCAACAATGGTGTGGACACTCGCCAATGCCTGGCCAACCAAGATTACGGGTACGGATCTCAAATCGGATGGTAATGAAGTGGCCATCGAGACCATTGAAATCTCGCATGAAGGGCTGACCATCGATAACGCTTAAACGGCTCGGAGCACAGGCATGTCAGACGATCTTCCGCCGGTAGCGTTTTATTTCAAAGTCGCTTTTGCGGCCACGGCCGGGATGTCCGACACCGCGTTTCAGGACGTAAGCGGCATTGAATCCGAGGTAACGACCGAGGACTACACGGAATTGGGGGAGAACCGGTTTGTGCATAAGCTGCCAACCGGCGTGACCCACCCGAATCTTGTGCTCAAACGCGGCATTGCCTCAATGACCTCGCCACTGGTTGTGTGGTGTCGCTCGGTGTTTGAGTCGGGATTCGCCAAGCCCATTGTCTCCATGCCGCTTACGGTCATGTTGCTCGACAGTGGCGGTATGCCGCAGCGGACCTGGTCATTCGCCAATGCCTTCCCGGTGAAGTGGAGCGTGGACAACTTCAATTCGACCAAAAATGAAGTGGCGATTGAGACGATTGAATTGCGCTATAGCTACTTGAACAGACTGGTGTAGAAACTGTGACGATCGAAGTAAGGCAGCTGGTGGTGAAATCTAACGTGGTTGACGGTGCGCGTGAAAGCACACCTGAGCACGCTGATGACCATGCAGGACAAGAAGACATTGACGCGCTGCGCCGCCGTCTGCGTCGGGAGTGCGAGCAATGGTTTGCCGACCAGCGCGCTCAGTCGCGCGAGCGCTGAAATGATGGCCGCCATGGGACCTAAGAAAAAGCTGAGTATCGCGCCATGCACATTGACGGCCAATGGCAACGTGCGTTCGGTGAATACCGGCCGGGCGTATGAGCTGATGCTCAATCCGTCACGCTATAAACACGAGAAGAACGTCCAGTTCCAAAAAGACGACACGGTTGGGAAAATCGGCTCGGAATCGAGATTCAAGTCGATTGAGCCCGAATCGCTTTCTTTTGATTTTGTGCTGGATGGAACCGGGGTCGTGAGCGGACCTATTCCTGGCAAGAAGGTGCCGGACGTGGTCAGCGAAGTGGATAAGCTGTCGGCCGTTGTCTACCAATACAAGGGAAAAAATCACGAACCTAACGTGGTGCAGATTCTGTGGGGTGCACTGCTGTTTTTCGGTCGCTTGAAGAACATGAATACCGAGTACGTTCTGTTTAATCCCTCGGGCGAGCCGCTTAGAGCGAAAATGTCGCTGTCGTTTCGTAGCTATATGAGTCCGAAAGAAGAGGCGCTGCGCAAAAATAATTCATCACCGGATTTGAGTCATCGCATTGTGTTTCGCGAAGGCGATAGCTTGCCGCTACTGTGTCATGAGGTGTATCGCGACAGCGCCTACTACACGGACGTGGCGCGTTACAACAATCTCGTCGATTTTCGCAATATCGAGCCGGGGACGGAAATCGCGTTTCCGCCGCTGACATCGTGATGCCATGACGACCTCGCCAGCGACAAAGGGCATGGGGCCGGTTGAGGCCTCCATTGAGAGCAACAGCCGTGTGGTGGCCAGTGGCAGTCTGGTTTCGTTCAACGTCACGACCCAGATCAACAAAATTCCGTTTGCTCAACTTGTCTTGCTGGATGGCGACGTTTCAGAGCAGGACTTTCCGCTGAGCGATGGTCCCGAGTTCAAGCCCGGTGCAAAAATAGAAGTGAAGGCCGGCTACGACGGCTCATCAAAATCAATCTTCAAAGGTATAGTGATCCGCCATCGCCTCAAACTGGGAAAGTCAGCCGGTGCGATGTTGATGCTTGACTGTCGTGACGACGCCTACGCGATGACGCTTGATCGAAAAAACGCGAGTTTTCTCGAGCAACCCGATAGCGCAGTGTTTAAAGCACTCATTGGCGCCTATTCGAGTCTCTCGGCGGATGTGACGGCCACGACCGTGAAGTACGGCGAGATGGTCCAATACTACTGCAGCGATTGGGACTACATTTTGTCGCGGGCCGAAGCCAACGGGCATGTTGTCATCGCGAACGATGGAAAAATCACGATTGGTCCGCCCAAAACCAAGGGCCCAGCGGCATTGGAAGTTACCCACGGCGTAGACATCCTGGACTTTGATGCAGACATCGATGCGCGCACGCAGATCCAGAAAGTCGAGAGCGTGGCCTGGGATCCCACGACGCAGAAAACGGTCAGCGCTACGGCGACACCCGACGATCCCAACAAACAGGGGAATCTGACCGGCGGCGCGCTTGCCAAGGCGGTGGGCACCGGCACTTACCGCCAGCAATCTGCCGCGACGCTTGAAGCGGATGCGCTTACCGCATGGGCAAAGAGCCGCCAGCTCAAAGCGGGAATGGCCCGAATACAGGGCAAGGTCACGTTTGCGGGCAGTGCGCTGGCACGCGTTGGAAGCGTAATTAGGCTCAATGGTGTGGGCGAGCGATTCGACGGTGATGTTTATGTCACACGTGTCGAGCACCAGGTGAAGGCGGGCGAATGGTTAACGACCGCTCACTTCGGTTTAGCGCCCCAGTGGTTTACTGAGCAAAACGATGTTGTGGCGCCCATGGCAGCGGGTCGCCTGCCGGGCATTGGTGGCCTGCATATTGGTGTGGTCACGAAGCTTGATGAAGATCCGGAGAAAAAGTTTCGGGTTCAGGTGAGCATGCCGATACTTGGGCCGGACGCCGAACCGGTGTGGGCGCGGGTCAGTCGTTTTTATTCATCCAATGAGATGGGCGCGTTTTTTATACCCGAAGTGGCCGATGAGGTTCTGCTTGGCTTCATGAGTGACGATCCGTCGAGCCCCGTTATTCTGGGTAGCCTCTACAGCAGTAAGTTGCCGCCGCCGTATGCGATGAGCGCGGAGAACAATATCAAGGGGCTGGTGACGCGCAGCAAAATGAAAATCGAGTTTGATGATGAGAAGAAAATTCTGACCATCTTCACGCCCCAGGGCAATCAGCTGGTGCTCGATGAGGACAATGAATCGGTCTCGTTAGAGGATCAAAACAATAACTCCGTGGTCCTCGATGCCAGCGGTATTACGCTCGACAGCCCGAAAAATATCAGCATCAAAGCCGGCAAAGACATTGCCGTTGACGCGGCGGGGAAGATTGCGATCACCGCCGCGCAGGACATCACACTCGACGGAATGAACATCACGCAGTCGGCGAGCGTGGGGTTTACCTCAAAGGGCGGCGCGTCAGCGGAGTTTTCCGCCTCGGGGCAGACCACGGTCAAAGGCGCCATGGTGCTGATCAATTAACTCAAAGACAACGCAGGAGCGCCAATGCCGCCCGCAGCAAGACTGACCGATATGCACGTTTGCCCGATGCAGACGCCGGGTCTCCCACCGATTCCCCACGTGGGTGGTCCGATCGTGGGGCCGGGCATCCCGACCGTGCTCATCGGTAGTCTGCCGGCTGCGGTCGTTGGCGATTCGGCTGTCTGCGTAGGGCCGCCGGATACCGTCGCGAAGGGTTCAGCGACGGTCATGATCGGCGGCAAGCCGGCCGCAAGAGTGGGTGATACCTGTGCGCACGGCGGCAGCATTGTGATGGGGCTGCCCACGGTCATTGTGGGCGGATAAATACGATGGAAAACAGATCAATGCTGGGTCGCGGTTGGGCGTTTCCGCCGCAGTTTACGCGGGACAAAAAACAGCTCTCCATGGTCTCTGCGGATGAAGATATCCGACAGTCGCTCACCATTCTTTTTTCAACGACGCCCGGTGAGCGCGTGATGCAGCCGGACTACGGTTGCGCGCTCAATGGCATGGTCTTCGAGAGTATTACGCCTGCAACCATTACGGAAATTAGAGATCTTATCGAGCGCGCGATTTTGTTCCATGAGCCGCGTATCTCGCTCGAGTCGGTAGAGGTGTCGGTGGAAGATGAATTGGGCGGCATCATTGAGATCGACGTCACGTATCGTATTCGAGGCACCAATACCAGAAGCAATATGGTGTACCCGTTCTATTTTCTTGAGGGCACGAATCTCTGGGCTTCGCGATGACTCGCTGCTCGCGGTCTGCATAAATAATGAAGGCGTTTTACCAACAAGACCGGCGTGACGGTACCGGACAAGCGGACCGGTTTCCCGCGGCGCTGCGAAGTGGGTACTTCTGCATTGACGAGCTGAGTCATGCCGAGCTTCTGGGTTTGAGCCAGTCACTCGCTGAAAATCTACTGTATGTCGATCTGGACAATCAATCCGACGCGGATTCGACGTGGGCGGACCTATTTAGTGGGGATCCGGTGTTCGTCCTGGCGGACATCATAAATACCGATACGAAAAAGATTGAACGCAGCTATCGCGCGCCTGCCGTCAAGCTCAGTGAGCGCCTCGCAATGGTATGCCAGCTGCACGCGAGTATCGGGCGTTGGTACCGCGCTTTGAGGAGTACGGCGCAACCACAGTTGGTGGCACTAACCGCGGCGCTCGGCCAGTTTATTCACAACTCCCTCGATCAGCGTCAGGAAAATCTGATCAATTTGTTCGAGCGTACGTCCCGATCCTCTCGCCAGGCCCTGCTGGCGAAAATGCACAGTGGCTCCGAGGAAAATGTGCCAACACCAACCCAATATCTGCAGGAGAGCTTTCATCAGTTTGTTGGCGCGATTAACTACTTTAAGACCATGGTGGTGGACGATCTTGATCCGGATCACGCACACGCGGATCAGAATCCGGCGGTCAGTTTGTACGTCACGTTTTTAAAACTGTACGCCCGGGCACAGAAAACGCTCAATGGCTTTCCCGAAAAACGACTCGATTTTTACTACAAACGCCTCCTTGGTGTACGGCCGCGTCCGAGTGTGCCGGACAGTGTCAATCTCGCGCTCACGTTGGCCCCGGGGCAACCTGCCGTCACAATACCCAAAGGCACGGCCTTCTTCGCGGGCAAGGATGTCGATGAGCAAGATGTTCTTTTCCTGAGTGATGACGAGTTGCATCTTAGTGATGCTGTTGTGGGCGATATCCGAACGTTCCATTTGAACCGGCACCCGTTGATTTCGCCCCAGAACGACCTCGGCTGCGTGACCAGTGCGACGGCTGCGAGCATCAATACGTCGGTTGCCGCCGAATCAGGTGTGCCGCTGTTTGGGGCAGGCGCCGGTCCCCGGCGTGATGCGGCTTGTTTGGGCCTGGCGATTGCGAGTCCACTGCTTTTGCTGGCTGAAGGCGAGCGCCGGATTACGCTCGATATCACCTGCCACAATCCTGCGCACAAAGAGGGTTACGGTGAACTGCCGCTGCCAGAATGCCCTGATGCCGCCGCCGCAATGCTGGCCGGGACGGCCGCAGAGTATCTGTCCGGGCCAGCCGGTCGCACAGCGCAGCGTGATCGTTTTGCACGTCGTGTGGGCCAGGTGTTGGCGCGCGAAGTGATCGCCAGTGCCCCCTGGTTGTCGGTGGCGGCCAAGGCATCCATCGTAAAATCTGCGGCGGCGGTACTTGGTGAGTCGAATACGGTTGCCGACCTTCTGGCGATGGATCGCGCGGCATTGTTTTATCGCTTCCTGCGCGATGGTTTGGATTTGCGTTTGACCACCGCAGACGGCTGGCTCGCGCGGAACAACTATGTCATTCGGCCATTGCCCAACACGGGCGAGGGTTCGGTGGCCGGTCTTCGGCTTGAACTCATGCTGGCGCCCGACGAGCCGCCGATTACGCCTTATCGGCAAGACGTGCACGGTGAACAGTTGCCTACCGAACAGGCTGTGTTGAGCTTGCGCGTCAATTCGCAATCACTGTTCTATTCGTATTCACTGTTGGCCGCTCTCGATATCGAAAATATTGAACTGGCTGTTGCGGTTCGTGGCGCGCGCCGTCTGTCGCTATACAGCCAACTGGGCCAGCTCGATCCGTCCAGGCCGTTCGTGCCGTTTGGTCCGCAACCGGGACGTGAGTCCTACCTTGCAATCGGGCACCAGGAGGCGGCGAGAAAGCCGCTTACCAAGGCCTGTGCGCGGCTGCAGTGGGGCGTGCTACCCGCGACGGCGGGTGGCTTTGAGGAGCACTATCGAGGTTATTCCGGGAATTTTAATACTGACCTGTTTCGCACTCGTGCCTCTGTGCTCGGTCACAGTGGCTGGGTTGCAAACAAGGCCGACGAACAACCTTTGTTTGCGCGGGCTCCGGGCACCGGTCAGTTGTGCGATGAAATCGAACTGGATCTTTTGCAGGGCCAGTATTTTGAGCCGCTGGACGGGCAACAAGACGAGGATTTTCGACTGGATAACTTGACCCGGGGCGGGTTCTTTCGTTTGGACTTAAGCCCCTGCGACCAGGGGTTTGGCCACGCACAGTATGCGGGCTTGCTTGCCGATGTACTGGTGGCCAATGCAAAGCGGCGCAAACCGCTTCGTGTACCGCGTCTGCCCTATACCCCGATGATTAATACGCTCGTGCTGGACTACTCGGCGCGCGAGAATATCCGGTTGCGCAATGACGCCAGCGTGGCGCAGCCACACTGCAGTAGTGTATTTCATCAACATCCCTTTGGCGTCAAGGAGGTTGCGCGTAACGGTCGCAATCGTCCTCTGGCGCTGATGCCGCAGTACCTCCATGACGGTTATTTGCTGATCGGCCTGGTCGCGAGCGAAGCGCCCGAGCGCGTGAGTCTGCTCTTTGACCTGGTGGGTGGTGAACGCAAAGTCGATGACGATCCGCTGGAGCTTTATTGGTCTTACCTTCGCGGCAACGAATTGCGACCACTCCCAACCGAGGCCGTACTGCGTGACACGACGGCGTCATTTGCTCGAAGTGGAGTGGTGACGCTTGCGCTGCCTGCTGACATTGACACGACCAGCACAGCACTGCCCGATGGTTTTTTCTGGATCGCCGTGGCAGCGCGCGGCAATCTGCATTTGAGCCCGCGCCTCAGGCAACTGCGCACGGGCGGTTTATGTGCCGTGCGTGAGCGGTCCGCCACAACCCCGGATGCATTTACGCTGGCGGCCGATACTATTTTGGAATCCCGCCCGGCACTGGCGAGCATTGGTCGCGTGGAACAGCCCGCGGCTTCCTATGGCGGTCGACCACAGGAAGATCGCACACGCTTGATTACGCGGACGGCCGAGAGACTGCATCACAAGGGTCGTGCATGTCAGCCGTGGGACTACGAGCGTCTGGTTCTCGAGCACTTTCCGAATATTTTCAAGGTCAAGTGCTTCGCCAACATGCGCACCGATCGATCCGAGCCGTGTCCGGGGCATGTCCTGATCGTGGTTGTGCCCACAGTGGAGGTGGGCGAGGAGCATGATGCGCAACAGTTCCTGGTCAATCCGGAGCGGCTGCGCGAGATTCGTGCGTTCCTTTCTAGTCGAACGTCTGCGTTTGCCAGCATCACGGTGCGCAATGCGGCGTACGAGCTAATCCAGATTCGCTGCAGCGTTAAATTTGTCGAACGCGCCGATGCGGGCCGTAAAATGCGCGAACTTCAGCGTCGGATCAGTCGCTATATTTCGCCCTGGCGGCCGGGTGGGTACGGTGCGCGGTTTGGCTGGCAAATTAAACGCAAGGACATTGAGTCATGCATCGGCATGTCCGAGCACGTTGAGTTCGTCACCGATTTTTCCATGCTGCACATCACGCAGAAAACCGAACGAGAATTTTGTCTGGTCGATACGGCAAGAGGAGGTCACGCTCACGACACCACGCAAGAGCAGCCGGATGATGTCGCTGCAGGTTCGGAAAATCAGCAACGCCAGATTGAAGAAATTCGGCCTCTCTATCCGTGGAGTCTCGCGTTGCCCAGTAGGCAACATTTCATTCGACCGGTACAGGATTTGACCTACATTCCACCCGAGCCTACGGGCGTCGGCGAGCTTGAAGTGGGTAGCACGTTGATTCTCGATTCAGGGCACGGACGTGGCTAGACAAAATCGCAATACGCTCAAGAACTATTTTACCGATGGCTCGCTGCCCTCGGCGACTCAGTTTGGTGAGTTGATTGACTCGACGTTGAACATGAAAGACGAGGGCTTCAACCGCTCGTTGGCCCACGGCTTTGAAGTTACGGCGTTGGGCGATTCGACCGGCTTGGTGAGCTTTTTTCGCGACAGCCAGCCGTTGGTGCCGGTATGGTCCATTCGCCTCGATGAGTCGGGTCATGAAGATCTGTGCTTCGTTTCCTCAACTCTGGCTTATGACGCGACGACGGGAGACAGTCAGGCCGGCCGCAGCGCTGACGTAGCGCCCGCGCTGTTGCTGAAATCCAACGGCTCGGTGGGTGTGCGCACCGCAACGCCAGGCTGCGCGCTCGATGTCAACGGCACGGTCCGGTGTTCCACACGTCTGGGTGTGGGCTCGCTGCGCCAGTCAGAGGAACAGGCCGCCGAGGTGCAGGTGCCGGCAGATGGACAGTGGCACACGATTAGCCCGATGCTGCACGGTTGCCATGCGCTGGAAGTGGTGGCGGGTGTAGGCCGACCCGAGGAGAAGACCGGTCGATTTGCGATGGTGCACGCCATTGCAATGAATGCACATGGACCGCGCGGATGGTGGTTCAACTTTTTGGGGCTGAAGAATCGAATTCGTTGTCGTCACACGTATCATCGCTCGCGGCGCGACAAGCTTGCGTTGCGTTGGCATGTGCCCAAAGCATCGCGCAATGATCGCCCGGTGCCCTATTACCTGCAGGTGCGCACACGAAGGCCTTACGGCGACGGCGTGATGATCAACTACCACACTACTGGTCTGTGGACTGACCCGCTGATGAGACAGTCAGAACAGGCCGGCGGCGCCAAAGCGCGATGAGCAGTCTGCGCGGTCGTCAAAGTCTTAAGAAGTCCTTCGCACCCGGTGCGCTCATTACCGGTGCGCAGTTCCAAGGACTAATAGATTCGACGTTCAACATGAATGTCGAGGGCTTTAATGTTTCACCAGAATACGGCTTCGAAGTATCAACGCAGGGCGCGTCCACCGGCCTGTTCTTGTTTTTGCAGGAGCAGCAAGTCACCACGGCAAATGAGAGTTCGTTAGGGCAACCGGTGTGGTCAATGCAGTTTAATGCCGACCGGGCATCGGGAGACGATTTACACATCGTGCCCATGGCAACTGCATTAGCGGCGGATCAGTTGTCTTTGGGTCTTGCTTTGCGACCATCAGGCAAGCTCGGTGTGCGCACCATGTCTCCGGCTTGCGAAGTGGACGTGCATGGCACGATGCGAAGTTCGGAACGTGTGGGCGATGTCCACACGGCGGATCCCGCACAGGATGAGGAGGCGACCGCCTGTGCGGACGGTCGCTGGCACACGATCACGCCAGCGCTGACCGGTTGTCAGTCACTGGAAGTGGTTGCCGGGGTCGGTCGTCGTGGCAGTGGGCGCTATGCGTTGCTCCATGCCGTTGCGTCGAACGCCTACAACCCGATCGGTTTTTTCTTCAATTTTTTCGGCTGGAAAAATCGTATCGCTTGTCAGCACGCCTATTACCGCTCGCGACTCGACAAACTTGCGTTGCGATGGACGGGAAGAAATCGCCGTTACTTCCTGCAAATTCGCAGCAACAGTGACTACGGGGCCGGTGCATCCGGCGAGCCGGTAAAAATTACCTACCACATCACCAGCCTTTGGACCGACCCGCGCATGCTGCAGTCCCGTCCAACCAAAATCGGGTCCGCTTGATGGAAATAAAGCACCGTATTTCCAGAAAAAAAGCCGGGGCGTCAGCGGTAAGTTTCGCCAGCCTGCGTGAGGAGGGCATACGTCTCACGCAGCAAACCTCCGGTGATGTCTGGAGCGACTACAATCTGCATGATCCGGGCGTCACCATTCTTGAGCAGCTGTGCTACGCGCTCACCGACCTTGTGTATCGCAGCGATTTTAGTGTTGAAGATCAGCTGGCAGGTGACGACGGGAAAATTGACTACACGGCGCAGGCGTTGCACTTGCCCGAAGCCGTCTTTCCGTGTCGGCCGTGGAATGTCGATGATTATCTGCAGTACCTCCTCGATACCACGCCGGACGCCGACAACATTTGGTTTGAAGAGCACAGTGAGATGTCAGGGTCGGCAGGTGCCGGCATAGCCGACGATCCGCGCCTTACGGCGAGTTGCGCCGGTCTCTATGTTGCCAATGTCCGGCTTCGCGACGAAGAGGCGCGGGACTCGGTTGGCGCCGAGATAAAAACGAATTTCGCTCGTCAACGCAATCTGTGCGAGGACGTACACGATAACGTGATGGTCCTCGAGAGTTTGAATTGCGATTTAGCAGGCGTCATCGAAATTGACGGCCTGCATGCGCCCGGTGATGTGCTGGGGCAAATCTATTACGCAGCGGTCGCCTACATTGCCTCAAACGTTCGCGTCAATGCACAGTCCGAGAGTTCAGATGTGGCACCTGAATTGATGGATCTGTTTGACGGACCGTTGGTTGCGCACGACCGCGTTACGCGGGACGGCAATTCAAATCCTGACAGTGTCATGCTCTCGACGCTGGTCGGCATACTGCAGGAAGTGCCGGGCGTGGTGCGCATTGAGAACATCAGGATTGTGACCGGCAGTGGCGATAGTGCCGTTGTACATTCTGAAACCGTCGCGCGCCGTCATGGCAATAAGGCCCTTTGGCTCAATGTCCCGAAACCGAAAGTTGCGTCAAAAGCGCAGCCTCAAAACGGCCATCGCCTGATCTTGCGCAAGAATGAACGCGAAATTGAGTACGCCGACAGCGCCGCGTGGCACAAATTTTATCAGCTCATTACGGCCGCTCACGAGGCGCGCCGCAAGCGCATCAACGTGGCGGATGCTTATGACCAGCCGACCGGCGTGCCGCGTGATTTCTCAACGTTTCACTCGATCCGACACCACTTTCCCGAGACCTACGGCATCGGTGACCGCGGGCTGCGCGCGTCGGAATCCCCGGAGCGTCGCGCGCAGGCACAGCAGCTTCGAGCCTACCTGTTGTTGTTTGAGCAGATCATGGCCAATCATCTGGCCAACGTGGATAACATTCGCGTTCTCTTTGCGAGCGCTGTGGAGCGCATTGTGGGCCCTACTTACGCCGTGCAGTTGCTGGACGATGCTGTGGGCGAGCAGGCGCCGATTGTCGATCGCTCGATCGATTTTCTGCGCGCCGTTATTGCCAGGTTCGATCGTGCCGCTGAGCGCCGGAGCCGTCAGCTCGATCACATGATGGCGGTTTTTGGCGAGCGGTTCTCACAAAAATCGTTGCGTCACTTCGACCAATACTCAACCACGCCTGATCAAATGCAGGCGGTTGTCGCCAACAAAGCCGCGTTTCTTGAGCAGATCGTCAAGATAACGCGAGATCGAGTGGGCGGCTTTAACTACCTCAGTGCGGATTCCAGTGGCGGCTTCATGCAACGTGTCTGCCTGTTGCTGGGATTTTGCACGACGCGCGAAAGTCGGGTCGAGACCTTGCGCAGCATTAATGTGCGACCGCGCTCGTGTGCCGCGGACGAGAATCTGTCATCGCCTGTGACTGAGAATGCTGACGCGATGAACCTTTTTCAGGATTCTGGCTACGCTGCGCTGCTGTTGACCTATGGCACACAGCGTGAAAATTACTATCGGGCGCCAGCGACCACGGGGCGCGCTGCCGACATTTTCTTGCACGCCGGGCGCGACCGTCAGGCGGTCAGAATTTGGACCTGTCCCGACGGCGAAACGGCCGACGCCACTGTTCAGCGGTTGCAGCAACGTGCGATCGCGCTATGTCGTTGCAGTGAGGGTGTACACGTTTTGGAGCATGTTCTATTGCGGCCCTGCGGAGGAGAGCGGGCGCACCTGAATGGTGACGAGGGACGGCGCTGCCCGGGGTCAATCGAGAAAGTTGATTTATGGCGCGCGTTTTATGCGTTGCGATTCAGCGCTTTTTTCCCCGACTGGACCGCGCGTTGTAGCGATCCGGCGTTTCGGGAGTTGGCGCAGGAGACCATAAATATCAACAGTCCGGCGCATGTTTATGGGCAGTGTTTCTGGCTTGATTTTGAGCAAATGTCGCAATTTGAATCTCTTTTTAGCCGCTGGAAACGCGAACGCGAGAAAGCGCACCCGGAACCGGCATGTCTGGACCGTGCAGCGTGGTGCCTGATCGAATTTTGCGTTGCTTGCGCAAGTGAGCGGCAACGTGGCTAAGTCTCACCACGCGGTCGGCGAGCTGTGTCTGGATCTGCAATTTCCGACGGAGCAGTTGGCGCTGGAAGTTGGCGATGAAGTGCTCGATCTTGCTCGGCGCGATTTGATGGAGCGGCTGAATCGGGTGTTTGATGACTACGATCTGCACGATTCGGTTGTGCATTTGGACAAATTGCAGCTGGATCTGGGCGATGTGGCAGTCGATGCATTGAGGGCTCAGCTCGGTGATCGCTTCGAGTCCCGCTTGCGCGAAATTTTGCAGCGCCAAATCCCATTGTCGGCGACCAATGCGCCGGGCGCATGCCGTTCGGACGAGACTGAAGCCGAGATCCGGCTGGTGCAACATTTTCTTAACACTGGCGAACTGCCGTGGTACGCCACACGCGGCCGCGCTGCGGCGCTGCCGGCAATGCTGGTAGCAATTCTGCGCGCGCGCTCGTCCACCATGACGGCGTTTATGCGGGACGCGCCAACGAAAACGCTGCAACGTTTGTTCCGCAGTTTAAATGTAAAAGACCGATCCTGCCTTTTCGCCGTCACGACGGTGGGTTCTGTGCAGGCCGGCAGTAATTTAGCACGTGCGCTGAACGAGCTATTGAAGGTGGCCGCCGTGCCCGAGGGGCGGCACGAGGAGGCCTGGCTAACGGCGCTGCGTTTTGTGTTGACGCCTGCGGCATTTCGGTCGCAGTCGATCAGTAGCGCAGTGCTGGCTGCGATCGACAGGCCATTTTCGCCGGATGAAGCCACGACGCCCGACGTCGATCAGCGGACAGATATTGAGACACAAATACGCTCCCTGAACGCCGCCGCACGGATCGCGATTGGCGCCACGGCCTCCGCCGAGGTGTCGTTGTCGGATGATCCAGGCCAGTCCACCGCGCACCAGAATTCTGTGCCCGACCACGGACAGCTGCAACGCCGCGATGATCGGCACGCTCTGCTGACCGAAGCCACGGCCCGCCAACGCGAGCAATGGCTTGCCCAGCTTGTGGGTCACCGTCGTGCCGCCGTACGCGCTGTGCTTGCGCAATTGGAACTGTGGCGTCCGCCGGAGCATCGGGCAGTGGGCTTCAACGCGTCCTCGACACGACAGTTGCAGTTATTGGCCTTTGATAGTTTGAGCGTTGGTGTGACTTCAGGTTTCGATCTGCCAATGTGGCTTGACGGATTGCTCCGGTTGTTTGCGCGCTATCATGATATGCGCTACCTCAACGTGCTGGCGTCTTTTCATGATCAGATCGTCGCCAGGGCTGCAGGCGGTAGCCATTGGCATCAGGTTGAAGCCGCGCTGACACAGTTGCTCGAGCGTGCGGGCACAGGGCGCCCTGCTGAGGAGGCGTCGGAGCAGAACATACGTGCGCCCTGGGTCGCGCTTGATGTCTTGCGTGATGTTGTGCACGGACGCGGGGCACCTTTGAGTGATCGGGAGCAAAGTCTGCACGCCGAAGTGCTGGACCAAAACATGCCGTTGGCCGCAAGCCGCCTGTGCGATGAATTGGACGCGCAGCGCATGACTGTTAATGCGAATGTCCGGTGGGTGAATGGCCGTAGGTCCGCCGCTAATGGTGCGTCCGACTTGCCAGCTCTAATGGCGCTGCTGCGCTCGGGGCCTTACACCAAAGGGCGCTCATCGGGCGTGGGAAATGCACACAGCCCCTCGCTCTCGAAAAAACAGCGCGATCGTGAAAAACCCGGCTCCGAACCGGATTCAGCGGCCAATGATTTGGTGACTGAAAAAGACCCGACTGCCGTTGTGGGTGTTGCGCGCACGGCAGATTCCACGCCGGCCAGAGATGGATCATTCACCTTAGCTCAAGCTTTGATACGGCTGGGCCAATTCGGTGTAATTTGGCCCGAGCATCTCGTGCCGCTTTTGACCCACGCCGGGCAAGAGCGGCCGGCGCGAGACGCGAGCACGGCCGAGGATCGTCGGGCGCTTGAGATATTCGTTACCCAGCTGTTGGAAGATCTGCCCGGGCTGCTGAGCGGTGCTCAGGATGCTTTGCCAGACACGCCTTCGATGGTCAGTGACCGCTCATCCGGTTCTCAAGCGGTGGTTTCTCATCTGCTGAAGAGTCTGCGCGGCGTTAGATCAATGAGCGAGCAAGGCTGGTCCGCTGCGTTAATCCATGTCGCGCAAAAAATTGGCAGCCAACATGATGCGGCGCTGATCGATGCGCTGCGTTCCGGGCGTCGGCGAGGGCAGAGTGTTGATTATGTCGGTGAGGCAGTTGCCAAGTTTGACGCCGATGCACGTCAATGCGACAGCATTTTTTTGAGTTATCGCCACATGGCTGCGTTGGTCAACAGTTTGTCCGAGCAGGCTTTGGGCCGCGTCCTGTCGCGTTTGACCGGATACGATTACGTTGCAGTGCGCAAACTTGGGGATGTCATTGCATCGGCCGCTCGGATCGAGTCAGCGTATTTGAGTGCGGCCGCGATCCGCCGAATTGTCTGGCGAGAAATGTTCGACTGGTTTTCGATTCAGGGCCGACCTTTCCAGGTTGCGCCGTTGGCGCGCGCTTTGACCACAGCGTTGATCGGTGAAATTCGACATGTGGATGTCGCCGAGTTTGTTGCAAGACTAAACGCGCGTTTGCCGCGAGACGCGCGGGCAGTCGATTGGCTTGGTGCAGTGATGCCTGCCAGCGTGGCTATGAATTCGTCGCACGATGCGCCGCAGGTGGATGCCCTCGCAGCAATAGAAAATCACACTGAGCACGAACAGGAGGCCAACATGAACGCGCCCGTATACATTGAGAACGCCGGGTTGGTGATTTTGGCGCCCTATTTTCCGCGTCTGTTCGAAATGTTGGCGCTGACCCACGAGGGCCAGTTTCACAGCGATGAACACGCGCACCGTGCGGCCTGCATACTGCAACTTTGTGTCGATGATGAAGTCGAGCCAATGGAGTTTGATCTGGCGCTCAACAAGATTCTGTGTGGTATCGAGCGGGACCAGCCGCTCGCACAAGGGCTCAGGGTCAGCCAACCGGAGCGTGACGCCGTAAAGAGTCTCATGGACGCGACGCGCAACAACTGGTCATCACTGGGGCAAACCAGCCGTGAGGGCTTGCGTGAGTCCTTTTTGCGTCGAGAGGGCGTGTTGCAGCATACGGACAACGGTTGGCGACTTCGAGTTGCTGAACGCCCGTTTGACATGTTGATCGACAGCATCCCATGGACGTTTCGTGTGGTGCGCTATCCCTGGATGGCGGAGGTATTGCATGTCGAATGGCGCTAAACCGTCGGTGGATGCGGCGCGGCTCAATGCGACCTCACTTGAGCTCGAGCTGAGCTGGCTCAAGCAAGTCATCGAGGTGCGGTTGGGACTGCATTTTGAAAACGAACTGGATGTCGCAGGCATTGATGACATTGATGTGCCGGATCACGAGCCATTGAATTCGCAGTACGCGCAACTCATTGCCGAACTCGCGCTGAGCGTTGATGCCCGGCTTGTTCTGATATTGGCGTTGGCCCCCCATGTGAAACCCAATTCGCTGGATATGTTTACGCTGCGCAATAAGAATTTTGATCGTGGGTTCTCTGAGTTTGGCGGAGTGCTTGGCAAAACGCATGGCGGCTTTTTGCCGACGCTCGAAACCGCACTTTTTCTTCTGGCGGGTGAGGACATTGTTCGACGCGTTGCTCTGCTCCATTTGTTCGAAGACGATCACGTGCTTATGGCGCGCAATGTGTTGAACCCTGGAATCGTCGATCGTGGTGAGCCTGCGATGAGCAGGCGCCTGTCGCCAACCGCAGCAGCGGTAAGTCGATTGACCACTGGGGTTACGCAGAAACCCGACTTCAGTCTTACCTTCCCGGCCAAGCTGACGACTTCGCCGTTGACCTGGGACGATCTGGTCCTGCCAAAATTGGTCAAGCGACAGATTCGCCATGTCACGCAATGGGTGCTGCAGAGCGATAAAATTCTGCATGAGTGGGACATGGGCCGGAACATCAAAGCCGGTTATCGATGCTTGTTTTACGGCCCTCCCGGCACCGGTAAAACCCTCGCCGCGACGGTCATTGGTCAAGAGATTGGGGCGGACGTCTACCGCATCGATTTGTCCATGCTGGTGTCCAAATACATCGGTGAGACCGAGAAAAACCTGGCTGAAGTGTTTGATCAGGCACAGAGTCGAAATTGGGTATTGTTCTTTGACGAGGCGGATTCGCTGTTTGGTAAACGCAGTCAAACTACCAGCTCAAATGACCGCCACAGCAATCGCGAAGTGTCTTACCTGCTGCAGCGCGTTGAGGCGTTTCCAGGGCTTGTAATTCTCGCCACCAATATGCAGGCCAATATCGATGAGGCATTTGCGCGGCGCTTCCAGACGGCCATCTATTTTCCGATGCCGGGCATTGCCGAGCGTCGCGTTCTGTGGGACGCCATTATTGGCGACAAGGTGGAATGTGAAGCCGACGTCAATCTGGACGATCTGGCGGCCGATTACGAGTTGTCCGGTGGCGCCATCATCAACGTGGTGCGCTATGCAGCGGTCGAAGCCGCTGGCTCAAAGACACGGCCGGACGTGCTTACGCGGACGGATCTGACCGAAGGCGCGCGCCGCGAGCTGAGCAAAGAAGGTCGAACGGCATGACGCACACCGCACCTTGTAGGCCATGGCAAGCCGGCCGCAAAGTCTTGTATCTCTTGCTGATGTTGGTCTGCGCGGGTCAGGCGGTTTTCGTCTGTGGTCAGGCGTTGGCAAATTGCCCGACCGAAGAGACTGTCGATTTCTCAAGCGTGGTGCCCGGCTCGGATCAGGCCAGGCGGTTTCAGGGGTTGGTCGTGCGGTTGTACGGCGACCCGGGCGCGACGCTGGACGTTAATTTGGCCGACGGCATCATAGGTCCGGTGACGATGCGACAGCTCTTGCGCTTTTGCCGCGATATTGAATTGACCAGCGCCGACGCCCAGGGCATTAGCTCGAGCGCATGGCTGGTGCAGGCGATGGATGAGTTTGTGCAGATTGTTACGGCCAATTCCGACTGGCGGCAAGTGGTCACTGCTGAGGGTTTTGTTGATTGGCTTGGCACAGCGGAGGCACAGAGCGCGGAAAAATTTGTCACAAGAGTCACGCAAGCTTCCAATAATTTCAGAAGAGTTTTTTTGCTCCCGGCGTTCAAGGATAGAGCCCCGGCTCCGGCGGCCAAAGACACCTCTCGGCGGCGTCA
The DNA here is from genome assembly GCA_045106455.1 of Gammaproteobacteria bacterium. Taxonomy (GTDB): domain Bacteria; phylum Pseudomonadota; class Gammaproteobacteria; order Steroidobacterales; family JBCCMA01; genus JBCCMA01. Next base: position 22,312 of record JBGCEL010000084.1, read on the forward strand.
AGAGGGTCTGTTCGTGCTAACCGAAACGGACATCGAACAGCTCGGCGCACTTGGCCTGCTCGATAGTTTGGTCGGAATTCAAAGTTCGAGCCGCGCGGGATTGCGCGATGCGCTTTCTGCCGCACTTGCGAAAAGTGAAAAAGACAGCGCGCAGCTTGTGAACGCCATTGCCGATGCCGTGGCTCCGGTCGCCAGGTTCCAGCTGACGACCGCTGCCGCGGCGAATCTTATTGAAGCGGGTGTGCCAGCGGCTGCGCTCGGCGACGTCACCGCGCTGACGGCCATGTCGTTTCCAACGCAGGACGCGCTGGAGAGTTTCGCGCTGGATGTTCTGGCAAGCCTTGTGGGCACCGAGTCGGCCGCTAAGGCAACGGAGGCGGCGCCCGTTCTGCCGTATGACCAGGGACTGGTCAAAAGCGTACTGCGATCAAATTCGGAAAAAATCGATCGGTATGCCGTGACGTCCGAGACCGTGATGAATCTGTCCGCGGCGTCTGCGTCCGGTCCGCTGTCGCAAAGCGTTTTGGAGCGTCTTGCGACACTCCAGGAGGTACCGTTTCCAGACGACGAACTGCTGCGCACGGCCATTCGAACCACGGTTGGGCCACAATCAAATGCGGCGACAAAAGAAATCGTCGGGTTGGCGCTTAAGTCCGACCGGCGTGTGAGTCAAAGCGCTTTGGGTTTGGCGCCCATCGGTTGGCAGGGCGGCGAATGCGGTTGCGGTGTTTTCGAATCGCTAGATCACAGCTACCCGAGTCATTTGTATGGGCTATACCCCTACTGGCAGGGGCCCAGATTGGATGCAGATCAGCCAGACGCCGCGGCGGAAGATCCCGCGGTGGTCGACTTTAGCCTGCTCGAACGCATTGGCTATTATGGCGTGACGTTCGACGAACGCGGACAAATCCGATTGCCGCTTCATTTCCAGCAAAAGCCGCAACCCGCGAATGGCTGGTTTTGGCAGCGTGACAACTATGCGGAATTTGTAAAACGCGCGCATCAATACAAAACGAAAGTGGATTTGGTGGTCTACAATAACGACTGGCAGCCTTGGCTCTCAGGCGACAAGACCAGCAGCGCGTTCAATCGCGATTTGACCGAGCCATTGATTGACAGTATCCGCGGCCAGATCACCCAACGCCTCGACGGCTACGCTAACGCTCTAAAACCAATTATCTCTCTTGGTTTCACATCCGCCCGCACCCTTGGCGATGGTGTGACGCTCGATTTCGATTTTGAATTGGTCCCGGCAGAAGATCAGGTGTGGCTTTACGACCAAATCCTCGGCAAGGACGGACTGGTGGAGCAGCTGCGTCAGACGCTGGTGCCGGAAAAGGGTTGGCCGGCGAACGTGCAGTATTTTATCAACATGATGATACCGGGCGAATGTATCGCGGAAAGCGCGGCGGATGCGGACTGCGCGTTCTATGACATTGAAAAGCTCTCGAAGCTCAAGTCCGTCGATTTGTTCTTGGTGGATACAACGTCCAGCGACGATGGCGCCGATACGATCCGGCGTATGCGCACGGCCGTGGGTAAACTCGACGTCACCGAGCAGATCCGCTTCCAGCGTAAACTGGTACCACTGATGTCCGAAGACGCATTGACCCGGTCCGATGCGCAGCGCTTGCGCTGGGTGGACTGGAATTTTGCCGGCCTCGCGTCCTGGGGGTTAAACAACGATCCTGAAACCGCGCAGCGCGTCAGGCAGGCGTTTGTGTCCACCGGTCGTCATCTTGCACTGCCGGATGCGGAGTTGGCGTTTATGGGTCGCATGCAAGCACGTCTGGCGTCGCTTGAGGCAACCGTCTGCAATGCGACCTGTCCGCGTCGTTGGCTGCTGCGCTCCCTGATTTTTTCGGTCGCGCTGTTGTCACTGATCTACATCATAGCGTCGTACTGGTTTTTGGTGCTACGCGGTGTGTATGACAGTCGGCTTTTTGTGGGGGTGGTGGTGTTCTTCGTGGTCTTATTTGTGCTAACGCTTTGGTGTGATCCGTTTTGGAGTCAGCAGAAGTCGACGATTTTGTTTGTGTCTTTGCTGCTGGCAATGTTGTCATGGGCGATTGCCCGGCAGCGGCGCTTGCGCGCCAGATACTACCCGTGACTCATTCGTCGCCAATTTCCATTGCGTTATAGTTGGTGTTGAGTTTGAAAATTTGATCGAAAATGCCAACTGCGATGGCGACCAGAACAATGACATCGCCTTGGTTGTCTTTGTACTCTTCTGTGTCCAACGCCTGCTCGAGCGCCTCTTCTTTGTAGTGCGAGACGCGATTCATATCGTCGCCAAACCTTGCTCGATTTTCGGGTGAATTGACCAGCGCCATGACGCTCCCGTGGAGGGACGCTCGGGCTGCGGCACGCACATTTTCCTCGGTTTCGCGTTCGAGGCCGGCACCGTGTTGGTACTCCGCATCTATACTCTCCTGAAATGCAGGAAACCCAACCGGCAAATTATTGTGTTGGATATTGATTTGTCCGTGTTGCTGATAATCTTCAAGACCGACATCGCGGCTGCCTCGTCGATGGCCGTGATACCACGCGTCGTGAGGTGAAATGTCTCCGGGAGCGGCGTAGCGACGGACATCCTGACCGAGATTCGATTCAATATTCACCTTTTGTCGCCGGGCATCTCCCTCCAAGCCAAACTCACAATTGAAGCTGCTTAACTGCGGGTCTCCTTTGTTTGTTTCAGCCACGTTCACCGCATAGAAAATGCGCCGTGCTGGTTCGTTGTCATCGAGATGGTCCTGCTGCTCATTGAGCATTTCTTTCACCGGCTGCTCTACCGAAGCGGAGTGATTGATGTTGGCTTCGGTGGAGATGGGATAGAGGTTTTCTTCCATGCTAATGCCGCCGAGGTCATGGTTGAGCAGGTGTCCGCGCACAACGCCGGCGTGAAAATACTGTTGGCGCAGAGCCTGCATCCAGGTCCAATTGGTGCCTGTGGCACTGCCCACGACAGGGTCTTCCACATCGAGGAGGGCGCGCATGCGACTGCCAACACGATGACTGCCTTGGATGCCCCCCATATTCACCTGCACGTAACTGTCAGAATGTTGAATGTCTGTTCTCAGCTGAGTTACGGCAGAACCCGGCCCGGCGGGACCGGTTTGTGCTGCCGACGGCGTCCGCAATTGTTCCACGAATGTCCGCTGGGCAAATTGCCGTGGGCTCTGATCAACGGCCGCCTGCGCGGTTTGCATGTGTGCAGCCTCAGGCATCTGGCTCGTTGCAGGTGACGGCGACTTATTGGGCTGGAGATGAGCGCTGATGTGGGGCTCGGTTTGTTTCTCGCGCCGGTCAGGTATGCGCATATCTAATGCACGCTCCGGTCGTCTGGCCGGCAAGTCAAGTGCGCGCCTTGCTGAAGAACGCGCTGAATCGTTATCAACACACGATCAATCGCTTCGCGTTTGTCGATGAAGGCACTGGCGCCTGCTTCCAACGCAGCCGATGCATGCTCGACGCTTTGATGTCCGCTGAGCACAATTACCGGCAGGCCGGGGTAGCGCGTTCGAATGTGTTGGACCAACTCGAGGCCATCTGCAGAATGTTCGAGGGCAAGCTCGGTGATCACCAGATCTGGCGAATCGTCAGCGAGCGCGGCAATTGCGGTGGCGCCGTCGGCAACCGCGGCCGTTACAGATAAATCACCGGTATGGCGAAGAATATCGATCATGCCGCGTCGAACCAGCGGGTCAGCGTCGACGATGAGAATCTGTCGCTTGGCGCGTCGTGTGTTGGTGTTCATCATTGGAGATGCGGGCTCGATCCTGTGATCTCTCCAGCAGCCACAATGCCATACGCGGCGGGCAAACATATCGGGGCGCCCCCCTTTTGCGCTATGGGGGAATGCCCTAGTGGGGCGCATGCAATTGCTTAGTGAGTGCGTCCGGTTTCCACCCAGCGAGTGGCCGCCTGGGCCAGTTCGGCCGCTGAGCCCAGCGTGAGTTTTTGCTTAATGTGTTCCAGATGAGATTCAACTGTTTTGATGCTGAGATTGAAACGCTCAGCAATCTGGCGCGTTGCCCGGCCTCGGCCCACCTGCCTGAATACCTGTAGCTCACGGTTGCTCAAATTTTCAATGCTTGAAGCCGACTCTGCGGTTTGACCACTTATGTATTTGGCGGCCAGCGAAGATTTTAGTGAATCCGACAGAAAAGTTTCGCCGGACAAAATGGTATGCAGAGCGTCCAAAATCGTGTCGTCGAGTTGTTTCTTGGTCAGATAGCCTTTGGCGCCGGCCTTTAGCGCGCGTTCGGCGTAAACGGTTTCGTCGTGCATCGACAAAACCAGTGCTGGAATTGAGGGAAAGCGCGAGCGCAAGTCTTTGATCAGATCGAGTCCGTCGCTTCGATTGAGCATGATATCGACGATCACTGCATCGGGCTGACACAGCTCGATTTGTGCCATCGCATCGCGATGATTATCGGCCTCACCGGAGACCTCAAGACGCAGGTCCGAACGGATCAATGCGGCGAGCCCGCGGCGCAACACAGGATGATCGTCAACGATCAGGATATTTTGCATTTTTATTTCTCTTGTCTGTTTCGCTGGTCAATTTCGTTGCCGGATTGGCGGCGGCGGCGGCACGCCGTGGCAAGGTGCAGACGACGGCTGTGCCAGCGTTCCGGCCAGGTCTAAATTCGATGTTGGCGCCGAGCAGGCGGGCGCGTCGCATCATCGAGTCGATGCCGATACCGTCATTGCGTTTTTGATTGGGCAGGCCGACGCCATCGTCTTCAATGGCGAGGGACAGGCAATGCGCCATCTGCACCAGTGTGATGCTGATGTGTTCGGCATGACCATGCTTTAGGGCGTTTCTGACCGACTCTTGTGCGATACGCAGCAGGTGCAGCTCAAGCTCTCGCGGCAGCCGATCTACATCTTGTGACACTGACACCACACACGAGACGCGAAATAAATTCTGTGTGCTTTTCCCGAGCCTTGCCAGCGCGTGCTTAAGCCCGCGTTTACCCAGATCCGATGTGCCCAGTCCACGTGCCATGTTCTGTGCATCGTCAATGGTGGTCGCCAGAAGTCCGGCGATGTCACGGGCGACTTTTGCCGGTGCTTCCGCATCCGCTGGCAGCTCGCGCGACAAAGCCGCGCTGAGCGCAGCGATGCCGGCAAGACTTTGGCACAGCCCGTCATGCAGTTCGCATCCGATGCGTTTTTTCTCATCCTCCACGATGGCAATGGATTCTCGTGCTCGCCTCGACTCAAGTGTCAGGTCGCGCAGCGTGGCGTAGAAATGGTCGTTTTTTTGCTCCCAGCGAACGTTCCACTGCAGCTCATGGCAGGCATCGCGCTTGCTCCAGAAGCCCGTCCTAAACTGTGCGGTTGCGGCGTCGCGCCTTAAAGCGCGCAGGCGTTTTTTGGTATCCAGCCGATCATCTTTATGCAGGAAATCGTAAATTGGCTGATGCACGATTTCCTGCGTTGACCAGCCCAACGCCGTGCACCAAGATTTATTCGCATGTTCAATCACGCCGTGACGATCAAGACAACAAAAGCCGTCAACTGACTCGACCAGAAACGACAGCATGTCGTTTGACGGGCCTCGTGCATCCGCATGCGGCCGCGGAATGCTGGCGGTGTTAATACCTGTTTGCGTATCTGACGACATCCCTGCTCGCAACGGTCATGTTCTTGGCGAAATTTTGAGGGTCACCTATTCGTTACGCGTGCACGGGTGGGCGCGACGATGAAAACCTCTGTGTTTTTAAGGCAAAGAAAGCTCAGACGGGAGCTTGTTCGGTCAGGCGCGGCCGGTGGCTGCCGAGACGGCATTTTGGTCTCGCTGCTTGGAAGCGCCTACCGTTTGAGTGTAGATCACAAATTTGCAGCTCACCACATTCAAGTGACTCTATTACAGGGCGGATTTGGTGCGTATGGAACGGCTCTAGTTTCAACACGGTTGGACCGTGTCTCGAAGACCAAAGAACGTGCTTGGTCAGCGTGAGGCAAGTATCCGTATTGATGTTGCTCACGGAGTGTAGTCGTGCGCCTGGGCCTCCAATTGCTCAAGCCACCCGGTGAGTCGTTGATAGCCACTATCTTCCAGCAGCGCGCGACCACGTGCTTCATTTAAGGGAGTGATGTTGGCAATGGTCGCAACGTGACCATCGTTGCCCGTAGCGCCCTTGTGGCGTCGGCGTACCCGTATGGCGGCAAGATGCTGATCAAAAGGCACATGACGCGTCGCAAACTCACCTTTGCCGTAGGTCGCCTCATCACGACGCTGTTTGGCAAATGTGTCAAAACCATCCGAAACATAGAGCACATAGACCGTCACGTCTGAGCACAACGCGCCACCCGCGTCGTGGTAGGTTTCATGGTCCTTCATCTCCTCGATGAGCGGAAACTTGGTGGCATCAAGAAACGACACGGCGATGCTCACCACCGTGAACAGATCGTTGTCGTTCATGCCTTTGCGATAATAGGCCGCGTTGCTTACAGCGGGGTCTGACATCGGATGCCATGCTTTGTCCATGCCGTACTGTTCTCTGAGTACGGGTACATCAGCTTTCGACGTTTGGCCCCCTTGTTCCTGGATCTGACGCAGAGGACGTGAATCACCTCTAAAAGCGACGCCGCTTTGCGCATCGTTGGACAAAAAAGCACCGCGTTGTCCCAGGGGGAGGTCGGGTCGGGGTGGCGCGGCTGTCGCCATCATCGGCCCCATAGGGCTCGCGTCATCAAAACGTTCCATGTACTGACCCATCATGTCGTCGAGCAATTGCTTCATTTGGGCATGGCTCATGGCGCGAGGCTTGCCGGCGGGTGTAAACGCTCTTTTGCAAAACGCCACGCCGTTCGTCGAGATATCGCTGTTTTTACGGACCAGCAGATAAAAGTTGTTAAACCAATAACCGAAGCGATCCGTGGGTGTTGCGGTTGCGCCAACCTGACCTTTTACCGGCGAGGGGTGCGGAAATTCTTTGTTGGCGATGACCAGATATGCGCTTTCATCGCCATCGTTCAGAGCCGCTTTTTCGCACCGTCGTGCGGCATAGTTGCCCTGGAAGCCCGCAGGGAGCTGAGTTTCTTGCCAGTCATCCCCGCCCTGGCTGTCCAGCAACGCACGGCGTGCGGTTTCGAGTACGTCGTCTAATTCGTGCTGGCTCTCAAACAGCGTGAACAAATAGTTGTAGGCGTAGTTGGTGTCGGTGACGCCCTCCATATAGGCTCGTGCACAGTCCCCAATGAACTGGCGTACTCGGCCGTTAACGGTCGGGTATTGGTCTTGTTCGACCCGCGCATCTTTGATCTCTTGCAACTCTTTGTTCAGCTGCCCCAGCGCGGGCACCACGTCGCCTAAATCGTGCACTTTGTTGTAGATTTTGACGGCAAACGTCTCGTAGTCGAGTAGGCGCTGCTCCTGCGGGGTGTAGCGTTTAAACACGCTAAACAAACCCGAAGTCCGCGTGAAGCTCATGGCCTGTAGAGCGTTGCCGGTGGTATCGATGTTGCTGACGCCGCGTGTCGATGCGTCGAGGGTGCTGCCGGTCTCAAGCTGCATAGCCCTTGCGCCCATGACATCCGCTTCGCGTTCCAACGACGCATCGTCGTTTATAGGGGTCGTACCTTTTAGCTGGAGAGTGGGGCGGACGCGCCCCTGTTTTTGCTGCGCCACGTGCCATGTCTCGTGCGGCAGGTGCTTTTCCTGCCCGGGGCCAAGATGAATGTCTGTGCCTTGCGCGTAGGCATGGGCCTGCAGCTGTGCCGGTTTAGTGGAGTTTCGATGCACTCTGACATCGTCAAGCGCCATGCCAGATAAGCGCTCAATGCCGGACTTTAAATTATCTGGCAGACCCGTTTTGTTGGTGAGTGGTTGAGACGGCAGGTGTTGCTGCGCTGCAAATTTGTCGGCGGAGCTCTGCATCTGAATTTGCCGGGCGGATGCGGCGCTGCCGGCCGAGAAGCCGGCGACATCATCACTTTGTGGTGCTGATGTGTGCTGCGCCGCCGGTGTATCCGTCGTGCCTGTCGAGTGTTCCTTACGGGCTTTCATGGCACTCCTTCACTCTATCAACGCTTGCAGGTAGATTAAGTTCTTTAGGCATTGAGTATAGTCCGGTTTGACGTCGTTTCCTGTTATTTATTGATGTTCGGAAGACCGGCGTTCGACGCGAAGCCAGGGCTATTTGATACGGCTTTGTGGCCGCATGTGGTGTTGGGTGAGGGCGCTGTGGCGCATGGCAGCGATGGGTCATTGCGAGTCGCCAGTGCCTTACGGCAGTATGGTGTTTTCCCCACGGCGACATAACAAGTGCAAAAAACAGCCCCACACCCCACGCCAGGCACCAGCGAGCCCACGCTCACCCACCGCAATATTCTGATCATCAGCTTTATCGCCTGGACGCTGACCAATATGGATCAGGCATTTTTCGGCTACGCGATACCCGGAATCCTGACCGAGTTTGGACTGCCGTTGGAGGCCATCGGCCTCGTGCTCACGATTTCATTCGTGTTTTCCTCGGTGCTTCTTCTTGTTGCGGGCAGCGCCGCGGATCGCTTCGGTCGTGGTCCCATGCTCAGTTTGTATCTGGCAGTCTCAGCGCTGTTCGTGGGCCTGCAGGGCATTGCCGGTGGCATCGTATTGCTGACTATTTTCCGCTCGCTGGGCTTTGGCTTTAGCAACAGCCTGTCGCCGATCACCAACGCCTATGTGGTGGAAAATGTGGCGCCACGTCTGCGTGGCCTCGCCATGGGTGTGTTGCAGTGTGGCTATCCGCTTGGTTGGTTTATTGCATCGGTGTTCGCCGTGCGTTTGCTTACCGATTACGGCTGGCGGGCGATGTGCTTCGCTGCGTTTCTGGTGATTCCGATTGCGGGCATCTTTTACTGGCTGCTGCGCGACGCGCCCGATGTAAAGCCTGATCAAACTCAGACCAACGACAAGGGCAGTTTCCGCACGTTGTTTTCACCTGCCCATCGGCGAAATTCTTTGGCCAGCATGGTGACCTATTTTGCGTTCGGTGGTGCCTATGCGGGCACGGCGTTCTTTTTCCCGACGTTCTTTTCTGAGGTGCGC
>JBGCEL010000085.1:0-17093 GCA_045106455.1 Gammaproteobacteria bacterium
CCCAGCGTCCGGCCGTACTTCCACATAATGAAACCAACAATTTGCAGCGGCGCATAAAACAACCACTGCAGCAGCATGTCCGAGTAGAGTTTGTAGGCTTGAAACAAGAAGCCGAACAGCACGACGCCGGCAAGGCCAAACACGAAGTTGCTGAGTCTCTGGCGACCCAATAGATAGACGTTGGCCACCAAAAATAGCGTCGCGATAAGCTCAAGCTTGCCCAGCGGTCCTGAGAAGTAACTGGCGATGGCGTCCCACATCGCTACAGCCTAATCGATGGGCTGTGAAAAAGCCCGGAGCGTACGCCCCGGGCTCGTCAAAAAAGCGATCGTTCGCTACTGTTCGAACAAATCCGCGAAGTCGTCGTCCTCCGCGTCCTGCATGAACTCCACAGCGTTTACCAATTCCGGCTCGGCGTCCGCCGGCAGGTTGAGAGTGGTGCGCGCGAACTGCTGCATGGACTTTTGTTCCGGCAACACGGTGAGCATGAACTCGATGGAATCGGTCAGGCCTGCGGTATCCGTGGCGGTGATCGTGACCATGGTCTGACCGGCTTCGTCGGCCGTTGGGGTCAGTATGGCTAGTCGGCCCGTACCCTGGCCACCGGTTTTTTGCTCGGCGTCGGGCAGCAGTGGTTGATCGGTCGAGGTAATGGTCACGACCACTGAGTTTGGGGCCTCGTCGCTGAGCGTGATACCAACCGACTGATCGGGCTGATTGGCCGTGATGGTCTGATCGGCGATGGCGCTGAGTTTGGGTGCCTGATTCTCGGGCGGCAGTGGATCATCCGAGCCGCTGCCGCACCCGGTGAGAGTCACCGCCAAGGCGAGAAGGCTGAGTGCTTTAATGCGCATAGCGAGGTCTCCTTGTGGTTAGTCGGTGGGGGTCGGCAGCGGCGCATTGACCGGCGAACCGGGGTAGGGCGTCAGCAGGTAAGGGAAGCTGTTGTTGAGCTGCGTGGCGTCCAGCGGCGCGCCGTCGGTGAACGGCTGATTACCCACCACCGCGTCCGCTGGCGAGCACAACCCCAGATTGACCGGCGCACCGTCGGCACCGATGGGCAGGTCGTAACACAGTGCGCCCATAACAACGCGCAGTGCGATGTCGACCGAATCGTCGCCGGGACGGCGTCCGTTTGGAAAGCCCGCCAGATCGCCGGCCGCGACACCCAGTGGCTGTTGCTGTTCGCGCGCGGTAGGTGCGATTGCCGTATTGAGTCGCAGCATTTCCGCGGGCACGACGTTGGCGGGCTGGTTCAGTCCCGGGAATCCGGTTAGAAAAGCAGTCACCAGGTCCGTGCGCGGGAAGTTGGTGGGCGCGATGTTCGCAAACGGTTCGAAGTCGGGAATCAGACCGGCCAGCGTGTCATTGACCGGGCCACGAAACAGCGAATCGAGGATCAGCGGCAGGCCGGGGTTGGTGACGAACTTGGCGAACTGTGCGTCGTCTTTAGGTTCGCTTGAGTTGAAGCGATCTTTGCTCTCAAAACCGATCACCAGTTCGTTGACCAGCGGTGTCGATAAGCGAGACACCTGGGTTAGTCGACCGCCGCTGATTTCGGGGCGCTCAAACGTTGGCCGTGGATTCAGGATATTGAGCTGACGCAGACTGGCCGTTGTCCATGCACCTACCACCGGTTCGTCACCTTGCGTCAGGCAGTCTTGATGGATTTCCATGGCAATGGATGTAACGTTGTTGCGATCCAGCGTGTTGCGTGCGGAATCCTGCGTTACACCTCCGGGAAAACCGCCGCCATCACCGGCGCCCGGTGCGCTGTCGCCCTCCAGCGGCACAAAGTTGACCAGATCAAACACTTCACCAAGGCTCAACTTGAACGCCTCGTTGCGCTGGCCCACGAACACACGGCCCGGCACGTGGCAGCCCGGAATACTGATGTCGTGAATGAAACTGTTGGCGTAGTCGTTGTAGCCGCCCTGACCGCCAAACGTTTTCGTACCTGAATAATCGAAGGGCTTGGCGAAGCGTTCGGCGCCGGTGCTGGCGTCGGTGACGCTGCTGCGCTGTCCGCGTCGACGATCACCGCGGACCATGGTGACTCGATACGACTCGAGATGATTCAGTCCCGCTTCATTTTCAGCACTAAGCACGCCCACATTACGCAGTACGCTGGAAATTTCGACGCCGTCCACGTTCAGGCGCACCGGACCGCTAGCGGGGAAGGCATCGCGAAAATCAAATTGAAAGCTCAGGTCTTCGATGCTGTCGCCATCGTTGTCGATGTGAATTTCATACAGTGCCTGACTGTCCAGCGCGAAATAGTTGGGCCCGCCGTAGGCCGCCTGCACGGGCAGGTAATTGGCGATCAGTGTGACGTAGTCTGCGCGGCCCGGTTCGTAACTTTTGAACAGATAGAAGTCGGTGCCGTCGGTTTGCGGATACTTGGTAATGAAAGGCGCTTCGCGATGACTGGAGGCCAGCGCGTTCGCCGCAGTGAAAAAAGTGGCGGCCGCAATCAGGCCGGTGATAAGAGGTTTCATGATGTTCACTCCGTGATGATTTATGCAAAAAGCAAATCAGATACGGCGCGATGCGGGCAATGGATGCCTGCGCAATGGAAATATTTTCCAAATAAAAAACTTGGGCGAAAAAACGAAACCGTTTGCCACTTTGCTGCGTAGAACTTAAGAATCAGCAAGATGTGCGCACGCTGAGCATGGCGAAATTAGCCGTCATCCTGAGCCAGACCCGCGCCGCTGTAAGATGTGTGCGAGAATGCGCTGCAATCCCTGCAGCGCGTGTTTACAAGCCCATGTTTGATCCAGATGTCACCGGTACCCAAGTCCTGCGGCCCAACAAAAAACGGGTGCTGCGTTAAGCATGGATATTTTTAATCCAGTGGGCGCCGGCTCGGAAATCGGCCGTGTTATTCAGCTTGCGATTACGCCGGTTTTTACTGTGGCGGCGATATCGGGTTTGTTGTCGGTGTTGTCCACGCGACTGGCACGTGTTATCGATCGGGCGCGTTTGGTGGAAGCCAGAATTCCCGTTGCCAAAAGCGACGCTCAGCGCGACTTGTTGTGTGCGGAGGCGGCGTCACAGTGGCTGCGTATTCGCACGATTCATCGCGCCATTCAGTTGTGCGTAGCCGGCGCGCTAATGATTTGTCTGGTGATCGTGGCACTGTTTGTGGGGCAGTTTGTGGCGGTGAATTTATCGACGCTGATCGCCGTGTTGTTTGTGCTGGCGATGCTGTCGGTGATTGTTGGCTTGCTGTTCTTCCTGTTCGAGATCGGTCACGCGACCAAGCGTATGCGCCAGGGCATTGAAGCCGCCGTGCAGGGCCTGGATGATTTGCCACCGCCCTAAAACTACGATAGCTTACGTAATACGAATAGATACGTAGATTGGGGGGGGGTAGAGTTTGGCGCGATACAGCCGCAACATGCTGTTTCTTTTGGTTTTGCTGTGCGCCACGTCCGCTGGCGCGGGCTCCAGTTACCAGTTTTCCGAACATGTGCAGCGCCTGTCGGCGTCCGATCATCCCCTGTGGGCACGCATGATGACGCGCCATGCTGAGGAAAAGGCGCTGTTGGAACGCTGCTTCGCCGAGCGCAAAACCTGCCCCATCCATCTACGTGGATTGCGCCGTCTGGTCGGACGCGCCGAGGGTCTCAATCCCCACGCCCAGTTGGTGTTGATTAACCGCTTCTTCAACAAGCGCCGTTATGTGCGCGATGAAATGGATCCGGAGGTTGGCGCGGGTCACTGGCATACGCTAAATCATTTTTTGCGTGACGGCGGCGACTGCGAAGACTACGCGATCGCGAAGTATTTCACGTTGCGTCATCTGGGCTTCGCCAAAGAGACCCTGCGCGTTGTGATCTCCTACGACACCCACGCGCGCGATTTTCACGCCATGCTCGCGGTCGAACTGGACGGGCGCAGCCACTTCTTAGAAAACGACAACACCGTATTGCGTGGTGGCGAGCAGCGTACTTACGCCGTCTCGTACGCCATCAATGAAGACTACTGGTGGGATCATGGAATGGATCGCATTGGTCGTCGCTATTCAAAACCACTCTAATGGGAGTTCATAACGATGAAAACGAAATCACTACTTGCGATCGCTGGCCTTGGTGCCGTGTTGTTTGCGCCAATGGCCACGGCCGACGACGCACAGCGCGGTGTCACCGGCTCGCGGATCAAACAGCTGCCCGCGATTTCCGTGCAGGATCCAACGGCTGAGAAAAAGCTTGTGAATGCTGACAACAGCGATTTGGATGCTGAGCTGCAGGCGATTCTGGCTGAAGTGGAAGCCGCCGAGAGCGCCGCAGAGTAACGATACGCGCGGCTACTGCTCTGGCCGCGTTTACTTTTCCAGCGCCTGCACGATCCGATCGATGGCCTCGCGCAACGTCTGTTTTGGGCAGGCGATATTCAGCCGCACATGGCGTCCGCCATCGGCAATGAACATCTCACCGCCTTCCAAAATTACCCCCGCTTCTTCGATGAAGAATTTCGTGAGATTTACGTCCTTCGGGAAATAGGCGCTTAGGTCTATCCACGCCATGTAGGTGGCATTGGGTATCTGAAAACCGGCGGCGGGCAGCTCGGCATGCAGACGCTGCGCCAGATATTCAAAGTTGTGATCCAGATAGGTACGCAGCTCAGCGAGCCACGCATCGCCATGACGATAAACGCCGTGTGCGGCGGCAAGACTCAACGGGTTGCAGATCGGGTTGACCCGGCGGCGCCAGAGCTTGCGCAGCGCCTCACTGTGAATGATGACGGTGCCAAGCATCAGGCCGGCAAGGTTAAACGTTTTGCTGGGTGCCATGCAGGTGACGATATGTTCGCTGTGTGGAAAGAGCTTGGCCAACGGCGTATGCGTGCGGTTTTGGCGGAGCAAATCGCAATGCACCTCATCGGACACAATGAGCACGTCGTGCTCTAAGCAAACTTCGGCGATACCGATGAGCTGCTCATCCGTCCACGTTTGGCCGGTGGGGTTGTGCGGATGACACAGAAACAACATGCGTGCTTTGGGATCAGCGGCGGCACGTCTCAGGGCGTCCAGATCAATCTCATAGCGGTTGCCATCTCGGTGCAAGGCCAGAGCTTTGAGTTCTCGGTTGTGGTGATCGGCCGCGTGTTGAAAGTAGCCGTAGGCCGGTGTGAACGTCAGAATATGCTCATCCGCGCGGCACGCGAATTCGGCCAAGTCGTACAGCGCCGGAACCGTGCCGGTGGACAAAAACAGATCTTGTGGCGCGAACGTCCAGCTATAGTGACGTGCGGTCCAGTCACAAAACGCTTGATAAAACTTATCATCGAAATTCATCGTGTAGCCAAGCACCGGATGCGCCAGGCGCTCGCGAATGGCATCAGTCACCGCCGGCGGCGCCGCAAAAGCCATATCGGCCACCCACATCGAAATCAGATCGCGACCGTCGTTTGGCAGGACAAGCCGCACGCTATCGTTAGACTCCGCGTCAGTACCAAACAAATAGTTCTGGTAGCCCTCCACCGCCAGCGCATTGGTACCGCGGCGATCGATAATTTGATCAAAATCAAATGTCATCGCGTGGGCACTAGCGGTCGCGCATCAGCGCGGTAAGCAGACGGTCCAGCGCATTGGCAAACGCTTGGCGCTCTTTTTGGCCCAGTGCCGCCGGACCGCCGGTCATCACGCCGCTGGCGCGCATGGTGTCCATAAAATCGCGGATGTTGAGGCGACCGCGAATGTTCTCCGATGTATGTTCCTCTCCGCGCGGGCTCAGCGCGTGGCCGCCTTTTTCGATGACTTCGGCGGCCAGTGGTATGTCGGCCGTGATAACCAGATCGCCGGCGTGCAGACGTTGCACGATTTCATCGTCGGCTACGTCAAAGCCTTTTTGCACCTGCACCGTGCGTATGTTGGGCGCCGGTGGGGCCTGAAGTGCCTGATTGGCCACCAGAACCAACTGAACGCCGGTGCGGCGCGCCGCCCGAAACAGAATTTCCTTCACCACGACAGGGCAGGCGTCAGCGTCGACCCACACGGTCATTGGCGTTTGTTCTTGGGTCATACCGATTAGATGGAAAACTTCTTTAGGGTCCGCAGATTACCCCATTGCGCGGTTTGTTTTCCGTATCTATCGGTCTTAGCATGCCTGAAACCAAATTCGGGAGCCGACAGTGAAACTATTTCGATTCAACCGTGCATGGCTTGTTGTTGGCTCAGTGGTGCTTGGCGCTTGCGCTGCCGCGCCCGCCGTTGAGCGCAACGCAACGCAACTGCCTCAACTGGTCGCCCCCGACGGCTCATACCCCACAATCCCGCTGGCTAAAGACCATGTGGTGATTAAAGTGATCCAGACCACGGTGGACTCGCTGCAGGATTTTCCGACCGTCGCCGAAGGGCTTGAGCACAATTTGCAGCACATGGAAGCGATGGCCAACGAGGCTTGCACCACCGGCATGAAGCCGGATTTCTTAATCTTTCACGAATTTCCACTCACCGGCTATTCATCGGGCACGCGCACAGAGAAACTCAATTACACGGTCAAGATTCCGGGGCCCGAGAGCCGACGTTTGGGTGAGGTGGCCAAGGCTTGCGACACGTACTTGATCTTCGGTACGTACGCGACGGACGACGACTGGCCAGGGCATATTTTGTCCATCAATGCGGTGATCAATCGTCAGGGCGAGTTGGCCAAGTCGTTTTGGAAATCACGTAACATCAAACGCATTTATCCTGATCGCGAAATAACCACGACAACGATCGAAGCTGTACGCGATCGCTATCGGGCCATGTACGGGCCCGAAGAAGAGTTTCCCGTGCTGCAAACCGAGTTTGGCAATGTCGCCGTCAGTACGGTCCAGTTTGATCCGTTTATCTACGCGGCGTTTGCGGTGCGCGGCACCGAAATTATGGTGCGCACGGCCACGTTGTTTGAGCAGTTTGATGTGCAGGCCACCGCGGCGATCAACGATTTTTACTCAACGATGACGAATATCGCTTTCCCGCCCACGCC
Organism: Gammaproteobacteria bacterium; assembly: GCA_045106455.1. Classification (GTDB taxonomy): domain Bacteria; phylum Pseudomonadota; class Gammaproteobacteria; order Steroidobacterales; family JBCCMA01; genus JBCCMA01. The sequence continues at coordinate 6,978 of JBGCEL010000085.1, forward strand.
AAAGTACCGCGCCGGCGAGAGTATTATTGTGGCGCCCAACGGCGATCTTCTGGCCAAGTCGGAGTCGCTGGATAGCGATGACATTATTGAAGCGAGAATCCCTATTGCCGAGTTTCGCCAGGGCCGTCGCATCCCGAACTACGCCTATGAAATGACCCAGCCGGTGTTAGACCAGTATGTGCAGGAGTTTCCTTTGAATCATCTGGATGTGCCGCGTAATGAGCTGCCGGAAACCGGGCAGGAAATGAAGTCGCTACTCGAAGGGCGTAGTCGTTTTAATAAGTAGGTAGTGCGGATTGGCTGGAGACATTTTATGCTGTTAGAAACACCCGACGTGAAAATTGGCTGGGGCGCGCAGCCGTTCTCGCTGGCCGATCCCGATGGCGAAGTGGTAACGCTTGATCAGTTGCACGATGACAAGCCGTTTTTGATCGCGTTTATTTGTAATCACTGCCCATACGTTAAAGCCATCGCCGATCGACTGGCGAGCGACATGCGCGTATTGCAGGCGGCGGGCATAGCCGTCGTCGCGATTAATTCAAATGACTACACTTACGTGCCGGCCGATAGCCCGCCAAACATGAAAAGCTTCGCGGCGCAGCACGATTTTTCGTTTCCGTATCTGGTGGACGAAACGCAAGCGGTAGCGCGCGCCTACGATGCCGTGTGCACGCCGGATTTTTTCGGGTTTAACGCCGCGCGTGAACTACAGTATCGCGGTCGTCTGGACAGCGCTGGCATGAATAATCCTGCAGACCGTGTCCCGGAACTCGTTGAGGCGATGACCAACATTGCGGCCACCGGCACGGGACCAACACAACAACACCCGAGCATCGGTTGCTCAATTAAATGGAGAGACAACGCATGAGAGCTATAGGTTACAACGCCGCCGGACCCGTTGACGGCGTGGGCGCACTGGTCGAATTTGATGCACCCGAGCCTGCGCTGCGTGAGCGTGACTTGCTCGTAGAGGTGCGGGCCGTGTCCATGAATCCGGTGGATACCAAAGTGCGTGGCAATATGGCGCCCGAGGGTGGCACGCGAATCATTGGCTACGATGCGGCGGGTGTTGTCACGCAAGTGGGTGCGAAAGCCAGTTTGTTTAATGTGGGCGACGAGGTGTTCTACGCCGGAGACCTGACACGCCCTGGCACCAATGCGGCGCTGCATGCGGTGGACGAACGTATTGTGGGGCGCAAGCCGGCGTCTTTGAATTTCTCGGACGCAGCCGCTTTACCGTTAACGGCCATCACCGCCTGGGAGCTAATGTTTGATTCGCTCGCTTTGCACGAGGACGGTGGCGCGGGTGAGGTGATGTTGATCGTGGGTGGCGCGGGCGGCGTGGGATCGATCTTGATTCAGCTGGCCAAAGCGTTAACGAAGCTGACCGTGGTCGCTACGGCTTCACGCTCGCAAACCAGCGATTGGGTCAAAAAGATGGGCGCAGACCACGTGATTAATCATCGCGAGCCGCTGGCCGCGCAGTTGGAGACGCTGGGTCTTGTGCCGCGCTATGTGGCGGCGCTAACCGCCACCGATCAGCATTTCGAAGCGCTGGTGGATTTGATGAAGCCGCGTGGTCATATGGCAATGATTGATGATCCGGGTCCGGTCGATATTAGTTTGATGAAGCGCAAGGCTCTGTCGTTAAGCTGGGAGTTTATGTTCACGCGCTCCATGTTTGGTACCGACGACATGATCGTGCAGCACCAGCTTTTGGATCGGGTGGCGGACATGGTGGATGCGAGCAAACTTGTGACGACCGCCACGCATCACGGCGGCGCGATGAGCGTGGAGACGCTGACGGCGGCTCACGTGTTGCAACAAAGCGGACGCGCTATTGGCAAAACCGTACTCGACGGTTTTTAGATTCCGCCAGCGCGTCGCTTCGTATTCTAAAGCTGGTTGGAAATGGTGATCGTCGAGCCGTCAAATTTGGTCAGCGTGAAGCCGTCAAACGGCTCGTTGCAGGTGTGCACGCAGTCGCGCAACAGCGCGATGGCCTGCTGCTCACCAACCTGTAACCCTTCGGTGCCGTCGCTGCGGTAGTGCACGCCCGCCGCATCGCGTCCCAGAGCGATGTTGTTGGCCAGTTTGTTCACCTCATCACCCAGACGCAGTGCGCTGCGGTTGTAGGGGATCAGATTGTGCCCCGTCGCGTCGGCCTGCACCGTGTCGCGCAAAATATAGTCTTCGTTGAAAAATGCTTTGAGCACTGTGGCGCAGGCGCCGGCCACCGTGGCGTGACCCGCCGGGTAGGCTGGGTGTACGGGTGAGCCCTCGGCGTAGGCCATCGGTAAGAAAAATGTTCCATGCTGCGCCGACGTGCGATTCATCGCGTCACTGTTCAGGATATCCGGATGGATTTCGTAGTTGCGCTGGCCGGTTTGCGCGAAGTGAATGCGGCCGCCGAAGGCTTCTGGCCGAAGTCGGCGATGCACGCCCCATTTTTGATGCCATGCGCCGGACAGCCCCAGGTTGGCCGCGAACGTCAGCAGCTGCAGCAACCACGGTCCGCCGAAGCTGGTGAAGCCTTCTTGATTTGCGATGTTGGCATAGGGATGACGCGGATCGAGTGCGGCTTCGCCTTCGTTTAGCAGGATCAATCCGGCATTAAAGTAGGCCTGAAACAAAACGTCCTTGTGTACGTATTCGCCGAGCGCCCGGTTGTTATAAATGTAGCGCGCGTCCTGCTCAAACGTCAGCACGGGACCTGGGTCTGCGCCGCGTTGAACCGCCAGCCATTCGGTGGGGTTGAGCATGTAGTCGCTGTGGGCGGTTGGCACGGCGTAGCGCTGCTCGATGGTGGACGGACCAAACGGCACGTTTTTGAGTAGAAACTGACTAATGAACGGGCCGTTCAGATCGCCCGGTGTTTCGCCACGAAAGAGTGTTTGCGGTGTCACGCTACCGTCTTGTTTTGGACCGACGGTGGCGCTAAAACTGTCGTTCAGATCGTTGGTCGCCGCCGCAACATCGAAGTCGATGTCGTAATCCAGATAAGGCACGTCGCGCGTGATGGCCTGCCAATACACCTCGCCCATCTCCGCTGCCGAGTGAGCGCTGCGGAAAGTGGGCGCGGGCGCTATGCGCGTCGCGTGTCCGTCGAGGCCCGCGGCCTGAAACGCCAAGCCGCCTTGCGGGTTGACCAGTTTGCGCTGCGCTTGCGCGGCCAGATCAATGCGGGCGAAGTCGGCCTGCTTTTCGGTGCGCATCGCTCGTCGCAGCTGACGAAATGCCGCGGGCGTCACTTCGCCAAACTGGTCCGAAGGTAACGCTTTGGTGAAGCTGGCGTAAAAATTTTGCTGTTTGTAGCGTCGCTCATCGCCGTTGCGTCGTTGTTGCGGCAGATCAATAGCGTAGTGAAACTGCGCACGTGCGGCATCGGTTTTCAGATCGGCCGCGGCTTTGGCGCGCTGCACCTGGCGAGAGTCGCTATGGGCGTCCGTGGCGAGTGATTGCGCCTGCGCTAACGGTGCGCCAAAGATTGTCAGGCCACCTAAGGCGCCGGCAGATAAGCCCGCACTGCTTTTTAGAAAGTGGCGCCGAGAGCGGTTTGCGGTGGTGTTTTTCTTATTCATCGTCAGGAGTCCCCTGCTATTGCGCCCGCTGTTGCGAGGCTTGTTTTTTTCCCATTTTGTCGCGTGGGTGAGCAAAATGAAACCCGCTTTTTGCATAAAAGTGTGGTGGCGGCGTTTTCCGCCGACTTTGCCGAGCTTCGGCGGGAAATGCCCAGCGATTATCGTTATATCCATATTTGTCAGCGCCTTATGACCAAAAGCGGTGGTCAAAAAATGAGCAGTGCGTCACACTGTAGCGACAACAACAAGAGCCCAGCGAGGGAGCATTCGCTATGAAAAGAAGACCGTTTTTTGCCGCCGTGATTATTTTTGGTTTGGGTCAGTTTGCCATCAACGCTGGTGCCGAGCCGCCCCAGGCGTATGGCGTTGACGACGCCGAGGTGCGTCAGGTGGACTATCGCGGCAAGCCGCCTTTCAAGCGCCAGCGTGCGCGCGTGTCAAAAGATCAGGCGACGCCAGGTTCGAGCAGGTTTCGCGGTCGCCCGCCGTTCAACCGCGCCGCTGTTCGTGCCGCAGCGCCAAAGACTTTGACAACCCAAAACCGCGGGGCGAAAAAAACCTCACGTCGCCGCGGCCCGCCGGGCAAATCCCTGCCGCGTTAAGCGACTTTGGATTCAGGTGCGGCTGCGCGTCGCACCAGATTTCAGGCCCAGGGCGCCCAGAGCCGAAAGCAATAGCAAACCCGCGGCGGGCACCGGTACCGGACTGGCTTGAAAGCTCAGTGAGCCGTTCCAGATGGCATCTGTCATGCCGGCGACATCATCAAACGTCTCATGAAAGTTCAGGATCAACAGACCGTCATCGAGAACAAACGCCAGATCACCCAGTGGAATTTGGCCGAGCGCATTGCCATCTGACAGGTAGCTTTGCGTGCCTGCAAAAGTGTCATCAATGCCCGGACGCAAATCGAGCAATGCGTTACCGGCAGAATCTTCAAAGCCGATCGTGGCTTCGCTGAGCCATGAGTTACCCAGTGTTTCAATGATCACGTCCCACCCGATGGCGCTGACCTCAACGGGGCCTTGCGTTCCGGCAAAGTTCAGATCCAGCGTGAGCAGCGTATTGGCGCTGTCGCCGCGTTCGCCGACGCTTTCGATGCCATTGAGATCAAATTCGATCGTGGCGGCCGCTGCGCCTTGGGTCGTTAGGCAGAGGGACAGTAGAACAAAAAGTCCTGCGATAGAGGGTCGGTTTACATGACGCATAGAGGGTCTCCCGTGAAGACGTGTCGCAGAGCGTCGCGCAAATTTTAGTGCGATCAAGCTTACGGCACAGTTTGGTTTTTCTTTAGTTTGTGCGCTTCGCAGCATGGGAAAAAAGTCGAGCGGCTGCAAGCGTCGCGTTTGTTGCACTGCGTTTGTTGCACTGCATGGCGAGCCAGACTATGCGTCGCCTTGAATCAGCGTGGGCGATCGCCAATAGTGGTCGGCGGCCAGATAGATAAATAAGTAAAACGGAGAAGCGCCATGCGACCTTTATTCAAACTCGTCTCGACGGTCGGTCTGATCGTCATATCTTCACAGGCGTATGCGTTCCCGCAGTTTTTGTCGGACTGGCTGGATACCTATGGCAACGTTTCCACCAGTGGGAGCGACGCGGGCTGCCAGTTGTGCCACGGCAATCAGAACGGTGGTAGTCCCTGGAACGACTACGGGTTTGATTTGATTCTGGCGCTCGATCAGATGGCGTGCGATAGCGACGCGGACGGTTCGGTGGCCTCCGCTGAGGCGTTTGCCTGCGTCGAGTTTTTCAACTCAGACAACGACACAGGTGAGAACGACAACCTGACTGAGATTCTTGCCAACACGCAACCGGGCTGGGCAAACGGCGATTGCAACACGTTGTACAGCGTGGCGAGTACGCTGCCCGGACAACCCGTGCCCGCCACGATTGCGAGCCCCGATCCCGCCGGTACCGCGCCGATCACCGGCTGCGATACCGATCCTGGTGATCCCATTGATCCGGGTGAGGCCACGATCGTAACCGTGAGCCCTGGTGAAAGTATTCAGGCGGCTATTGATGCGGTGGGCCCGGGGTCAACCGTGCTGGTTGAGCCGGGTGTGTACATGGAAAGCCCGATGGAGCAAAACGGTCTGAACATTACCAAGGCCATCAAGCTTATTGGTCTGAACGATGGTGAACAGGGCGTGACGCTACGAGGCAACGGCGAGAATCGCAACGGCATCGTCGCCGTGCCGGTCAATCGCACCGACTGCATGTCGTGCCATGTAACGCTGGCACCACCGTTTACGCTGCAGCCCCACGTACCGCCGGGCTTTGGGGATACCACGCCTGTGATCGAGGGTCTGGAGATTCGCAACATTACGATCGACGGCTTTATTAACAATGGTCTGTTTACCGAGCGCGTGGATGATTTCAAAATCGTGAACGTGCATTCGGTCAACAACCGCAACTACGGCATCTTCCCAACCCTTTCGAGCAACGGTCTAATTAAAGACAGCAGTGCCGTCGGTGCCGACGACAGTGGTATTTGGGTGGAGACATCCACCGACATCGATGTGATCGATAACCTGTCGGCCGACAATGTGAACGGCTTTGAGGTGTCGAACAGCGATCGCATCTTGCTTGAGGGCAACGTGGCCACCGGCAATACGGTGGGCATGTCGCTGTTTGTGCTCACGGATCTGGTGGACGAGCGACCCGGCACCAACAAAATTACGGTGCGCGAAAACTGGGTACATGACAACAACAAGGAAAATAACAGTTCGCCGGGCTCAATTCTGTCCGTGCTCGAACCCGGGTTCGGAATTTTGGTGCTCGGCGTGGATAATTCGGTGATCGAGAACAATCTGGTTGAGAACAACAACTTTTTCGGTATCGCCATCGCCGACTACTGTCTTGGCGTGCAGGGCAGCTCGTTTGACTGCTCGGTGAATCCGCCGCCGGCTGAGTTTGACCCCACGCCGGAGCGCAACCAGATCAAGCGCAATACGCTGAACAACAACGGCACCGATCCCGATCCCGGCAGCCCGTTTGCCGTGTTTGCGGCGGATATCACGCTGTTTGTGCCCGGCGATTTTGGCAACTGCTTCCGCGAAAATACGCTGTCGTCGTTTATTTCGATCGCCGGTCCGGCGCGGCCGTGCTCGCCGTTGGCGGCGCCGTTCCTGTATTCCGGCGCGAGCGCGCTCGTACCGCTTGAGCCGATAGACATTCAGCATCCGGGACCCGGTGGCGCACTCGGGCCCGGCCCGGTTATTGTTCGCGACCGACTGCTGCCCCGGTAATTACCGCCTGTTTTGCGCTGAGCGCCTCGCATAAAAACGTCATCAGGCGTTTTATGCGTGGCGTGTGGCGCAGGTCCGGGTGCGTCAATACCCATAAATCGCGTGCCGCGACGGGTAGAGCGCCGGGCAGTCGTGTGAGGCCCGGATCCGGGTCGGCCATGTAGCAGGCCGTACGCAACATGCCGTGTCCCGCTACCGCAGCCCTCTGCAACAGCATTAGATCATTCATGCGCAGTCCCACGGGTGCGTCGGGAAACGGCGAATTCCTGATCCAGTCCTCCGGCTCGAGGCTATCGGTAAAACGCAGCCAGCGACGCTCAGACGGTGGCGTTTTTTCGAGATAGTCCGGGGCGCAATACAGGCACAGCGAGTAGGGCATCAAACGCCGGCCCACCAGATGATCACCCGGGGACGCGGCGCCGCGAATCACCACGTCGGCTTCTGAGCGATCGAGGTCGGCAAATCGCATGGATGTGTTGACGATCAAATCGATGTACGGATAGCGCCGGCTGAATTCGGCCAGCTCGTCCACCAGAAGCAGTTGGCCGATCATGGTGGGCAATGACAATCGAATGGTGCCGGAGAGCTCCGCAACGCTTGCACGCCGCTGCCGTTCCGCGCGAATAGAGATGGCCTCAATCTGACGCGCAGCGTCGATCAAAATCTGGCCTTCCGCCGTGGCCTGATAGCCACCGGTCACCCGTTCAAAAACCGGCTCTTTGTGCTGCCGGTGCAGTTGGCCAAGGCGCCGAGAGACCGTGGCGTGGTTAATCCCAAGCTCGGCGGCCGCGCCGCGTACCGTGCCGGCGCGATCCATCGCGAGGATCAGGCGGAAGTCGTCCCAGTTCTGCATTGGTGCATATTCGCACCAATTAGATCCAAAACCAATCCATTCGGTGCGTAAACTCTCCGGAAAAAGGTCGGTCTGAACGCTCTGATTCCACAAAAAAGGTTATAGGTATGGGCTTTCGAAACCAAATTATCGTCGCGATGACGGCCGTGCTGATGTTGGCCAATGGCGGCTGCACAAAACCCACAGAAACGGCGCCAAATTCCCCTGAGACACTAACGATGTCGTGGGCCGCCGGCGAAATATTGTCGGTGGTTTCCGTCGCGCCGGCCCCGGGTGAGCGTGCCAAACAAGTGCGGCAGGACTACCTCAGTGAAGCGCTGCCCCTGGCCGGGCAATTCGGTCTGCGACCTCTGGGTGCGCTGCCGGTCACCGCCGTTCCGGTGGGCAAATTCAAACCCGGCGCCGTGAGTTTTTTCGCCTGGCCCGGTGCGGCTGAGGCGACCGCTTTGGCGAGCCATCCGAGCTGGCCGCCGATCAAAGCCAAGCGTCCTGTTGGCTGGAGCGAGCTGCGTATTCATGACGTGGTGGTGGAGCAACCGGTGAGTCTGCGCTTCGATCCGCGCAAGACCTACACCATGGCCACGGCGTGGATTAACCCGGAGCGACCCGAGGACTACGATCGCTACCTGAGCAACATCGCGGACACCGTTGCCGAGATTGGCGGGCGCTTTATTTTGGATATGCGCGAGCCTGCCTTTGAAGCGCACGCGTCCAACGGGCCGGCACCGGGCCGGGTGGTGTTTGTGGAGTGGGATTCGCCCGCGGCATTGGCGGCGCTGCAGAAAACTCGTGGCTTCAAAAACAATGTGGCGTTGTTGCAGTCGGGCACGACCAATTTCGAGCTGCTTATTTTGCATAATCCCAGCTGACCTTAAGATACGTTCTGCGGGCAGCGCCCTCTGCTATGCTGGCGCTGCGTGATAACAATAAGAACAAAAACTGAGGTGTCCCATGAAAAAGACGTTGGTCTTTTCAATTCTGTTGGCTGTGATGATGGTAACCGTGCCCGCTGCGCAGGCGCTCACCGAGCTGGTACTGCTAACCGCGGACGATGGCGAGGCCAGCGACGGTCTGGGCGACGACGTGGCCGTAGCGGGTGATTTACTCATTGCGGGTGCCTCGTTCGCCGATATTGACGGCGCGCAAACGCAGGGTGCGGCTTATGTGTTTGAGCATGACGGCAGCGGCGGCTGGAGTCAGGTTGCCAAGCTCACGGCGCCCGATGGGGTAGAGTTTGATCAGTTCGGGTTCGCGGTGGCGCTTGAGGGTGACACCGCGGTGGTTGGCGCCAAAGGCGCGCCGATTGGGCCCAACTCGTCGCAGGGTGCCGCGTATGTTTTCCGTCATGCGATCGGCGACACGAGCGACTGGTCGCTGGTGCGCAAGCTCGAAGCCACAACGCAAATTGGCAACATCGCGGAATACGGCACGGCGGTCGACATCAGCGGACAGAGCATCATCGTTGGCGCCCAAAAAGGCGGTACCGGTAGCACCGGCGGGCTCGCGTTCATTTACGATCGTGATGCCGGCGGCGTGAATAACTGGGGCGAAGTGAAACTTTTGGTCGATGATATTTTCGACAGCAACGCCAACTTTGGTGTGGCCGTTGCTATCGATGGCGACACCGCGGTTGTGGGGGCCAGTCTCCTTGATCTAAATCAGTTCAATAACGAAGGCGGTTTTTATATTTATCACCGCGATCAGGGCGGCGCGGGCGCGTGGGGGCAGACGAATCGTTTCTTCGCCAATGTGACGCGTGGCAGTGCGCGGTTTGGCCGCGGCGTGGATATCGAGGGCAATACGATTGCCGTGGGTTCCTGGAACTTCGGGCTGGGTGATCTTTCGGGCACCGGGCGCGTTTATTTTTACGACAACCCGACGGGCACGCCGGGCGATTGGACGGAAGTGACTTTCTCAGACGCGCCAACGCCGGCCGCGACGGCGTTCCTGGGCCAGTCGTTGGCACTGGTTGGTGAAACAGTTGTTGCCGGTGCCGCGGGCGAGTTGGCTTCGCAGGGCCAGGCCTATGCGTATCAAAAAGATCAGGGCGGTACGTTCAACTGGGGTTCGGTTGAGACCTTCAGTGCCAGCGATGGCGCGCCGAGCGACGGACTCGGGCTTTCGATTGCCGCCAGCGCACAGCACATTGTGATTGGTGCTCCGGGCAACGATGCCGGCGCGGTTTACGTTTACGCCGGTCCCGGTGGTGACGAGCCCGATACAGACGGTGATGGTGTTATCGATAGCCAGGACAACTGCAGGGATGTCATTAACGTGGCGCAGACGGACAGTAATGCAGACGGCTTCGGCAACGAGTGCGACGCTGATCTGAACAATGACTGTGTGGTCAATGTGGTGGATCTTGGCATTCTGCGCAGCGTGTTTTTCAGCGCGAATGCGGACGCCGATTTCAATGGCGACGGCGTTGTGAACG
>JBGCEL010000086.1:0-15224 GCA_045106455.1 Gammaproteobacteria bacterium
ATTCGAATTACGCACTTGGTTCGGCGTTCGGTTCGGTGGGTATGCGCCTGGGTTGTTAGCCCGTCCCCGGGCGGTCCCAGGGGTATACCCACCGAAGCGGACGCCGGGCCAACCGCCAGAATGCGAACCCCGCGAACCCCGCACTCCCCTTTGTCCGGTTTTGGTTTTGTGCCCGTCACATAAAGCATCGGTAGAAAAACCGAACAAGCAATGGAATTTTTACAAGGAGAGAATCATGCACTCACATCACATCAAGAGAACCGCCACGATGGCGCTGTTAGCAACAACTGCCGTTATGTGTCTTAACCCGGCACACGCTGGCCCCACGGCAGAGCTTGGCGACGAATGGCAGCGCTTGGATCAAAAGATGCAGCACACCGCGCTGCCCGAGAGTAAAGAGCTCGCCAAGAGCAAAAGTGGCCACAAACCGGACGGCAGCTTTCCGCTGGCGGCCAACGGTGAGCGTTTTGACGCCATGCTCGTCATGGAAGACGGCACCGCCTACGGTCGCGAAGGCGATATCGATCTGGGCTACCTCATGCCGCCCGAAGGATTCGGCGCATTTAATCCCGACCGGTACTCAGACGGCCCCGAGTCTGCAAAGCCTGATGACGAAGACTTAAGTCGCAGTATTGTTGGTGGCAATCTGAATTCGGATCGTCGCACCCGAGTCAGCAATCCGGCCACTCTCGACAACTACCCGTTTCGCACGATCGGCGCGCTCAGCTCTACCGGCAACACGAAACACGGTGGCTGCACGGGCGTGATGATTGGGCCGCGTCACGTATTAACCGCTGCCCACTGTCTGCACGATAGCGAAGGCAACTGGTATTCGCCTATCTACTTTAACCCCGGTCAGACCAACACGACCCGAGTCAATGGCTCGCACAGAATGGTCGCACGCTGGGCACGCGATCACGGCGTGCATCGTAAGTATGACTATGGCGTTATTGTGCTCGAAGACAGCCCGCGGGTCGCTTCGCTTGGCTGGATGGGCATCGCATGGTGGAACAACCGGGCTACCTACGGCGGTCGCTTTGCCTACAACAAGGGCTATCCACTGGATCATTTGCAGTGCAAAGCATCACCGCTGGCAAGCAAGCGTTGCGACGGCTGGATGTACGCCGATTCGCATTCACTCGCCGCCAACGCCGCCACCGGCTCACACCTGCTGCAATACGATATCGACACGCAGAAAGGCCACAGCGGCAGCCCGGTCTACACCTATTTAGGCGGCAAGCCTGCTGTCCTTGGTGTCCACGCGGCGGCCGTCGGCAACGGCATGCTCAATCACGGTGCGCGCTTTCGCAGCAGCATGTACAACGACGTGTGCTCATGGATTGGCGCGATCGACAGCGCGTTTGCGTCGCATCCTAACTGCAACTAGACGCGCTCAATCTGCCTGAGCGTTCGCCCGGGGCGACGAAACATCGTCGCCCCGATTTACGACAGCGCCTCCATCGGCGCGAACGAATCTTTAAGACCGAACGCCGCCGGTCCAAACACCTTCAAGCATTCTGCACGACGCATAATTGGCGCCGCTGACAAACCCAGAATTTTCAGTCGCTGACCGTATTTGAGTTTCTCACCTGTCACCGGCTCCGCTGATTCGCGATCCAGGGTCGCGATCAAATCCGGCACGATGCACACGAGCTTGCCGTTTCTGTGCGCACTGAGATATTCGTTCTGTGTCTCAATCACAAGCTTGTCTTCATAATCGTCCAGACCACGCATTTCCACTGTCGCGAAATGCCATCCGTCCCGCGTTTCGCGCTTCGTGTCTACGACTTTGCCATCGAACAATACGCGCGCATGGCGGTCCTGATCTGGACGATTCAGGACCTTCATCAAACCATCAAATGGATCATCACACTCACTGCGTGCTTCGCGTATGCCGCGGCCTATTTCAAGGCTGTACGACATCGAATCTAAAATAGCTTTGGTTTTTACATCTGCGCCACTCATTGGGTACAACGCGCTGTACACCATCGCCCCCAACTCACCGGTGACCACGCGAGCGATGTCCTCGACTTTTCGATCGGTGGTGGCATGCTCGATCAAAATGGAGTCGCCCAGCTCATTTTCGATAACCATTGGGCAAGCGCGTGAGCCAAAAACGCTGAAGGTCACCATGTCGATGTGCGGAAACGCACGCCCCATGCCATCGCCGTCGACGACCGGCAAACCCACTTGTGCACCAAGTGCGAGCGGAATGATTGAATTGAGCCCACCCACTTCTGCAGGAATAATGGCATCTACTTTGCGCCCAAGGTGTTTTTCCATTTTTTCGAGCAACCGCTGACATATCCCGGTGGCCTGCAGATGCTCTACCAAGACGGTGGGTGCGCCGATGCCTGCGACACTCACTACCAGCGCATCGTCATCGAGTTCGCTGGCCTTAATCACCTCAACAAAGCGGCCCTGACGCACTTCCTGCTGCAGCAGCAACTGACCAACATAGGGGTCGCCACCACCGCCGGTGCCGAGCAAAACAGCACCACGAGCCAGATCCTTAATCATTTCAACGTTATCGATCTTCACGACTGGCACACCAATTTTTTCGTATCCAGATCACCCACAACGCGCACCCGAACGTCTACGGCGTCAGTTTGCATGTACGGCATGGGATACTCCTCAATATCGACCACCTCCAACGATCCAGCGATCGCGCCGGCTGCCAGCGCCTCCGCTTTGGCCTCTTCGATGGCCTGTGCAATGGCCGCATCTCGCCCGCCTTCGCCGCCAAAATTGAACAAGCGTTTAACGCGACCACCAACCTGTGCGATGGCCGCGCCGATGGCATTGGCAACCGTGCCGTTTTCGGGACGAATGACCTGTGATGCTCCCGCCAGGTCGCCATCAATCAAGACGCTGCCGCCACCAACTAAAATGACCGGGATATCCTTAGCACTGGTCTTAAGCTGATCGACCGTCGCTTCTACCCGCGCATTGATCGTGCGTGCAACGCTATCGCTCTGGGCTGCCAACACATCGCGCACCAGTGCAGGGTCACCCAAATCGAGCTGGCCGCGCGACACAGCAATGTCAGACGTTGTGAGAGTCTCACCACCAAAAACGCGCGCTTCCGTGGACAGTTTGAAACCCACCGAATCGGGCCCAAGACGCACGCGGCCGTCCGCGTCGAAGCGAACAATCGTGCCTCCGCCAAGCCCAATGGAGAGCACATCCGGCATACTAAAATTCGTGCGTACGCCGCCAAGATCAAAAGCGTCGCTGGTTTCCCTGGCCAGTCCCTTCGAAAGCACACCGACATCCGTCGTTGTGCCGCCGATATCCACCACGATGGCATCCTGCAGATCGGACAAAAATGCCGCCCCGCGAATACTGTTGGTGGGTCCGGCCGAGCACGTGGTAACCGGAAACTGCCTGGCCACCTCCGTGGCCATCAGCGTACCGTCGTTCTGCGTTAGAAAGAGGTTCGCGTTTAGACCCATGCCCCCCATCGCCCGCTCAAGCGCACTCACCACTTTGTCGGCCAGATCGTGTAGCGAGGCATTGATAACGGCCGCGTTCTCACGCTCGATCAAGCCCATGCCACCCACTTGATGCGATAACGTCACGTGCACATCTGGGGCGATACTGTGAATAATCTTCCGGGCCTCGATTTCCAAGTCGGGGCGAATAGGGGCAAACACGCAGGAAATTGCGACCGCGTGCAAATTGCGTCGCTGTATTTCTCGTGCGGCAGTCTCGAGGGCAGCTTGATCTAGCGGCGCATAGTCCTTGCCCGTGTAGTAGCTTCCGCCGCCCACAAGAAACACGTGATCGCCCAGCGCCTCACGCAGCTCATCCGGCCAGTCCACCAGCGGTGGGATACCCGATGTCATCGGCAACCCGATGCGCACGATGGCCACAGGTTGGAGCTCACGGCGTTGCACAAAGGCGTTAACAAAATGCGTCGTGCCTACCATCACCGCGCCTATGCTCGCCGCTGCGACATTTCCCAAAGCCAGTACGTCCCCAATCGCATTGGTGACACCGCCGGTGACGTCTTGCGTGGTGGATCGTTTGGTTGTCGCCAGCACCTTGCGGCCGCACATCAGCACGGCGTCAGTATTAGTGCCCCCAACATCGATTCCGATGCGTAAATCAGTGACGTCCTGCTCTTTGTTATCGTTGCCCACGAGTTAGCCCCCGCTCAAAACCCGTAGCGGAAATTCACGCCAAACGTTCGCGGTCGCGTCGGAAAACCAATATTCGACGGCAATCCCGTAAACGGTTGGGCGCTGAAATCTTCAAAGAAAAATTCGTCAGTCAGGTTGCGACCCCACAGGGTTACCGTCCAATTATCCGCACCGAAACCTACGCGCGCATTGAGCAAGTTGACGGGATCTTGCACATCAAGATTATCGGTATGCCAATACTTGTCGCCACGTCGTTCGTAGTCGATACGTATTGTGCCGTCGAGACCGCCGCCAAGCTCGAACGCGTACTGAGTGCCAAGGTTAAGGCTGCTTTCGGTAGTCCGCGGCGTCTTGTTACCCGTGCTGGCCGGCACAGGCAGCGCCGGATTAATCGCGTCGATGTCCGAGTCCTGCAGACCTAACGCACCAAACACAGACCAATCGGGGCTTAACAGCGCCTCAAATTCCAGCTCGAGCCCGCTTAACGTCACCTCATCGAGGTTATCGATCACCTGCGCGCCACCGGCGTTCACATCGACAAAGAAAAACTGAAAATTCTCACTCTCTGCGCGATACGCGGCGGCGTTGAACAACAACCGCCCATCCATCCAGGTGGACTTGTAGCCGATTTCGACATTATCGACGCTTTCGTCCAGGAACTCGCGACCACCGATGCCGTTAAAACCACCGGAACGAAAGCCATTGGCGAAAGTGGCGTACCACAGCTGATTGTCCTGCGGTTTCCACGTCACGGTCACTTTAGGCTGCAGCGCATTGTACGATTCCTTGCGCGTATCTCCGGTGGCCGTATCGGTTTGTTCGCGCACGTCTTCGTCGTGGCGCAGCGAGGCGGACAGCTCGACCTGATCCGTAATGTCGTATTCAAACTGACCGAATACGGCGTACGCGTCATTGTCGTTGTCCTCGTTGCTCATGACGATCGGAATATTGCCAAGGTCGGCGAGCGTCGCCACCGTTCCGAGGCTACGCTGCGTGTTAATGACGAACGCCCCGGCCGTCCAGCGCAAGCGACGATCACCGGGCGACGTCCAGCGCAGCTCGTGGCTCAACAGTTCGACGTCCAAGTCCTGCATTTGATCAACCTGACCAAAGCCGAAAAAGCCCATGGGGCAATCCACTGGGTTGCAAAAATCCAGATCACCGAAATAGTCTTCTTCAATGTCGGTATAGCCGGCGATATATAGCAGCGAACCGGCATCCGTTGACCAGTCAGCTTTGAGCGTCACCTCATCAATGTTGCGCTCACTGTTACCCAGAATATCTGTCACCGGCGAGCGTTCCTGATTCGTGTTGTCAGGCCCGGAATTGTCGAAGAATGCGGCGTCATAAATGGCACCGCCTTCCAAAGATGATGTCGCCAGTCGAAAATCCACGATCAGATCATCGGTTGCAAACCACAGCAATTTGCCACGCAGGTCGGTCGACTCGGAAAAATCGACTTCCGTATTTAGAAACGTATTGTCAATCAAGCCGTCGCTGTCCTTGTAGGAGCCGGACAGCCGAAACAGCAGTTTCTCTTCGATAATCGGGCCACTGACACTGCCCTGCACCGTCTTAAGCCCACCATTGCCCGCGCCCACTGTGACAAAGCCGTCCAATTCATCGGTCGGCGATCGCGTGACGATATTGACCGCTCCACCGATGGCATTACGACCGTACAGCGCGCCCTGTGGCCCTTTGAGCACTTCAATACGCTCGATGTCGTAAAGATCCATCTTGAATTGCTTTTGATTGTTCTGCGGCACGCCATCCACAACGATCGCCACCGGGGAGTCCGCGTTGTTGATTTGCGTGACGCCACGAATCGCGACAAAGCTGTTGCCAACGGTGAACGAATCATCGAATGACACATTGGGGGTCAGCGCAATAAAATCTGCGGTTGATTCGATACCGGCGTCCACAATGTCCTGCTCGGAGAATGCCGTAACGGCGACCGGCACCTCCTGCAGATTTTCGGCACGCGCTTCGGCTGTGACAATAACTTCTTCGATTGAAAAGCCTTCTTCCTGCGCGACACTGGACTGGGTGGCAAGAGCAAGGGCAATGGCGCTGGCAAGCGCACCCGATGGGTGTAGTCGAAGCATTGGATCCCCCTTAATTCGAATCCACGATGGTTTTTGTGTGTTGAAAACCTAGCAAGGCGTCGCGTTACGCAGAACACCTACCTTGGGTAGGGTGGGCCGCGAATCCGGGTAGGTTGTCGCTAAATCAGGTGTTTTCGCACCGCCACAGACACGGCGTCCTTGCGCGAGTTCACGCCCAGCTTTTCGAATACGTTTTTTAAGTGAAACTTCACCGTATTTACCGACAGTTCGGTGGCAGCGGCGATTTCGCGGTTTGACTGCCCCTGCATGACAAACCGCAACACCTCACGCTCTCGCGGACTTAACAGATGAGTCGCGTTGGCCTCGCTCTTGTTCATAGCGTCAATCTCTGCGACCAATTCGGCCAGAAAAACGTCCCGCAAACGATTTCCACGACGGCTTTCAACCGATACACCGACCTCACGGATCACCCGACCCAGCAACGCCCCCTCATCGATAAACGGCCGTTTGATGCCCTCAAAAATGGAGGCCGCCAAGGCCGCCTCAAACGCCTCGGTGGCCGCGTCGAGATTTTCTTCCAGCCAGTGAGACACCACCTGCAGCACGGTGAGCGAAACAAAACCCTCAATTCGCTGCTGGGTCCTTGCCGTCGTCGCATGCGCATGTAGGAATGCGCTTGCGGCCCGGCTTTTACCTGTCGCCATTTGCTGCCGCGCTTGAATGCGAATCGCAATTTGACGACTGGCATCATCCACGGGCAGCACGGTCTGTTCATAACTGTTGTCAGTTTCGACACTTGCATCGCGCAACGCTAACTCATGGCGCTGTAGCTCAACGATTCGCGCCAACCTGTCCAGGCCGCGATTCAGGGCCGTTGATCGTGCGCGCCGGATCGTGCGTTCAAAATCCTGCTGATCACCAGCTGCATGCGCAAGCTGCATCCGCGTTAGGTAAGCGGCACGATAGACATCAAACCAGGCATCGGCTTTTTCAACGTGCGCGAGCGTTCCCTGCAAATACTGACGCGCATCGTGGAGGCGGTTTTTTGCGTAGCTGACCTCGGCAAGAAATACCCGGCCGATGGCCGCAAGATCACTGTCGTCGCCAAACATCTCAACCGCAATCGCCAGTCCCTCCTGATAAAGCGATTCGGCGTCACGAAGTCGTCCCTGACGTAGACACGACAGACCTTCATGGAAATAGATAAACGTCTCGCCGTACTGCGACCCGATTGCGCGATAGTGTGAGATGGCTTGATCACCAATGGCCATGCAATCGCCAAAGCGGCCGTGATCGCGATAGATCGCGCACAGCAAATTGCAGCGCGCCGCATGCATCAGATTGTTCTGCGCCGGAATGACGTCGCCAAGCGTTTCCAATTGCGCGACCGCCTGGTCAGAAAACGTGCGATCTCCGTAAGCACGAATTGTGAATTTCATGATTTGAGCTTCGGCGCCAAGCGCCGCGTCGTCGGGTGGCTCTTGCAGGCAAGCTCGCTCAAATAGTTCTAATTGCTTCTCGCCGATATCGAGCTGGCCAAGGCGAATCGCAAGGTACACTCTGGCAAGCCAAAGACGTGGATAGCGCCAGAGCTGATCGTCCGCCAGCTTCCCGAGAACGCTCTGTACGACCGCGAAGTGACCCTTCAACGCATACTGCCAACCACCCAGCGATTCGAGCAGCTCGGCGCACGCAGTGACGTTGCCGCTGGCGTTCGCATGCTGCACAGCTTCGGCGAAGTGGCCGTGCTGTCGAAACCAATTCGATGCGCGTTCGTGCAGCCCGGCGATGGCCTGCGGCGAAGCGCGTCGGAAACGCTCCTGCAAAAAGGTGGAGAAGAGACGATGGTAACGATACCAGCGTCGCTGCCGATCAAGGCTCTGCACGAACATGTCTTTTTGATCGAGGCTTTGCAGAATATCCCAACCGTCCGACCCTTCACACAGCACACTGCCGAGGTCGCCGTTCACGCGCTCAAGGATAGAAGTAGTGAGTAGAAAGTTCTGAATATCGTCGCTCAACGACTCGAACACCTGCTCAAGAAAATAATCTGCAAGGTCTGATGTTCGGCCGGACAATTGAGTGAGCGTTTCACTAATGCTGACCCCGTCGCTCGCCCAGCGGCGCACGGTTTGCAGCGCCACGGGCCAGCCCTCCGTGCGGTTTTGCAACTCACGCGGCCAATCTGAGGATTCGGTCGCGTCTACCCAATACTCGAGATAGGTACGTATCTCCTCAGTAGAGAAACTCAAGTCAGTCTGGTCAATCTCAACCAGCTCATCGTGAATTCGAAGATCAGCCAGCGACAAATTTGACGGTAATTCCCGTGTGCTGATAACAATGTGGATATTGCTGGGGCTGGCACCAAGCAGGTAGTCGATACACTCGGCCACCGCTGCGCTGTGAGCACGATGGAAGTCATCCAGGATCAACACATGAGGGCCGCTGCATTTCGCAAAACCGGCCACCAACGCGCCGCTCACCTGCGAGCCCGATAAAACGGAGTATTCGTCCGACACGCGAGGAAAGTCTCGGCCCGCCGCAAACCCCGCCTCGATACAGGACTCCGTTACATAAGTGAGAAATTGGAAAAGATCCGCGTCGTGTTCGTCGAAGGACAACCAGGCGACCGGAATCGCTCTATCCAGGAGCGTATTGCGCCACTGGGCCAGGCAGGTGCTTTTGCCATAACCTGCCGGCGCATGGATGAGTGTCAGGCGCGCGTCAAAAGCGCTGTCCAGGCGCTCGGTCAGGCGCGACCTGGCCACCAGGTTACGCAAACGAATAGGCGGCTTAAGCTTGGATCGGATGACCCAATCAGGCATGGGTATCCTCTCTTTGTACCTACCCGGGTGGGGGTAGTATACGCAGCGTCCCAAGAAAAATGACCCCAAATTTTTGGTCTTGCCGCCTATCTGACACAGAGGGGCAATTCCGCGCCGTGTCCCGTGGCGCCAGAAGAGAATTTCGCTCCCAAATATTTGTACTCATTCTGGGGGCTATTGTGAACCATCTACTCCGAACCATCTCGAAGGCCAAGCTCGTTGCGCTTGCCGCGTGCTGCATTGGACAGCACGTCACTCTTGCCGACGCCAATAGCTGTGTCGATGCGCCACGCGCAGTGTCCGAACGGGCCACCGCACAAGGCATCAATCATTGTCCAGTGGCCGATGCCGGCCTTGATGCCCTGACGTCATTCGATCAAGCCCTGACGCTTGACGCGAGTCAGTCCACCGATCTCGACGGCGACGCCTTGCGCTACGCCTGGCGCATGGTCAGCGCGCCCTTGGGCTCCGGCGCTGTGATCGCCACGCCCAACGCCGTGCGCACCCAGTTCACACCGGACCTGCCCGGGGACTACACGCTGGAGTTGAGTGTTAAAGATGCTCGCGGCGCTCTTAGCACGGACGTTCTGAATATCAGCACCCGCCGAACGGCACCGGTGGCCAATGCCGGTAGCGATGTCACGGCGGCTGTCGGCAGCCTGGTAGACCTCGACGCCATTGGTTCCTTTGATGTTGACGGCTCTGACCTTTCTTACCGCTGGCACATTGTTGAGATGCCGATGGAAAGCAAAGCGAGCCTCTCCAGCAGCGAGGGCATGCAGAGCGGTTTGCAGCTGGACGCTGAAGGTGACTATGTGGTGCAGCTGATCGTCTCTGACGGCAGCACCGACAGCGTAGCCGACACGATGCGGATCAGTACGCGCAACACGCAGCCGCTGGCCCATGCCGGCCGCGCCCGCACACTCGCACCTGGCTCGACGCTGCAGTTTGACGGCAGCGCATCGACCGATGTTGATCGCGCCGCGCTCAGATACGAATGGTCCGTGCTGTCTGCTCCCGACGGCGCGACGGTTGAGCTCAAAGGTGCTGATCAGGCCACGCCCTCGACGTATCTAACCGAGACGGGTTTGTATGTTTTCCAACTGGTGACTAACGACGGCGAACTCTTCAGTGCGCCCGACACCGTGCTGATCGAAATTGACGATCAGCGCATTCAAGTGAATCCCGACGACTACAAACACTTAAGTCTGCGCGGCGGCGGTGATGACGAAGACGGCGACGGCGTGATCGACGCCGACGACAACTGCGTGCTGGCGTCAAACAGCGACCAACGCGACACCGACGGCGACGGCATTGGTAACGCCTGCGATCCGGACTTAAACAACGACGGTGTCGTGAACGTGATCGACCTGGGCATTCTGCGCTCGGTGTTTTTCACCAACGATCCGGATGCGGATTTGAACGGCGACGGTGTGGTGAACGTGATCGATCTGGGCATCATGCGCAGTCGCTTCTTCCTGCCACCGGGCCCCGCCGGCACGATCATCTGGATCTCGCTGGTGGACGGCGATTTCGCCAACCGTCTGAACTGGCAGCCCCAGATTGTGCCCTCAGCCGGTTCGCTGGCACTGATCGACGTGGGCCCCGCTGTAAACGTTACCGCGACCTCGGACAACATCGTTGTGAAAGGTCTGGTCAATAACGAAACGTTAACCCTCTTTAACACCACGTTCACCGCCACCGATGCACTTGAAAATGGTGGCACGATCGACTCCACGCAGACCACCATTAACGATACTCAAATCATACCGTCGCAGGCCGGCAGCGGCGACCTTAATGTGCTCTCGAACAACACGTGGCGCTCGATAACGCTGGGTATCGACACCGTCCTGTCCAACAACGTGAACATCATTTTGAGCGATCGTCTGACGGTTGACGCCACGTTCACCATTAATGCTCCCTCGTCGCCAACCGGGATCACTGGCATCAACGACCTGATTATTGATGGCAGCGGAACGATTGCGTTTAACGGCGTGGGTAATTCGCAAATTTCGGAACCGCGTATTTTGCCCAACACGCTGACCACCACGACGTTTGGTCCAAACCTGACGCTGCGTGGCGGCAAGGGTACGATTGGCAGAAATACCGCCGACGTCGTGTTTAACAGCACGGCAATCGCGGACATCAGCGGCGAGACGTTGCGCTTCGTTAGCAGCGGTCTGTCCGGCGCGGGCATCATCGCAGCCACCAACGGCGGCGGCATCGAGTTTCAGGGCACCATCGACAACGCGGGTAACGCGTTCAGTATCGACGGCGCGGACGGCAGCGTACGTTTTATCACTGGCGCGAACGTTCGTAACACCAACCTGTCGATGACCCCGGGCACCAATGCAGTTTTTCCGAGCGGCACCTACAACTTTCAGAACGTTCTGATCAACGGCGACCTCACGGTAGAGAACAACTCGAACATCAACGTTCTTGACGGACTCACGCTCAACGGCAACGCGCAAATTAATGCACCGACCTCTCCTACCGGGTTTTTGTTCAACAACACCCAGACTCTGGGTGGCAACGCCATTATTACGCTCAACGGCGTTGGCAATTCGCAGGTCTCAGAACCGCGCTTGTTCCCGGTGAACGGCACGACGCTGACCATTGCACCAACCGTTACCGTACGCGGCGGCAAAGGCACCATCGGCCAGACTGGCGGCAGCCTCGTCTTTGAGGGCGTCCTCTCAGCGGACGTCGACGGCGAACAGCTTGTGATCGGCGGCCTTAACTGGTCGTCCAATAGCAGCATGAGCGCGACCAACGGCGGGTCCATTCGCTTTTTTGGCACGATGAACAATGCCAGCCAGACGCTTGAGCTGGATACGACCGACGGCGAACTGGTACTCACTACCGGCAGCCAGATCAACAATGCCATTTTCAACGGCACCGCGGGCTCTACGCTACGCGTGCCCACTGGCAGCAGTTACCGCTGGACGTCGAACGTCATGAACATTGACGTGAGTCTTGAAAATGCGGCCAACATCAACGTATTCGCCGGCCTCACACTCAACGGCGACATGCTCATCACGGCCCCTGTTTCACCAACCGGGCTGTTGTTTAACGACACGCAACTACTGGACGGTACGGGCACGATCACGATTGACGGCACCGGCAACAGCGTGATCGCTGAACCACGGCTGTTCCCGTTCAACGGTACGACAACCACCGTCGGCGCGGGCATCACGGTTCGCGGTGGCAACGGCACCATCGGTCAGACCGGGGGCAACCTTGTGTTCAATGGCACATTGATCAGCGACCGCGACGGCCTGTTCCTCGACATCGGCGGACTGCTGTGGTCCTCAAGTCAGCAACTGCAGGGGATCAACGGTGGCAACATTCTGATGTTTGGCGCACTCGACAACGGCGCCGGCGCGTTTGGGATCGACAATCCAGGCGGCGAGACACGTTTGCGTGCTGGCGGCACGCTGCGAAACGCAACGATTAACGGCACACCGGGCACCAACATCGAAATGCTGGGCACGACCAATCTCGATGCCATGGTGATCAACGCGGACGTCACGCATAACAACGCGGCGAACTCGAATGTGCTCAATGGCCTTACCCTGAACGGCACAGCGACCATCAACGCGCCCGTTTCGCCCACCGGCTATTTGTTTACCAACACACAGTCTTTGCTTGGCAACGCCACGTTTGTGATCAACAGTGAATCCAACAGCTCAATCACCGAGCCACGACTGTTTCCCTTCAACGGCACGACGTTGACGCTGGGCCCGAACGTTCGCATTGAGGGTGGCGATGGCACGATCGGTCAGGGCGGCAGCACCATCAATTTCGGTGCGGCTACGGTGGATGCAAACATCACCGACAAAGCACTGCAGATCCTGGGCAACTGGACAGCGACGGGCACCATGCGCGCTTCCAACGGCGGCGAAGTGCGCCTGGGCGGTACGCTCGACAATGCGGCGGCAAGCTTCACGCTGGACGTGGCCGGTGGCAGCGCCACGATGCTCAACGGAGCCAACCTGCGCAACGCGACGATTAACGGCACAGCCGGTTCGGTCATGACCGCGAACGTATCAGGTACGTTCCAGGCCTTAACCTATACCGGCGACCTGGTGATGAACAACGGTCACAACATCACCGTGACCGACGGTCTCACGATCAACGGTACGGCCACCATCAACGCACCGACTTCACCGACCGGACTGTTATTTGCGAATGATCAGACCCTGGGGGGCAATCTGAACGTTGTGTTTAATGGAATTGGTAACAGTTCGATCTCCGAACCACGCTTGTTTCCGTTCAATGGCACCACGCTCACGATCGGACCCAACGTCGCCGTTAGTGGCGGCGTTGGCACCATCGGGCAAGCCGGAGCCAACACGATACTGCAGGGCTCCATCACCGCCGACACAGGCCGGCTGGTCGTCACCAATCCGGCACCGTCACCACTGGGTTCGTTTGCGGCTCGCGGCGGTAACACGCTGACCGTGACCGGCACTCTGGATGCACCCGGCTCGCTTGTCGCCGGGCCCGATAGCGTGATCGACGTGAGCGGCCTGATCTCCATGTCGGCCGGCACCACGACCACCATTGAGGTCAACAGCGCGACGGCGACGGGACGACTGGAAGGCAACACGATCGTGCACGGCGGCACGTTGAACATGAGCGCTGTGGACGGCTACTCGCCGGCCGGCGGTGAAATGTTCGACATCACCGGTGTGGGTATCGCCGCTGGCGGCAGTGGCGCGTTTGCAACGGTCAATTCGCTAGGTCTGTCTGGCGGGCAAAGCTTTGGCGTGACGTATAACGCAGACGGCGAAGCCACCGCGACGGTGAACTAAGAGCAACCGCTCACCCCAGGCTGTCGCAG
Source organism: Gammaproteobacteria bacterium (assembly GCA_045106455.1). Lineage (GTDB taxonomy): Bacteria > Pseudomonadota > Gammaproteobacteria > Steroidobacterales > JBCCMA01 > JBCCMA01. The sequence goes on from JBGCEL010000086.1 coordinate 13,883, forward strand.
GATGCGGGCAGCCGCCCGGGCCGAACGAGACGCAACGCTCGTTCGGCCCATTTTTTTTAGGCCGTTTTTTTGGAGCGCAGTCGGTACATCAGTGCAAGCGCCATGCAGTCGGCGATTTCGTCGCGAGCCAAGCGCCCGCCTATGGGAATGAGCAACGCACGATTGCCGTGGTATTTGAATGCAGGGTAACGCTCACGAAATTCTTCCACCAACGCGGTCTGGCAATGCACGTAGAGTCCGACGTGTTGGCCGAGCGACTCCGCCCAGTGCAAACGCAGCATGCTGCCGCTGTCCGACGCCGTGGTCAGATACGTGGGCTGGCCCCAGCGCAGGCATTCTTCGATAGCACCAACGCCGCCTACCTCGCTGGCGGTTTGGAAAATCAGCTTACGCAATTGCATGAGACGTTTGCGCGCAGTGGCTGGATAGCGGCCGTAGGCGGCTGCGATTGAGGGGTCAAGGTCCGCGCTCATTTCAATACTCTCCTGCTGCCGGGAAACGGGGTGCGACGTTAAGACTCACTATCGGATGTTGCGGTCGGCAAAAGCAAACTTGCGATCAAGCACAGCGCGCCCGCTCCCAAAAGCGCCGCCCGCAACCCCACTACCTGCGCTACCGCACCAATCGCAAGACTCCCAAACGCCGTCCCGCCAAAGGCGATCATGCCCCACAAGCTGCTCACACGTCCGCGCACGTCATCGTCCACATGGGTCTGGATAAGAATCTGCGCACCCACACCGCACAATGAGAGCATTACGCCCAACAGACACACCGCGCCGATTGTCACGACAAAACTGTTGCTGCCGGCGTAGATCAAAATGAGCACCGCGCCGGCAATCAGCGCTTTTTTGATGGCTCGCAGATCGAGCCACTGGGTACCTCGCGTGAGTAACAATCCGATCAGCACCGCACCGGCGCCAACCGCAGAGGTCATGGTGGCAAACCCGGCGCTGCCACGCCGCAGCAGCTCGTCGGCGACCGCCGGCATCATCTCCAGCACGCCGCGGCCGAACACCGTGTTGATGGTGGTCACCAGCAGCAGCGTGTAAATCAGAAAATGGCCCCGCACATAGCGCACGCCCTCCAGCACCTCTGCCCAAACGTTCGTGGATTTGGTCCCGCGCTCGGGCCGCTTGCGAATGGAGATTACCGCCACCGCAATAACGATGGCCAAATACGACACCGCGTTGATCGCAAACGCCGCCGCTACCCCCAGACTCACGATCACCAGCCCGCTGATGGCGGGGCCGACGACGCGGGAGATATTGAACGCAATGGAGTTCAGCGCAATCGCGCTGGACAGCTGCTCGCGCTCAACAATACTCGGCACGAGTGACATGCG
>JBGCEL010000087.1:0-43388 GCA_045106455.1 Gammaproteobacteria bacterium
TACGCCGCTAGAGGCGCCCACCCCCAAAGCTTCGACTCAATTAGGGGAGTGGGAGTGAGGGGTTTTGCTCTGGGTTGTTAGCCCGTCCTCGGGCGGTCCCAGAGTGAAACCCCTCACTCCCGCTCCCCGGGATCGAAGCGCCAATAGCCGACCCGTGGGATCGGAGCGACCTACAAACCCACAATCCAGCGAATAATCTGACGCAAGTCCCACTATTCATACCCTCAAGTGGTTGTCAGAGCGCTGGAATTCAGGACAATGTCGGCAGGCGCAGAGGAATGCGCCGGTGTCTCAATCGCATCGTCAGGGAAACCCCACAAGTGAAAGAACGAATAGTTGTCCTCGGCGGCGGTGCCGGTGGTCTTGAGTTAGTGGTGCGCCTGGCCCGCAAATTGCGTCGCGCCAAGAACACCGAAGTCATGCTCATCGACAAAAACCCGACCCACATTTGGAAACCGCTGTTTCACGAAGTGGCCACCGGCTCGATGAACAGCTATCACGACGAAGCGAGCTATCGCATGTTGGCGCGCAAACACAAATTCAACTTCGTGCTCGGTCACGCCAACGAAATTGATCTGGCCGAAAAGCGCATCGCTCTTGGCGCCATCAACGACGATGACAATCGCGAAATGATGCCCGAGCGCTCCGTGCGCTATAACCAACTGATCGTCGCTGTCGGCAGTTTGAGCAACGACTTTGGTATTGAAGGCGTTACCCAATTTAGTAAACAACTGGATTCGCGCGAACAGGCCGAGTTGTTCCACAAGAATTTTGCCGCACAGCTGCACCGCGTTAATTCCAAAGAACAGGCCGACGCGAAACTGTCCATCGCCATCGTCGGTGGCGGCGCGACCGGTGTTGAGCTTGCCGCTGACATGCACAACGTGGTGCAACGTCTGCGTGAATTTGGCTTCGAACATTTTTCTAAAGAAAGCCTGAGCGTGTGCGTGATCGAAGCCGCGCCCGGTTTGCTGCCGCGGCTGCCGCCGCGCATTGGTGCGTCCGTCGAGCGCGAGCTCGAACGCATTGGCGTGAGTGTGCGTACCAACACCATGGTCTCGAAAGTGGTTGAAAACGCGGTCCTCACAAAAGAAGGCGAGGAAATACCGGCGGACATCAGCGTTTGGGCGGCCGGTGTGAAAGCGCCATCGTGGCTTGCGCAAAGTGGCTTCCCGGTAGATCGACTCGGTCGCGTGGAAGTGGACGAAGCACTCGTGGTGAAAGGGTTTCCTGACATCATGGCCATCGGCGACTGCTCGTCGTGTCACATGCAGGACGGCACGGAGGTGCCGCCGCGGGCGCAGGCAGCACACCAAATGGCATCGATTGCCGCGCGCAACGTGCTCGCAAAGCGCAAGGGCCGCGATCTCAAGCCGTTCGTGTATCGAGATTTTGGCAGCCTCGTAAGTCTCAGCAAGTACTCCACGGTGGGCAATCTAATGGGCAACCTCGTGCGCGGCACGGTGTTTGTGGAGGGCTGGGTGGCGCGATTGGTGTATTTGTCGCTCTATCGTATGCATCAGGCCGCGGTGCACGGACGCTTCTCCACACTCCTGATCATGCTTGGTGACCGTATCTACAAGGCCACTCGCGCGGAAGTGAAACTGCACTAGATAAAGCGCAAACCCCACTTTCAATTCACAGACGTTATTATTGCCAATGGGCGCACGCCATTCGGGCGTCGCCACCGCCGGAGCTTTCTGTGAAATACCCTAAATCGAGTCTTGTTGGCGCCACGGCGCTTTTGACATTGCTGGCGCTCGCGCTTCCCGCGCAGGCCGAAGATGTCTACGTGCCGCCCGAACTTGAATCCTGGGCACCGTGGGTGCTCGATGATCAAGAGAATATCGATTGCCCGCGCAGCCCAAATTACGCGTCGGCTGTCTGCGTTTGGCCCGGACCGTTGGCGCTAAACGTCAATGCAACAGGCGCCTCATTTGAGCAGCGCATCGACAGCCGCGACGAGCAAACGCTCGTACTCCCCGGCAACCAGCAACACTGGCCGCAAAACGTGACCATCGACAATCGTGAGGTCGCGCTCATTGTCGCCGAGGGTCGGCCCGCGGTACGCGTACCGGCGGGCGCCTTTACGCTGCGCGGCCGGTTCGACTGGGCATCGCCCCCGGCCACCCTGCCCCTGCCCAAACACACGGGCCTTCTGACACTGACGCTCAACGGCCAGCGCGTGCCCAATCCGACCTGGCGCAGCGGCACGCTGTGGATTCAGGACCGCACCAGCGAGTCCAGTACCAAAGTTGAAAACCGCATTGATCTGAGCGTGTATCGCACGATCGAAGACGGCGCACCACCGGTAATGCGTGTCACTCTGAATCTGGATGTCGCGGGCGACAATCGCGAAGTGTCACTGGGCCAACTGTTGCCGGCAAATTTTTCACCCACCACGATGCGCTCACCGCTGCCGGCCCGACTCGACAGCGACGGCCATCTGCGCGTGCAGGCAAGGCCCGGCAGCTGGGTGATTTCGTTTAGCGCCATCACCACACCGCCACTGGCGCAGCTGGTGTTCAACCCGGCCGGCGATCACTGGCCAGAAGAAGAAATTTGGAGCTATCGCTCAGCCCCGCGTCTGCGGGTCACCGAAGCCAGCGCGCCAAGCGCCGTCGATCCACTGCAGGTCGGCGTGCCAGGACCGGCCCAGGAATTGCCGGCATTTCGTATGAACGCCGGCGATGCCCTGAGCATCAGCGAGCGTCAGCGTGGGTTTTCGCAGCGCGCTCAAAACGATCTGCAGCTGAACCGCACAATGTGGCTCGGTTTTGATCGCGAAACTTACACCGTGCGCGATCGCCTAAGTGGCACGCTGCGCCGCGACTGGCGACTCGACGTTGCCTCACCTCTGACACTACAAAGCGCCTCACTGCCGGGTGGCAGAAATCTGTTGGTTACCGCCGCACCTGAAAACGCGGCACTACGTGGCGTCGAGGTGCGCTCACCCAACATTCAGCTTTCCGCTTTGGCAGAGGCAAGCGCCAGTTCAACTCTGCCGGTAAGCGGTTGGCAAACCCGCGTCGACGGTGTCACCACGTCCGTCTATCTGCCACCGGGTCAGCGCATGCTGGCCGCAACAGGCGTCGATACGTCGCGCGGCGACTGGGCCAGCAAATGGGATCTGCTCGATTTCTTTTTGATGCTGATCGTGGCGGCTGCTTTGTGGCGTCTGCATGCGCCGTGGCTCGGCGCATTAGGTTTGATTGCACTGGTGCTCACCATTCACGAACCCGGTGCACCGCGCTGGAGCTGGTTGGCGGTGATCGGCGCACTGGCGGCCTGGCGCTTTCTACCCGCCGGTCGCTTGCGCCAGGCCGCAACCGTCGCCGCGGGCCTGTGTCTGATCAGCTTTGGCCTGATCGCCGTGCCGTTTGTCGCCAAGCAGCTGCAGCTGGCCGTGTTTCCACAGCTCGAACTTCAGCACAGCAGCATCTCTACGCACACCGATCTGAAAAACATTGACTATGCGGAGGCGGAAGACGCCTCGATACAGAGCATGGAGATGGACGTCGCGACAGTAGAAATGAAACGCGAAAGAGCCGTGGCCGGTGGTCTTGCCTCTTCCATGCCTCGGCCCGCTGCCAGCCCCAAATCGAGCTACAACCGCTACGCAAGCGGCAGCCAGGTACAGGCCGGGCCCGGCGTTCCACAATGGCAGTGGCGCAGCCACACGCTCAGCTGGTCGGGACCGGTGGTGCCTGAACAAACTTTCCGCATGATCATTTTGCCCAGTTGGGTAATGTCGCTGTGGCGCATCGTTGCGGTCGCGCTGCTGCTCGGCGTCTTAAGCTTGATGTTAAAGCGCGATCTGGCACGCCGCCGGCCCACCACCGACGCGGGCGACACGGCCAGTGCGGCAGCCGTTCTCATCGCGATGGCGAGCACCATTGCCGCAACCGCCCCCAGCCTGCCGGTACAAGCGCAAACGCCGTCCCCTGAAATTCTTCAGCAGCTCAAAACGCGTCTGACTCGCCCGCCCGAATGCGTACCCAACTGCACCACCATTCCCCGAGCAGACGTTACCTACACAGCGCAGTCTTTGAGCATTGCGCTCATCGTGCATGCCACCGAAGATGTCGCGCTGCCGTTGCCGGGCGAACCGGGTGGCTGGTACGCCCGGAACATTTCGGTGGACGGTGCGCGTACGCAAACCGTCGGCGTACTCAATAACGCCGCAGCGGTGCGCTTAAGCGCCGGCGTGCATCGTCTGGTGCTGACCGGCGAAATGCCCAACGCCAGTAGCGTCGTTTTAAATTTTCCGCTCGTGCCGTTTCACGTCACGGCCCGCGGCGAGGGCTTTGAAGCCGGTGGCCTAAACAAAAACTCCCTCGCGGGCGGCGCCCTGACGCTGATCCGTGAAGCACGCGCGCAGGACAACGCCGACGCCTTCGACGCGATGGATGTCGAACAATTTCCGGCCTTCGTAACGGTCGAACGCACGCTCAATTTTGATCTGGACTGGACGGTCACCACGGTCGTTCGGCGCAGCACGCCACCCAGCGCCCCGATCAGCATCAAAGTACCGCTGCTGCCTGGCGAGGCGATTAACACGGCGAACCTGAACGTACTGAACGGCGTGGTGAGCGTCAATCTGGCACCGGGGCAAAACGCCGTTACCTGGAATTCAACGCTGGAGCGCACCTCGCCGGTGGTACTGCGTGCGGCGGGCGATGTGCCGTGGCAAGAGCGCTGGTATGTGGACACCAGCGTCAACTGGCGCCTAACCCATCAAGGCGTGCCGCAAGACAATCAAGACCCCGCAACCATGGAACGCTGGCGGCCTTCGTTTACCCCGTGGCCCGGCGAGGTGCTTGAGCTGAACATTGCACGCCCCGATCCGGTGGCAGGCCCTACGCTTGCGTTTGATCGCGCCGGGCTGGTGCGCGACGTGGGCCGACGCGGGTCGGAATCCACACTCACGTTAAACTACCGCGCCACCAACGGTGGTCAGCACATGATCAAGCTTCCCGCTGGCGCGGAGCTCACATCTTTGACCAGCGACAACGTGACGTTGGCGCGTTCGCTCGACGAGCAAGCGCTGGCATTGCCGATCACGCCGGGCACCCACACACTGCAAATCAAATGGCGCGACAACCGCGGCAGCGGACTATTCATTAACGCTGATCCGGTGGATATCGGCCTTGCCGCGGCCAACATCGACACACAGCTGCGTATCAGTCAGGACCGCTGGGTGCTGTGGGCCCACGGCCCACGGATTGGTCCGGCGGTTTTGTACTGGAGTGAACTCATTGCGTTGATTCTGGCCGCCTGGGTCCTGGGCCGCTTCACGCAAACGCCATTAAAATTCCATCACTGGCTTCTGCTTGGCCTTGGCTTCAGCACCTTTTTCTGGCCGGCGTTTGTCGCGGTCATTGTGACGCTTTTGGCCTACCGCTGGCGTGAGACTCAGCCACTGGAATCGCGCATTGCGTTTAACCTTGTGCAGGTGGGTCTGGCCTTCCTGCTATTTGTCGCCACCGTGTCGCTGCTTACCACCATTCCATTCGGCCTCCTCGGCACGGCGGATATGGGCGTTACCGGCAACAATTCTACGGGCACTTTCCTGCGCTGGTTTTTGGATCGCACAAGCGGCATGCTGCCCGCAGCGGGCGTGATCACTCTGCCCATGTGGGTGTATAAGGGCCTCATTCTGTTGTGGTCGCTGTGGCTGGCGTTCGCGGTCATGCGTTGGCTGCCGTGGATGTGGCGTGCGTTTTCGAAAGACGGTTACTGGCGAAATAAGGCACCGAAGGCTTGAAGCAATACGACGTTGTAGTAATCGGCGCAGGGCACAACGGGCTCACCAACGCCGCGTTTTTGGCCAAGGCCGGTCTGTCGGTGCTGGTCGTTGAAAAAAACGATCTGATCGGCGGCGCCGCGATCAGCCGTACGCTGCACGACGATTGGGTCTATTCAAATTGCTCCTACGTGTGCAGCTTGCTGCGCCCCGAGCTGTACCGCGCACTTGATTTATCCCGCCACGGATTGCAGATCACGCCCTACTCCGGCGGCGCCACGTTCATGCAAAACGGTGACTATCTGGGTAGCTACCGCGATCCGGATCTGGCGCATCGTGAATACGCGCGTCACTCGAAGCACGATGCCGACGCCAAACTGCGCTACAGCGCGGAGACCATGCGCCAGTGCCGGCTCATTCGCGATTTTCTACTGCGCACGCCACCCGATCCCACCTCGTTTCGACCGCGCGACCTAAAGGGCCTTGCCGCGATGGCGGCCCCGTTTCTGGCCATGGAAGACGACGCGATGTACGACACGTGGCGCTTCTGGACCATGAGTATCGGCGACTATCTGGATGAGTTTTTTCAAAGCGATGTCATCAAAGGCGCGCTGGCCGGTAGCGGCATCATTGGCACTGCGCTCGGGCCCTACTCGCCCGGCAGTGCGTACGTGCTGCTGCATCACTATATGGGTGATGTGGACGGCAACATCGGCGCATGGGGCTTTGCCCGCGGCGGCATGGGCGCGGTCAGCAACGCCATCGCCGGCGCGTTGCAACAGCATGGCGGCGAAATCCGCACCAACGCCGCGGTCGAAAAAATCATTGTGCGGCAGGGTCAGGCGCGTGGCGTGGCGTTAAGCGACGGCGAAGAAATCAACGCCAAACTCGTGGTTTCAAATCTTGATGTGAAGCGCACGTTTTTGAACTGCATGGACGCCAGCGATTTGCCCGACACCTTTTTGAAACGCGTCAATCACTTTCGCATTCGCGGTTCGTCGGGCAAGCTCAACATTGCGCTCGACGGACTGCCCACGTTCCCGGCGCTGCCGGCAGGCAGCCCGCTGATCGATGGCGACATGCACTTTATCGACTCCATGAGCCGCATGGAAAAAGCCTACGACGATTGGAAAAACAAAACCTGGTCCAAAGACCCCTACATCGACATGGTGATGCCAACGCTCACCGATCCCACGATGGCACCACCGGGCAAACACTACATGAGCTGCTTTGTGCAGTACTGTCCGCCTGAGCTTGACACCGGACCGTGGACCGACGCCGATCGCGAGGCGTTTGGCAAAACGGTGATTCAGCAGATTGCGAACTACAGCCCGGATTTCGAAAGCCTGATTCGTCACGTGGAAATTCGCACGCCGCACGAATTGGAGGCCGAGGTGGGACTCACAGAGGGCAATATTTTTCAGGGCGAACTCACGATGGATCAGTTGTTGTTCAACCGTCCTATCCCGGGCTACGCGCAATACCGAACGCCCGTGAAGAGCCTGTACATGTGCGGCTCCAGCACCCACCCAGGTGGAGGTGTCATGGCGGCGCCGGGCGCTAACGCCGCACGGGAAATTTTGTTAGATCTCAAAAAACCGAACACGGTACCGGAGAATTTCGGCGATGACTGAGCGCTGCGACGTCATCGTCATTGGCGCCGGTCACAACGGGCTGACCTGCGCGACGTTGCTGGCACGCAGCGGGCTGCGCGTGGTGGTGGTTGAACGCAGTGACCACGTTGGTGGCATGGCGGACACGCGTGAGTTTGCGCCGGGGTTTCGCGCCAGCGGCTGCGGCAATTTTCTGTATCACGTGCCCGGTCAATTTTTGGATCAGATGCGCCTGGTCAGTCACGGCCTCACCATGGATCCGCGTCCGCTGGACACCGTCGCGCTGGATGCACATCACGCGCCGCGATTAATTGGCCTGCGCGCCACCGACGGTACGGCCGACGTTGAGCACGACGCCCAAGAGCACTGGCGCGAATCGATGCAGCGTCTGGCAAGCTTCATGCATCAGCTGGGCAATGCACCGCCACCACGACTGCACGAGCGCGACCGCAACAACACCATGTCGCTGGCGCGCCTCGGGCTGGCGCTGCGCCGCATGGGACGTGAGGACATGCGTGAACTGTTGCGTCTGATTGGCAGCAACATCTACGACGTCTTGGACGAAACGCTCAGCGACAACATGCTCAAAGGCGCACACGCGCTCGACGCAACCCTCGGCACGCATATGGGTCCGCGCTCACCCGGCACCATGCTCACCTACCTGCATCGTATGGGTGATGGCGGCGGTCCGCGCCAGCCGATTGGCGGCCTCGGCGCGCTGTCAGAGGCGCTCGCCAACGCAGCGCGTGAAGCCGGCGTGCAGATCCGTCTCGACTGCGCGGTAGAACGCATTGACGTGGATGCGCGGCGTGCCAGCGGCGTGACGCTTGGCAGCGGCGAGACACTGCATGCCCATCACGTGGTCAGCGCGGCCGATCCCAAAACAACGTTATTGCAACTGCTTGGCGCTCGTCATCTGGAAACCGGTTTTACACGACGCGTCCACCACGTACGTGCGAAAGGCACCAGCGCACGTCTGCATCTGGCGCTCAAAGCACTGCCGCCAGCGCCGGCCGGGCGCGAAGAACTGCTGCGCCAGCGCATGGTGTTTGCGCCGGACATGGATTTTGTCGAGCGCGCGTTCAACCCAGTTAAATATGGCGAAGCCAGTCCGGAGCCGGTGCTCGAAATGGCACTGCCGACGCTGGCTGATCCGGCGTTGGCGCCTACCGGCCAACATGTCCTTTCCATCACCGCGCAGTACGCGCCATTGCGCCCGGCGCACGGTTGGAGTGATCTCGCCCGGGAGGCATATCAATCCAACATTCTGGAGAGCGCCGAACGCGCACTGCCGGGATTGAAAGCGCAGATCATTCACAGCGAACTGCTGGTCCCCGATGACATTGAGCAACGCTTCGGTTGCCACGGCGGCCACTGGCACCATGGCGAACTGGCGTTGGATCAATTTTTATTTACACGCCCGCTTGCCTACGCGGCGCAGTACGCCACGCCGGTCGACGATTTGTTCCTGTGCTCCGCGGGCACGCATCCAGGTGGCCACGTCAGCGGTCGTCCCGGGCAGCTTGCCGCCCAAGCCGTACTGGCCGCGCGTCAGAATGGGAGCAAGCCGTGATCACCACACCGCAAGGTTTGGATTTGCGCAGTCGTGCAACGCCGTTTCACGAGCGCACCGCCGCCGCCAATATTTTGAATCACTGGCACAACTGGCAGGGCTTCACAGTCGCCGATGCCTACTTCGATGCCGAGCTCGAATATTTTGCCGTGCGTAACGCCACGGGCGTGTTCGACCTAAGCCCCATGACCAAATACCGTATCGGTGGTCCTGACGCTCTGGCCTATCTGGACCGTTTAATGACGCGCGACATGACGCGCATCAAACCCGGTCGCGTGGCCTACGCGGTGTGGTGCAACGATACCGGTAAAGTGATTGATGACGGCACCGTGTTGCACCTCGCCGACGGTGACTACCGTTTGTGCTCGCAGGAATACCATTTGGAATGGCTAACCGCGGCCGCGCTTGGCTTCGATGTACGCATCGAAGACGAAACCGACGAGGTGGCCGCCCTTGCCGTGCAGGGACCCACGTCGTGTTCCGTTTTGCAGCAGCTTGGCGTCGCGGGCATTGCCGATCTCAAACCCTTCGGTTTGCTGCACACCACTGTCGACAACATCGCGCTTACCGTGTCACGCACCGGTTTTACCGGCGATTTGGGCTACGAATTGTGGGTAGATCCCGAACACGCGCTGGCACTGTGGGACCGCCTGTTCGAAGCAGGTCGCCTGCACGGTATTCGCCCCATCGGCGGGGATGCGCTGGAAATGGCGCGCATTGAGGCCGGATTTATCCAGGCCGGCAAAGATTTTTTGCCCGCCGATCGCATTGTACGTCCCGGTCGTGCCCGCTCGCCGTTTGAGCTGGGTTTGGGCTGGCTCGTGCATCTGGACAAACCTAATTTCAACGGGCGTCGCGCGCTGGCGCGCGAACACGAAACCGGCAGCCGCTGGCAGTTTGTGCAGTTGCTGGTCGAGGGCAACAAGCCCCCCAAAGATGCCTATCTTTATGGGCGCGGCAAAGCGCCGGTGGGCTTTGTCACCTCGTGCCTTTGGTCGCCGGTCGCCAAGCAGAATATTGCGCTCGGCACCGTTGAGCGCCCGCGTGGCAAACCCCACGGCATCCTGACCGCCGAGATCGACTATCAGCGCGAAATGCACTGGTCGACCGTGCGTGCGGTGTGCGAGGTCGTGGAAGGCCCGTTTTTCGATCCGCCACGCCGCCGCCAGACCCCGCCCGCGCCATACTAGAACCGCGCCCGCCGGGGTACACTACCCGCTGGCTTGGGATTTCGGATAACACTATGAATTTGGAGTTTTTTGGCGCCGCCGGCGAGGTGACCGGTTCGTGCCACATCCTCACGGTTAACGGCCATCGCGTGCTGCTCGACTGCGGCATGATTCAGGGCGGACGCAAAGCCGAGAGGCGCAACCGCGATCCGTTTCCATTTGATGCCAGCAAGATCGATGCCACGATCTTGAGCCACGCCCACATCGATCACTCCGGCCGCCTGCCATTGCTCGTGCGCCGTGGCTTCAAAGGCCCGATTCATACCCACAACGCCAGCCGCGATTTGTGCAACGTGCTGCTGCGCGACTCAGCCTCACTGGGCGAGCGTGACGCCGAACGAGAAAACCGACGCCGCGAACGACGCGGCAAGAAACCCATCGAACCGCTTTACACCGGTGCCGACGCCAAGAAGGCGGTCAAAGCGATGGTCGGCCATCGCTACCATCAGACGATTGATGTGGTGCCCGGTATTCAGGTGGTGTTTCACGATGCGGGGCACATCATGGGCTCGTGCGTTGTTGAAGTGCGCATTGAAGAAAACGACGTACGCCGCACGCTGGTGTTCAGTGGAGACTTAGGCCAATACGACACGCCTATTTTGCGCGACCCCGAGGGCCTTGCTAATGCCGATCTGGTGCTCATGGAAAGCACCTACGGTGGACGCCGCCATCGCGACCGGCAAAATACCATTGATGAAATTGGCGAAATCGTGAGCGGCCCGCAACGCCGACGTGGCAACATCCTGATCCCCGCGTTTGCCGTTGGGCGCTCGCAAGAGCTTCTGTACATGCTGGGCAAACATTACGACGAATGGGATGTGGGTCGCTGGCAGATTTTTCTCGATAGCCCCATGGCGATCGAAGCCAGCCAAACTTATTGGGACTATCCGCATCTATATGATGATGAGGCCACCAAACTGCGCAGCGACAACAACCAGATGCCGCCGCTGCCTAATCTGACGTTGAGCAAAACACCTGACCAGTCGCGCGCCATCAATCGCCTCGACGGCGGCGCAATCGTTGTGGCCGGCAGCGGCATGTGCAACGGCGGTCGTATCTTGCATCACTTCAAACACAATCTGTGGCGCCGCGAATGTCAGGTGCTCATTGTGGGCTATCAGGCCCGTGGCTCGCTGGGGCGACGACTTGTGGAAGGCAAATCCACCGTACGTATTCACCGCGAGAGCATTCGTGTGGCGGCCAAAATTCACACCGTCGGCGGGCTGTCCGCGCACGGTGATGAGGAAGATCTGGCGCGCTGGTACAGCTCGTTGCGCAATCGGCCGCCGGTGTTTCTGGTTCACGGCGAAAAAAAATCTGCGCGCCGGTTACAAGCGAAGCTTAAAAATGACTTCGGCTGTCGCGTTACGCTGTCGGATCCGGGCATGCGTCTGGATTTGGGCAGCATGAAGCTCGAAGATCCGGGTATCCCACTGGCCGATGAGCGCTAAATTGGCCACAATGAAATCGTCGCAACGTTAAGGACACACAGTGTCAGAGTCCTCCTGGCTAGGTCGCAGTTTTGAAGAGCTTAGTCGGCGCAAAGTTTTTCGCGCTGGCGCCGCCTATGCTGTGGTGGCGTGGTTGCTGGTGCAAATCGCCGACACGGTGTTGCCGGCCTTCGGCGGCAGCGATCAGGCCATGCGCATCATTATTCTGGCGCTGCTGGTCGGATTTCCCATCACCATTATCGTTGCCTGGCTGTACGATTTTCGTAACGGCGGTCTGAAGCGCACGAGTGACGACACCGAAGGTACGTCGCGCGGCGCACGCACGGTCGATCTGGCCATCATCGGCGTGCTGGCCGTCGCGGTCGGCTACCTCTTGTGGCAAAACCAGAAAGAACCGGTGGCCGAAACCCCGCTCGCCGTCGCGACACCGCCTGTCAGCGCCGGCCCGTCGGTCGCCGTGCTGCCGTTCGACAACAACAGCGACGATCCGTCCAATGAAATTTTCGCCGATGGCCTGGCCGAAGATCTTCTGATTCGTTTGGCCAAAATCGAAGACCTGCGCGTACCCGGACCCACCTCGTCGTTTCGCTACCGCGGTTCGAGCAAAGACATTGTGGCCATCGGCCGCGCGCTGGATGTGAACACCATTCTCGAGGGCTCCGTGCGCGCCTACGAGGGCACAATCAAGGTGGCCGTGTCATTGGTCAACGTGGCTGACTCGCTGGTGCTGTGGTCCGAAACCTACACCCGCGAAATGACCAACGTGTTCGCCATTCAGGAAGAAATTGCCAAAGAAGTGGCGCTCAAGCTGCGCGCCGAGCTTATTGGCGATCCTGACGTCATTAGCCGCCCCACCGAGTCCGTCGACGCATATCGTTTGTACTTGCGCGGCCGGAAGGAATGGCGCAAACGCACCTCCAGCGCCAACGCTCGGGCCATTGGTTTGTTCGAGCGCGCGATTGCGTTGGACCCAAACTACGCACACGCCTGGTCGGGCCTGTCCGACGCGTTCAACTTCTCCAGTAGCTACGGCAATATGGAGACGGTGGCCGCGCTGCGTGAAGCGCGTGCGGCGGCTGAAAAGGCGCTGGAGCTCGACCCCGACTTGCCCGAGGCGCATGCCTCGATGGGGCTGGTCGAAAGCGACGAGAGCAACTGGGCGGCGGCCAGCGAGCACTTCCAGCGCGCCATCGAGCTCAACCCCAACTTTGCCAATGCGCACATGTGGTACGGCTCCGTACTGCTGTGGGTAGACCTGCCCGGCGCTACGGAACAGCGCCGCATTGCCGCCGAGCTCGAACCGCTATCGCCGATTGCGGTGCAGCTCTACGGAGAGGCGTTGCTTGCCAACGGCAAAGTGGATGAGGCCCGGCGTCAGTTCTTGAAAATTGTAGACTTTGCGCCCGAATATCCACTGGTCCATTTTGAACTGTCGAAACTCGCCCTGCTCGACTACGACTACGCTGCGGCCGTACGCTATTTGCGCAAAGCCAATGAACTGGATCCCGGACGGGCGGCAACGATGATCGGCCTCGCGCAGATCTACGCTGCGGTGGGTGATTTCACCACGGCCTATGAACTCACCGAGAAAGCCAAAGCGATTGGACCGGACCAGCTCTCGGTCATCGCCATGCAGCTTTCGCTGTTGCAAAACACTGAAGACTACGCAGCGATGACAGCCCTGATCGACGCCCGACTCGGCGACGACATCAATTTCTTCCCAGCCAACGTGTTCCGCTCAGCCATCGCATTTCAACAAGAAAATTACACCGAGTCCGCGCGTTGGATTCGAAGCATTTTTGAACGCTATGCCGGCGGCGCCGAGCTCCCCCCGGGCGCTGAAGCGCAGTTTCTGATCAACGACAACAGCATGCAGGGCGTTTTGTATCTCGCCAATTCCTACGTGCGCAGCGGCAAGAAAGACCTCGGCGAAATACTGGCCAATCGTCTTCTCGAGTACGTCAGCAGCCGTCAGGTCAACGACTACAACAGCTCGGAGCTTCTGTTCGTCGAAGCCGGGGCCTACATCGCTCTGGAACGTTTCGACGAGGCTCTGGGCGTGGTGCGCACGCTGGCCGATGCCGGCTACGTAGGTTATGTCCAACTAGAGACCGACAACACATTTAGTCCGATTCGCGGTGAACTTGAGTTCAAAGTATCGGTCGATGATGTAAAGGAAAACGCGGCGCGCCAGCAGGCCTTGATAAAGGCCATCTAGCCGCCATGACCGATTGACTGTCGCCCCCGGTTTTTGCGAGAAATACCATGTTCGATGCCCTACGCTCAAAACCCGCCACTATTGTCAGCCGCGAGAAAGCGTTGCCCGATCGCACCACGCCGATCACCGTGGCCGAACGCCACGCCGTACTCAACGCCCCCTTGCGCGCGCCATTTGGCGAGGGCATCGAGCAAGCCGTGTTTGGCTTGGGCTGTTTCTGGGGTGCCGAACGTATTTTCTGGCAGCTTGACGGCGTGGTCAGCACCGCCGTGGGCTACGCCGGCGGCCACACGGCTCACGCCACCTATCAGGACGTGTGCTCCGGTGCCAGCGGTCATACCGAAGTGGTACTGGTCGCGTTTGATCCGGATCGCATCAGCTACGAGCAGCTGCTGCGCCGCTTCTTCGAATCCCATGATCCGACCCAGGGCATGCGCCAGGGCAATGACCGCGGAACGCAGTATCGTTCGGCGATCTACACCCACAGCGAACAGCAGGCAACGCAGGCACAGGCCGCCGCGAAAGCCTACGCTGAGGCACTCAAAGCCGCCGGACACAAAGCGTCCATTACCACCGAAATTGGCGCGGCCGGACCGTTTTATTACGCCGAGGACTACCATCAGCAGTATTTGGCGAAAAATCCGAACGGCTATTGCGGCATTGGCGGCACCGGGGTGAGTTGCCCCGTGGGTCTGACTCCCGCAGAATAGCGATCCCGTTAGAGCGAGCCCCAAGCATGAGCAAGTCCGAGGCCACCGAGCCGAAAACCTTCTGGCAGGAATGGTCCGGTTTTATTATTTTTATTATCGCGATGTTTGCCTTTCGCATCGCAATCGCCGACTGGAATCACGTGCCCAGCGGCTCCATGCGTCCCACGCTCATTGAAGGCGATCGCATCTGGCTCAACAAACTGGCGTACGACATCAAAGTGCCTTACACCAAGGTTGTGCTCAAAAAGATGGGCGATCCACAGCGTGGCGATATCATCGTGTTCAAATCGCCTAAAAACGGCACGCGACTGGTAAAACGCATCGTTGGCATCCCCGGCGACGAGCTGAGCTACGATCGTCATCAGCTGAAGGTGAACGGTCAGGCGGTCACGTACGAGCCACTGGCGTTTGAAGACGTCGACAAATCCGTACAGGCCGAACGCGCCAAGCAGTTCAAGCTCTACACCGAAAAGCTGCCCGGGCGCGACCATCCGGTGCTACACGCGCCGATCTCACGCACACCACCTGCATCGTGGGTCGTGCCTGAGGGGCAATACGTTGCGTTTGGCGACAATCGCGATCAGAGCGATGACTCGCGTTTCTGGGGCACGGTGCCACGCGAGCTCATTATCGGTCGCACGCGCAACGTTGTCATTAGCTTCAATCGCGACAACTACTATTTGCCGCGCGCGTCTCGCTTCTTCAAGAGCCTGCCCTGACGCCGCGCCTGCCGTTCGGCGGGCTTTTAGTACCGCACAAAAACAAAAGCCGAAGCGTTATGCTTCGGCTTTTGGTTCCACCCTAACTTATTATTGTTCGCGTTATTATTCTTGTTCGAACAGGGTGTTTCGCTTCTTCAGGAGTAAGAAACCAGAGGTGTTTCAATATGCCCGTTGCTTGACCAGAGCGTCAGTTGCGCCGAAGCGCTCATATCGATCACGATCCCGTTTCTGTTTCACTTGACCGGCCAGACATGCTGCCCGATACCCTTGTGGAGCAAGTGTCGTGCCAACAATTGCAATAAACTGTTACTTCAAGGTCTTACACGATTTCCGAAGCACATTCAGGATCACGCCAATGCCAAGGTGTAAAGCGCCCCGACTAAAATTCACAATCTGCTGCAGCGCACTCGCAAGACGCGCGCTGCTGGTAGCCGCAAGCACTCTGGTTCTTGGCGCCTGCGTGGCGCTGCCCCGAGGTGCCGATTCGGGCACCGGCTTTGCCGGGCTCGACGCGAGCGTGGGTGGCGTGACCACCGACGCCGCACTGCTGTGGATAGGGGGAGCACCGAATAAACCCGTTGTGGTCTCCTGGCGCGGCGGTGATGCCAGCGGCCTCACGCGTGCCACGCTCAGCCCGCTCGGCAGCACGCACGTTAGCTTGGGCGGACTGCGCCCGAATACGCCGTACGAGGTAACGATCAAGGCCGGACGTCGCAAGACCATCACACACTTTCGCAGTGCGCCGCTGGGCACGGATCGCACGCCCCTGCATTTTGTTTTCAGCGGCGATCTGGCGGGTCAGAATGCGTGTCGCGATGCCGCTTCCGGATTTCCCATTTTCGATGTAATGCACGCTCAGCGCGCCAGTCTTTTTATCGGTCTTGGCGATATGATTTACGCCGACGGCGACTGCGCCTCTGTGGGCCCGTTCAACAACGCGCAGGTCCAGCGTGATGATGAACCGCTGCGCGACACCACGAGCTTCATCAAGCACTGGCGCTACAACTACGCCGACCCAGCCTTCCAGCGCTTGCGCCACAGCCTCATCTACGAACCGGTTTGGGATGATCACGAAATTGTGAACGACTTTGGGCCGGCGACGGCGCGCACGGCCGACGCACCACAAGTCGATTTGCTCGCGCCGGGCCGCGAGGCGTTTGTTGCCAGCAATCCGGTCGCCCCACCGTCCGCCGCCCCGGAACAGCTCTATCGGCGCTTTCGCTACGGTGCGCACGCTGAATTTTTTCTACTCGATACGCGTCAGTACCGCGACCACAACGAACTGACCGACACGGGCGTATTGCCCAAGTCGCTGCTCGGGGCGCAGCAGCGTCGCTGGCTTATTGACGGTTTGCGCAACTCCACCGCCACGTGGAAATTCATCGTAAGCTCGGTGCCTATTTCGATTCCCACGGGCTGGCCTGTGGAAAAAGGCCGTGACGGTTGGGCCAGCGGCGACGGCGACGACGGTTTCGAACGCGAGCTATACGCCATTTTCGATGCGCTGGCCGTGGCCAATGTGGATCGTCTGGTGTGGCTCAGCGCCGACGTGCACTTCGCGACCGGCTTCGAGCTGCATCCGCTGCCGCATCAGCCTGATTTTGTGGTCACCGAGCTTATCGTCGGCCCCCTTAGCGCCGGCATTTTCCCGACCGACGCGATGGACACCACGTTCTCGCCAACACGCCTGTTCTATCATGCACCAGAAAAAGAGCCTGCCACGCTTGACGAGGCACTGAGTTTCTACAATTTTGGTGATATCAGTATCGACCCGCAGGGTGCGCTGACCTTTACCCTGGTCAACGGCCACGGCGAGACGGTGGTCGAACGCACGCTTACAAAATAATGCGCCAATCGCGAAATATTCCGCTGCGGTGCCCGGTCCATTGTAGTGCCGGATCGATTCGCGGGATTTGTATCAAACGCCGACTCCCTGTGCGATGCCCGATCTCCGAATCGGTCCGGTTTCACTAATGCTGCACGCAACGCTGCCCACGGCATTTGTAGACCTTGAAACCACCGGCAGTCGGGCCGGGTTTCATCGCATCACGGAAATTGCCGTAATTTGCGTGCAGCCCGAGGGCACGAGCGAGTCGTGGACCACGCTGCTTAACCCCGGACGCGAGATTCCGCTGCAGATCAGTGCGCTCACCGGCATCCATGACGACATGGTCGCGGACGCTCCTTTTTTCGAAGACATCGCACGGGATCTGCTGGAGCGCCTCAGCGGCCACCTGTTTGTGGCCCACAACGTGCGCTTCGACTATGGCTTTTTGCGCAGCGCGTTTCGCGCACTCGAGATGCCGTTTCGCCCCAAAAAGGCGTGTACCGTACAGCTTTCACGTCAGCTCTATCCCGAACAGCGCCGACACAACCTCGATGCGCTCATGCAGCGCCATGCGTTGACCTGCGAGCCGCGTCACCGCGCCCTGACCGACGCCCGGGCCATCCACGAATGGAGCGTGAAAGCAGCCGCCGAGCTCGGGCAAGACGCCGTGCACGCGGCCATAAACGATCAGCTCAAAGGACCTTCGCTGCCACCGCATCTAGCCAAGACATCGGTCCGCGAGTTACCCGATAGTTCGGGCGTCTATCGCTTTATCGGCGCCGAAAACGCGCTGCTGTACATCGGCAAAAGTGTCAACGTGCGCAGCCGCGTACTGGCGCATTTCTCGGCGGCCAATCGCGACAACAAAGAACGCCGCCTGTTCGAGCAGTGCCATGCGGTGGAGGCCACGACCACGGCCGGCGAGCTGGGCGCACTGCTTATGGAGGTGGTGACCATCAAGCGCGACCGGCCGCTGCTTAACCGGCGACTGCGACATCAGGCCGAGGCGTACACGTTGTTGCTGCGTGAAGATGCTGCGGGCTACCTGAACGCTGCGATCGACGTCCTTACCATGCCGGGCGAACTGGGCGAATCCTACGGTCTCTACCGACAGCGCAGCGCCGCGAAAAAGGCGCTCGACGCTCTGATCGACGAACACAATCTGTGTCGCAAAAAACTCGGCCGTGAGAGCGGCGCGGGCAGCTGCTTTGGCCTGCAGATCGGTCGCTGCGACGGCGCTTGCACCGGCGCTCAGTCCTGCGTGGCCTGGAATATGCAATTGCTCAACGCGCTTGGTCCACGAAAAATCACCTCCTGGCCGTTCCGCGGCACCGTGGTCATTACGGAAAAACGCGGTAGCGCGCTGGATCTGCACGTGGTGGATCAATGGTGCTATCTGGGCACGGCACATCATCGTCGCGACGTGGACGATATGGCCGCGGCCGAGCGCCAGTTCGATTTGGATATCTACCAAATACTGAATCGCTTCATCGGCCGGCGTGCGGACAAGATCACCATCACCGAGCTTGGTTAGCACGCGCCGGCTTCGGCCGGTATCATGCCATCGCATGACCAAGACAATTGAACGTGTTCAGACCGGCGTGCGGATCGAGAAGCGCCTGCTCAAAGTCCTCAAGGCGCTGGCGGAATATCACGATATCTCGCTGGGCGATTTGCTCGAAGGCATCGTGCTACACAGCTTCGATAACAAGCGACCGTTCAGCGCCAAGACGCGCAAGAAAATTGATCAGCTCAAGGCCGTTTACGGTCTGGATCTAACCTCACAAGACAGCCACAAGCTCGTCGAATAACCCGCAAGGATCGTTGCCATGACCGCCGCTTCACAAACGCATTACACCGCCACGGCCAAGCTGCTGCACTGGCTCGTGGCCGGCGCCATCGTTCTGCAATTTGTGCTGGCCAAACTCGCCGAGCGCGCCGCCGACGCAGATCAAACGGTGCGCGTATTGGGCCTTTTGGCCAATCATAAATCGGTGGGCATGACCATTCTGGCTCTGGCCATCGCGCGGGTGCTGTGGCGTATCACGCACACCGCGCCGCCGTTGCCGGCGCATATGCCACGCTGGCAAATTGGCGCCTCGCATTTCAGTCATGCGGTCCTCTACGGCATGATTTTCGCTATCCCGGTAAGCGGCTGGCTGATGTCCTCGGCGTCGGCCTATTCCGTTAGCTGGTTTAATCTCTTTACATTCCCCGATCTGGTGGCGCCAGATAAAGACCTCAAACACTTGTTCGAGGACATTCACGAGTGGTTGGCCAAAGCGCTGTTTGTGGTCGCTCTGATTCACATTCTCGCGGCGTTCAAGCACGCACTTTTTGACAAGGACGGAATATTGAGACGCATTAGTTCAGCACCAACGATCAGTGCATTTCTGGTGGTGATTGCCGCCGGCGTAATGGGACTGACCGGCGTGGGCACGGCACCCAAACCTGCCGCAGCGCCCAAAGCACAAACCCAGACCACGGCCCCATCCGAGGTCACGGCAGCCGCCTCAACGCTGCCGCTGTGGAACATCGATCAGGAGGCCAGTCGCATTGAATTCGACGGCGACCAGGCCGGTGCGGCGTTCAGCGGCCAGTGGCGCAAGTTCGAGGCGCGCATCCAGTTTGACGCGGACGCTCTGGACAACGCCCGCTTTGATGTCACCATCGACACCATATCGGCCGATACCGGCGACGAAGAGCGCGATACTACGATGGCCGATGCGGCGTGGTTCGATAGCGAAAACTATGCGACAGCACGCTATCAGGCCGCCTCGTTCCGCCAAACCGACGCGGGCTACGAGGCTGCGGGCCAGTTGCTGATCAAAACTCGCAGCGTTGCCACGCCTCTGGCGTTCACCGTAACGCGTGAGGGCGAGCGGATCACGCTCATCGGTAACGCAACACTCGACCGCCTCGCCTACGGGCTTGGCAGCGGCGAGTGGGAAGACACCACGTGGGTGGGCCAGACTGTGACGGTGCGTGTACACATCGAGGCGACGGCACCGCCGGTACCATGACGCCAAACTTCGATGCGAGCCATCGTTCGATAACGCCTCCCGCACGCGAGCCCACGTTTGACCTGAGTCGCCCTGCTCGTTTCCTGAAGTATCTGGAACTGCGCGCCGTGCTCGAGACCTTGCTGCTGGTGCCCAGCGCGCCCCTGCTGGCATTGCGACCACGTGGCAAGGGTCGACAGGTGATGGTGATCCCCGGCTATCTCACCGGTGACAGCTCAACGCTGCCGCTGCGCAGCTATCTGAATGTCCTTGGTTACGACGCCTTGCCATGGGCGCTGGGGCGCAACAACGGTTCTCCGGAGCGCATCCATTGGTTTGGCACGCTATTGAAAGAGCCTTGCACGCGTCGCGCTAGTTAGTCGCTTGCGACGTAGCCGCGGCCGCGGCGCGGCTTGATCACCGAGCCACCCTGGCGCGCAAAGCGCACGGCAATGGAACGCGTCCGCCCCCACTCGATGGCCTCGTACACGCCGAAGTGCAAGTGCGGTGTAGTGGAGTGCCCCGAATTGCCGGACAGACCAATTTTTTGGCCGCGCGTAACCTGTTCGCCCAACGCCACCAGCACACCATCACGTAGCAGATGGTAGTACTCACCGGTGCTGCCGTCCGCATGCAGTACTCTTACGTAGTTGGCCGTACGTTTGCAGCGATCCTCCCAGCAGCCCTCACCATGGTGCTCTTTTAACGCCATCACGACACCGTCACGCGCCGCGTGCACCGGCGTACCGCGACGCATTTTGAAATCAACAGTGTTGTGTTCGTTTCCCGTGTGACTAAAGCGGCTGCCGTAGCCCTGGAGAACGCGGTAGCGCTTACCGCGCTCGTACGGCAATCGATACTCATAGTCATCGTCATGATCCACGTGGGCGACACCAAAGCCCCAGTCATAGTTGAATTTGAAGCGTGGTTTCGCATCCTGTGCGTCCGCTCGCGTGTAGCGCAACAGCTGGGTTTCGCTGCCGGGCGCGATGGTTTTCATGGTTTTTTCTTCCGCGCCGCTATCGGTCATCACCGAGCGCACACGAATGGTGACGGTCAGCGGAAAATCAGACAGGTTTCGAGCCGTGAACACCAGCGTGTGATCATCGAGCCAAGCGCCCGCCACGCAAACGGTTTGTTCTGAGCAGTGTTCGGCGGGTGCGGCGCTGACGCCGATTGTCATCAGCCAAAAAATAATGCAGAGCGAAAATTTATACATAGCCGTCATGGTGGCGCCGATAATAGTTCGGACCGCAGCCAACCGCGACAGTTGCACAAAAAACAAACCCCGCCACTGGGGCGGGGTTTGCGTCATAGCGAAAAATGGCTTCGCTTATGGTTTAGGGCGCAACACCACTTGGGCCAGGCGCACCGAAGAACGATGCACGCATCAGGCCAAGGTCGATCGTGTTGACCACGCCGTCGCCGTTCAGATCGGCATCTGCATCATCGGTCGAAAAGACCGCGCGCAGCAGACCCAGATCGATCACGTTGATTTCGCCATCGTTATTGAGATCAGCGTCGCAAGCATTGCCGAAGCCATCGCCATTGCTATCGCGCTGATCGGCATTTGCCACATCCGTGCAGTTGTCAGCATCGTCAGCCACACCGTCGCCGTCCGCATCCGGGCCGCCAGCGGTTGCTGGAAGCAAACACCACTCATCGAGCGAACCCGTATCCGCACCCGCGTTGTCCGACACGTTCAGCGTCCACGTACCACCGATGTTCTCGCCAGCGAAAGCAGACAGCGCTTCCTCAGGCATCAGCATACCGCCCAGAGCCGGTGCCGCATCGCAGGTTGTTTCAACCGGCGTCACGGCATCATCATTAAACTCAGCATCGATGTTGTCATTGCTGCAACCGAAACCCGTGGCGGGAACGCCCGGACGATCCATCAGTCGCACCGACGTGCCGGTGTCTTCATGCGTCAGCGTGATGATCAGATCACCCACCCACGTATGCGTAGCAGCAACGCTCACCGCGAGACTATCAATCGTCCCTGCCTCAGCCAGCACAGACGCGTCGTCAAGACCGGCTGCCGAGTTGTCAGGAATCGAGGCATTCGGCGTACGGCAAATTTCAGCGTTGGTCGTAAACGAACCGACAGCAGATGCCGCACCATCACCGCAAGGGTTGGTGGCCGTAACACGCCAGAAGTAGGTCGTTTCCGGATTCAGCGACGTGCCGAGCGTTGCGCTCGTCGCCGCTGTCGTCGTCGAAGCGTCCACGCTGCCGAAGTTTGGATCGTCGTCCACTTCCAGCAGATACGTCGCGCCCTGTGCCGCTGCCGTCCAGCTGAAGATTGGGCTCGTCGAGGTCACATCACCGTCGGCCGGAGCCGTGGTGGCCGCAAGGCCAGGGACCGAATCGCTCACCGCAACGTTGACACCCACGTTCTTCGGATCGACACCTGCAGCCGTACCGGTAATGCTGAAGCTGTAGTCACCAGCGGCAACACCGCCGAGACTAACTGAGGCCGATGAAGTCGCCGCAGGCGTAGCAGGCGTGACCGGGTTGGTTGAGAAACCACCCGAGAAGCCAGCCGGCAGACCCGAGAAGTTCAGCGTGACCGGCGAGTTGAACTCCTGAATTGAACCCACGCTAATCGTGATGTCATTCAGGTCTCCCGGTGCACACACCGCCTGCGAGAGCGTGGCGGCATTGGCCGAACCCAGCGTAAACGAAGGCGCAGCGCCGGCGTTTACGAGCGTGGCGGCAAAGCCGTCTTTCTGGTTTGGTGGGCCGTTACGGTTATCCGTCCAGACCGTCACGATTTTCTCGCCCACAACAGAGATACCGTTGTAGTCACCCCATTCCTGACCGTCAGTCAGGTTGGCAGAGGTAGCCGAGCTCACACGCTCTGGGTCACTCCAGGTCGCCGCGCCGTCGGTTGAGAACGCGTAGTACAGGTCAACACCAGTACGGTTCAGCGAGTTGCGGGTGTCATAGAACACCGAGTGCACGGTGCCGAACTCGTCAACCGTCATCCACGGGTTGTAACGATCGACATCATCAGTGTCGTCCAGCGGATGCGGGCTGGTAAGAGTCCAGGTTGCACCGCCGTCGCGCGACGCTGCAACGCGCACGATCGTGTGGTTGTTTACCGCCGTGCTTTCCGGCCCGGTGGTGTCTGCCCATGAAACGTAGACGCTGCCGTCAAACGCGCCGCCGGAACGATCCGTATCGGCCGATGCGTAAATCCACGCATTGCGTGATTCCATCGAAGGCACGGGCCAATCGAAGGAAGCATTCGTTGCCGCGATGTTCGAACCGGTGAAGTTGTCACCGCCGTCGGTCGATTTGAGCAACGTGATCTGACGTGCGCCGGTGGCACCGTAGACATAGTAAATGTCGCCGTTGCTGGTGGTCGTGATGTCAGAACCAATACCGCTGTTCTCACCCGGGAACGCCTGGATGTCGAACGAGGTGCCGCTATTGGTCGAACGCGCAAACTGCATGACGTTACCGTTGTGGTAGGTCAGGTAAACGTTGTCCTGGTGTGGCGAGCTGTCGGAGATATCCACGTGCAGCCATTCTTTGTCACTGCCGCTCGGGGTCAGATCAATGCGATCGACCCAGGTTTCACCCTGGTCAAACGAGCGCAGGAAGCTCACGCCAATCGAGCCGGACAGTGCCGCAACGTAGGCCACCGAGCCATCGCTCGACCAACCCACCGTCGGATCGCAGCAGGTGTTGGGCAACGTGCCCTGAATAGTCCAGCTCAGTCCGCCGTCAGCCGAGAAATACATCTCCTGACCGCCGTTGTTGTTTGAGCCGGCAATCACGCGGTTGGGATTGGCGTGGTTAATTTCAACGGTGAGCTCGTTGGCGCCGAGCACCTGGTTAAGCTGCAGTTCGTTGTCAGCGCGGAACGCGGCGAGTTTGTCTTCGCCCCAGGTAGGACCCCAGGTCTGGCCGTCGCGCTCAAAGCCGCCGTATTTCATGCGGAACATTTGCCATGCCGCACGCGGGTACTGCACAGGACCGGACGTTTGCAAATGCGGCCACGCTTTGCGCAGCTCGACGCGGAAAAACGCCGGAATTTGATTGGTGAGCTGAGCCTCATCCGCCGACAGGTACGACAGATCTTCTTTGGTCAGCGCATAGTTACGATCGTCCCACTTACCAAACTTGGTCAGCGACGTGTAATCGACCGTTTGGTCGGCGCCACGCGATTGAACGATATTAGGCTCAGGCATTGTGTCGGCCGCGGCACTCATTGCCGGCAGGATCAACGCTGCTGCAATGGCCGTGGACAGCTTGGCCGTCGTGCGTGAACGCACGGAACGGTTGGTCTTAGATTTCATACTTCCCCCCCTGGGATGCTTTACAAAACGACTCTTGAAGTGGTAATTCCGCTTTTCGTAGTCGGGCTTAAGTCGTCGAGCTTAGAGGGCTTATATTTTTTATTAGTAGCCACGCGGCGACTTGCGCAGGAGTATAGCGCGGCATCCGGGATTTGTATCACGTGCAACATTATGGTGCTGCGCGCAAAAAAAAGGCGCAATGCAGCAGCCCGGTCGGGACTGTAAAAAGACTAGAAACGCCCTTCTATCGTGAGCGCCGCTGCGCGACCGGCACCGCCGATACCCGAGCCGTGTTCACGATAATCACGATCACCGATATTGTGCAGTGCAAGCGTTGCACTGAGTACGTCACTAAAGCGGTAGTTCCCGCGCAGACGCAGCAGACCAAAACCCGCCGTGCCGTTCGGGTTGATGCGCGAATCACGCACGTCACGACTACTCAGACGATCCTGCCGCGCCGCCACGCGAGCCTGTGCGTCGATCCACCACAGATCGCGTTCATAACGCAACGTTAGCTGCGCATCCAGCGGTGGGATGCGATCGGCCGGCTCTTCTTCATCGGTAAGCGTGGTTTCACCCCACACATAGTTGACGCCGAAGGTGGCGCGCCAGTGTTGCGCGAGCTGCCACTCACCCGCTATCTCGGCACCGCGCAAAATAACCGAACTGGCATTTTGACTTTGCACAATATCCCGACCGGCGTCGTCAAGCAGACCCGTCGAGACCGAGGCGATCTGATCCTGATAATCGCTGTACCAAACAAATGCCTCGACGCTTCCGGCGGCGGTCTCGAAACGAAGTCCGCTATCGATTGTCCACACGGTCTCGGGGCCCAGGCTCGTATTAGCAATGTTGAAGCGATTACCAGGGCGCGCGCCGAGCGTGCCCAGATCAAAAATATTCGGCGCTCTAAAACCACGACCGAGGTTGGACAAAAAGGTCCAGTTGTCGTTGAGGTCTGCACGCAAGCCCAACGAGCCGGTTATGTCTGTGTTGCGAATCGTCGCGGCAGCGGTTTGCTCGGTTGCTGAAAGCCGCACTTCGGCGCGACTCACACGCGCGCCGGCGGTCAACGCCACGCGCGGGCTTAAGGTCATAGCATCCTGCACGTAGACATCCAGCGTGTTGAGTTCAGAGCCATCCGGGAAACGCGACTGCACGGTTTGCGAACTGCCGTCCGCAACGCTAATCGATTGACGCGCACTGCTGACCGTATCGCGATAGATATCGATTCCGTACGTCAACGCGTGGCGCTCACTGGGAAGTGCCGCCGCGCTCAGCGTAAGGCCCCACAGCTCACTGTCATTTTGCTCAACGCGCTGTGCGTCCGCACCCGTATCCTGAGTGCGCCGATCATCCGTCATTTTCTGCATGCCGAAATGAACGCTAATTTCATCGGCAAAGCGCGACCACCCAGAGGAATGATGCTCGGCATGAACAAACAGTCGGCTGTTGGGCGCGAATTCGAAAATCTCGGACGCCGGCTCGGTTTGCCCAAACCCGGCGACCAGCTCGTCATGGCGTGGTGTAGAGGGCTGAGTGAGATATTGCACCGACAGTTCGTTGCGCTGACCCTCACGCGGACGCCACGACAAATAGCCGCTGGCCGCCTCAGAACGATACCCCGATGGTGACTGCGCGCGCCGGTCGGCCGCACGCACATCATCGTGGTCCTGATAACTCAACGCGCCACCAAAAGACCAGTTGCCCTGACCCGCAGACATGGAAGCGTGCGCCACATTACCGAGCGTGCGACTGTCGAAGCGCGCGAGCGCCCGACCCTGAACCTCCCAGTCGCCACCACCAAGGAACGGGCGATCAGACAGCACCTGAATTGCACCGCCCATGGCATCGGACCCGTACAGCGTCGACAGCGGCCCACGCACCACTTCGATACGTTGCGCGATAAATGGATCGACCAACGCCAGGTACTGATTGGGTGCATTGCGAAACAGCGCATTGTTTAGCCGCATGCCATCAACAAGGTGCAGCACTTCCGAACCTTTAAGGCCGCGTACGATCGCCGTACCTTGACCAGGCGTCGTTTGCTGTACAAATACACCTGACTGTCCGCGCAGTGCATCTGTGACCACTTGAATCTGGGCATCGGCAAGTGCTGCGCCGTCGACCACGGTGACCGCTTCGGATACGGGCTGGGCAGCACCGCCAACACGCGTCGCCGTTACCTGCACTTCCTCAAGCGTCGTCTCCTGGGCCGCCGCCACACCGTGGCCGCACAGCATCACCACGATGCATGCACACAGGTACGAATTGAGAGAATGGCGTAAGCCGCGAGGTAGCAACATGACGATGTCAAAAACCTTGAGGTAGAACGAAAAGGAGCCGGAGTGTAGCAAAGTTCGCTAAGCGTAAACCTCACTCGCCACCATGATCCGGACTTATGTTATTTGATCGGGATTGCGTGCCTTAAGACTTAATGCACGCGAGACCAGTGATACACGTTTAACGTGCTCTGTTTGATGTCCAGATTTTCCGCCAGCATCTGAGCCACATCATCATGATCCATCGATGCACCAACGTCGTCGTCAATCTCGACGATGCTGCCAAGCTCGCGGCCGAGGTTGGTGTTGTGGTTTTGGACCACAAAGCAGGCGTAATACTTTACGTTCATATTTGGAGTCTATCCTCGCGCAGGCTTCCATCATCGTGCGCCGCTGCACACTTTTATTAAGACCACATGAGAGGTGTAAAGATTCCGGGAGAGTTCCCGCCAATTGCGTCGATATTTTTTACACTGGCAAGCGTTTTGTACGAATTTTCGAGCGCAGGGGCCTGTTTTCGCTAGCCCTTGGGAGTTGGCCCGAGTCTTGCATTGTATCTGGGTACAATAACAACATGTCCGCGGTTCGCATCGTTTAGTCTTCGATGAGCACCCAAAAAAAATAAAAATCGCCCCGCTTCTGCGGGGCTTTTCTTTGGGCGACAAAAAAGAAGCGTTGTTGCGCTAGAGATTCGCGCGCAGCGGCGTGACGCTACTGCCGGTTTCATCGATGGCAGGCACCGTGCAGGTGTCCTCACCGGCGGCCATGATCATGCGATCGGTCAGATCGCGCAAGGCATCGCTCAAGGGCTGCGGCTTGCCGATGTTGTAACCCTGCACGTAACTCACCCCAAGCGAAGCTAGCTTGATCTCGAGTTGTTCATTCTCAACGAACTCGGCGATGGTCTCCAGCTGCATGTCGCGCGCGACCTGACAGATCGCGCCAACCATTGAGGCGGACACAGGATCGGCCACCACTTCTTTTGCAATGGAGCCGTCAATTTTCAGGTAGTCCACGGGCAGCGCCTTGAGATAGGCGAACGAACTCAGGCCACTACCAAAATCATCCAAAGAAAATGCGTAGCCGTGCTTGCGCAGTTCAGCAATAAACTGCCCCGCTTCTTTGATGTTGGCGACCGCTGCCGTCTCCGTTACTTCGAAGCACAGGTTTTGTGGACGGATGCCAGCGCGCTTGGTTTCATCCAGAATAAACTGCATAAAATTGGCATCACTTAGCGTCTGCCCCGACAAATTTATCGCCCACACCTGCTCGCGCAGCAGACTCTTGGGCAAATTAGAAACCAGCATCTTCATGGTATTTCGAATCACCCAGCGATCGATCGCGGGCATCAGGTTGTAACGTTCGGCAGAACCGAGGAATACATCCGGCGACAGCAGGCCCTGGTGCTCATCATTCAGACGCAGCAAGATCTCGGCATGGTGAGCTTCGTGCTCCCCAACGCGCTTGATCGGCTGACAGAACAATTCAAACTTGTCTTCACGCAGCGCACTGTGCAGATGACCCAGCCAGTGAATTTGTGCTTTGCGCCGCACCAGCATTGTGTTGTCAATCTGGTAAATCTGCACGCGATCGCGCCCCAGATCTTTCGCCGCCGCACAGGCCACCTCAGCGGCACTCATCACCGTCACGATGCTCTCGGTGTTCGCCTCCATGGGTGCAAGCCCAATGCTTACGCTCACCTGAAAGCGGCGATTGTCCCAGGAAAATTCCACTTCGCGCACGGCACTGCGAATTTGTTCGGCCACGTCGTCCGCATCAATATCTTCGCGCTCGACCAGCAGCACGCCAAACTCGCCGCCACCCAAGCGCGCGACGACGTCATCCGCAGACAGCGTGTTGCGGATCGCCGCAGCCACACGGCGTATCAGCGCATCGCCGGCATGATGGCCACAGGTATCGTTGACCACATGCAGGCGATCCACGTTGATGTTCAGGACCGTGTGTTCCACCTGCTTATAGCGCACCACGTAAAGCCCGGTTTCAAGGTGGTACTCGAATCCATTGCGCGTCATCATGCCGGTTAGCGCATCGTAGTTCGCCTGAATAATGCGCGACGCTTTATGCGCCATGACCTGCAGCAGCTTACGATCGGAGCTCACCAGCGGGCTGGCGCCACCTTCGTTCGCCAGCACAAGAACACCGATCACTTCGTTGTTCTCATCGAATATGGGGCAAGCCAGTAGCTTGCATGGAATGCCTGCCAGCAAATGGTGATAGCGCTTGCCACCATTGTGGACCAGCACCTCTTTGCGAAACGCCACGTGCTCGTACAAGTCGGCACGAATGACTTCACGCAACGCATCAGCCGATGGCAGCGGACGCGTGGAGCTGGAGAAGCTGTGAACGGTATTTTGATCGGCCATGATCAAAGCGGAAAACGCGAAACCGGTGTACTCGCAGGTATTGCGCACAAGGTTGCGAATCGCATCCTGCCCCTCATCGAAGTACTTCACACTGTCCTGCGTGTTGTAGATGAGATTGAGTTCTTCGTAACGCCGCGTCAGCTCGTGGGTCACGGCACCAAGCTCATCGAGCATGAGCGCCTCGTCGCCAAGCAGGCGCGACACGATGTTCATACCCTCGCTAATGCGCGCAAAGGCCGTATTGCCCGTATCTTGACGATGGCTCACCAGAACCATCAGGCCGCCGCTTACCGTGCCGTCATCGCCCTGCAAGCTCGTCAGATAAGCCGAACGCTCATCGTCGATCGTACAACGCCTTATCGCGGCACCGGTATGGGGCCAGTCGGGCACCGAATCATTGAGTTTTTGCAGAGCTTGCTTGTAAACATCCTGCTCGCCGCGGGACAGCGACCACACGCGACGCCCGGCACAGTCGCAGATGACAATGGACAGCGCATCGCCCAGCAGCTTTTTCAAGACGCCGGTGTACTTGCCAAAATCAATGCGGCGAATCGACGCTGTCTTGCGTGGCTTGATGTGCTCCGATGTCATGCGGCACGATCCATCAGATGTTCAGAAATATGCCGTTGCAATACGCCGACGCTAACCGGTTTTTCCATCATGCGGAAATTTGAAAACCACTCAGAATAATTACCGAATTCGTCTTCAGCGCTGGAGGTTAGGATACAGGTGAGAAATTCGCGCTCCGGGTGCTCGGCCTGCAAACGCCGGCACAGCTCCTCACCACCCATCGGCGCCAGGTCCGTATCGACGATCAGCACGCGTGGTGGACGCACCTGAATGCGACGCAGTATTTCCTGACCGTCAGTGATCGGCACGATGCGACGATTCGCACCGGCCAGACCCGTCGTCAGAACGCGCAGCAGAAAACGCTCTTGCTGCGCAATGAGAATATCGTTGTGGTTTTCGGCCTGGCTCACTGCCTCGACGCCCCTCACTACCGCTAATACTTATTTTGTGCAGTGAGTCTCGCACCGAGCCTTAATCGGTGCCGTGATGCCAGTCTCAAATAAGTTGGGACGACTTATGTGAAGTGGACGATTGGCGCTATCAATTTCTTAAGGCTGAGCGAAATATTGCTCTAGATAGGCCGCGAAATCGCCGTCATCCGCCGCCTCAATTTCAGCCTGTTTGGCATGTGAGCGCTCAGCCGTTGTCCGCAGCTCATCAGCCCGCTGTGCGGCCAAAGGCGAGCGCGCTTCGAAGAACTTTTTGTGCTCATTGGCAAGCAACATTCCGAAGTCTGCATGCGATACGCGATGACCGCGCATCGCGTCCAGTACACGCGCCGATGGCGTCAGCGAGGGATCATCAATCCAGCGCCGATAGTGCGCAACGGACGCGGCGTACTCACCACCTCCCGACGCACCATCAAGACGTGCCGCAATCGTGTCGAGCTGGTCAAACACTTCGTGCGACCACGCTCGCAAACAGCGCGGCTCGCCCCGGTCGCGCAGCTGCAGCTGGGGCAGACGCCCTTCGCGCGCTACTCGATGTTGGTTGTATTCCACATCGACCTGCTCAGCAGCAGAAATCACGTCACAATTGTAAAGTGCGCAGTAGAGTAAAAAGCACTCCATAAACCGGACCTGCGCCGGATCGACGCCAACTGGCGCAAAGGGATCCACGTCCAGCGCACGTATTTCAACGTATTCCACGCCACGCTCGCGCAGCGCGCTGGTAGGTTTCTCACCGCTGTTGGCCACCCGTTTGGGGCGTACAACGCTATAAAACTCGTTCGCAATTTGCAGAATATTGTTCGATAGCTGTCGCCACTGGCCGTCTTGCACCGTTCCAATATCACGATAGGGTGGGTACGCGGTGCTGATCGCGCGCGTCAATCCAGCCACATATTCCTCGAGACTGTTCAGAGAAATATTGAGGCTCGCTTGGGCCTTCGAGCTGTAACCCAGATCACTCATGCGCAAGGACGTGGCGTTGGGCAAGTAGAGCGTCTGGTTGTCGAAAAGCTGCAAAGAGTGGTCCTGCCCCTCCAGAAAAGAGCGACACACCGCGGGCGATGCGCCAAACAAATACAGCACCAGCCAGGCGAAACGCCGGAAGTTACGCAGCAGGCAAAAGTAGGCGGCCGATTGCGAATCACGCGGCGAACGATGATCAGCACGCACCGCGGCCAGGCCACGCCAGAAACCTTTTGCAGGGGAAAAATTGAAATGCACTCCGGCGATGGTCTGCATCGCGCGACCATAGCGATGACCAAGCCCCCGACGGTAAACCGTCTTCATCTGACCTACATTGGATGAGCCGTACCGAGCCAACGGTATGGCGCTGTCGTCGCCCACAGTGCAGGGCATACTCAAAGGCCACAGTAGCTCGCCCTGCAAATTGGAATATGTGAAGTTGTGCAGTTCGCACAGTTCACTCATTAGCGTCTCAGGCGCGCGCGTTGCGCCGGTGACAAATTCCATCAACGCTTCGGAAAAATCGGTGGTGATGGCAGGATGCGTGAGTGCAGACCCCAGCGCTTCAGGATGCGCCGTCATCGCCAGCCGCCCGTCCGCCCCCACGCGCAAGGTTTCCCGCTCCACACCGTAGCGGCTGTTACGCAAATCGCTGTCGTCCAGAGAGGCCAAAAACGACTCAATCTGCGCTGCTTTCATTTGTGGCAAGAGACTGTCCCACTTCCTTTTATTCGCGAACTATGGCCGATTCCCAAACGCGCGGCAAGACGTATCGGCTTACCAAAATATGATCCAGTTCTCTGTTCGCCATAGAGGCTTCGGCTAAGCTCATTCTGGTCTTTTCGAGAGTTGAATAGAAATAATGCGCCACCACCTAGCCCTGTCTTCCTGTGTTTTCGCACCTTTTGCTCATGCTGCGGACCTCGGCGCGATGCCCCCGGTCTCCATTGCGGCGCTCGCCGGTGGTGCTTTGTGCCTCGCGCTTGCGATCCGGAGCCACCTGGGCAAGCAGACGCTCGAGACCTCGCTCGATGACGCTTGCGAGCGCCTGACCACGAGTGAGCGCACCGTAGCTGACCTCCAGGCCAGACGTGCTGACAACGAGCGCACCATTGAACAGCAGAAAATTGCGATCCGCGAGATTGAAGAACAGCGCAAGCAGACTCACGAAATGCTGAGCGCCCTGCGCCAGCAAGTTGAACGAGTTGCGCGCATTGACGGCCACACGGGTATCGCGAATCACCAGCACTTCGTCGAGACACTGGGCGAGGAGATCAAGCGCAGCGTACGCCAGCGCAAACCACTCTCGCTACTCGTGGGTGAACTCGATTTCTTCGATAACTACATGGATCTCAACGGCCAGGAGCGTGGTGACTATGCTCTGCAGGCTGTCGCCAGTTCCGTCAGCGACACGTTTCGCCGCGCTGGCGACCTGGTCGCGCGCATCGGCAATGCGCGTTTTGCCGTGATACTTCCAGAAGCCGATGATCGTACCGGCCAACGTTTCGCCGAAAAGCTGCGACGCAGCGTCTACGATCTATGCATTCCGTTCCCCGGCTCCGACGCCGCCGACCGCATGACCATGAGCGTCGGCATGGTAACGGTGCCGCCAAAACGACTTCACGATCGCAGCGCGGTGATCGAGATGGCGGAACACGCTCTAAATCATGCCCAGTCCAACGGCTTTAATCAGGTGGCGCAGTCCGCCCACGCCGCCTGACGCAAACACCGCTTATTGATACCGGCGCGATCTGACGAGCGTCTCGCGCTGGCGATATCCAGGCGGATAGGCAGCGTATCCGCGATCACCATGGCGGCCACGATACTGGGTAGTCGGCCAAAAACGATTCTCGCGCAGACCGCAACGCGTCACGCCCATGCGGCACAGCGTTTCCCGCCACTCGTACTTGATCAACGTAACGCCGGCCGTGCGCGACTGCGGCTCGAACTCCACCGTGTAGGATGGCGCATAGCGCTCATCGCCAAACCCGGTACCCGGCGCCGCACGCTCGGACGCGGCATCACCGTGCTTGTGCGAACGCGCCTCGGGCTGTGATTTACGCACGCCGTCGCGGTAGGCGTGTGGTTGCGGTGCAAACCGATCCTCGAACGCGGCTACGGCCACCACACCCATGGCGCTGAAATCACCGAACGCACCGGCATAAGAATCCAGGTCAGACGTAAAATAGAATTCATTGATGCGGTTGCGACTCGTACGCCAACCCCGATAGACGGCCGACTGCCAGGGCCCCAGGACGTACATCTTTTCTTTCGACCGCAGCTTCGACTTACGCCCCGAAATAATGTTGCGCCCGTCGACCGCAATAACCAGCCCAACGCGTCCACCGCTGCGGTTGGTCACGCGTATCGCATAGGCTTCGCCTGGCCGCGCTTCCAAGTAGGCGCGATGCTCACGCTGTGAATGGCGTTGGCCGGTTGAAAACGTAGGGAACGAGCGACCGTAGTCATCGACAACATCGACGTCCACAAGCCCGTTGCTGACGCCGCCGGCCTGCGCCCCCAGGGTGCAGGTAACTATAAAAGCAGAAAAAAAGTGACGTAATCGCATGGCGTATCTCCAAAAGCGATCCCGATAAAAAGCGCGGGATCGTTGAGCATCATCATGACGAACTCTGGCTGAATCCGTCCTGAATGCACGCACACGAAAAGGCGTGCGCGTTGGTATTAACGTCGGTGCGGGAAAAGAGGGGTTTGGGGGTGCACGGCGCGCCGGATAAGCGCGCCGCGTCACGGGTTTACAGCTGGTCGATCTCGCGCTTGAGCGCGTGGCGATCATCGGTGACGATCGTCTCGAGAACGCGAATGCGCTCCTCGAGAGCGGCAATTTTCTGCACGACATGATCGTCGGCTTGCCCTGTATCTGAGCGCGAGAGCTCTTTATCGCGATACATCATCTTTGCGAAGCTCACCGCCGCGTAGATTGCGACGATGGCAATTACCATTTTAAACGGGTCGGCCATTAAGGTTCCTTATGCTCAGACAGGTGGGGAGTTGCGGTCATCATCTCGCTCGAGACTCTGAAAGTCACGATCGAGCTTAAAACGCGGCGACGTCACGTAGCGTTCCATCCGCTGCAGATTGTGGTCGATTTGACGCAAACGGAAGCGCACATTCGAAAACGTAGCCTTCGGTGAGCGGCGCACGCCGCGCCAAAACACTTCCTCCTCAGGCGTATCGAAGGTTTTGCTTGGCATCGGCTTTAGCAGCACGGCCGCAACAATATAGACGAACAGGCCAATGGGAAACGTCATGAAGATGGCCACCAGCATGAGCAATCGCGTCGCACCCACTGAGAAGCCGAAGTGCCCCGCGATGCCGGCGGCGACGCCGGCGACCGACTTGTTGCGCGTGTCTCGATAGATGGCACGCGGATCAAACTGATTAAACTTGTCGTTCACATTGATTCCCCTAGCGGCTCGAACTTTTACGCCAGAAGCTCCGCTCATCGTGTCCGCAGTAGCACAGCGGGCGATGTCTCAGCACGTAGCCGGCAATGAAGTAGGCGATAACCGTAGGCCAAAACATGAACAGAAGCGTCAGGACTGTGACCAGGCGTACACCGTTACGACTTAAGTCGAAATAGTTGGCGATTCCTGCACACACACCCATCAGGATGCCGTCTTCGCTGTCTTTATACAGGCCCTTACCGTGTCGATGGCCGCTCATGTTCTTTTCCTCCAGTCTGCTACTTCGTTATCTAAAATCGTTTCAAGCGTGTTGATCCGACTTTCCATCTGCTGCGCGCTATCCCACAGTTCTTCCAACATCTTTTCATCTTCATTGGACAAACCCTTAGAGGTTTTCCACTTGGTGACGTAGTGCAGAACGATGATCAGGGGCGCAACAATCGTCAGGAATAAAATGCCAAACACTTCAGTCATTGATCGTTAGTCCTTCCGCAAAGCTTCAATTGATGGGTTAGTCGGCACTGCCGCCGGCCATCTTCTTCTTCAGGCTCGCCAGTTCCTGCTCGATGGATTCTTCCGATTCCAGATCGTCGAACTCGCGTCGCAGATCTTTCTTCGCGCCCAGGTCGTAGGCTTCGATGCGGCCTTCCATGCCTTCCATCTTGCGCTCAAACTGTTCGAAGCGAACCAGCGCGTCGTCGATCTTGTTCTCATGGATCTGCTTGCGCACGTTGAGTCGCGACGATGCTGTCTGATGACGCATTACCAGCGCTTTTTGACGCGTCTTCGCATCGGCGAGCTTTTCTTCCAGTCGCGTGATGTCGTCATTAAGTTTGGTCAGGCCGTCCTCAATGTGCTGATACTGATCTTTCATAGCCGTTACCGATTCGGTAGCGCGCGATTTTTCAGCCAGTGCGGCTTTTGCCAGATCATCACGACCCTTGGCAATGGCGAGCTCGGCTTTGTTGTGCCATTCGCGCTCCTGCCCCTCAAGCTGATCCAGCTTACGATTCAAATGCTTCTTGTCAGCGATCGAACGCGCCGCGGCGGTACGCACTTCGACCAGCGTGTCCTCCATTTCCTGGATCATCAGGCGAACCAGTTTTTCTGGATCCTCCGCCTTGTCCAAAATGGCGTTGATGTTCGAATTAACGATGTCAGTAAAGCGAGAAAAAATGCCCATGCTCAAAGCCTCATAGAAAATTGGTGGTCAGGGAATACAAAGCATCAACCGTGCCAATTTTTGCGAAAAATTCTAAGATGTTGTTTTAATTGTTTTTTTCTCAATTTGTGCAAAATTCTGTGTTTCAAAATAATTATC
This sequence comes from Gammaproteobacteria bacterium, assembly GCA_045106455.1. Taxonomy (GTDB): domain Bacteria; phylum Pseudomonadota; class Gammaproteobacteria; order Steroidobacterales; family JBCCMA01; genus JBCCMA01. The sequence continues at coordinate 35,797 of JBGCEL010000087.1, forward strand.
TAATAACGCTATTTATTCGTATTTTTTAATATTTATTGCTATTTTATCTCTCTATGACACCCTCCACAGGCAATATACCCATCATCGGCGAGGCCCCGGAATTCCTCGCCACGCTCGAACAAGTCTCGCGCGCAGCAGCGATAGCCAAACCGGTTCTGGTGATCGGTGAGCGCGGCACGGGCAAGGAACTCATTGCCGCACGCCTGCACTATCTGTCGCCACGTTGGGACCAGCCGCTGGTTAAGCTCAACTGCTCCGCCTTGACCGAGTCACTGCTCGAATCTGAGCTGTTTGGCCATGAAGCCGGCGCGTTTACGGGCGCGACAGGTCGTCACATCGGTCGTTTCGAGCGGGCTGATCAGGGCACTTTAATCCTCGACGAACTCGGCACCATCCCACCACGCATGCAGGAAAAGCTCCTGCGCGTGATCGAATACGGAGAATTTGAACGTGTGGGTGGCGACACCACTTTGAATGTCGATGTGCGCATCGTCGGCGCGACCAATGAAGACCTGCCGGCCAAGGCGGCGCGCGGTGAGTTTCGCGCTGATCTTCTGGATCGACTCGCGTTTGACGTGGTGACCGTGCCGCCACTGCGAGCGCGCCACCGCGATATCCCGGTGCTGGCGTATCACTTCGCTACCAACGTCACGGCCGAGCTCAGTCGCGCCTTCTTCCCCGGCTTTGCTGATCACGTGCTCGATGAAATGCTGAACTATTCGTGGCCCGGCAATGTGCGCGAACTTAAAAACGCCGTTGAGCGCTCGGTCTATCGCATGGAGGACCCCGAGGAAGAGCTCGACACGCTCATCATCAATCCGTTTGCCAGCGCGTTCCCGCTGGCGCGAGCACCAAACGAGCCACGCCATGATCCTCAACCGCCACCCGAACCGGCCAGCACAAGCCCAAGACTCCCGTGCCGCTTGAAAGACGAGGTCTCGCAGCTGGAAATTGACCTGCTACGCCGGGCTATGGCGCGCAGCCAATATCACCAAAAAAACGCGGCGACACTCGTGGGCTTAAACTACAACCAGTTTCGCAACCTGGCGCGCAAACACGATTTGGCCGATGAATTCAGTCGCCACAGAGACGCCGCTACGCCGCCGGACTAAGCTTGCCGTCCGTGGCGCGATAGAACGGCACCCAGACGATACCCACAGCGTGGATAAACGTGTCGGTCGACTTGGGCTTAATGGTTAATACCTGCAGCTCTTCGCTGCTCACATCAAACTTCAGCTCAAGCGCATCCACCTCTGCCTGCAGGCGCTCGGCAGTGTCTTCCAACGTCTGCTCTATCTTTAAGATGGTCTCTTTTGCTCGCTCGACGTCGCCGGCTTCCTTACGCGACGAACCAAAGCCCGACACGGCGCGGCGCATCTTTGACGCCGACGTCGCGCTGAGCTTCTTGCGTCCGAGAAGCACCCCCAATATCGCCGTGCCCGCGCCAAGCAACGAGTCCATCTTTTTCTGGCTCGCTTGCTCCTGCTCTTTTTCGAGCGTCTGATTGGCTTTGCGCAATTTTTCGTCCAGCGCCGCAATTTTCGTGGCGTATTTTTGGCGCAGCGCCGCTACTTTTACATCACGCTGCTCGGTAGCCGTCATCTGCAACCGCACGCGAAAATCGCCTTCGGTTTCCTGCGCGGTCGACACCAGCTTGAACACTTTGGAGCGATACAAATTCAGCACGTTGTCGGTTTTGATCCAACGCTTAAACAGTTTCTCGAAACCCGTGAAGCTCTTCGCCTTGGTGGCTTCTGTCGCCAGCAGCAGATAGCCAACCTCATCGAGCGGACTGGTCTCCAGATCCTCCAGTCCGATCCCGAGCGGTGCACCTTTGGCCCAGTCCACAACCACCGGCGGTACGCCGAATTCGGTGCCGACGATCAATTGGCGCGTCAGGTCCACCCCGTAGCGGGCGTTGGCAAACGTCAGGTCGGCCACACCGAGCGCGCGCGGCTGATAGACAAGCTCACCATCTCCGCGCAGACGTGCGGGTACGTAGAACTGCTTTACCCCCGGCTCGACAATCGGCGGGCCCATTGGCTTGCGGCGCCCTTTTGGCGCTTTGGAAATCGCCGTCTCCGGCACTTTCACCGGCTTGTTCGACATCAAAGTTTTGACCTGCGAGCGCGTTAGCGGCCCCGGCAAATACGACATGGCCCAGCGCGTGTTAAACACCACATCGCCGTCTTCGTGCACGTTATGCAGCAGAAAACGACGCTTGCCCAAACCGGCCAGCACACGCTCCATGCGGGCTTTATCAAAGCGCGCGCCGTCGGCAGCACCCTCGAGCCCCTCCATGACGCGCAGCTTGTCGCGCTCGGTCTGCAAACGACCGATAAACCAGGTGCCGGTGTTTGACAGCCCTTTGTAATCAAGATCCACGGGGTTTTGGGTCGACAGCACAAGGCCCAGGCCGAACGCGCGCGCCTGTTTGAGGAGCGTCAGCAACAGGCGCTTCGAAGGCGGATTCGCCGTCGGCGGCATGTAGCCAAAAATCTCATCCATGTACAGCACGGCCCGCAGCGATCCGGTGCCCGGCTGCGCGCGCATCCAGCTAATAATATCTGCCAACAACATCGTGACGAAAAACATGCGCTGGGCATCGTCAAGATGCGCGATGGACATGATCGACACGCGCGGCTTGCCCGCCGGTGTATAGAGCAGACTACCCGTGTTTAACGGCTCGCCTTTCATCCAGGCATCGAAGCCTGGCGCGCCCAGTAAATTATTCAGACGCATAGCCAAAGCAAAACGATCTTTGGCGGGGAAAAAGGCATCGAGATCCATCACGCCAACGCGTTTAACTGGCGGGTTCTGGATAGCGCCGATCAAACCACCGAGGTCGAGAGATTTGCCGTCGCGCCATGAGAAATCAAGAATATTGGAGAGCAGGATATGCTCGCGACTGGTGATGGGATCGGCATCGATACCCACCAGATTCAAAATACCGGTCGCGGTCGCCGCCACTTTGTCGCGATAGATATCGGGATCATCAATCACCGCAGCCGGCGGCGCAGCAAAGGAACTCAGCACGCTCACCGGCGCGCCAGCCGAACTACCGGGCGTGTAAATCGAAAAGTCCGCTTTGGACTTCAAGGCCGCGATGCGCTTGCCGTCCTGGCCCCATTTCTTTAAGCCGTCGCGCCACAATTTGGCCTGCGCGGTGGCGTACTCGCCCACACTCTTACCCGCGGTGGTCGCCGCCTGTCCATCCACCCACGGTTCGAACGAGGCACCGTCAAGCTTGGGAAACGTCAGCAGCAAGTTGCCCATATCGCCTTTCGGATCGATGGCAATCACCGGTACGTTGTCCATCACGGCCTCTTCGATAAGACCGATACCAAGGCCAGTCTTGCCGCTCCCGGTCATACCGATAATCACCGCGTGCGTGGTCAGGTCGCGTGCGTCATACAGCACCGCCTCCTCGCTCAGGGTTTGGGCATCATCGTCAACGCGACGCCCCAGATAAAAACTGCCGAGTTTCTCGAAATCCTGCATGGTTCCACGCTCACCGGGCTAAAAGACGATCGCGAGTATACCGGCCGACCCGGCCGCGCGTCATAACCTGTACCGCCCGCAACGCCACACTATGTAAAAAATTGGCAAGAATGTGACCACGTGCGACGCGCGACGCTGGACATGCCCAATATACTCACGGATCAATCAACCATGCTGCCTGCGGATGCTTTTCATGCCGACATTCCCCACCCGACCGCCGCTGCCTGCCCTCGCCCTCCTGTTGTGTGGCCTGACCGCACTTGGCGGCTGCACCGAGAAGCTCACGCTGGATCAGCGCATTCAGGCAGCCGAGCAAAGCATGGAGAAGTCGCGCTATCGCGATGCGATTATTGATATGCGCAGCCTGCTGCGCCAGCGGCCGGACTACGCTCCGGCGCGCATTGCGCTGGGCAAAGCCTTAATGGCCGTAGGTGACATGCAGGCGGCCGAAAAGGAGCTTGATCGGGCCAAACAAATGGGCGCCTCACCAAACGACTACATGGAGCCACTCGCGCGGGCCCTGCAAAGTCGTGACGCACACGCCCTGGTGCTGGCGGATTTGGACCCCGACATTCTCAACGACGCTGCAGCACGCAACGTCATGCGTGCGCTGCACGGTCGTTCCATGCTGGCAATGGGCTCGCGCAATCAGGCGGCCGCGGTTTTTGACGCACAAATCGAGCAGACCTTAAGCATCGAGGCCACACGCATCGCCCTGCTGGGCAAGGCAACAATGGCCGCCGATGATCAACGTTTAGACGATGCTGAAACCCATTTACAAAAAGCATTGAAGCTAGCACCGGGATCGGCCGAGTCGATTCTGGCGTTGGGCCGCGCGTACATCACGCAAGCGAAATTCAGCGACGCGAAAACACTGTTGCTGACCGCTCGTGACACCAACATGCAGGCACGCCGGCAGGATTGGTTTTTTATTGAAGGGCAGCTTACCGAAGCGCTACTGGGCTTGGGCGAACTCGATGCCGCGCGCGAATCGGCCGCCACTATGCTGTCGCTGGGTAAAACCCACCCGATGGCGGCCTACCTTCAAGGTCGCGTAGAACTCGACAGCGGCAATACCAACGAAGCGATTCAGAACTTTCAAACGGTGCTCGCGGACTACCCGAGCTACTCCCCCGCACTCACACTGATGGGCGTGGCGATGCTCGAACGTGATGATTTTGATCAAGCCGAAATGCATTTATCCGAGGCCGTGGCCAGCGACCCCGACAATGTGCAGACGCGCCGGCTTCTCGCCGAAACGCGTATGCGCATGGGCCGCTCGCGCGCGGCGGTCGCGACACTCGAAGCCGGCTTGCGCAACAACAGCGCAGACTCGGCAATGATGACGCTGCTCGGTCAGGAATCCATGCGCATGGGCGAGCGCAAAGACGGGATGCGTTATTTGGCGCAGGCGCTGCAAGCAAGCCCCGAGAATCTGCAGGCCAACCTTGCACTGGCGCAGGCGTATGTCACTGACGGTGAAATCGCCAAGGCGGTAAGCGTGCTCGAGTCGCTGCCACCAAGCGCCTTGAGCGATGCGCGCCGCGACATTCTGATTCGTATTGCACAGCTGGATCGCAGCAACGAAACGGTGGCCCAACAGCAAATTGAGGCACTGCTTGGCGACAATCCGGACGACCTGTCGGTGAAGGGGTTGGCCGGCAGCTTTTATGCCGCGATCGGACAGCTTGATATCGCACGCCGTTTTTTCGACGACATTCTCGCGCGCTCACCGGACAACCGCTCGGCAATGCTTAGCCTGTTGAACCTCGACGAGCGCAGCGGCAACTTCGCCCGGTCCACGGCGCTGTTTGAAGCCGAATACGCCAAACAGCCCGGCGATCTTCTGCCCGCGTTGGTACTGGCGCGTATCTTCTCGGCTCAAGGTCAAGACGAACGCGCTCTGCAGATGGTTCGCGACGCGCACCAAAAGCACCCGACCGCCCTATTGCCAAACTTGATCCTCGGCGCACAGGCACTGCGAGATAACAATTTTGTTCAAGCCGTGCGTTTCTCTGACGTTGCCGCCAACAACTACCCCAAGTCTCCCGAAGCACAGGCGCTCGGCGGGCTCATCAAAATGCGCCAAAGCCGGATCGATGAGGCCGTGGCTAACTTTCGCCGCGCCGTAGTACAAGACCCCGGCGATGCGCAGTATCGCTACTACCTCGGTCAGGCCGATCTGGCCAACGAACGCCTGCGTCAGGCGCGCACCAGCTTCAACGACGCGCTCGCCCGCGACGCGCAACACCTGGGCGCGCTCAGAGCGCTCGCACTCATGGACGCCGAGGCCGGCAAGACCCCGCAAGCCAACCAGCGTGTGCGCGAGATAACCAATAAATTCGGTGCGGATTGGTCGGCCACTATTGCCATCGCCGACGTGCGCGCCGTACAGGGTCAAGCCAATGAGGCAATCGAGCTCTACGAGCGCGCGCAGATTGAACGCCCCAGTTGGGCTGTCGCCCTTGAGCTCTACCGCGTGCGCGTCGCCAATGACATCACCAACCCCACGCAGTCCATCGACGCTTGGCTCGCGCAAAGACCCGATGACATCAATGCACATCTGAAGCTTGCGCAGGCTTTTCAACAGGGCGCCGAAACCAATAAGGCCATTGCGTCCTACGAGCGTGTACTCGAATTGGACCCAACGCAGGCGCTGGCCAATAACAATGTTGCGTGGCTTTATCTTGAACGCGATGCGGGCGGTGACGGCGCGCGCGCATTGACCGCTGCGCAGCGTGCGTACGACCAAAGCACTGAAAATTCGGACGTCGCGGACACCCTTGGATGGGTGCTGTACCGCTCGGATCAACTTGAAGAAGCACTCGACGTTTTGCGCCGCGCCATGCAGTGGACCACCGCGGACAAAAGCCCCGATATCGCGTATCACTTCGCCACCGCGCTCAACGCGCGTGGCAACGCCCGCAAGGCGCGCGAGATTCTGGATCAGGCGTTGCGCAGTAGCGCACCGTTCGCAAGTCGCGAGGACGCGCAACTTCTGCGCGCTCAGCTTTAAGACCCAATCCACGTGTCGGACAGCTTTACAAACAGCCCCTCGCGGCCGCTACACTATGTTTAATCAGAAAAAAACCGCTACGCAACCACCCGCAAAACATCACGATTCTGTTCATGGCATGAGAATTGCTTGAATACCCTTATACAAAGAGAAAAGCACGCATCGCCAAGAGCATTATTATGAACAATCGCATCGCAACCTTAATTAAAAGCCTGCTGTTACTGAGCGCCCTGACCGCACACTCGGCCTTCGCCGTCGTGATTTTTCAGGACGATTTCAACCGCGGCACGCGCAACAACGTCGGCAACGGCTGGGCAGAGATCGAACGCAGCAGCAACGACGTTCGTATCCACAACAACGTTCTGAATCTGCGCGATCGTCAATCAGGTATGGACGCCGCGGCGACGCAGTCCGGCTTCAGCACCATAGGTCTGACCGACATCATGCTGTCCTATGATTGGGGCGCGTCGTACAACACCGAATCGGCCGATACGCTGCACGTCGAATGGCGCGTAACGGGTTCATCTAGCTGGACCGAACTTGTTGCTCACGCATTGGGCGGCTCATCGCTGACCAACAACGTGCTGATGTTCGGCATCGCGGCTGCCAATCAGGCCAGCATCGATTTTCGCTTCTACACCAGCGTGAGTGCCTCCAACGAACGTGCACTCATCGACAACGTGATGCTCACGGGTCGCGCTGCTGCCGTGGCGGTCTCAGAGCCGACCACGCTGATGCTGATGGGACTTGGCATGCTGGGCTTTTTGCGCCGACGCGCACGCGCTACGGCCTGAGCTTACGCTCACAAAGAACGAGAGACGCCGGCCTTTGCGCCGGCGTTTTTTTTGGGCGTGAGTCGGCTTTGCGTGCTCCGATCCCGAGGGTCGGCTTGTTGCGCTTCGATCCCGGTGAGCGGTCGGCGTGTTGCGCTTCGATCCCGGTGAGTGGGAGTGAGGGGTTTCACTCCGGGAACGCCCGAGGACGGGCTACGACCCGGAGCAAAACCCCTCACTCCCACTCCCCTAATTGAGTCGAAGCTTTGGGGTGGGGTGCCTCTAGCGGCGTAGCCTGAGAA
>JBGCEL010000088.1:0-6965 GCA_045106455.1 Gammaproteobacteria bacterium
CCAATGCGCAGCGTGAGTGAATCAGTCGTGCAGGACATCATGATCGATGGCGCGGCGCCCAACGAAGTAACCGACCGGCAACGGCCGCCCGAGAGCGCGGGCCCGGTCCCGCGCCCCAGCATGGACGACATTCCCGCGATCGAGTTTGAATCGGACTTTGCGCCCAAGCCCGTCACGGTTGATCTTGAACAGGCACAGCGCGAGGTGCGTTCGTCGGTGCCACTGTCGCCACCCGCACTCACGCCGCCACCGCCGAGGATGGTCAGGCAGGAAGCCGAACCGGCACCTGAGCCGATGGCAGCGCCGCGCCCGATGGCGAAAACCTCAGCAGACCGTGACGCTGCACAGGCCGCTCGGCAAGTTGCGGCGCGGCTGGCAAACCGCCGCACGTCTGGGCAGAGCATGGCGGATGTCGCCGAACGCGCCAGTAGCGCCGAGGACAAGTCGTTCCGATCGTTTGAAGTGGCCCCACCACTGGCGGACGCCGTGACGGTCACCGGCCGTCGACGCGACGCCGAAGGTTTAATGCAAACCCCCGACGTCATCATTGACGATGTCGTGGATCGGCTACGTGATGCGGACTTTGACGAGGCCAGGACACGTCTGGCCGAGGCTGGCGACAAAACGCCCGGTCTGGCCATCAGCACGCTGCAGCGCATCCGCCAACTCCACGCCGCGGGCGAAGCCCTCACCGCGCAACGACTCCTCGATACATTTGTGGAGGTGTTCCCGACCCAGGCGCTACCGACAGACCTGCCGCTGCAGCCCACAGAACGCTAAGCGCTGCGCCCCGCCAGACGGGGTGCTAAACTCGGCGCCCGTTTATTATCGAAGTTCCCTCAGGAGAGAGCCATGAAAGCCCCTGTTCGTGTCGCCATTACCGGTGCTGCCGGTCAAATCGGTTATCAACTTGCGTTCCGTATTGCATCGGGCCAGCTGCTCGGAGCCGATCAGCCCGTCATTCTTCAGCTGCTGGAGATTCCGCCAGCGCTGGGCGCCCTGAACGGCGTGGTCATGGAACTCAACGATTGCGCCTTCCCAACGCTTGCAGGCGTAGTGGCCACCGATCAGGCCGACGTGGCCTTCCGCGACGCCGACTACGCTTTACTGGTCGGCGCCAAGCCGCGCGGCCCGGGCATGGAGCGTAAAGACCTGCTGCTGGGCAACGCGGCAATTTTCTCCGCGCAGGGCAAAGCCATCAACGCCAACGCCAGCAAAAACATCAAAGTGCTGGTGGTTGGCAATCCGGCCAACACCAACGCGCTGATCGCCGCCGCCAACGCGCCGGACATCGATCCACGTAACTTCACGGCCATGACGCGTCTGGATCACAATCGCGCGCTGAGCCAGTTGGCGGAGAAGACTGGTCATCACACTACCGAGATCAAGAAAATGATCATCTGGGGCAACCACTCGGCCACCCAGTATCCGGACATCAATCACGCCAGCATCAAAGGCGCGGCGGCTACAAGCAAAGTGGATCAGGACTGGACCCGCGATACGTTTATCCCGACGGTGCAAAAACGCGGCGCAGCGATTATCGAAGCACGTGGTTTGTCGTCGGCGGCCTCGGCGGCTTCCGCGGCCATCGACCACGTCCGCGACTGGGCACTTGGCACCAAACCCGGCGACTGGACCAGCATGGGCATTCCCTCGGACGGCAGCTACGGCATTCCCGAGGGCGTGGTGTACTCCTACCCGGTGACCTGCAGCGGCGGCGAGTACGAAATTGTTCAGGGACTGGATATCGACGACTTCAGCCGTGAGCGCATGGACGCCACGCACACCGAACTTCGCGAAGAACGCGACGGCGTCGCCGACCTCCTGTAGTTCACTTAACGACAAAATGGCCGAACTTAAGGCCTTTTGAGCACGAAAACCCGGCGTTCGCGTCGGGTTTTCTCGTTTTAGCCGACGATCTTTCACAAAACTCCAACCCCGTCGTTTGTCGCGCTGCACCAAAACCGCTATATTGGGGATCTCTTTTACTAGCGCCGCCCGGAGGCTCGAATGAGTTTTTTGTTATGGACCCTGCTGTTCCTTGGCACCGCGATTACGGTCGGTTATCGCCGCACCAACCTGCGCACCGCCGTCATCGCCATGGGTGTGGTCACGGCCGTGTTCCTGCTTTTCAGCGGCGCACACATTGTTGTTCGGTTGGTCATTCTCGCGCTGTTCGCAGGTTTCGCTGCGCTCAATAGCGACGACTTCCGGCGCTCGCGCCTCGCCAAACCGATGCTCGATATGATGCGCCGCGCGCTGCCCGAGATGTCGGACACCGAGCGCACCGCGCTGGAAGCCGGCACCGTGGGTTGGGACGGCGAAATCTTCTCCGGCAAGCCTCAGTGGAGCAATCTGCTGAGCGCGCCGAAGCCGGGCCTAAGTGCGGAAGAACAAGCCTACCTCGACGGCCCCGTAGAGACGCTGTGCGAGATGATCGATGAGTGGCACATCACCCACGAACTGGCCGATCTGCCGCAACACATCTGGCAATATTTAAAAGACGAAGGCTTCTTCGCCATGATAATTCCCAAGGCCTACGGTGGTCTGGAATTCTCCGCGCAGGGCCACTCGGCGGTGCTGACCAAAATCGCGGGACGCAGCGCCACCGTTGCCTCCACGGTTGCGGTGCCAAACTCACTCGGCCCTGGCGAACTGCTCATGCACTACGGCACCGAGGAGCAAAAGAATCATTATCTGCCGCGGCTTGCCAGCGGTGAAGAAGTGCCCTGCTTTGGCCTGACCAGTCCGCGCGCGGGCTCAGACGCCACCTCCATTACCGATCACGGCATTGTGTGCCGCGGCGAATTTAACGGCGAAGACGTGCTTGGCATGCGCCTCAACTGGGACAAGCGTTACATCACGCTCGCGCCCGTGGCGACGGTGCTGGGACTGGCGTTCAAACTCTACGATCCCGACGGTCTTTTGGGCGACACCAAAGACTACGGCATCACCTGCGCACTGATCCCGACCGATCTGCCGGGTGTTGTGACCGGGCGTCGCCACTTCCCGCTCAACGTACCGTTCCAAAACGGTCCTACGCAGGGCAACGATGTGTTCGTGCCGCTGGACTTCATTATCGGCGGACCCGATATGGCCGGTCAGGGCTGGCGCATGCTGGTCGAATGTCTCACTGTCGGACGCTGCATCTCACTGCCGTCCAACGCGCTGGGCGGCGCTAAAGCCGCGCTGGCTGCGTCGGGTGGTTACAGCCGCATTCGCAAACAGTTCCGCATGCCGATTGCAGGCTTTGAGGGCATTCAGGAATTGCTCGCACGTATCGCCGGCTCCACCTACATCATCGACAGCGCCGTCAAAATGACCGCAGCCGCGGTAGATCGTGGCGAGAAACCAGCCGTGCCGTCGGCCATCTTGAAATACCACTGCACGGAAATGGGCCGCACGATTGGCAACGACGCTATGGACCTGCACGGCGGTAAAGGCATTTGCTTAGGCCCCGGCAATTATCTGGGTCGCGGCTATCAGTCCATTCCCATTTCGATCACCGTTGAGGGTGCCAACATCCTCACGCGCAGCATGATCATTTTTGGTCAAGGCGCCGTGCGCTGCCACCCTTACATGCTCAAGCTGATGCAGGCCTGTGCGGTGGAAGATGACAAAGAAGCCCTTGTGGCGTTCGACGAGGCGCTGTTTGGTCTGGTCGGCAACATGTGCTGTAACGCGGCGCGCTCGCTGGTGGCGTCGTTTACGTTCTCGCGTCTGGCCGACGTGCCGGTTGAGGGTCCAACCAAACGCTACTTCCAGCACATCAATCGGTTTTCTACCGCCTTTGCACTGGCGGCCGACGGCGCCATGCTGAGCCTGCAGGGCAGTCTGAAAAAGCGCGAAATGCTCTCGGCGCGTCTGGGCGACATATTGAGCTATTTGTACTTGGCCTCGGCCGTGCTCAAGCACTATGAAGATCAGGGTCGTCCGGCTGAAGATCTGCCGATTGTGGAATGGGCTTGCCGCCACCTGCTGTATCAATCGCAGGAACAGCTGCACGGCGTGCTGCGCAATCTGCCGAATCGCGCTCTGGCCGTCGCACTGCGCGTGTTCATCTTCCCGCGTGGGCGCATGTACTCGGCGCCGTCCGACAAGCTCGAGCGCAAAGTGGCCAAGCTGGTCACCACGCCATCCGAGGCTCGCGATCGACTCATCGAAGGCGCGTATCTCACAGCGGATGAAAACAACCCCATCGGCATTATCGACAAGCTGCTGCGCGAATCTGAGTACATTGAAGGACTCGAGCGCAAGGTGTATCTGGCGCTCAAGGCCGGCACCATTGCCGAGGACGCCCCGCCGGTTATGTTCAAAGCGGCAGAAGAAGCTGGCATCGTTACTACCGAGGAAGCCGAGCGTCTGCTTGAGTTTGATCGTCAGGTGATGGGCATCACGAATGTCGATGATTTCGATACGGCCGATCTGGCGGCTCGCAACGTCGAACGTGGCACGCCGACGGTGGTGCACGATTCGGCTGCCTGACCTCTCACCAAGAGCTTGATGTTATGTAGCGCGGCACCTTCGGGTGCCGCGTTTTTTTGCGCCCGAACATCTGCGCACTTTACTTAAATAGCCGTATAAGAAGCGAATTTTGTGACCGTCTACCCACTTGAGCACTTGTAACAATTGATTTTTGCGAAGGCGCTAAACCTGCCCTTGTGGACGTCGCTAAGCTCACAAGAACCGGACCGGCACCGGGACACTTGAATTTGCGATATCCATGAGGACAGAACATTGACCACACGTGCCAGTAAAAATACCGCGTCAACCACCGAGACGCGCGACGCCAGCCCTGACGCCACTGCCAACGCATATATGAACGCGATTAATCGAACTCAAGCAGTAATCGAGTTCACACCCGACGGTACGATTCTGACCGCGAATGATCTGTTTTTGGCCGCCACCGGCTATGAACTCAAAGAAATTCAGGGCGAGCACCACGAAATTTTTTGCACGCCCGAGTTCGCCAAGTCCCGCGAGTACAAAGCCTTTTGGAAAGCTCTGGGCAACGGCGAAACGCGTTCGGACGTATTCCGACGCCAGAACAAAGCCGGCGACGATCTATGGCTGAATGCCTCCTATACGCCGGTATTCGATGCCGATGGGGAGTTGGAGCGGGTGGTTAAATTTGCCACCGACGTGACTCAAGCCACGATCGACGCGACGAATCAGGCCAGCCACATGGCGGCCATCCATCGTACTCAGGCCGTGATCGAATTTGAAACCGACGGCACGATTATCACGGCGAATCAAAACTTCCTTGACACGGTGGGCTATTCACTCGAGGACATCGTTGGCAAGCATCACCGCATGTTTTGTACGGCCGAGCACGGCAAAAGCGACGACTACAAAGCGTTTTGGAAAAAACTCAAAGCGGGAGAATTTGTTGCAGACGAATTCGAACGAGTCGCCAGCGACGGCAGTCAGCTGTGGCTCAATGCGTCTTACAATCCAATTGCTGACAGTGACGGCAAGCCTTTTAAGGTCGTCAAATTCGCAACCGACATTACCTCGATGAAAACGCGCAACGCCGAATTCCAGTCCATTCTGGATGCGGTGGATCGTGCACAGGCCGTGATCCAGTTTGAAACCGACGGCACCATCATCACCGCGAATGAGAACTTCCGGGAAGTGACGCACTATGCACTCGAAGAAATTCAGGGCAAACACCATCGAATTTTTTGCGAGGACGATTTTGTTAAGTCCCCCGAATACGTCCAAATGTGGGACAACATTCGCGCCGGTCAGGTCGTCGCCGGTGAATTTCACCGCTTGAGCAAAACGGGCGAAGACATCTGGATTAACGCCTCCTACAACCCCATCTATGACGCACAGGGCAACATTACCAAAGTCATCAAGTTTGCCTCCGACGTCACGGCCGAGAAACAAATAAGCTCTGACTTCGCGGCGAAAATGGACGCTGTGAATCGACTGCAGGCCGTGATCGAATTCGATACCAGCGGCATCATTCAAAGCGCCAATGACAATTTCCTCGGCGCCATGGGCTACGAACTGGATGAGATTGTCGGCAAACACCACCGAATTTTTTGCACGAACGAGCTCACGAAATCGAGTGAATATGATGCCTTCTGGGATCGCCTGAACAAGGGCGAGTCCTTTTCGGGGCAATTCGAGCGCGTCGCGAAAGACGGCAGTCAGGTGTGGATCCAGGCCAACTACAACCCGGTCCTCGGACCAAAAGGCGACGTCGTAAAAGTGGTCAAACTTGCCACAGACACGACCCAAGCGGTGCTTTCGGAAAAAGCGCTGCAAGAAAACGTCAGTTCCATTAGCGAATCGGTCGAATCCATGTCGCGCCAAATTTCGGATGAAATCGATAAAGTGGCTGTAAACGTTCAGGGACTCGGTGCAACAACTGAAGAGATGAGCGGCTGCGTTGAAGAACTCAGCGCCTCCATCGACTCGATCGCTCAAAACTCTCGTTTTGCCGATGAGCAGGCCAGCACGACACGCGAGAAAGCGGAAGCCGGCGCACTGGCTGTGCAACAGTCCATGGAAGCCATGGAACTGATCAACAAATCCTCCGAAGAGATTCGCGACATCCTGATGGTCATCAGTGAAATTTCCAGTCAGACCAATCTGCTGGCCTTTAATGCCGCGATTGAGGCCGCTCGAGCAGGCGAACACGGCCTTGGCTTCTCGGTGGTGGCCGACGAAGTGCGTAAATTGGCGGAACGCTCATCGCAGGCCGCACTGAACATCACCAAGCTCATCAACGAATCGACCAAACGCATTGAGCGCGGCAGCGCCGTGTCGGCGGAAGCCAGCAACGCGTTCAAGAGCATTGTTGAGGGTGTGGTCGGCACGTCCAACTCCATCTCGCAGATCACCGTGGCGGTGGCCGAACAGCAAACCGTGGCGCGCGACGTGGCCAGCGCGATTGAAAACGTGGCCGTGTCAGCAGAAACCTCCGCCGGCGCCACCAACGTCATTGCCGGCTC
>JBGCEL010000089.1:0-51415 GCA_045106455.1 Gammaproteobacteria bacterium
CTTCATTTTCTGGATCGTGGACAACGTGACGGGCGGTCGCTCACGCGCTGCCTGTTGCAAATGTGTGTACATAGTGGATCTCCCGTTCGCGGGTTTTCATCTCGCCGCTAAAGCGGCAGATCGCCCGACGGATTATAAAATCTGCGGCCGCTGCGCAGCGCCTGAATCTGCGACAAAAATTGCTCAAACTGAGCGTCGTCGTCAACCAGGCTGGCGTTATTGGTATTCACGATTAATAACGGCGCAATGGAAAAATGATGGAAAAAGCGCGTGTAGGCATCGCATAACCGACGCAGATAATCTTCGGTGATGCGCTGCTCGTAGTCGATACCGCGCTTTCGAATGCGCGCCATCAGCGTTGGTACATCGGCCTGCAGATAGATCACAAGATCCGGCTGCGGCGAATCAATGGCGAGTTTTTCATACACCATTTCGTACAGCGTGAGCTCATCGTCATCGAGATTGAGCTGTGCGAAAAGGCGATCTTTGTCCAGCATGAAATCGGCCACGCGCAGCGGCTCGAACATGTCCGACTGACGCATTTCCTGACACTGGCGCGCCCGCTGAAACAAAAAGTGCAGCTGCGTGGGCAGAGCCGCACCTTTCGGATCGATATAAAAGCGCTCAAGAAAAGGATTGTCCATCGGCTGTTCGAGCAGAAGCTCTGCGCCACCGTATTCGGCCAGCGCGCGCGCGAGCGTGGTTTTGCCCACTCCAATGGGACCTTCTATGACCACATAACGAAAGTGGTCCGGCCACTTTTTCGGCATCGACAGCGCGCTTTAGCGACGAGCGCCTGAAGCACCCGGGGCGCTCATGATAACCCGTTCGGCAGGCCGTCTGGGAACAGTTTGCCGGCCGCACTCACAGACGCGCGCTCGACCTGCGTCAGCAGCGCCTGCACCGGTCCGATCTCTGGCACATTGAACTCGGGAGCGATCTGCGCCAACGGCACGACGACAAACGCGCGCACCGCCAGTTGTGCGTGCGGCAGCGTCAACGACGCGCTGTCGATCACGGTGTCGCCCAGCGCCAAAAGATCTATATCCAGTGGACGCGCTGACCAGCGTTTCGCCGCATGGTCGCGCCCGTGCGCGACCTCGATACGTTGGCACTCGTGCATCAACGTCATCGGTTGCAGATGGGTCATGCCAGCCGCCACAATATTGAGATAGTCTGGCTGTGCGCTGCCGTCGACCGGCGCACTGCGCACGACCGATGACACGCGATACAAACGCACGGCAGCGAGTTTTTGCAAGGCCAGCACGGCCTTGCGCAACTGACGAGCGGGATCATTGAGGTTGCTGCCAAGACCGAAGTAGATCGGCTGCCAGCGGACGCGCGTCATGAGGCGTCTGTGTTGCCGCCGTCCTGCGCTGCGCTGCGCGGCTTGCGTCGACGGCGACGCCGCCGCTTTTTACGCACCGGACGTTCGTCTTCTGGTGCGGCCGTTGCGGAGGGATTTTCCTGATACTCGGTCCACCAGTCGGCCACTTCTTGCTCGACTTCGCCGCCGGCCGCACGCAGGACCAGCAGATCGTAGGCCGCACGAAAACGCGGATGACGGACCATTCGAGCGGCATTCGAGCTCACCCGGTTGTCAAAGCGATCTTGCATCATAACCATGTCCCGAATCGGGTACATGATGCGTTTGGGAATGGTGACGTGCGCCTGCTGCGCGCGCACCACTTCGTCGCAGGCATCCAGCAATACGCCGCGACGTTTCTCACCGTCGTCGACGCGCGCTTGCGCCGCTTCGCGGATCGGTCCCCACAAAAAGACGGCAAGCAAAAACATGATCGTTACGGGCCGGTTTTCACGCACCCGCACGTCGGTATTGGCCATCGCCGCATCGAGCATCGCGCGCTGCGTATCGCCGTCGGGGCCCATAAGTCCCGAAGCGCACGATGGAAACAAATGACGAAACAAATCGTAGTGCTGCAGCAGCTCGTACGTACGTTCGGCATGACCGGCCAAAAACAGTTTGATGGTTTCATCGAACAAGCGCGCTGGCGGTACGTCGCGCAGCAAAGCGCCGAGCTCGGCCATGGGCGCTTCGGAAGCTGCGTCCACGGTAAAGCCGAGCTTTCCGGCAAAGCGCACAGCACGCAGCATGCGGACCGGGTCTTCGCGATAGCGCGTGACCGGATCGCCAATCATGCGCATTACCCGATCGCGCACGTCCTGCGCGCCGCCGGTGTAGTCCCAGATCGAAAAATCCGCGATGTTGTAATAGAGCGAGTTGGCGGTGAAATCGCGTCGCCACACGTCTTCGCCAATACTGCCGTACACGTTGTCACGCAAAATGCGGCCGCGATCATCGGTTTTGTTGTCGTCGTCGCGGGCCTGTTCGGAGTCGTGCGACGCGCGGAACGTGGCCACCTCAATGATCTCGCGCCCAAAATGCACGTGGGCCAAACGAAAACGTCGACCAATCAGACGGCAGTTGCGGAACAGCTGACGAACGTCCTCGGGCGAGGCATCGGTCGCCACGTCGAAGTCTTTCGGATGCAGTCCGAGCATTAAGTCGCGCACGCCGCCGCCAACCAAAAACGCCTGATACCCGCTGTTATGCAGCCGGTACAGCACTTTGAGTGCTGGCTCGGCGATATCAGCGCGGGAAACGTTGTGCTCGGGGCGTGGAATAATGACGGGCGGTGTCGACTGTCCGT
This sequence comes from Gammaproteobacteria bacterium, assembly GCA_045106455.1. Taxonomy (GTDB): domain Bacteria; phylum Pseudomonadota; class Gammaproteobacteria; order Steroidobacterales; family JBCCMA01; genus JBCCMA01. The sequence continues at coordinate 2,673 of JBGCEL010000089.1, forward strand.
CCTGTGACATGTCCAAAGAAGTGTTGCTCTGGCAAGTGAAATTAAGGGTGGTGAGCCCCTAGCATACCATCGTCAGCGCACAACGGGCGGCCTTAAAATCAGACCGCCCGCTGACGCTTCGCGATCAGCCGCCGCAGCTGGCGGTTGCACTCGGGCCCGGCGGACCGAAAAACGCGGTGCGCATCAGGCCAAGGTCCACGACATTGACCACACCATCGGCGTTCAGATCAGCAACCGGATCACTGCTGAAAAACGCGCTTCGCAGCAGCCCCAGATCCACCACATTGACGGTGCAATCATCATTTAGATCCGCGTCGCAGGCATTGCCGAAGCCGTCGCCGTTGCCATCGGTCTGGTCGGTATTGGCGACCGCCGTGCAGTTGTCCACATCATCGCCGACCGAATCAGTGTCACTATCGAGGCAGCTGTCGGTCAGGCGTGTGAACACAAAATCGCCGAACGGCACCAGCTCGCCGTTGACCGTCACCAGCGCACCACTCAGAAGCGAAATCGGCTCCGGCGGTTGCGTGTCCTGATTGGCCGCGATAAACGCACTGCCGCTGTCGGTGCCAGAGTCGTAGGCAAACAGTGGAACAGTGAGTGACTCCACCCAGTTGCCGTTGGCAAACAGGCTTTGCCCGTGCACGCCCACAAACCAGTCCGGGCTCGGCGCGATCATGGTGATCAAGGTCACCTGGGGGTGTTCGGTGTTCACCGTAAACGTGGTGCTCACATTGCCTGGGGAGGTGTTCACCGCCCCGCCATTCACACGGGACAGCGCCGTGCCATTATTGACGGCCGTGTTTACCTCAAAGGTCATCGACGATGTGGAGCCGGTCTCCGCCACCGCGGCCACGCCATTTGACGCCAACTCACCGGGCGCCCAAAAGCTCACCTGGTCGCCGTGTGTCGCACCGATCAGCGGCGAGAAATGAGCGCTATTTGGAAACTGCAGCGGCAGCGTCTGCGAGCTCCAGGTCGCCTCAAAGCGCACGGAATACTGCGCCTCCGGGCTAAAAGTGCAGCTGCCAGCGCTCGCCGGCAGCGTTGCGCTCAGGCCAAGGCCTGCCGCCAAAAGTGTCGTCCATCGAATGTTCATAGCCGAATCCTCCCCTGTAAAACGAGCCCGGAGTATCTCATCGAGTTATAACAAGACCATCACGCTACAGTGACCTGAGTGAATCAGTGTGGGAACATGCGCGAAACCGTATATCAACGCATGACAAGGAGAACCAGACTTGGAGCCCACCAATCCGTATCAGGCCCCCACGGCGGCCGTTACCACCGTCGATGAAACCGCAGCGGCCATCATTCAGCCGGCGCGACGCGTACGTGCGGGTCAGGGCGGCGCGTGGCTCAATTTTGGTTTTGCCGCAGTAAGCCAAGGTCTGATTGGATGGATCTTGCTGTTTCTGGCCCTGGGGGTGGTTTACGGCGCCGTGCTGGTGGCCGGAGAATTGCTGGGGCAGATTCACTTTGTCTTAAGTTTCTTGCCCTCACTCGTGCTCTATCCGTTTTTAACCATCGTGTGGGGCGGTGTCATGGTGGCCTGCCATCACGCACCGCTGACCTTTCGAAAGGTCATGAATGCGGCGCAGGCCCATCTCGGCCCGCTGACCGTGCTGGGCGTTTTAAGCGCGGTCATTTCCATTGCCACCATGATCCCGTGGCTTGTGATCGGCGGCGCCGGCGCGACCTTTTTGGTCGACTCTGATCTCACCGCCTCGCCGGGCATGATCATCGGATTTGTTGTGTTGATTTTCGCGATCTTTGCGCTCGTGACGGCCTGCCTGTGGTTTTCGCCGGCGCTTGTGGCGCTGGGCAACGTGTCGCCATGGACGGCCATCAAGCGCTCCTTTACGGCGTGCTTCAAAAACACCCCGGCATTCATTGTGCTGGTGCTGTTTCTCGTCGTTCTGTTGCTGGCCGCCATGCTGTTGGTCGGGCTTATCTTTGCCATCATCATTGGGGTGTTGGGGTTTGCCACGTCCTTCGAGGGCCTCGGCAGCGCGGCGGGCCTCTCCGGTATCGTGTTCGGTATGCTGTTTTATGTGGCGGCATTGTTTTTGTTTGTCAGTGTCATCGGCGCAGCCCAGTACGCCAGCTTCAAAGACGTCTTCGCCTACGCGCTGCCTGACGCGAACATTGACCCCGACCCAGGGCCCAGCCCCAGCCCTGAGTAGGTCACGCCCACTTTGCTGATTCAGCGCGACCCGGCTAGTATCTACGAAGACATTCATATATTCGTGAGGTAGGCCTGATGCTTCGGATCACAACGGTGGCACTTGTCATGGTGCTTTGCGCGGGAACCCGCGCCGAGCTAATTCGCTACGCCGACATGCGCGACGTGGCCAATGTGCCCGCGGTCATCGCGTTCGAAGCGCAGTTGCGTGCCGCGGGCGATAGCGATGAGATAATGCGCCTTGCACAATCCATCGAGTCTGTCATCGAACCGCTCGAGCAAAAACTGCGCATCCGTGAGCATCTGCGCGTCGCGGTCGCCAAACAGTTTGCGCGTATGCCCGCCACGCCGGCCTCTACCGACTGGCTGCGCGGATTAAGCCAAAGCAAAGTTCAGATCCAGGTCGCCCACGAGCACGCCGGGCATATCACACCGCTACCGGCTTACGACCCGGCCGCCGTCGCGCGCTATGCGTTGGCGCAGCAGGCCGAACGTCGCAGCGCCGCGAGCATGGGTGCCGCACTGATGGCGGGTAACGGGTTCACCCAAACCGTGACCAACGCTGAGCGCAACAAAGCCCGTGCCTCATTGCAGCCGAGTCTCTACGTCAAAGTGGTGCACCAACTGGACGACACCACGCTCGCACGCGAAATCGACACGTGGGTTGCCCTGCTCGATGCCCAACCCGAACTTGGCGCATCGATCGTCGCGGCCGCGCAGCGTTTGCAACAACCTGCCCTTCTGCTGGCCGTGATTCGCCGTGGCACGTCGCGCGACGCGCGCGCCGCACTTGACGCAGCACACAACCTCGAGCCCCATCACGATCGACGTCCGCTCCTGCGTGCCGCGATTGCGCGCAAGGACATCGCATCCATCGGACTGATGGCGTTGGCGCAATCTGCACAGCTCGACCCAACGCTTGCTACCGATTTGCTGAACTACCTGCACCAACCGGCGCACGCCAGTGCCGCTGCAGCCGCCATCGCCGCCCATGCGAGGCCTGCTCTGATGGTGCAGATCGCGCGCGAACTTAATGCCACCGACGACGCCGATCTGGGTGCAGCGCTGGCGCTGTGTCTAAGTTTGATGTCCGCGCCTGAGGCGCGTGCAGCGCTGCTGGCCTGGAGCGAGAAGCAGGGTCCGCTGCAATCCTTACGCGCCAAAATTCGTCAGGCCTACGCCGGAGGTGCGCAATGAACGTCCTCACATTTGCAAAAACTGGCGCCGCGCTCGCGTTACTGCTGGCGGCCAACACAAGTTCTGCTGTCTGTTTGTTTGACGGCGCCGGTCTGATCACAAACCCCGACGATCCGGCCTGCAGCGAACGACGCTTTGAAATAACAGAATCAGACACTGGCGCCGACAGCCTGGCCCTTGGCTACCCGGTACCGATCCCGGTCGATTCGATGACGGCCGTGGACGGCTTTCGCGCCTACGCCTCACTGCATGCACAGCATCAGGCGCTGTTCCTTGCCAGCGACAACATTCAAGGACGCATTGTTGGCCAAACGCTGGCCGGGCGCGATATCTGGGCGTATCAACTGGGTGACGCCGATGCGCTCACTGTCGACGGACGCGCCGAACCGGCGGTCATGCTCAACGGCACCATCCACGCACGTGAGTGGCAAAGCCCCGAGGTGGTCACCGAGGTGTTTGAGCAGCTCAATGAAATCAGCACCGACGGCGGCTTTGGTCAATATTTGGCCGAGAATCTGAACGTCGTGATTGTGCCGGTGCTCAACGTTGACGGCTTTTTGCAAACACAACGCTTTCCAATCTCGGTCGCCGCGACCCAGCAGCAACCCCGCGACGGCCGCATGCGGCGCAAAAACATGCGACTGCCCTCCGGCGCCGGCCTGGTGGACGAGAGCATCGACACGTCGGCCGGTCAGTTTGACGGCGTCGATCTCAACCGCAACAGCGTGCACGGTCACGGGCTCAACAACGGCTCATCCAGCAACCCGATCAGTCTGGTTTACCGCGGCAGTGCCGCCGCGTCCGAACCTGAAATCCAGGCATTGATTCAGGCCGCCACGCTCGGGCCGGGCAATCGACTGCGGTTTTATGTGGATGCGCATTCGTTTACGCGCCAGTTTTTTGTGCCGAGCACGACGAACTTCCGTCGCAACGCCATCACCCAGTCGCTCGCCGAACGCATGCGCGCCGCGCTCAATTTCCGCTACTTCGTCAACGTGGACCCGGTGGGCACACAGATCGGCACCACCGCGGACTATTTCGCGATTGAATTCCAGGTGCCGTCATGGACGCTGGAGATCGAACCACGCGCCGGCGGCCAGGACTATGGCGGCACCGATCAATCGCATTCCGGTTTTGTTTTGCCCGACAGCGAAATTGCCCGCGTGCGCGATGAGGTCACGCTGATGATGTTGCTCGGGTACTACCGCCAATCGGGACCGCCCGCGGTCAAAGCCGCGCAAATAAATCGTGTCAGCGACGGCGCCACGATGTACCGCGCGGACTGGCAGCAGACGGCCGGGGCAGCAACGCGCACGCTAGCGGTGTCCGTCGATGAGGCACTGCTCGCTGGCGAGGAATACGATCTGTGGGTGGGTTTCACCAAACCGATGCGCTATTCCGAGGACGGCATATCGGCCGTGCGCTTCAATGGCCAAAGTGCGACCGACATTGGCGCCGTTTCTCTGGATGCGGGCGCCGCAGAGGATGCCGCGCAGTTTCCGATCACGGGCGATCTGTCGAACTGGCTGTCCACTCCCGGCGGCGCGCCCAGTGGTTTCGATACGTATAAGTTTGACGCTTTTTCCACACGCTTTACGGCCCCGACGGTTTCCAATTCCAGCGCGTTTTCACTGGCGCTCGATGTGCCGGACCTGTCGCAACTGGCACTTGACGCCAATCCGGCGACCGTCGTCGATTGGCAGACCGGGAACTGGACCGGTTACGACGATGAGTTTGGTGACACCGGCGACAGCGGCGGCGCGGACTGCGGTCTTACTGTACGGGTGACGGTGAGCGGCATGACGGCGCCGGCCGCGGGTAGCGTGGCGTGCAAGGCCTCGTTTGTGGCAGCGCCCACTCCCGTCACACCACCTTTGGTCACGCCGCAAAGCTCCGGCGGCGGCGGTGCGGTAGGATACTTGAGTCTATTGGCCCTGCTCGGTGCGCGTCGACGCCGCCGTCTATAAAACGACTACAAAATTATGAAACCTGATTCCTCACCACCACCCAGCGATCACACGCTGGGTGCGGCGGCCCTGTGGCGCAGACTGGCCGCCATTGTCTACGACACACTGCTGCTCGCTGCCGTATTGATGACGGCTACCGCCGTGCTACTGCCGCTGACCGGCGGCGAACCCATCGACGGTCTTGCGCGTTGGCCCTATCGCGTCTATCTGCTTGTCATCGGCTGCGGCTTTTTCGCCGTGTTTTGGCATTTTGGTGGTCAGACGCTCGGCATGCGCGCATGGCGGCTACAGGTGCGGGGCGCCAACGGACCGGTGAGCTGGCGTGAGGCCTGGCTGCGCAGTCTCACGGCCTTGCTCTCATGGCTGCCGTTGGGCCTCGGGTATTTTTGGTCGATTTTCGACATCGAGCAGCGTGCCTGGCACGACCGGCTCAGCGGCACTCGACTGCTGGTGATACCAAAACACCGCAGATAGATCGCAATGCAAATTGCGCTATTGCGCGCGCGCCATCAACCACACGATTAGCACCGACAAAATCAGCGTGGGCAAAAACGCCGTGAGCACGGGATTGATGCCGTACACCGTACCGCTGCTGCCGAGGGTCTGACTCAGCAGGTAGTAGCCCACACCAATCAGCACGCCAATCACCAATCGCGTGCCGGCCCCTGAAGAACGCATCGAGCCAAACACAAACGGCAACGCAAGCAGACTCATCAAAAACACGGTCAATACGCTCGCCACCCGCGACCAGCGCGCAATCTCGTAGCGTTCAGAATTCAGACCGTTGCGCTTGAGGTAATCCACGTAGCGCGCCAGTCTGCGTCCTGACAACTGATCAGGGTCCACCACCGACAGCTGCAGCACTTCGCTGCTGAGCAACGATCGTTGAGTCGCCAGCGCCTCATTGCGCGTCGCCACACCGGCGGCGGAAAACACCGATTCGCCAAAATCGCTCAACAGCCAGTTTTGATTCGAACTGACCTCGGCGGTGGCGGCACGACCAACGCTCACAATACGACCATCGTCATCAAAACGATAAAAGCGCACGCCGCCCTCTTCGCTGCCACTGAGCGCCGGGCCCACATTCACAATGACATTGCCGTCTTTAATCCAGCCGCCCTGGCCACCCGACAAACCAATGTCGCGATTGAGCTGCTCGGCGCGAAATCGCTTGGCGTACTGCTCCGACGGCGGGGCAATAAATTCCCCTAACGCCGCCGTGATTAATGTGAGCGCCAGCCCACCGATTGCAATGGCCCGTGCCAAACGCCACATCGAGACACCCGACGCGCGCAACACGGTCAGCTCGCTGTTACTTGCCAGTGTGCCCAAACCCAGCAGCGCGCCGAGCAACGTCGCCATCGGCAGCATCTCATAGGCCTGCTGCGGCAAAATAAGTGCAACGTAAATTAGTGCATCGAAAATGGTGTAGGAGCCCTCGCCGACGTTGTCCACTTGGCCTGCAAAATTGACAAACGCACCGAGCCCCAACAGCACGAGCATGACCAGAGCAGTGGACTGCAAGATGGCGCTCACCAGATAACGATCCAGTGTTTTCATGCGTGACGCACCCGACGGCGGCCGTACAGCCGTTGCAACAAATAGGCGCCCAGCGCGCCAACGCCCAAATGTACCCACCACAATCCCACCACTGAGGGCACGATGCCATCTTCAATCCACGCCCTGCCCGCGCCCATCAAATTAGCGTAGACAATGTAGACCAGGATCGCGACAGCGAGTTTGCCGTAGCGCCCTTGACGTGGCCGCGTCCGCGACAGCGGCACAGCGAGGAAAACCAAAAATAGCGTGGACACCGGCGCCGCCAAACGCCAATGCCACTGTGCACTGGCCTCACTGCCGGGCGTGCGCAGAAGCGTACGCATGGGCAACGCTTCAACGCTTAACTCCGTATCGTCTTTGTCGGAAAAAGCGATGGGCAGGCCGTGCTCCGCAAAATCAACAATGCGAAATTCGCTGTCACCCGGCACGCCTTCATAGCGTCGGCCGTCGTACAGCACCATCACGCGCAAGCCGCGTTCCGGATCATTTTTTTGCTCTGCGCGGCGTGCGACGACGGCCTCAATGCGACCATTTTCAACGCGCTCCAAAAATACGTTTTGCAGCTGGCCATTGGGCGCCCGACTTTCAGCGTAAAACACCACACCACCACTGGAACGAAACTGCCCCGGCTCAAGTGCGTCGATCTGCGCGTCGCGCGCCGCGTTATTTTTGATTTGCTCAACCTGACGCAGCGCCCACGGCGCGGCAAAGATCGACAGCATGCCCACGATGGCGGCCACGATCACACCGAGCCGAAGCAACGGACGATACAACTGCGACGGTCCCACACCGCAGGCCACCATGGCCGACATCTCGGAATCTTTGTACAGCCGCCCGAGTGCCAACATCACGCTTAAAAACAACGCCAGCGGAATCAGAATGGTCAGGTAGTTCAGCGAAGTGAGCCCCAACAGCGTAAACACGGCGTCTTTGGGCAGCTCACCGCTGGCCGCATCACCGAGAATTCGAGCGAACTGGTTACTGATCAAAATGACCAGTAAAACCAGCGTGACGCTGATCCATGTGAAGGCGACTTCGCGGGTAAGATAGCGATCCAGAATGCGCAACGTTGGGCCTTTGTAAGACGTCGCAGGCTGCGACGGAATCTTGTACACTGCGCGCCTATTGTACGCGGGTTTTCGCTCTTCGACAGGCCCGTAGATACCGCCTTAATGCATCGGCTTATGGAGACACGCATGCAGTACTTTGCCGCCAGTGGCGCCCCTCACAAGCAGTCCAACGGCTGCCTGATCGTAGGCGCATATAAAAAGAACAAACTCACCGACGCGGCCGCTGCTGTCGACAAAGCCAGCAAAGGCGCCATCAGCGCCGTGGCCAAAGCCGGCGATCTGCCGGGTACGGTTGGCACCACCACACTCCTGCGCGATGTCAAAGGCGTCAGCGCAACGCGGGTTTTGATCGTGGGTCTGGGCGATCAGGGCAAATTGGATCACGTCGCCTGGCGCAAAGCCGTCGCTGCCTCCGCACGGGCTTTGAAGGCCACCGGGGCAACCAGTGCGCTGTCCTACCTGACGGCTGAGTATCCCGGCGCTGATGCCGACAAGGCCGTGAAGCTCGCCGTGATGGAGCTGGTCGCCTCGATGTATCGCTTCGACGAACTCAAGTCCGGCCCCAAGGCACCCGCGTCCAAGCTCAAGCGTTTCGGCTTTGGCGCCGCGACGCGCGCCGCCGCCAACAAAGCCAAAGCCGCCGCCGCGCAAGGCGCGGCCATGGCCGCCGGCACGGAGCTTGCCAAAGATCTGGCCAACCGCCCGGCCAACGTGTGCACGCCCACGCATCTGGCCAATCAGGCCAAAGGCATTGCGAAAAAATTCAAATCTGTCTCGGTGCAGGTGCTCAGTGAAGCGCAAATGCGCAAGCTCAAAATGGGCTCGCTGCTATCGGTCACCAACGGTTCGGACGAGCCCGCCAAAATGATTGTGCTGCAGTACAAAGGCGCACCGGCCAAAGAAAAACCCATCGCGCTGGTCGGCAAAGGCATCACCTTTGACACCGGCGGTATTTCGATCAAACCGGCGCCGGCCATGGACGAAATGAAGTACGACATGGGCGGCGCCGCGTCGGTGCTTGGCACCTTCCGCGCGCTAGCCGAACTGAAACTCCCGATCAATGTGGTGGGCGTGGTGCCGGCGTGTGAAAACATGCCAAGTGGCCGCGCGACCAAACCCGGCGATGTGGTCACGAGTATGTCCGGCCGCACGATCGAAATTCTCAATACCGACGCCGAAGGCCGTCTGATTCTGTGCGACGCGCTGACCTATGTGAAGCGTTTCAAACCTCGCGCCGTCGTCGACATCGCCACGCTCACCGGTGCCTGTGTCATTGCACTGGGCGCGCACTACAGCGGCCTGATGAGCCCGCACGACGAACTGGCCGAACAGCTCGCCGACGCGGGCAAACGTGCCGGTGACGGCGCCTGGCGTCTGCCGGTTACCGAGGAATATCTGCCGCAGCTCAAGAGCAACTTTGCGGATTTGGCCAACGTAGGCGGTCGCGCCGGCGGCGCCATTACCGCAGGCGTATTCCTGTCGCAGTTCACCAAAGAGATGAATTGGGCGCATCTGGACATCGCGGGCAGCGCCTGGGTCGGCGGTGATGCCAAGGGCTCAACCGGACGGCCGGTGCCGCTGCTCACGCAGTTTTTGATGGATCAGGCTTAAACACGCCACCCCGTCGTGACGCGCGTCGATTTCTACATCACCAAAGAAGCCGGAGACCGCGCGCGTCCTCTGCTTGCCTGCCGACTGGCCGCCAAGGCCTTCTCGCTGAAAAACTGGGTGCACGTGCACACGGCCTCCTCCACGGAGGCCGATCAGCTCGATGCGCTGCTGTGGACCTTTCGTGACGGCAGTTTTGTGCCGCACGCACAGGCCGGCGACCCGCTGCTGCAGGACGCCGCCACCGAGTCCTGCGTGGTGATCGGCAGCGGACATGAGCCGGCCGAGCGCTGTCAGCTTATGATCAATCTGGACCAAGCCGTACCGCGTTTTTTCAGCCGTATGGAGCGGGTCGCCGAGATCATCGACGCCGACCCCGAACGCCGGGCCGCCGGGCGCGAGCGCTATAAGTTCTACAAAGATCGCGGCTACTCGGTCACTACCCACAATCTATAAGCCCCGTCCGGGCAGATTCCGGGGTCTGCGCCCTTCACATTGATCGGCATCTTAGGCACCATCGAGCGCTTGCATTGGCCACTTGCGAACAGCGCGCTCTCCCATGGAAAAAGCCTACGACCCCAAACTAATTGAACAGCCGGTTTACGAGCGCTGGGAGCGCGACGGTTGCTTCGCGCCCAGCGGAACGGGCGATCCCTACTGCATTATGATCCCGCCGCCCAACGTGACCGGCACGCTGCACATGGGCCACGCGTTTCAGCTCACCGTCATGGACATGCTGATTCGCCACGCGCGGATGTCGGGCAAAAACACGCTGTGGCAGCCTGGCATGGACCATGCCGGTATCGCCACGCAGATGGTCGTGGAACGCCAGCTCAACGCACAAGGTATCGATCGCCGCGAACTCGGGCGCGAAGAATTCGTCAAACGCGTCTGGCAATGGAAAGAAGAATCCGGCGGCAAAATTTGCGAACAGCAGCGCCGCATCGGGGCCTCGGTGGATTGGGAGCGCTCGCGCTTTACTATGGACGAGGGTCTGTCCGATGCCGTGCGCAAGGTCTTCATCGATCTCTATGATCAGGATCTGATTTACCGCGGCAAGCGTCTGGTTAACTGGGACCCGGTGCTGCTCACCGCCCTGTCCGACCTCGAAGTGCTGTCCGAAGAGGAAAGCGGCCACCTGTGGCATTTCCGCTATCCGCTCAAGGATCCTAAAGACGGCGATCCCGCGCATCTGATTGTTGCGACCACGCGCCCCGAAACCATGCTGGGCGATACGGCCGTGGCCGTGCATCCGGATGACGAACGTTTTGCGCATCTGGTGGGACGTCATATTGTGCTGCCGCTTGTGAACCGCGAGATCCCGATCGTGGCCGACAGTTACGTCGACCCGGAGTTTGGCAGCGGCTGCGTCAAAATTACGCCGGCCCATGATCACAATGATTACGAGATTGGTCAGCGCCACAATTTGCCGATGATCAATATTCTGACCGACGACGCGCATCTGAACGACAGCGTGCCGGCCGCCTACGCCGGTCTGACACGGGAAGAAGCGCGCAAAACCGTGGTGGCAGATATGGACGCCGCCGGCCTGCTTGATCACGTCGACGAGCACAAACTCATGGTACCGCGCGGCGATCGCAGCAACGCCGTCGTGGAGCCCTATCTCACCGATCAGTGGTACGTGAACATCAAGCCACTGGCCGAGCCGGCGATCGAAGCGGTCAAAGACGGTCGCGTCTCGTTCGTGCCCGAAAACTGGTCGAAAACCTATTACGAATGGATGAACAACATTCAGGACTGGTGCATCAGTCGCCAGCTCTGGTGGGGACACCGCATCCCGGCCTGGTATGACGATCAGGGCAACGTGTACGTGGGCGACAGCGAAGACGACGTTCGCGCCAAACATTCACTTGGCGCCGACGTGGCGCTGCGCCAGGACGACGACGTGCTGGACACCTGGTTCTCCTCGGCACTGTGGCCGTTTTCGACGCTGGACTGGCCGGAGCAGACGCCGGAACTGGCAACGTTTTATCCCACCTCGGTGCTTGTCACCGGCTTCGACATCATCTTTTTCTGGGTGGCCCGCATGATGATGATGGGCATGAAGTTCGCCGACGATATCCCGTTCCACGAGATTTACATTCACGGCCTCGTGCGCGATGAAAACGGCCAGAAAATGTCCAAAGCCAAAGGCAACATTCTGGACCCGCTGGACATCATCGACGGCATCGATCTGGAAACGCTGGTGGCCAAACGCACGGCGTCGATGATGCAGCCACATTTGAAGAAGAAAACCGAGAAAGCCACGCGCAAGCAGTTCCCGGACGGTATCCCGGCCTTTGGCACTGATGCGATGCGCTTTACGTTTGCGTCGCTTGCCACCACCGGTCGCGATATTCGTTTTGATCTGGGCCGCGTTGAGGGCTACCGCAACTTCTGCAACAAGATCTGGAACGCGGCGCGCTACGTGCTGATGAACTGCGCCGATGAACCCATCCGCGATACCGTGGAACCTACCGTTGCCGATCGCTGGATTCGGTCACGCCTTGGCGCCGCGATTGACGAGGTGGAGCGCAGCTTTAAAACGTATCGCTTCGATCTGGCCTCGCGCGCCATCTACGAGTTTATCTGGCACGAATACTGCGACTGGTATCTCGAGCTGACCAAACCGATCCTGCGGGCCGGTGGCGATGACGCGCATGCCGCGCGTCGTACGCTGCTCGAGGTGCTGGAGGCCGTGATGCGCCTGGCCCATCCGGTCATGCCCTTCCTGACCGACGACATTTGGCGTCGCGCACAGGCCAAGCTTGGCGGTGCCGAAGACGCCACGATTATTGCCGAGCCGTTTCCTGCCGCAGCCGACTTTACCGCCGATGCCGCTGCCGACGAAGCCATCACCTGGATCAAAGGCTTCGTTTTAGGTCTGCGCCAGATTCGCGGCGAGATGGACATCGCACCAAGCAAACCGCTCACGGTGCTGCTCATGAACGCCGGCGAGCAAGATCTTCGCCTGCTGGAGCAACACGGTACGCTGGTGCGGGAACTGGCACGCCTCGAGTCAGTCGAAGTTCTGGACAGCGACGACGCGCCCCCAAGCGCCACGGCCCTGCTCGGAGACATGCAAATTCTGGTGCCGATGGCCGGTTTGATCGATCCGGTGGCCGAAGCGGCCCGCCTGAGCAAGCAGATTGAGAAGCAGCGCAAGGAATTGGCTAAAGCACGTGGCAAGCTGTCGAATGAGAAATTTGTCCAAAATGCGCCGGCCGCCATTCTTGAAAAAGAGCAACTGCGGGCTGCAGAGTTCGAAGCGGCGCTAACCCAGCTCAACGAACGACTGGACAAAGTTCGGGCCATGAGTACCTGACCGACGGTCGGCATCAGGCCCAAATTCGGGCCTGATAATATGAGGCCATTGAAGACACCCCTGTTACGTTACAAGAGATGGATGCTTGAGTACCCCAGACAACGTCGTAGAGAACCTCGATACCAGCAGTGATGAACGCGTGATTAGCGCCATTCTCGAGGGCCTTGGCCGGATCATTCTGGGCAAGCCCGATACGCTGCGCCTCGCTCTCACCTGTGTGCTCGCCCGCGGCCACCTGCTCATCGAAGACGTGCCGGGCATGGGCAAAACCACGCTTGCGCACGCGCTGGCCAAAGTGATGGGCCTGAGCTACCAACGCATTCAATTTACCAGCGACCTGCTACCCGCTGATGTCGTGGGCGTAAGCATGTACGAGCGCGAACGTCAGGTGTTCGAATTTCACCCGGGTCCGCTGTTTAATCAGCTGGTGGTGGCCGATGAAATCAATCGCGCTACCCCGAAAACCCAGAGCGCCCTGCTCGAGGCCATGGAAGAGCAACAGGTTACTGTCGATGGCACCACGCATCCGCTGCCCGACCCTTTCTTTGTCATTGCCACGCAAAACCCCACCGAGCAGGTCGGCACCTATCCGTTGCCCGAATCCCAACTCGATCGATTTTTGATGCGTCTGAGTGTGGGTTTCCCATCACCGCAGGTTGAGCGCGAGCTACTGCTTGGTCAGGACCGCCAGCAGATGATTCGCGACACGCAAAGCGTCGTGACCACGGCACGTCTCAAAGCGCTGCAGGCCAAAGCCGCCGACATTCACGTCGCCGAGCCGCTGGTCGACTATCTGCAGGCGCTGGTAAACCGCACGCGCAGCGACGCACGACTCGATAACGGGCTCTCGCCACGAGCGGCACTTGGCCTCATGCGCTGCGCCAAAGCCCACGCCCTCATTCGCGGTGCCGAGGCGGTGCTGCCCGAAGATGTGCAGGCCGTTGCCACACCGGTGATCGACCATCGTATTCGCTGGCGCGACGCTGGCGATCGCGCCGCTTTGGATCAGAGCGTCGGGGATTACGTTGTGCAAAGCGTCCCCGTCGACGAATGATGTCGCCCGTCGCATGGCTGCGACGCAAGGGCCGGGACTGGGCCCGTCGTCGCCAGGGCATCGACCGCGATCAGGTGGTGCTGACCAGCCGCCGCATTTATATCCTGCCCACCGCTCAGGGCATCGCCTTCGGCGCCATGATTTTCCTCATGCTGCTGGGCTCGATGAATTACAACAACAGCATTGGTCTTGCGGTCACGTTTGCACTCACCGCGTTTGCGCTGGTGGTCATGCATCATTGCCATCGCAATGTGTCCGGTTTGCGCCTGACACTGGCGCCGGCGGCGGCCACGTTTGCCGGTCAGAACGCTCAATTCCCCGTCATCCTGCACAACGACGCCGCGCACCAGCGACTGGATCTGGGTGTATTCGTTGATCAGCGTTTGATTGAAATCGCCTCGCTGGATGCCGGCACAGAGCGGCCGTTTATGATCCCGTTGCCCGCCGCACGACGCGGTCGTCTTGCGCTACCGCGCGTAGCCTTGCGTTGCCGCTACCCGGCGGGATTGTTTCAGGCCTGGGCCTGGCTCAATACCGATTTGGAGTGCATCGTCTACCCTAAGCCCGCGGAACACACCGAGCCGGCTCCGGAACACGAAGCGCAGGACGGCAGTCGCCGCGACAGCGTACAGGGCAACAGCGACTTTGCCGGTTTACGCGAATACCGACCCGGCGACCCGTCACGGCGCATCGCCTGGAAGGCCTACGCGCGCACCAACGTGCTGACAATCAAAACCTTTAGCGGCGCCGACACCGCTCCACATCGCCTGCGCTTTGCCGACACACGCGGCGACATCGAACGCCGCCTGTCCGTACTGGCTCGCTGGTGCCTCGATGCGCAGGAAACCGGTCAACGCTTTAGTCTCGAGATTCCCTCTGCCACCGTTGTAACCGGCAGCGGCCGTGCCCATTTGAATCAGTGTTTGCGCGCGCTCGCTCTGCACAGGTAGCGCCGGACGACTGGACGTCGCCGCCGCTCACCCGGGTCAAACTGATCTGGGCGCTGGCGGCACTGGCCGTCACCATCGCCCCGTTCGCCAACGATGTGCCCGGCTGGATTTTGCCGGTGGTGGCCGTCACGATGCTGTGGCGATATGCGGCGTTTGTGCGTGACGCGCGCCTGCCGCACGTGGCGCTGCGCATGGGCTGGGCCTTCGCCAATTTTGCGATGGTGTTTGTCACCTATCGCACCATCAACGGACTCGAAGCCGGCACGGCCCTGCTGCTCCTGATGTCCGCCATGAAACTCACCGAAACCGCCCGCACGCGCGACCTGATCGTGATTGTGTACATGTCGTTTTTCAACGTGGTCGCGCATGCGCTGTTTGATCAACAGATTCTCTCAACGCTGTACGGCATGCTCGCGCTGATTGTCGTGCTCGCCGCGTTGCTGCAGGTCACAAGACGCACCGAGCCGGCGCAACCACAGCGCGCATTTTCGCGTGCAAGCGTCCTCATGGCGCAGGCGTTGCCCCTGACGCTTTTGATGTTTGTGCTGTTCCCGCGCGTGCCCGGACCGCTGTGGGCACTGCCCACAACGTCGTCCAGTGTCACCGGACTGAGCGAGAGCATGAGCGCCGGAGAGATATCGCAACTGCTCGAGTCCAGCGCGGTGGCGTTTCGCGTTGAGTTTGATGATCAGCCACCACCGGCGGCTGAGCGCTACTGGCGCGGCCCGGTGTTCGACCAGATTCAGGCCGGCACGTGGTCGTCTTCCCATCGCGGGCCGGCGCCGACACGTCTCGAACTCGCCCAACCCGAGTATCGCTACACGGTGACGCTGGAGCCCCACCAGCGCACGTGGGTGTTCGGTCTGGACGCGCCCTCGCAGCCCACGCTGCCGCCAGGTCTCACGCTCAACCATCAATTGCAGCTGATTGCCGACAAACCCATCAAAGAGCGCACGCAGTTTCGCCTGCGCTCGCACACCTCGTATCGCACGGCCGCCAACGGTTTGGGCGGCATGCGTGCGCACTTTCTGGACACCAGCACGACGCGCAATCCGCGCACGCGTGCCATGGCCGAGCAATTGCGTGCAAAGTACAGCGATGATGTGCAACTGGTACAAGCCGTGTTGAATCACTTCGGACAAGACCCGTTTGCCTACACGCTGCGTCCGCCGCGTCTGGACGGCGCCTCGAACAGCGATCAATTTTTGTTTGAGACCAAGCGCGGCTTTTGCGAACACTACTCGTCGTCGTTTGCGCTGTTGATGCGTTACGCCGGCATACCTGCCCGTGTGGTCACCGGCTATCAGGGTGGCGAGCGCAATCCCATAAGCGGGCATTTCACCATTCGCCAATCCGATGCCCACGCATGGACCGAAGTTTGGCTTGCCGCCAGCGGCTGGGTGCGCATCGATCCCACCGGTGCCGTCGCACCCGAACGCGTGGAAAAAGGCATCAATGGTGCCCTCGGCGACGACGAATCACTGTCCCCTTTGATTCTCGGCAACGGGCCGCTGCTGAGCCGCCTGCGCTTTGGCTGGGATGCCGCCAATGCGGCGTGGAATCGGCACATTTTGTCCTACGGACGCTCCGCACAGCGCAATTTGTTGCGCAAACTGGGACTCAACACCGACGCCGGCACGATGGTGGCATTGCTCACGGCGACCGGCATCGCCACGCTCGGCTTGCTGGCGCTGTGGCTTACCCTGAGTGGCCGCCGCCGCGAACGCGATCCGCTGCTGCGTGCGTGGCATCGCTTCGGCGCTCGTTTAGCGCGTATTGGGCTTGCCCGCGAGACACATGAGGGGCCGCACGACTACGCGCAGCGTGTGGCGCTTGCACGCCCGGATCTGGCCGCCTCGGTCAAGGCGATCGCCGCGCAGTTTGGCGCACTGCGCTACGGCACCGGTGCGTCTGAGCAACGCGTTCAAACCTGGCTGCGCGCCGTGCGAGCGTTTCGCCCACAAGCGCTCAACTAAACACAGCGCGTTAGACGACCGGTCGCATCTCACGCGTATTGCTAAAGCCCACGTCGGGCCAGCGTTCCTGCGTCAGCGTTAAATTCACGCGACTGGGGGCCACATAAACCAGGTCGCCCGCGTGATCCAGTGCCAAATTTTCAGCGCAGCGATTGCGGAATTTCTCCAGCATGGCGGCGTCTTCGCATTCCACCCAACGCGCCGTCGCCACGTCCACCGCTTCAAACTGACATTCTACGTTGTATTCGTGACGCAGGCGTTCGGCCACCACATCAAACTGCAACACGCCAACGGCACCCAAAATAAGTCGGTTGTTGGTCAGCGGTTTGTACAGCTGCGTGGCGCCCTCTTCGCACAGCTGCGCCAGACCCGTGTTCAGCGCTTTGGACTTCAGTGGATCTTTTAACACCGCGCGGCGAAACAGTTCGGGCGCAAAACTTGGAATGCCCGCGAAGCGCACCTTCTCGCCTTGCGTGAACGTATCGCCAATGTTGATCGTGCCGTGGTTGTGCAAACCGAGGATATCGCCGGCATAGGCCTCTTCGGCGTGCTGGCGTTCGGCCGCCATAAACGTCAGCGCATCGGCAATGCGCATGTCGCGTTTGGCGCGCACGTTGTGCAGCTTCATACCGGGTGCGTATTTGCCCGAGCACACACGCATAAACGCAATGCGATCGCGATGCATCGGGTCCATGTTGGCCTGAATTTTAAACACGAAGCCGGTCAGGTTTTTCTCCAGCGGGTCGACCTCGCGATCTCCCGCCGTGCGCGGCAAAGGCCCCGGCGCGTGCGCCACAAAACCCTCGAGCAATTCGCGCACGCCAAAATTCTGGATCGCGGAGCCAAAGTAGACCGGCGTCTGGCGACCCGCGGCATACTCCACCGGGTCGAATGCGGGACTGGCGACGCGCACAAGCTCGACTTCCTCGCACAGCTCGTCGTACAAATCGCCAATCGCAGCGCGTGCCTCGGGGCTGTCCAGACCATCGATGGTTTGGGTTTCGCCCATCTCACCGCGCTTGGTGCTTTGATACAGATACACCCGATCTTGGGCCAAATGATAGACGCCAATCAGCGCGCGCCCCATGCCGATGGGCCACACGATGGGCGCACACTGAATATTCAGCACCGACTCCACTTCGTCGATCAGCTCGAGCGGGCTTCGGCCTTCGCGATCGAGTTTGTTGATGAACGTCATGATCGGCGTGTCGCGCAAACGACAGACGTCCATAAGTTTGACCGTTCGTGCCTCAACGCCCTTGGCGCAATCGATCACCATCAGCGCCGAATCCACGGCGGTGAGCGTGCGATAGGTGTCTTCAGAGAAGTCTTCGTGCCCGGGTGTATCGAGCAAATTCACGATGTAGTCGCCGTAGGGAAACTGCATCACCGACGAGGTCACGGAAATGCCGCGCTGCTGCTCCATGGCCATCCAGTCGGAGGTGGCGTGACGCGACGCTTTGCGGCCCTTCACCGTGCCCGCAAGTTTGATCGCACCACCGAACAACAACAGTTTTTCGGTGAGTGTGGTCTTGCCGGCATCCGGGTGAGAAATAATCGCAAACGTACGCCGGCGCTCGGCCTGCGCCGCGAGATCTGAATTGGCCATGCTTAGCTCGGGTTGTTGGGTGCGAACAAACCGTGCGCCAGGGCGGCGTCAGCTTTGAGCACGATTTTGAGCACCAGCGCGTCTTCACGACCGTCGCTAGCACGATAGTAATTGTGGCGGCGACCCACCACGTCGAAGCCAAATTCTTTATACAGCGTCAGCGCCGCCACGTTGGTTGGACGCACTTCCAAAAACACGTCATGCACGCCCTTGAGCGACGACACCGCCAGAAGATGCTCCAGCAAATGACGCCCCAAGCCCAGACGCCGATACGCGACGTCGAGACAAATATTGAGAATGTGCGCCTCGCGTACGAGCGCTGAGACAATGCCGTAGCCGGCGATAACGCCATCAACCTCGAGGACCCGGCACTCATAACCCACGCGCAGGCAATCCTTGAAAATGCCCTCACTCCACGGAAAACCATAGGAGGCAGTTTCGATCTCTAAAATTCGATCCAGATCGTTAGCTGTCATCGCCCGCAATTGCAGATCCGACAGCGGCATCACTGCGCTCACTTACACTTCTCCTCGGGCCACCTGATGGGCAAACACCAGATCTTCCCACGCTTTGCGCTTTTGCGACGGCGACCGCAACAGGTACGCCGGATGATAGGTCACCACCACCGGCACGTTACTCGCCAATCGATGGACCCGGCCGCGAATTTTACTCAGCGGATCGGTGGTGTCCAGCAATCGCTGTGCAGCGACCCGTCCGACCGCCAAAATCAGGTCCGGGGCCACCAGTTCAATCTGGCGTTCCAAGTAGGGCAAACAGGCGGCCGCCTCCGCCGCTGAAGGATCGCGATTATTCGGTGGACGGCACTTGAGCACGTTGGCGATAAACACCTCCGGACGCTGAAAACCCGCCGCTAGCAGCATGGCGTCGAGCAGCTGGCCTGCGCGCCCGACGAACGGTTCGCCCCGCCGATCCTCCTCGGCACCCGGCGCTTCGCCAATAATCATCCAGCGGGCCTTGCGATCGCCAACGCCAAACACGGTTTGGCTGCGTGATTCACATAATTCGCACAGCCGACACCCGGCCACGCGCGCCGCCAAAGCGTCGAAGTCGAGCGTCGCGACGGGCGCTGCATCGTCGGGCTGAGCGACGCTTGGTCTGGCGACTTGCGCTGTTTGTGGCGCTGTTTGTGGCGCTTGTGCTGCTACGGGCTGTGACGCCGCGACCGGCGGTACCGCCGCTGGCGTCGGTCGATTCCGATCCACCCAAACATCCACGCCCAGCGCATTGAGGTACTCCAGGCGCGCATTCATCGTCGTCGGCGCGTCCGATTTGTGGCGTCGATTACATTGTCGCCGGTTTTCGCGCCATGCTCTTTGGTCGCCGGGGCCTCTGGCTCATCGGTCGTCTCGGTCTGCGCTTTCTGCTCGTCCTGCGCCTCGGCAGCGGCGGCCTCGCTGGCGCCACCGCGCGCGTTGCGGCCGCGCCGACGAAACAGTCGGCGCCACAGATGCCACAGCGGTGCCGACACCGCATAGGTGCCAAACAAGATGGTGAAGATCAGTGGCGGGTTGATGGCGATCAGCATGAATAACAGGGGCACCATCACCAGGCGCGTGAAGCGGATGCGACGACCGAAGTTCACATCTTTGAAACTGTAATAGCGAAAGTTGCTGACCATCAGCGTGCCGGCGACGACGGTCAAAACGTAGCCCGAGGTCAGCACCCAGACGTTGGTCAGATCAAACCCGGCGCTCAACCACAACGCGCTGGCCACCAGACCCGCCGCAGACGGACTGGGCAACCCTTCAAAATACTTGCTCGGTGCCTGGTTGGGCTGGCTGTTGAACCGGGCCAGTCGCAGCGCTGCCGCAACCGTGAAATAGAACGCAGCAATCCAGCCCAGACGCGTGAACACCACGCTACCCTGAGGCAAATGGGTGAGACTCCACTGATAGAACACCAGCGCCGGTGCGAGCCCAAACGCGACCATGTCCGACAAGCTGTCGTACTCGCGGCCAAAATCCGAAGCTGTTTGCGTCCAGCGCGCCACGCGACCATCGAGACCGTCGAAGACCATCGCCGTGAGAATGCCGATCGCCGCCGACTCAAAATCGCCGCGCATAGCGACCACCACCGCGTAGAACCCGGCGAACAGCGCCGCGGTTGTAAACAGGTTGGGTAGCAAATAAATACCGCGACGCGGCCGGCTACCGCGCGAGCGGGAGGTGTGTCGAGCCATCAAAACGCTCCGTGTGCGTCCAAACCCCTATAATGCCACGCCACCCCGCACGCGTCACAGAGATTTAACTTTCGCTCGTATCTTCCTCATAACGCGAGAATTCTGCCAACAAATCGGAGCCCGCACGCACGCGCTGCCCCTCTTTTACCCGCAATTGGCAGTCCAGAGGCAGGAATATCCGCGCACGTCGCGCCAGCCGAATGAACGCGAAACGCTGACCTTGGCCCAAGCGTTCACCGTAACCCACGAAGCTGCGCGGCTTGGCAATCTGACGCACGCCCACCATCAACACGACCACGTCATCGCCTTCGTCCGTGCGCACCCACAAACCACTGCCGCCGGTCATTCTGGAACCCGCGGCAAGATTGTCACGCAGATCCAGCACCTTGCCCTCGGCCGGGCTGCGCGCCATATAGGCGCCAAAATGATTGACCGTCATTTCGATCATCATCGCCTCGCGCCGCAGCTCGCCTTTATCCGTGGGTTTGATGGATAAAATTCGGCCATCGACCGGCGCGACAACACCGAGCGGCACGGCCGGCACGCGACGT
Source organism: Gammaproteobacteria bacterium (assembly GCA_045106455.1). Taxonomy (GTDB): domain Bacteria; phylum Pseudomonadota; class Gammaproteobacteria; order Steroidobacterales; family JBCCMA01; genus JBCCMA01. The sequence goes on from JBGCEL010000089.1 coordinate 23,922, forward strand.
CGCGGATCGCGAAACAGCAGCACCAAGATCACTAACAAGGCACCGACGCTGATCCACAAAGCCGCACCACCCACGCGCGTTGCGACCATCATCAGCAACAGACCAACGACGATAAAAGGCCAGCCTTCGCGGGCGATAATGGGATAACGACGTAAGGACACAGGCTAGCGCGGGTAGGGGTTGTCGGTGTCGACCCAGCCCATCATGGTGCGTAAGCGCAATCCGATGGTCTCGATCTGATGGGTGATCGCAGAGGAGCGACAGGCGCGCAACATCGGCGAGTTGTGACTGTTCTCGAAGTCCATCTCGCGGGCGAAATCTCCGTTTTTGATCTCCGCCAGAATCTGCCGCATCTCGGCCTTGATGCGATGGTCCACCATGCGCGGGCCGCGCGTGTAATCCCCGTACTCGGCGATGTCCGACGCCGAGCGCCGCATCCCGGCGATCCCTTTGACATGCATCATGTCGGCAATCAGCTTGAGCTCATGCAGGCAGCAAAAATACGCAATGTCGGGGTTGTAGCCCGCTTCAACCAGCGTTTCGAATGCCGCGGTCACCAAATGCGTAACCCCGCCACACAAGACCACCTGCTCCGCAAACAGGTCCGTCTCAGTTTCTTCATCGAAACTCGATTCGATGACACCCGCCCGCGTGTGACCGTTGGCCGCCGCGTAGGCCAGAGCCACAGCCGCCGCCTCGCCACTGGCATCCTGATGCACAGCCAACAGACCGGGCACACCGCCCCCTTCTTCATAGGTGGCGCGCACCTGTTCGCCAATGCCCATCGGCGCCACCATCACCACGTCCAAATCCTCGCGTGGCGCAATCTTGTCGTAACGAATGCAGTAGCCGTGGCAAAACAGCAGCATCCCGCGGGGCTTGAGGTGCGGCGCGATAAACTGTTCGTACACCTCTGGCTGATACTGATCGGGCACCAGCATCACGACCACGTCCGCCTCAGCGATCGCCTCCACCAGAGGGCGGGCCGGCAGCTTGAGCGCCGCACAGGCCGCAAACGTCGCCGAACCCTCGCGCAGTCCCACCGTGACGTCCACGCCAGAGTCGCGCAAATTCATGGCATGCGCTTTGCCCTGCGCGCCGAAGCCGAGCACACACACTTTGCGCTCGTTCAGCAGGCGCCGATCAACGTGTTTTTCGTAAAGGATGGCCACGTTTTTCTCCGCACGATAGTCGGCCCGGAACGCTACTCGGGCCCCCGCGCAAAATCAAATGCCTTTACAGGGTGTAACAATCGTGCAGTTTCAGCAGGTGCTAGCTACAATGCGCGGCAACAACGCCCGTTCTAGGGTCCTATACGTCAACTCTCGGAAACCGCCGCCATGCGCCTCAGTGCTCTGCCGCTAACAACGCTCAAAGAAACCCCTGCCGACGCGCAGATTCCAAGCCATCGGCTGATGCTAAAAGCCGGCCTGATTCGTAAAGTGGCCGCGGGCATCTACACCTGGATGCCGATTGGATTAAAGGTGCTGCGCCACGTCGAGAACATCGTGCGCCAGGAAATGGATCGCGCCGGCGCGTTCGAGATGCTGATGCCCAACGTGCAGCCTGCGGAGCTGTGGCACGAATCAAAGCGCTGGGACCAATTTGGCCCGCTGCTGCTGCGCTTTCAGGATCAAAACCAGCGCGACTTTTGCTTTGGCCCAACGCATGAAGAAGTGATGACAGACATTGCCCGGCGGGAACTCAAGAGCTACAAGCAGCTGCCCGTCACCTGGTACCAGATTCAAACCAAATTCCGCGACGAGATCCGGCCACGTTTCGGCGTGATGCGCGCGCGTGAATTTCTGATGAAAGACGCCTACTCGTTTCACATCGACGACGCGTCACTGAACGATACTTATCAGATCATGCACGGCGCCTACTGCCGCATCTTTGAGCGTCTTGGTCTTGAGTTCCGTGCCGTGGAAGCCGACTCTGGCGCCATTGGCGGCGCCGTGTCCCATGAGTTTCAGGTGCTTGCCAAAACCGGCGAAGACCTCATTGCCTACAGCGACAAGAGCGACTATGCCGCTAATATCGAGCAAGCTGCGGCCATCGCGCCCCAGGGCGAGCGCGCGCCTGCAGGCGCTGAAAAGCAGCTGGTCGACACACCAAATGCAAAGACCATTGACGCCGTGACTCAGTTCCTTGACGTCCCCGCCTCGGCTTGCGTAAAAACCTTGCTGGTACGCGCCGCTGAAGGCAGCGATCACGACGTGATGGCTCTGGTGGTGCGCGGAGACCACGAATTGAACGAAATCAAGGCTGCAAAATTACCGGACGTTGCCACGCCACTGACGCTTGCCGGCGCAAGCGACGTGGCCGCGGTCGCCGGCTGTGCACCGGGCTACATTGGTCCGGTGGGACTCAAGTGTCCGTTAATTGTGGATCACAGTGCTGCGCATCTGGCCAACTTCGTATGCGGTGCCAATGAAGACGACAAACACCTGATCAATGTCAATTGGGGCCGCGATACCGAAGCGCCGAAAACGGCCGATTTACGCAACGTCGTGGCCGGCGACCCAAGCCCCGATGGCCAGGGCACGCTGGCACTAACGCGTGGCATTGAAGTGGGCCATATCTTCCAGCTGGGCACCAAGTACGCCGAAGCTATGGACGCCAAAGTGCTCGACAACAACGGTCGTTCCGTGGCGATGCCTATGGGTTGTTACGGCATCGGCGTCAGCCGCATTGTCGCGGCCGCCATTGAGCAGCATCACGATGACAAAGGCATCATCTGGCCCACAGCGATCGCTCCGTTTCAGATCGCCATCGTGCCGCTCAACGTGCGTAAATCCGAACGCGTGCGCGACGCGGCCAGCGAGCTCTACGACGCCCTGACGACCGCCGGCTACGATGTACTGCTCGACGACCGTGATGCCCGCCCGGGATTCAAATTTGCCGACATTGAGCTTTTGGGCGTGCCCCATCGGTTTGTACTCGGCGACCGCGGCATGGACAGCGGCAACATTGAATACAAAGCACGACAGGATGATGAGGCGACCGACGTCGCACTGGATCAGGTGCTGAGCTTTATCGAATCGAAGGTCGAACGCCGGTGATACGCCGCGTGCGCCAAGGCCTGTTTGCGCTGATGCTCTGTGCCATCAGCGTCGCCCCCGTGCACGCCACTGCAGATCCCACGTCCGATCCGAGGCATGACCCCAAACTGCGCACGCTGCTGAAGCATGCGGTAACAGACGCCGCGAGTTTTGATGATCGCTTTGAGGCCGAAGTATGGCTGGTGGATATGTCCGCGCGTCTGGCCAAAAAAGTGCCCGATGATGCCGAACGCATTGAACTGCTCAAACTCGTGCATCGGGAAGCGGCGCGCGCCAACCTGCCGCCAGAGTTGGTGCTCGCGGTCATCGACATCGAAAGTAATTTTGATCGCTTTGCCATCTCCTACGCGGGCGCACTCGGGATGATGCAAATCATGCCATTTTGGCTCGATGAAATTGGACGTCCCGACGACAACCTGTTCCATCTGCCGACCAACCTGCGCATGGGCTGCACGATTTTGCGTTACTACCTGGATATGGAAAACGGCAATTTGGCGCCGGGGTTGGCACGCTACAACGGCTCCTACGGTCGCCGTGTCTACTCGGACAAAGTGCTCAATCGCCTGCGCGACCGCTGGTATCGACGCTAGCTCAAGCCGTCACAAAGCCGTCGCCGGCCACACACTCGGCGTGCGCGGCGTGCACACTATCCACTCGCGCCATGGGCGGCCCGCTTTGGAGCCAATCGCCCAGTCGAGCCAGTTCATCGGTACCGCCACAGGCCCTCACACGTACCGTGCCATCAGGCAGGTTGCGCGCCTCGCCGATCAAACCCATTGGCCGCGCAAAACCGGCCGTGCTGGCGCGGAAAAACACGCCCTGCACGCGCCCCGTAACAATCCATTCGCGGCACATTAGGTCAGGGAGAATCGCGACGCGCTTGCGTGGATGCCTTCTGCATGGCCTCAATCGCCAAACGTCTGGACGCCAATGCCTGATCACGCGCCTGCTTGTAGCGGCGCCGGGCCAGCGTATTTTCGGCGCTGCCAAGCAGTGACAAGGAACGTCGGAACACCTGTGGGGCTAGTCGATCCGCGCCCGCCTCTCGCGCAGCCGCCACGGCCTGACGCGCATCGCTCATTTCCTGTACGGGCGGCGCCGTGCGCACACAGCCGCCTAAAAGCAGCAGCGCAAGCAGTGCGCTCCACATCGCCAACCCCGACACGCGCAGGCGCGTGCGGTGAATACTTTTACTCGTGGGCAAGGCAGACTCCCGTAACTGGTACGCAAACGCTAAACTGCGGCAGCCGTGCCGGTCAAGACCATCTGCGGCACTTTGCTCTTGTTTGAAATGGGAAAACGCCTCTATGTCCGTGACAATCTTCCATAATCCACGCTGTTCCAAGTCACGCGCCACGTTAGCGCTGCTCACGGAGCGCGGTCTCGAACCGCGAATCGTTGAGTATCTGAAGGACGAACTTGATGAACAGACTGTTCACTCAATTTTGTCTAAAAGTGGACTGCCTCCAATGAACCATGTGCGCACCGGCGAGGACGCCTTTAAGCTCAGTGGCTTGAGTCGCGATGAAACCGATGCTGCCGTCGTTGCGGCCGCCATTGTGGCCGCCCCCAAGCTTTTGGAGCGCCCCGTCGTCGTGGTGGGTGATCAGGCGCGCATCGGTCGACCACCCGAAAACGTACTGGAATTGCTGTGACCACCTGCGTCCTGGTGCTCTACTACTCGCAACACGGTGCCACGGCCGGCCTTGCCAAACAGATTGCGCGTGGTGTTGGCACGCACGGCGACGCGACCGCCATGCTGCGCACCGTGCCGCCCGTGCGCGCCGCCACTGATGAACGCGCCGCCGCCGTGCCAGACAGCGGCGCGCCGTACGTCACGCACGCAGACCTGCGCGCCTGTGATGCGCTGGCGCTGGGTTCGCCCACGCGTTTTGGCAACATGGCCGCAGCGTTAAAAGCATTTTTGGACAGCACGTCGGCGCTGTGGATGGAAGGCGCCCTGATCGACAAACCCGCCTGCGTGTTTACCTCCAGCGCCAGCCCGCACGGCGGCCAGGAAAGCACGCTGTGGAGCATGATGGTGCCGTTGATGCATCACGGTATGGTGCTGGCCGGCGTGCCCTACACCGAGGAAGCGCTCAATCGCACCACCGGCGGCGGTACGCCCTACGGCCCAAGCCACGTCGCACGCGACCAACGCACCACGCTGATCGATGATGAAAAAGCCGTCGCGCTGGCCGCCGGTGAGCGGCTGGCGCGTCTGGCGGTTGCGTTGAAAATGGCACGGGGAGTTCAGTGATGCGCGGTTTACATCTCGCCACGGCATTGGCGTTTGTGGCGATGAGCGCCGGGTTTGTCTGGTGGAACTGGCAGGCGTTCGCCGACCCCGGCGCGCTGTTGCTCGTGGCGCCGCTGGTGCTCGCCAGTCTGTTTGTGTTTCGGCGCAGCGTGCGTCCGCTGGTCGTCGCCGGTGCGCTCGCCCTGCCCTATTTGTGTATGGCGTTGGTGGAGATCGTCGCGGCGAACGCCACGCGCGTCGCGCCGATTGTGGCGGTGGCCTGCGGCGTGGTGTTTATTGCGCTACTTGGACCGGCCACGCGCAACGCCAAACGCGCAGCGCAGGCCCGCGCCGCCGCTACAGAATCGTCTTGACGAACGGCACCGTGAGCTTGCGCTGCGCCGCAAGTGAGGCGGTGTCCAGCTGATCGAGCAAACGACACAGCGAACCCATATCGCGTTGATAATGGCTGAGTAAATAGCGTGCAGTGGCCGCCGGCATTTCGAAGCCGCGACAGCCCGCACGCAGTTTTAGCGCCGCAATGGCGCCGTCATCATCAAGACTATCGACCCGCAGTGCCACCGATGCACGCAGTCGCGAACCCAAATCAGCCAACGCGAAGTCATAAGCCACCGGCGGCTGCGGTGCGGCCAATAGCAACGTGCCACCGCGATCCTGCAGTCGGTTGAACAAATGAAACAACGCCACTTCGCGCTCACGGTCACCCAGCACCCGATGCACGTCATCGATGCACACTTGCTCGAAACGCTCGAAGCCGTCCAGTCCCTCCGGCGGCCAGTCGATCAGAGTTTGGCCCGTGGTATACGCACTGCGTTCGTCGCTGGCACACACCGCCTGCAGCAGATGGCTTTTGCCGCAACCGGCTGCACCGTGCAGCCAGTACGATGGCGCCGTAACGTTCTGCAACACACGCAGCACCGTGTCATTGCCGGCGGGATGAAAGTTCTCAAACGTTGCGTAGTCGGCCGGGGCAACCGGCAGCAAAAGCTGAGGATGCGGCTCAGTCGCCATGCTCTCCGCTCGCCTCATCCGAGTCCGTTTCAGACTCGGCCGGCACCGGCTCCCCAAAGCGCCCGTACACGTGACGCACCACCACCGACACCACGGCCGCACCCGGTAGCGCCAACAAGATGCCAAAAAAACCAAACAGCTGGCCGCCGGCCATTACTGCAAAAATAACCAGCACCGGATGCAGCCCAATGCGATCCCCAACCAGCTTCGGCGTAAGCAACGTGCCCTCAATCAATTGCCCTACCACGAACACGGCGACAACCGCCGCCACCGCACCGAAACTTTGCAGCTGTGCCAGCGCCGTCAGTCCGGCCAATACAATGCCCACCACAAGACCAAGGTAGGGCACAAAACTGACCAGCCCGGCCACCACGCCAATGGCCAGGGCGTAGTCGAGCCCAACAATGGTAAGACCGATCGAATAGATGGTGGCCAGACCCAACATGACCAAAATCTGCCCGCGCAAAAATCCGCCCAGCACTTCGTCAGACTCTTGCGCTACAGAGAAAATAGAATCGCGCTCGCTGGTGGGCACCAGTTCGCCGACACGCACCACAATGTGATCCCAGTCGCGCAGCAAGTAGAACGTGAGAATCGGGACCAAAAACAAATTAACAACGCTGGTCAAAAGTGCGCTGCCCGAGCGGGTCAGCGTGCCCAGCGCGCCGCTGGCAAGCGTACCCAGTCGCCCGCCGTATTCGCTGATCAGCGGGGCCAACCCCGTATCCAAACTCTCCCCTTCAAGCCCGAGATAAGGCATAACCTTCGGCAAAATATTGGCCTCAACCCACTGCACGTAGGTGGGCAATTTGGTCGCAAATGCCGAGCCCTGATCGCGCACCAGCGGCACAATCAAAAGTGTGAGCGCAGCAAGACCGGTGAAGATCATCACGAAGGTCACAATCACGGCCATCGTGCGCGACATCTTGAGTTTTTCCAGTCGATCCACCAGCGGATCGCCCACGTAGGCGAGCAGCGCCGAGGCGACAAACGGCGTCAAGATGGGTGCCAGCAAATAGATCAGGAAAAACAGCCCGCCAATCGCGAGCAGCCGATACAGTCGTTCTTCAGTCATCATCAGGAGGTCGCTCGTTTCGAAGCCAGCGCCAAACCAGCCCAGTGCCGCACGTAGTCCAAACCGCTCACGATCACCGCGGCCGTCAGGACGCCACCGAGCGTGGCTACAAGCCAAGCTGGCAGCAGACCCGTTGCCGCGCGTGCCAGCAGCAGGAACACAAACAAAAGCATCATCGCCGTATTGAATTTGCCGATGCCGCTGGCACCGGCCTCAAACGGACCTATCAGTCGTCGATACAAAGCACTACCACTCAAGATCACGACATCCCGGCCAATCACAAGCGCCGCCAGCCAGCGCGGAACCAAGCCCACGATCACGAGGCAAACAAACACACCGATCGTGAGCACCTTGTCGGCAATCGGATCGAGCAGCGCGCCCAGATTGGAATGCCAGTCGAAGCGTCGTGCTAAATAACCGTCAAGAATATCGGTGAAACCCGCGAAGCCAAACAACAGCGTGGCGAGCAAAAAATGTCGCGTCAGAATGGCCCACAGCAATGGCGCCACGAGCACAATGCGCAGGATGCACAGAGCATTGGGAATATTGCGCGGACTCAACGCGCATACCTGAAGTCCAGCCCAAGACCGGTGTCATCATCGCTGACCAACACACGCCCCACGTTGATCGCGCGCCGTAACTGCCCGGAGTCACCGCGCACGTTCACATCAAACACAAAGACGTCGTCGCGCGCGGCACGCAGCTGCACATTGTCGATAAGCGACAGCCGTTCCAAATAGTTCAAGGTGTTGCTGTAAGCCTCGACGCTGTAAACGTTGCTGACCGTTATGGACGTGATACTGGCCACTTCCGCCGCCGCGGCTAAACGCGACACCAAAAAGTCGGCCGTCTGATTCAGGCCGCCGTCGACGCTGCCGCGCCAGTTTTCGGCGCCGGCATTGCTCTGCAGATCCCAGTTGCCATACGGGTCCTGACCCGTGCGGCCACGCAGCCGACCCACCAACACCACATCGGCCCGATAGCGCTCCGATGCGCTGGCCACGCGCTCGCCAAACCCACCCCAAATATCCGCGACCGTCGCCGCGGCTCGATCGGCTGAATCGGCCAGCGGCCAGATCAGCGGCAAGCCCAGCGCCGCCGCCGCGTCATCCACCTGTTGCTTGATGGGATCCTCGCTGTCCGCACCGATGAGCTCGCGTGCACCGCCGCCACGATCCACGGCCAGCCAGACCAAAATTGACGGTCGATCGCGGTTCCAGATGGGCAACCCTGAGGCCGCCACCGCGCGTTCGAGACCAGGACCATCAAACGCGACCCACAGCGCATCGTCGCCGCGCGTGGTGAACTGCTGAATAAACTGCTCCGCAGCTTCCATTAAAGGTGCCGCTTCACTGCGCATAGCGATGTCACGCTGGCCCGTCACGCGCACCAGCACGCGCGCCATGGCCAGGGAATAGGCCCGAGTCAGGTTTTCCTCAGCCTGTGCAGGATCGGCCCCGGGCGGGGCCGCCACCAGCGGCACCTCGACGGCGTAGAGGTCTGGTACGACAGCCGCGCCGGCAAAAACACCCGGCAGCAGGAACAAAAACAGCGCCAGAAGGCGCGAGCCCGGCACGGCGGACAGGGGAAAAAAGCGGTCAAAATGCACGCGGTTTACTCTCATTATCGGCAGCGCGCGCATTTTAGATCGAAAAGTGGTCTCCCGTCGCCTTTGAAGCCTCAAATTTGCGCGGCGAAAAGAGTACACTTGCGCCCTTTCCGGCCCGGCGCTGCACGCAATGACCTCAAAAAACCCAACCACTTATAAAGATGCCGGTGTGGATATCGACGCCGGCAATGCGCTGGTCGAGCGCATCAAGGGGCGCGTCGCGCGCACATTTGGACCCGGTGTACTCACCGGCCTTGGTGGTTTTGGCGCTCTGTTCGAGCTGGACACCAGCGCCTACAAAAAGCCGGTCCTTGTGGCCGCGACCGACGGTGTGGGCACCAAGCTCAAACTGGCGCTCGCCACCGGCATCCACGACACCATCGGTGAGGATCTCGTGGCGATGTGCGTCAACGATCTGATCGTGGCCGGTGCCAAACCGCTCTTCTTTCTCGATTACTACGCCACGGGACAGCTCGATGTCGACACCGCCGCCAGCGTGATCGAGGGCATCGCCGCCGGCTGCGAACTGGCCGGCGCCTCGTTGATCGGTGGCGAGACCGCCGAACTGCCGGGCATGTATCACGACGACGATTACGATCTGGCCGGCTTTTGCGTCGGTGTCGTAGACAAGGAAGCGGTCATCAGCGGGGACAAGGTGGCTGCGGGCGACGCGCTCATCGGTCTGGCCTCGAGCGGGCCACATTCCAACGGCTACTCCCTCATTCGACGACTGCTTGGTGACGCCGGCGAGGCGCTCGACGGGCCGCGCGCACGCCGCATGCTGATGCCAACGCGCATCTACGTGAAATCCGTGCTGGCGCTGATTGAGCAGGTCGACGTTCACGCCATGGCGCACATCACCGGCGGCGGTCTGCTGGAGAACATTCCGCGCAGCGTGCCCAAGGGTCTTTGTGCCCATGTCGATCTGGACAGCTTCGAGCGCTCCGACGATTTTCACTGGCTGCAAGAAGCAGGCGGGCTTGATGAAACCAACATGCTGCGCACCTTTAACTGCGGGCTCGGCATGGTCATCGCCGTACCGGCCGCCCACAGCGATACGGCGCTTGCGCTGCTGCGCGACGCCGGCGAAAAAGCGAGTCTCATTGGCAGCATAAAAACAGCCACCGACGATGAACGCATCAGCTGCGAGCGCAACGGGCGCAAGGTGCATGACTAGCCCGCCACGCGTTGCCGTCATGCTCTCCGGCGAAGGCACCAACTTCGCCGCCATCGCTGACTACGCCGCCCGCATGGGCACGTTTACGGTGTGTCACGTCATTAGCGATCGCGCCGATGCCGGCGGCCTGATCAAAGCCCGCGAACGCGGTATCGATGCCAGCCTGCTGACGCGCGCAGCCGGCGCCACTCGATCCGAACACGAACAAATCATCGCCGAGCGGCTGCGCAGCGTTGCCCCGGATACCATTGCTCTAGCCGGCTACATGCGTATTTTGGGCCCCACCCTTGTACGTGCCTGGCAGGGACGCATGTTGAACGTTCACCCCTCTTTGTTGCCTAAGTATCGTGGGCTACATACTTACCGTCGCGCGTTGGAAGATGGCGCCGCTGAACACGGCGCCAGCGTGCACTACGTGACCGAAGAACTCGACGGCGGCCCCGTCATCGCGCAGGCCCGTACGGCCATCGCGCCCGACGACACTGAGGCAACCCTGCGCAACAAGGTGCAAACAATGGAGTACGAACTTTTCCCACGCGTGATTGAAGCTGTCTGTTTGGGGCACGTGCATTTTCGCGCCGGACACGACGAGCACAACAGCGACGTACTGTGGCGCGGCCATCCGCTCTCCCAGCCGCTTGATGTGGCTCATTTGCGGGAGCACGCCGCATGAATTTTTCTACGCTTCGCCTGAGCCTGCTGTTTTGCCTGGCCGCCACTTGCGCCACCGCCGCTGCCGACAATCACCCACAGCCGTTCACCGTGCGCTACGACGTGCAGTACTCCGGCGCCCGCGTCGCCGAGACCACCTTCACGCTGCGACCCACGCCGGACAGCGACATGTACGAGTTGCGCTCGATCACGGAACCACGCGGCCTGGCCGCATTGATTCGCTACGGCGATGTGGTGGAAGAATCGCACTTTCGTTTGCTCGACGATCACGTCCGCCCCGTGGACTATCGGTTCAATGACGGCACGCGCAAAGGCAAACGCAACGGCAGTATCTTTTTTGATTGGGTGGACGCCACAGCGCAAAGCACCTACAAGGGCAGCGACGCCACGCACGCACTCATGGGCGGCGAAACCGATCGCCTGCTGCTGCAATGGCAACTGGCGCGTGACCTGAAAAACGAGTCGCTCAATTCGGCCTATCGACTGATCGAGCGCAATGAAATTAAAGAATACAAAGTGACGGTGCTCGGCGAAGAAGTGCTGATCACCGAGGCTGGCCAGCTGCGCGCGATCAAGCTACGTCGACAGCGCACGGGCTCGAGTCGCGCAACCCTCATTTGGGCCGCGGTCGAGCACGGCTATCTGCCGGTGAAAATGGTCCAACTTATCGACGAGCGACCCAACGTAGTGCTGCAGGTCACGGAGCTCAAGCTCGAATCTAAAAACGCAGCCGATGAGGTTGTCGATCCGGTGTTGGAGTCGACAGACCCCTAAGTGGGTCGGCTTTTGGTGCTTCGATCCCGGGGGTCGGCTTGGTGCGCTTCGATCCCGGTGAGCGGGAGTGAGGGGTTTCACTCTGGGACCGCCCGAGGAACGGGCTAACAACCCAGAGCAAAACCCCTCACTCCCACTCCCCTAATTGAGTCGAAGCTTTGGGGGTGGGCGCCTCTAGCGGCGTAGCCTGAGAGTGCGTCGTGCTTTTCGTAGCGCGCTGCCCGATCGGCGGCACCTCTTCTCTCTTGCTCTTAAACCCCCCAAGCGCGCGGGATTCGAATTACGCACTTGGTTCGGCGTTCGGTTCGGTGGGTATGCGCCTGGGTTGTTAGCCCGTCCTCGGGCGGTCCCAGGGGTATACCCACCGAACCGAACGCCGGACCAACCGCACTAATGCGAAAACCGAAGCTACTCAAAAACCACTTTGCCGTTGACGATCGTCATTACTATTTCGCCATCCAGCAATTCATCCGCGCGCCCTTGAGCGGCCGCAAACGGATCGACGCTCAGCACCGTGAGGTCCGCCCAACGGCCCGGCGCGATCACACCGGTTTGGGTTTCGCGAAAGCCCGCAAACGCCGACCACAACGTGTAGGCCCGCAGTGCTTCTTCCATCGTGACGCCTTCGTTTGGATACCAGCCGGCGCCAGGCTTGCCGGCTTTGTCGCGGCGCGCGACCGCCGAGTGCAGCCCGTAAAAAATGTTGTGATCCGAGCCCGGATTGTCGGCGTTGAAGGTAAGCCGTGCGCCGGTTTGGCGTAGCGAGCGCCACGCGTAGGCACCCTTAATGCGTTCGGGGCCGAGTCGGTCTTCGGCCCAGGTTTTGTCTTCCATCGCGTGGGGTGGCTCCATCGAGGCGATCACGTCGAGCTTGGCCAGTCGGGGTAAATCGGCCGGATGCAGGACCTGCGCATGCTCGATGCGATGACGACCTGCACGTACGCCGGCGTCGTTCGCCAGCACGCCTTCTATGAAATCCAGCGTCTCGCGATTGCCGGCATCGCCAATGGCGTGAATGCCAACCTGAAACCCGGCGCGCATCGCATCGGCAACCAGGTTTTCATCAAAGCCGTATTCATCGCCACTGACGCCGCGATGTCCGGGCAGGTCGCTGTAGTCTTCCAGCAGCCGCGCCCCGCGCGAACCGAGCGCGCCGTCGTAGTAAGCCTTTACGGATCGTGCCACCAGAAAATCGCGCGCATCAAGATCGGGTCCGCGCGCGATCCAGTCGCGCAATAGCGGCTCATCGCGTGCCGAGAGCATGGCGTATACGCGAATGGGCAGTTCGTTGTTTTCGGATAGTGCGTTGAGCGCACGCATGTGTGCACTGTTTAGCCCGGCATCGTGCACGGTCACATAGCCATCGCGGGCCATTTGCGCTAAACCATTTTTGGCGTAGCGCATGAGCTGTTCCTGCGTGGGTGTGGGCACGGCCGCTTCAATGAGATCGACGCCGTTATTCAAGAACAGACCGTTTGGTTGACCATCGTCACCCAAACGCATTTCGCCGCCGCTGGGCACCGTGGTGGCCGCCGTAATGCCGGCCACATCCAGCGCCTTTTGATTGGCCCAGCCAGCGAAGCTGTGCAGGCTCACCATAAACACCGGATGATCCGGCACCGCGTCGCTTAATAATGTTTTCGTTGGGTAGCGATCGGCCCACGCGCCCTCGTCCCAGCCGTCGCCGATAATCCACTCGCCCTTGGGCGTGTTTCTCGCGCGCTCGACGACGCGCGCCACCGCCTCTTGTTCGGTTTGCACATCGCGCAGCTGCACACGCTCGAGCGACACACCGAGTTCAAAAAAGTGGGTGTGGCTATCCACCAAGCCCGGCAGCACCGTCGCCCCGTTTACGTCCACAACACGCTCGACAGAATCAAATCGCGCAGCGGCCTGCGCGGCCGTGCCCACGAACACAATCTTGCCATCGTCCATGGCCACCGCACCGGCATCCGGGTGCCAGCGACCATTGGTGACCGGCGCGTCCGCTGCGGGTGTGCCGTCACGGGCAGGCTCGGACCAATCTAACGAATAGATGCGTGCGTTGGTGAGCAGCAAATCAACGCCCTGTTCGCTTGGCGACGTGTGCGCGCAGCCAACTCCAAACCACACGACCAGCAAAAAAACGGTAAGACGACGCATCGAGTTCTCCCTTAACTTGCCCTTGAGCATATACGCCGCTCCTAACCGGCACAAAGAACGTACCCGCGTTACACTTGGGCTTCTGCGAAGAGGAGTTGGCACATGACGGAGCGTTTTGACACGCGACTGGTTCACGGCGGCGTGGATAAACCACCGGCACGCGGCGATGGCGCGGTACCGGCCATTGAGATGAGCACCACGTTTGTGCGAGCCGATCCGCGCGACGACAACGATCTGGTGTATTGCCGTACCAACAATCCCAATCGACGACTGCTTGAACGCCGTATTGCAAGCCTCGAAAACGCCCATGACGCCGTGGCGTTTGCGACCGGTGCGGCGGCTTCTCTGGCGATGTTCCAGGCACTGCCTGAGCAAAGCCACATTATCGCCACGGCAGATGCCTATTTCGGCACCATCGTGCAACTGAATGATCTTGCCCGCGGCATGGGCCATCAGGTCAGTGCGGTAGACACCACGTCGCAGAACAACATTACCGACAACTGGCAGCCCAACACGCGCCTGGTGTGGCTGGAAACCCCCAGCAATCCGCAAATGAACATATCCGATATTGCGGCGACCGTTGCGCTTGCCCACGAACGCGGCGCCATGGTGTGTTGCGACAACACGCTGGCCACCAGCGTGCTGCAGCAGCCGCTGGCGCACGGCGCCGATTTCAGCATGCACAGCAGCACCAAGTTTTTTGGCGGTCACAGTGACGTGATGGGCGGCGTGGTCATTGCACGCGAAGCTGGCGCCACGCTCGATCGTCTGCGTCACATTCAAAACATCGGCGGCGCCACGCCTGCGCCGTTTGACTGTTGGCTGTTGTTGCGCTCGCTGGCCACGCTTGGGCTTCGTGTACGCCATCAGTCGGCCAACGCCGCGTATCTGGCGCAGGCACTAAGCTCACACCCGAGCATTGAACGGGTGCTCTATGCCGGGGACCTTAAGCACCCCGGGCGCGCCGTTGCCGATAAGCAAATGAGCGGCGGCGGCGCGTTGCTGTCGTTGCTTGTAAAAGGCAATGCAGAAGACGCCATTGGCATTGCCAAGCGCACGCGCATCTTCAAACAGGCCACCAGCCTCGGCGGCGTGGAATCACTAATTGAGCATCGTTTCTCGGTGGAAGGTGAACACTCGGTGAGCCCCGAAAATTTGCTGCGTCTGTCGGTGGGTGTCGAGGATGTCGACGATTTGCTGCAAGATCTTAAGCAGGCGATCGACGCTCTTTAAGCAAAAAAACCCGCGTGTCATCCATGACACGCGGGCCTGTTGCCGATGAAAAGGCAGCCGCTTAGGGCGCGATACCGCTGGGACCCGGCGGCTGGAAAAACAGCGTTCGAATAATCCCAAGGTCGGTGGCATTTACAACACCGTCGCCGTTGAAATCGGCATCCAGATCACCGCCTTGGAAAAACACCGCGCGGAACAAACCCAGATCCACCGGATTTACAACGCCGTCGTTATTCAAATCGGCATCGCATATATTGCCGTAGCCGTCACCGTTGGTATCACGCTGGTCCGCATTGGCCACCAACGTGCAGTTGTCCGCGCTATCGAGTACCCCGTCGCCATCGGTATCGACACCATCAACCAACTCGATGGTATCGGTGTAGACCACCGAGTAGCGACCCACGCCGTCCACGAATTGCACATACACCTTCTTGATCCCGGTGCCGGCATTGCCGCCCAGCGAGGTCAGGTCATAGTCGTTGACCATCGTGGCGTAGGGCTGCAGCGCCGACCACGTCGCGTTGTTGTTGCTAAAACGCATTTGCGCGACACCCGAGGCGGCATCCGTGGCGTCTAAATTCAGCGTAACATCCGTGCTGGTTGTGGTGACGGCGTTCGCGTTGATCAACACAGAACCGCTGGGCGGCAGCGTGTCGTACACGGTGGTGGTGTCACCGGTGCTGGTTGGCGCTTGGTAGGCCTCGATGTTCGAGGCGTTGTCCTTGGCCCGGCTAAAGAAATGATACTTGCCGTCGGTCGGCGGAGTGAAGTTCACCACACCGTTCAACGAACTCGAAAACTCGCCCGTATAGGTCCAGCTTTCGACCGCATCTTCGCGATACCAAAAGTCCACAAACGACAGACCGCTGGAAGGAGAAGGATCAACCACAGAGAACGTCAGTGGCACACTGCCACTGGTATCCTGCGCCGGGCTGTCTACCGTTGAGGCGGGTTTTTTGGTGTCCACAAACGTGCTGCATTCACTGCTGCTTGGGCTCGCCTCATACGTGCCGCCGTTGTCTTGCGAGCGCACGGCGAACTGATAGGTGCCATCACCCGCGGCGGCGGTGAAATTAAACGTGCCGCTCACACTATTCGACGCCAGACCCGTGTACCCATAGCTGCCGCTGCCCGGCGTTCTAACGTAAAGGAAATTCCGGCGTACTCCGGTCTGCGTATCGCTGGATGTAAACGAAACACCAATGGTGCCGCCGTTCGAATACGCCGGCGCATTCGTGCACGACGACGTGGGCGGCGTGTTCTCAACGTTTAGTGATACGCCGAGCGCCGTGCTATAGCTGTACGACTCGGCGTAACTGTTACTAATAAACTGCAGTGGAATCCACTGCGTGCCGGTGGCAAGACCGCTCGTGCTGATCGAGTACACCGTACTCTGGCGACCACCCGGTTCGATACTCGGCACAGAGCGATTCACGCCACCGTTGACGGTCAGCCCCGCGATATTGCCAAGACCAACGGTGTTGTCATGGGCGCCCGCGCCGCCGTTGTTATCCATATGCACGGTGATATCAAACGTTTGATTCGGGCCCACCCAATTGGGGCGCGAATAGGCGCGTGAGAAGCTCGGCGGCGCCACTTCTGCAAAGTTCTCCTCCGTGGCCAATGCATAGGGCTCCGAACCGGTGCCGCTGAACGAGGTGCTCCAGGCATACACTTTGATGATGGCGTCGGTGGGGGCATCGGCGTCCACCTGATGCACGTTGTCGTTCGCATCCAGATCAGAATCGACCACAACGCCGGTGTCGTTGTTGTACAAACGCAAATTCAAATCCGACAAACCGTAGCGGTTTTGCGACGGCAGACCGGCCACGTAGGTGCCAGCACGTTTTTGCCAAACCAGCGTCGCTTTCTCACCGCCAAACATGACCCCGCGATAGAGCTTGTAGTCATTCGGCACGTTGGTGTCGTTGCGCGGCGTAACGGTATCCAGGAAATAGTCGCCACGGTTAAAATGGCTCTCGCTCATATCCAGGTAGCCCCAACCGTAGCTCTTGTCCCACAACGAACCGGTCACCGGGCCATCATCGCTGGTGGTACTGGTGTTGTTGCTGGTCCAGGCATCGGCTGTATTGATCAGGACCGCTTTTTGCGCCATTGGATCGAAGACACCGCCGTCGTTGAGCAACACGCCAGCGGCGGCCACGTGCGGCGCGGCCATGCTGGTACCACTGCAACGCATAAAATTATCGCCATTGCGGGCAGCATCGTTCCAGCAGTTGGGATCGGAGTTGCCACTGGCCCCGCCGGCCCAACTGTTGTTGGTAGAAATAATGTCGGTACCGGGCGCCGAAATATCTGGCTTGCGCCGACCGCTCACTGTGGGCCCGACGCTTGAACTACTTGAGCGTACGTCGTCGGCACGCGACATCGTGTCGCGATCATCCATATTGGCCACGGCGAGCAAGTTGTACGCCGGCGCAGGATGCGTGATCGTTGGTGCTGTGTTGCTCCAGCCGCTGTTACCAGCGGATTTGGCCACCGAAATATCGTAAGTTTGGATATACGCGTCGTAGAACGAATCGTTGGCGTTGTAGTCATCCACATTCGCCACGCCGTAGCCAAGGGAATGATTGACCGCTTCAGGGCTTTGCACGGCGCCTGCTGCGGCCCAGTGCATATTATTCATGGTGAGCGACTGATTGCCCGAGCGCGCCCAAATAAGCGCATCCAGACCAAAGGCGCCGCCGCGATGGGTCGCGTGAGTGCTGGCAATAATGCCCGCCACGTGCGTGCCGTGGCCATCGCCGTCGGCCGTGCTGCCGGAATTGGTGTAGAACGCCGCTGGCGCCAGGTTCGGGTGATTTTGCTGTACGCCAGAATCGATGACGGCCACATCATAGGCACCGCCGTCGAAAGCCGTTGCGCCGTTCCACCAGGTTGGAAAACCGACGGACGGCACGCTGATATTGAGCTCGAGATCCTGCTCCGGATCGAGCATGACAGTCGCCACGGAATCAAGTTTCGCCAGCTGATTAAGGAGCGCGCTGTTCACGGTCGCCGAGACGGCATTCATGAATGGCACCTTGGCGTGAATCGTGCCGCCCGCGTTTTGGATCAAGCGCAACACGTCGCCACCGGTCTGGTCCACACGCGACGGCATCTGGGCATCAATCGCCTGGCGCATCTCGTCCATTTTCGCATCGGCGTCCAAACGCAATTGCGCCAAACGCGCGCTGTCAGCGTCACTCAGTTTGGCCATCATGCCGTCCACGATTTGCGCTTCTTCTTCCGGCGGCAAAGAGTGCTCCGGACGATATTTGCGCTCAATGTCGCGAATGTCGTTGGCGATGTCGTTGAGTTCGCTCTTGAACTGCGCTTTGGTGCTGCTGACACGAGATTGGCCCGTGGTCTGATCGTCGTAAATATAAATCAGTACGCGCACTTCTTCTTCGGCGAAGGCCTTTTGCGAAACGCTGGGATGCACTTTACGTTCCTGCCACTGCTCGCGCATCGCCGCGCCATCGTCGGCGGCGCTGGCGGTGATGTACTCGCTGCCGTCTTCGCCCCGCGCCACATCGGCCTGCTCGGCACTATCCAGCGCCACGGCCCCTGCGCTGCAGCTCAAAATGGCCGCCAGCGCCAAACTCAATGCGCGCTGACCTCGAGCGCGCGACTCAGTGATATTCATGATCTTCTCCATTGCAAACGGCTCGTTCCGATAACCTACGCCCTGCACATAAAGCGATTTGGGCGTCCAAATACCCTCACCAAGCGCAAAACGAACTGGACGTGCGCCACCGCGCGTGAGAAAACCGCAAGAAACCAAGATGCAGCAGCTATGGAACAAGACCAATTAAATATCTGGCGTCGGCAAGTGTGGGAGCTGGTGGAACGCAACCGCGTGCGTCCGGCCCGCGACGTGCTGCAGCAGGCGCTGGCGAAGTTTCCGGATGACCGCGAGCTGTTGCTGGGCGCCGCCTGGGTGGCCTATCTGGGCGATGAAAACGAAGAGGCCGGTGACCTGTGCGAGCGCGTGCTGCTGCAGGACCCGGGCTCACCCGGCGCACGTTCGCTACTGGCCAAGGTGTTTCACGAACGCGGCGCGCTGGTGGAGGCAGAGACTCTGTATAACAGTCTGATGCGCGACTTCCCCGACGACGTGGACTACGTCTCAGACTTCGCTCTCATGCTGGTCACAACCGTTCATCAGGGTCACGCCTACGCGCTGGCGCGCCGCGCCATTGAGTTATCACCCGACCACAACGGTGCACGCAAGGCTATCGTGTTCACATCGCTCATGCGTGGCGAGCACGACCACGTCAACAGCACGCTAAAAGACATGATGGAATCCGATCCACAAGCGAGCGCCACTTTGCACAGCCTGATCGTTGTGTTGGAAGACCGCGGCGACGCGCCCGGCGCGCTGCGTCTGGCGCAGGAAATGCTGCGCGCAGAACCGGACAACCCCGCACTGGTGGAGACCATTGTTCGCCTCCAACTCGCCGGACACTGGTCCATGCGACCACTGCAGTGGCTCGAGGGTCAGTACGAAGGACTGCTCGGCATCGGCATGTTGGGCATCGGATTGATCGCTTTGGCCGGGCATCCGATCGCGCGCGTCGTTGGCGGCGTACTATGCACTTACTGCCTATACGGCGCGATCTGGCCGCCGCTGCTAAAACACTTGCAGCGCTAGTTCAGCGTAATGTCATCCAGATGCAGCGTAAATTGCGAGCCTGTGTCGTCGCCATCGGCTGAAATCCACAACGCCAAAACATCCACCGACTCAGGCAGCGTGACGTCCATTTCAAACGCGCCCGGCGCATCGAGCAAAGTGACTCGTGTCTCGTACAGCAGATCGCTTAAAGGATGCACACGCGACTGATTGAGCTGGGCCGACTGCTGCGTGGTTGAGAGAAAATGAATCCGCCTCACACCGCTGCCTTTGGGCGCCTGTTTGAACAAGGTGCGAATCCATGGAGCCGCAATTTTGCGTTGAAACCAGTTGAGCGTCTGATCGCCGGCCTCCACCAGGCCAAGCTTGAGCACAAAATCATCCACGCCCGTGTCGCCCTGCACGGCCGACGCCGGCAGGTTCAGCGCGCCACGCCAGTGGCCGCGCACGCGTATTCGCGACACCGGGGTGGCGGCGCTAAGCCCGTGTACCAGAGGGCTCGCCGAGCCGTTGATGCCAAGCGTCAGACCATCCTCGCCGAATGACACCGCATTGGCCGGAATCTTGCGAAACGACAGAGCCTCCCAGCTCTCGGCACGATCCAGCGGAATCGTCGTGGGGGCCGCCGACGCCGCAGGCGCCAGAAGGAACAGCGCCGCGACCAGCACCCGCAGAGATATCTGTTTTTGCGTCCACATGGGCAAAGTGTACGCGAGCCAACCTGAACACAACCTCACCAGAGAATCACAAAATGTGACCAATTTTGTCGCCGGCGCGTGCACACTTACACCCTGCCCCGCCCATGACCGTGGCAAACCCGTTTTTTGACCTTGAGGATCTTTCGATCATGTCACTCGAACTGTCTGGCAATCGCCGCCTGACTCGCGCCGCTATTGCGCTCTTTGCCTGTTGTTTGTATCCCATCGCCACCTACGCCGGCAGCATCGATGTGGCCGTCAGCGCCGGCGATGGCGCCGATGTGGCGCAAAAAGAAGTGCGGCTGCTCAATCCAAAAACCGGCTTTGAGGCACGCAAGCTCAGCAACTCAACCGGCCGCGCGCGCTTTGTTGGCATACCCGCCGGCACGGACTACGTGGTCAGCGTGGACAACGTCGAGCTCGCGCGCGGCATCAGCCTGCGCAGTAACGAACGGCGTGCGGTACGGGTCAAGCTGGTCGAGAGCGTGATCGTCACCGGTCAACGTGAGTCGCTGGGCGTGAACGCGCTGGACGCTGAGGTGAGCGCGGGTCTTAACAGCGTGGCGTTGCAAACGCTGCCAATTGAAGCGCGCGACTTAGCACGCGCCCTGATCCGCTTACCGAACGTCGTCCCTTCCACCGGCTTTTTTCCCGAAGCACCCCCCATTTCGATTAACGGCGCCAACGGGCTATTCGCTCAGTATTTAATCGACGGGCTGGACAACAACGAGAATTTTCTCGGCGGGCCGAAGTTTCCAATCTCAACCGGTTTTGTCTCGGATGTGACGGTGCTGGCTTCATCCTACTCGGCGCAGTACGGCCGCACCGGTAACGGGGTCATCAACGTCACAACACCGTCTGGGACCAACGAATGGTTGGGCGAGATGTTTTATCTGAGCAGGCCGGGCGCAGGTGTGGATGCCTCTTCGCCATTTGCCCAACGCGATCTCGCGGGCAACCCCGTGCGCGACGGCTTTCGCCGTGACCAGTATGGCTTTTCGCTGGGCGGACCGATTAAGCAGGACCAGACATTTTTCTACGCCAACGTCGAGGTCACCGACGATCAAAAGGACAATCTTCTAAACTCGCCCGAACTGGGTGTGAACGAAACCGTGCGCGGCGAAAACAACTCGCTGCTCGCCTCATTGAAAGTGGACCATCGCATCAATCGCGACTGGCAGCTGGCGCTGCGTCTAAATCGTGGCGATGTAGAAATTGAGCGTCAGGGTGGCGGACTGGACGGCGGTGTCACTTTCCCCACTGCCGGCTCGGTGCAGAAACGCGAATCCACACTCGCGGCGGTGTCGGCTACCTACGACGGTGCGGCGTTCACCTCAGAAACCAGCCTGTCGTTCAGCCGCTTTGACTGGGACTACGCGGAGGCACTCGATCGCCGTTCGCCGCAAGTGGCTGTGGAGCTTCCCAGCGGCCTGACCGGTGCGGTGCTCGGCCATCCCGGATTTTCATTTTTTGATCAGGAACGCTCGGTCCAACTGCAGCAGCGTTTCACCTGGCTGACCGATCGCCACGCATTCAAATTTGGTATTGATGCCATTCGTTCGGATTTCTCACTCGAAGGTGGTGGTAATCCGGACGGCAACTACCGAGTGCGACTCACCGAGGCCCAGCTCGCTGCCATACGCGTACAAAATCTCGGCGCTGCACTTGATGTGGGCGATCTTCCCACGGACGTCGAAATTTTGAACTACGCCGTCGAATTACGGCCCGCACGTTTTGGCGAAGACCAGAATCAGCTGGCGCTGTATTTCGAAGATCAGGTCAGTCTGTCGCAAGATCTGACGCTGACCGCCGGATTACGCTGGGATTACGACAGCCTGACCGAAGCCGGTGCCCGCAGCGCTGACACCAACAACATTGCACCGCGTCTGGCGCTCAATTTTCAGGCGCGCGACAACCTGGCGCTGCGCGCCGGTGCCGGTGTTTACTTCGAACGTCTGCCCTACACCGTGCTGTCGGACGCTCTGCAACAAAACACCACCTCAGCCGCCTTCGTCTCCCAACTCAATGCGCTGGCCGCAGCCGGCATTCTGCCGCAAGATTTAAATCCCGCGGATGTGACGTTCGACGGTAATCTGACCGTGAGCCCAGACTGCCCCGCCGGCTTCCTGCAGTGCCCAACGCCTGCCGCTGCAGCGAACCTGCGCGACACGGCCGTCTCCAACGAGCGCCGTATCCTCAACCCCAACGGTCTGGACAGTCCGTACACCGTGCAACTATCGGCCGGCGCGCAGTGGCAGTTTGCCGACCGCTGGCTGGCCTCAGCGGATCTGCTTTACTATCGTGGGCAACGTCAACTGCGACTGCGCGACCTCAACGCGCCAACACCATTTTCACCCAACCTCGCGAATTTAACGGAGGCCAACATCACTGCATTACGCGCCCTGCCCGACGACGCCGCGCGTCGCGATCTGGCTCAGATGCTGGGACTCATTCGCACGCAGGCCGACGCCGATGCCACGCGTCCGATCGCGGCCGTCGCCGGCGGCGCACGTCAAATTGTCGTCTCAGAGACCGCCGGCGAATCGCGTTACCGCGCCCTCAACCTTACGCTTGAGCGCGACCCGGCGGGCGGCCCGTGGGGCCTGCGCGTGGCCTACACGCTGTCAAAGCTCACCAACAACACGGACGACATCAACTTTCGCTCGGCCAACTCCAATCAGTTTAACGACGAATGGGGACCGTCCATTAATGATCGTCGTCACGTTATTTCCAGCATCTTAAGTTGGTTTCCGCGGGAGTCGGTCAGCGTGACACTGGCCTCGCAAATCGAATCGGGTCAGCCCATCAATCTGATCCCCGATGCCACCATCTTTGGCACCACCGATCTCAACGGTGACGGCGCGTCGTTCGCCGATGCGTATCTGGGTAATTCGGATCGCGCCCCCGGCACGCGGCGCAATTCGGATCGGCTGCCGTGGACCATTACGTTTGATCTGGGTTTGCGCTATCAGCCGCGTCTGGGCGACGGTCGTTTAGAGCTGTCGGCCGACGTATTTAATTTGCTGAACCGAAACAACCTGTCTGGCTTTGCGAACTCCGCAACCCAATCCAATCAAATTCAGGTCTTTGGGCAACCGTTCGTGCAACGCAATGCCAGCGCACCACGTCAGTTCCAGTTCGGTATGCGTTATCTGTTTTGAAAATATGGCTCGCAGCGCTGGCGCTAACGTGCTGTGTTTTCGTAAGCGCACAGGACACCGCCCACGCGACGTTGTATGACGCCGCGCGCGGGCAAACGGTTTACTTCAACGCTTGGGGCGGCGACCCGTCCATCAATCGCTACATTGAATGGGTGGCGCTGCGGGTGCGTGAGGACCACGACATCACACTCAAGCACGTTAAGGTGGGTGACATTGCCGAAGCGGTGCTGCGCATACGGGCTGAAAAAACGGCCGGAAGAAACACCGACGGCTCCGTCGATTTGCTGTGGATCAATGGCGAGAATTTCGCCGCACTAAAGCGCGCCAATTTGCTCCACGGTCCGTGGGCACTTGACGCGCCCGGCGCGCATCGAATTAACTGGGCAAGCCAGACCATCGCGCGCGATGGCAATCTCGATACGGACGGTTATGAAATGCCGTGGGGCTCCTCAGCGCTCACCTTTTTCTACGACAGCGATCAAGTGTCGCCCGTGCCGCGTACGCCCGAGGCGTTGCTGATCGCTATCGAACAAACGCCCGGCCGCTTTAGTTACCCGCAACCGCCGGCGTTTGTGGGCACGGCGTTTCTAAAACAAATGCTCGTTGCACTGGTGACTGACCCGGCCCGTCTGCAGCAGCCCGTGGCCGAAGATTTTGCCGCTGTAACCCAACCACTTTGGACATGGCTCGATCGTGCCCACGTCTCGATGTGGCGACGCGGCCGACTGTTTCCGCGCAGCGGCCCGGCCCAACGTGATTTGGTGGCACTGGGCGAGTTGGACTGGATGCTGTCCTACAACCCCTCCGAGGCGAGCCGTGCCATGGGGCAAGGGGAGTTGCACGGCAGCATGCGTGGCGTGCAGCTGCGAGACGGCGCTCTGGCCAATAGCCACTTCGTTGCGATTCCGTTTAATAGCGGTGCCAAAGAAGCCGCGATGGTGGTGGGCGCTTTTCTGATTAGCATTGAGGCGCAGGCGCGCAAGGCCGACGAACGCCACTGGGGCGACACGACCGTGCTCGATGTCTCGCGTTTGACCGCGGCCGAGCAGCGTGTTTTCGATCGCGCCGCCCGCGGCATCGCGACACCACCGCCCACCACGCCGCAAATCAGCGAACCGCATCCCAGCTGGAATGATGCGCTGGAGCGGGCCTGGCTCGAGCGCTACACACGATGATGCGCGCCTCGGTCTGGCTAGTGTTGAGCGTGTCGCTGCTGCCGACGCTGGCCGGTCTGTTGGCCGCCGTGGTGTTCGGTATGGATGCCAGTGCATTTGAGCGCGTGCTGGCCGCGCCGGGTCTTGCCACGGCCATCAGTGCGAGCGTGCTCAGTGCGGTTGTCTCCACGGCGCTGGCGCTTATCTTTGCTCACCTGTTGGTGGCACTGGCCGTGACCGGTGGCTGGCGCGGGCGGCTCACGGGCTGGAGCCTGCCATTGCTTGCTATGCCGCATTTGGCTTTGGGCATTGGATTGGCATTGGTGCTCGCGCCGTCGGGTTTGATATTGCGCCTGTTTTCACCGTGGGCCACGGGATGGTTACTTCCTCCGGACTGGCTCATCGTACGGGATCCGCCCGGGCTGACATTGATCCTTGGCCTCACACTGAAAGAATCCTGTTTTCTCATTATGGCGCTGGTGGCCGCACTGTCGCAGGTACCGGCGCAACAGTATCTGCATCAGGGCAAGGCGCTCGGCTACGGCGCGCTCAAAACCTGGCTGACCACAATCGCTCCGCTGCTACAGCAGCAAATTCGTCTGCCGGTGGCCGCTGTGCTGGTGTACGGCCTGAGCAATGTCGAACTCGCGCTCACACTGGGCCCGGATCTCCCGCCAACATTTGCCGTCATGCTGTGGCGCTGGCTCAGCGATGCGGCACCCGATATGCAGGCGCAGGCGTTTGCCGGTTCGCTGTTGCTGCTGGCTTTAAGCGTGTGCGTGATTGCACTGGCGGCCGTGGTCGGGCGCGCGGCTCGACGCATCGTCTTACGCGCCGCCGAGAGTGGGCACCGCCGCTTGGCCGAGCAACCGCTGCGACAAGTCATCGCGGGCTTTGCGATGATGCTGTGGGCGTTGGGTATGCTGTCGATCCTTGCGATTGGACTGCGCTCAACCGCAGGGCCGTGGCGTTTCCCAGCCATTCTGCCGCAACGTTTTGATGCCGCCAGCTGGCTCGACAGTCTGCCCGCGCTCGGCGCCACGGGCAGCCTCACTGTGATCATTGGCCTTCTGACCGCGGTGCTTGGCGTGGTGCTGGTTTTGCCCGCGGCCGAACATGTGCACACCCGGCCAAGCCTGCGTCAACGCGTAGGCGTGTGGTTGTTTGTGCCGCTGCTTCTACCGCAAATGACGTTTTTGTTTGGCGTGCAGGTATTGCTGACGCGCTTGCACATAGACGGCACGGTTGCAGCGGTGGTGTGGCTGCATTTGGTATTTGCCCTGCCGTACCTGTGGGGTGTGCTCGCGCCGGCACGCGCCGCGCTCGATCCGCGGCTCACCCAAGTGGCCTTCACGCTCGGTCAATCGAGTGTGGCCACCTGGTGGCGCATCACGCTGCCGCTGCTATCACGCGCTTTGCTGGTGGCCATGGCGCTGGGTTTTTCGATTAGCCTGGCGCTGTATTTACCGACACTGTTTGCCGGTGCGGGCCGGGTAAACACGGCCGCCACCGAAGCTGCCGCCGCGGTGGGCTCGGGCAGTCTGCGTCTGGCCGCCGTGCATGCCATACTGCTTGCCGCGGGCCCTTTGCTGGCCTTCGCGCTTGCGTTTACGGCGGGGCGTTTTTTGTATCGGTCTTTCCGGGGCGTGCACTGACCATGAGCGTGTTGAGTTTTTCTGACGTAACGCTTTTTGTGAACGACCGCGCACTCTTCGAACCGTTAAACTTCGAAATACCCGGCGGTACCACGCGCTGCCTGCTTGGCCCAAGTGGGAGCGGGAAATCCAGCCTGTTGGCCTTCGCTTGCGGTTTTTTACCCCCGGACATTCGCGCCAGCGGACAGCTGCGACTGGACGCGACGGACCTCACCCACATGCCGGCGCAGAATCGACAGCTCGGCCTTTTGTTTCAGGACGGCGTGTTGTTCCCGCACTTAAGCGTAGCCGGCAACGTGTTGTTTGGTTTGCGGGATTCCGGTTCAAAAGCCGAGCGCCGTGTTCTGGTGGATGAAGCGCTTGGCTCTGTGGGTCTTGAGGGGTTCGCCGAGCGCGATCCGGCATCGCTGTCGGGCGGTCAAAAGGCACGCGTTGCGCTATTGCGCGTGCTGCTGGCAAGACCGCGTGCGCTACTCCTTGATGAACCGTTCAGCGCCCTGGACCCCGCCACGCGCAGCAGCGTGCGCGAACTGGTGTTCACTAAAGCCCGCGAATCTGGCCTGCCCACGTTGCTGGTAACCCATGATCAAGAAGATGTGGCGGCCGCCGGCGGTGTCGTGACGCAGCTCACGCCACCGGGGCAACGCTGATGCTCGACACCACCGTGCGGCCACTCATTAATCCGATTTTGGCGGCGCTGGCCCGTGTCGCCATTGGTCTGGGCGCCAGCGCCAACGCGGTTACGGCGCTGGGCGCACTGGTCGGCGTGGCGGCGGCCGTCGCGATTGCCACGCAGCATTTTTATCTGGCGCTGGCGCTGGTGGCCATCAATCGCATTCTCGACGGCGTGGACGGTGCGGTCGCGCGCCACCACGGCGTGAGCGACTGGGGCGGCTATTTCGACATTGTGTCTGATTATGTGTTTTACGCCGCCGTACCGCTGGGTTTCGCGTTTGCCAACCCGGCCGCCAACGCCCTGCCCGCGGCTGCGTTACTGGCCAGCTTCTGTCTGACGTGCAGCAGCTTTTTGGCCTACGCCATCCTCGCCGAAAAACGCGGACTACAGACCAGCGCCCACGGCCGCAAGTCGTTTTTCTATTCCACGGGGCTCGTTGAGGGCACGGAAACCGTGGTGGCCCTGCTGTTGATGACCGCGCTACCGGACTGGTTCCCTG
>JBGCEL010000090.1:0-3588 GCA_045106455.1 Gammaproteobacteria bacterium
CTGAGAACCTGGTCGCCTCAGCTGCCAGGGCCGAGGGTTTTGCCCGAGCTTCGGCGCACGCCGCATGGTCGATACTGCCGCGGTGCTCGTAGACGAGGTACTGCCTTACCAAATGAGGAACTGTTAGAAATTCTGCGTCAATCCTCTAACCTCTAGGTCAATGGATTGACACAGAATTTCTAACAGTCCCGCGGCCGTTGACGTCGGGTCGGTCTTCGCGTTCGCCGCAGATGACGCAGAATCCGATCGATGATCACCGGCCGCAATATGCAAGCGATGATCCTGAGCTAAGAAGGCTAATGATCAAAGGCAGAAGACCTTCCATACCCATACTCCATCAGTTAGTAACACTCTGATAATAAATAAATATTCACCAACCAACGGTGAACAAGTGTTGCCAAAAGGCCGCATTTCGGACTGCACTGAAAATTGTTACCGGATACCGATATCAGTTATTGTTTTCGCATAATTCAAAATTTCCGGGAGAAATCGCCATGCCTCAAACACTCAATCGCTTCGCAATTCCCTGTTTGCTGAGCGCGATGTTGTGCGCCCACGCGCTGGCAGACGTGACGACCGAACTGCTGCCGATCACGCCCGGCGACCCGGAGACGCGCTCGACGCCGTTCATCGCCTGGTTTGAGGATCTCACCGAAGTGGGCTACCGCGAGGAGGAATATCTGGTGGCCGGCACGGCCAACCTCTATAACTACACCGACGATGCCGGTCAGCGTCCGGACATCGAGGTGGTGCAGGCCGACGTGCCGTACGTCACGCGAATGCTGGTACGCCGGCCTGACAACGCCGCCGACTTCAACGGATCGGTGTATGTGGAGGTACTCAACGCCACCGCAGGCTGGGATGGCGATCCAATCTGGCAAAGCACCTACGAGCACATCGTGCGCGAGGGCGCCGTCTGGGTCGGCGTGAGTACCAAGCCGGTCACGGTGGATTTCCTGCGCGATAGCTGGGGACAGGATCCGTGGCCGCCGCGCAATACCGAGCGCTACGCCACACTGTCCATGCCGGATTTTGGACAGGTTTGGGACATGCTGACGCAGATCGGCACACTGCTCAAATCGCCCTCGTCGGCCGACAATCCACTGACCGACCTGAGTGTGGCGCAGATGATTATGGTGGGCTACTCGCAGTCTGCCGCCTATCAGGTCACCTACGCCAATTCGTTTCACAGCACCGCACAGCTGCCAGGCGGCGGCGCTGTTTATGACGGCTACTACATCTCCGCCGGTGGCGCGAGCGCCAAACACGTACGGGGACCCACCGACACGACGCCTGAGAATCTGGTGCGCGGCGACGATCGCAACCTCACTCGTGTCGATGCGCCCGTGATCCGCTTCCAGACGCAAACCGAGGTGGTCAATTTTCCTTCCTTTCCGGTGCGTCAAAGCGAGGAGGATTATCCATTGCTGCGTTTCTACGAAATGGCTGGCGGCTCGCACGTCGATGCGCAGCTCAATGCTGTGGGCGGTCAGGCACTGGTGCGCGATCTGGGACTGCCGCCGAGCTTCTGCCCCGCACCGGAGATTCCCTACAACCCAATCCGCATCGGCTACGTGCAGTCGGCGCTGTTTGTTGCGCTTGAACGCTGGATTGGCGCCGGTGCCACGCCACCCGCAAGCCGTTTCATGGCGCTGACGACCGATGATGATGGCAACACCGTGCTCGCGCGCGATGCCAACGGCAACGGTATCGACGGGATACGCGTGCCGAACATCGAAGCGCCTGTCGGCACCTACGTGGAATCGAATGATGGCCCTGGCTTCTGCGGGCTGTTTGGCGGTTTTGCGCCCTTCGACGATGCAACGCTCGACGCACTGTACCCAAGTCGTGAGGCCTATCTGACGCCCTTCAAGCGCGCGGCGATTAACGCGATCAACGATGGGTTTCTGCTGCGCCCGGATGCACTGACTCTGATGAATGTCGCATTGGAATCAGGTGTGGGTGACCGGTGATCCGCAGCCCCGGCACCGCTCATGCGTGACACACATTTTCACAAAGTGGTGTTGCGGCTGAAACCGCCAGTGGACGGCCGACACACAGCCTGAGCGCGTGCCCAACTGAGCGCTCACGTTCGAGCACCATGGCGCTGCGTGATGGCGATGCTGCTGGCATGGGTGTTGTGCGCAATCGCGACCACCGCACTGGCCCAGAACCCGTCGGCAGCAGACGCCGCCCCAACGCCTCTGCAGGAAGCCGAAAGATTCGCCCAATCCGATGCGCAACGCGCCATTGATGTGAGTCGTGCCATTCTTGAGGAAGCCGAAGCGGCCGGCGATACGGCCCGTCAGGCAGCGGCGCTTAGAGTGCTCGCGATCGCCCACTATTTCAAAGCCGACTTCCCGACAGCGCTCGAGCACGCCGTTGCCGCTGAGCGCATGTACGAGAATAGGAAGCATAAACGCCCTACACGAAGTATTGCAAACGAGCGCTTGATCAGAAAAAAGAGTGAAAGTTGCGATACGTCGGACGGGCGTTTGGTCGGCGAGGCTAGGGGAGTGTATTGGTCAACACGCAAAGCGTTGCAAAGCGTTGAGCTATGAACTGAGGGTCGAAACTCAGGACGAGTGCGGCGTCGAGTGACTCGAAAGACACTCACTTTGGAGACAGTTTAAGGCATCAAAGTGATCAGGGTGGTGCGCGTGACACTTGCGGCCGTTGACGCCTGGTCGGTCTTCGCGTTCGCCGTAGATGGCGCAGTATCCGATCGATGATCACCGGCCGCACTATGCAAGCGATGATTCTGACCGCACCGCCGCAGTGTTGGCACACTTCAACGTCAATTCGAAACACGCGCTTGAGACGTTCGGCCCAGGTCAGGTCGTGACGGTCGCGTGGTTTTGCGACGGAGTCCCTGGCCGGACGCTTACCCCGCCGCGCTGGCGTGACCTGCGCCCGGGCACGGCTGTTGGGTGCAAACACCCCGTGATAGCGGGTGAGGTTCACACCGGGGCGCGGAATCAGCGCCGCCAGGCGCGCGATAAAATCCAACGGTTCAAATACCACGTGGGTGGTGCCGTCACGCCAGGGCGTCTTGAGCGAGTAGCGAACCTGCCCGTCGCGGGTGAGTGACAATCGACTGTCCGCCACCGCTGCTCGAGCCACGTAGCGACACAGTCGCTCGAGTTTGTCTCGGTCCCCGGCTCTGATCGACACTCCGGCGTGCAGTGAAAAGCCGGCGGCGTTGGCCAGTTCGCCTGGCGCGTTGTCGTCGGGTGATATCGCCGGAAGGGTTTGCAGGGTGTACGCCTTTTGGCCTTGATTTGGGCCGACCGCAACGCGGTAGGTGATCGAATGACCCGCCAACTCATCCATCGCATCGGTCTGTTCGCTGTACCAATCGAGATACGCGTTCTCCGCGTCACGCACCAACAGTCCGCGTCGTTCCAGATGACGGCCAACGCGCTGGGCGATACGTTCAATGACACACTGCAGCTCACCTGCGGTGGGCGTTGGTACGCGAACAAACCGCACGCCATCGCCCGGTCGGCGAAGATAAACACCGTCCAGTACTAACAGATGAAAATGGATGTTCAGGTTAAGCGCGCCACCGAAGCGTTGGATCAAGGT
>JBGCEL010000091.1:0-10707 GCA_045106455.1 Gammaproteobacteria bacterium
AACGCCTACAGCGCCGGCGACTCAAAGCGCTGGGATCGCACACGCTATCGCTACGTGCAGCCCAAGACCCACGACGAGGCGCCGGTGCAGGTGGACACACGCACATTGAGCGCCAAAGCCGAAAAACACGCCCAGTGGCTCGCCGCAAATCGCTTTGGACCGGCGTGCTCCGGTGTCTTTTGCGACCTGCCGGGCGGGCGCTATCTCAATGCCATTTACCGCGGCGATCTAACTGCGGTGCGGCAGATGGACTTTCTGCATCAGCAGTCTGTACGGGCGTTTTTCAACGAACGTAAAAAAATTCTCGGCGGCGGTGTTTTGGAGCGTGTTTTTGACACGGCGTTTGATCCCAATCAGCTGCAGCTATTACGCGAAGTGGCCAACAAGTACATGTACGCCTACCCCGTGTTTGGCGAGGCGTGCTTCGACGCCGGTGCCTCCCCCAAAAAATACGAGCACGTTACGCCGGTCGTCATCGAAACCGATGAATACGGCGTCACCACAAGGTCCGGCGGTCAGACGTTTGAGGCCACCTATACGGTTAATCCAGAGTTTGTCGCTTTGCGCGATCGACTGGCCACGTACAAAGGGGCAAAGCGCAGCGACAATCCGTTTAACACGCCGCTCAAAGCCGCTGTGTACACCGGCATCGTTGAGCTGATGCGCGGCACGCCGTGTCGCAACCCGGAGGTAAAAACGCTGGAGCGCCAGCTGATTGCACTGACCAACACGGTACTCGCACAGCCCGGTACTGAACGCCCGACGCAGGACATACGGTCAGTGCTGCCACCGCGTGTCGTTAGCGCACCGTTTGCATCACTGGCCACAAACACCACGCAGCGCGTAGCGTGGAATGCACCGGTGCCGCTGCCACAAGCAGGCTCAACGAGCGGCGCCAACCGACCCGCGCCACCACCAATGACCCGCCAAGAGCGCATGCAGAAAATGAACACTGAGATGCAGGCAGCGCAGGCGCGTTTCGAAAAAGAATTCATGGCCTTGCAACAATCGATGGCCACCGCTCGATCTCGCGGCGCAGATCGTAACGAACAGCTAAAAATCATGCAGGGCAGTCAAGCGAAAATGCTCGAGATGCAGCAGGCGCTGCAGGCTGAGATGTATGAAATTCAGCGCAAGTATCAGTAGGGCATTGCCACGCGTTTACATCAGGGCGCCAGGAACGTCCGCACCGCAAAGCTGAATTCATCCTGCGCACACCACGGATCGCCGTGGCCGCAGTCTTCATCCAGCTCGACCAGCGGCGACACCGACAGGCGTGCAAACTCACGCGCGGGTGCGGGCGTTACCACGCGATCGTCGTTACTCACGATGATCAGCAGGTCGGTGTTTATCTGCTCGGCCGCGAGCTTTAGGTCATTATCGAGATCGCGCGCAATGTTGTGCGTCATCATCGCTTCAGCCTGACGCTGTTGATCCCAGGATTTACCCACGCTCATGGTGGTCTGGCCGCCGCGCGCCACGATGGCCTCCTCGGTTTTCTCACGCGGCACGTCGTCGGACAGCGTGGTCGGTACGCTGCCAAGCATGCGCAAACCGGCCAGCGTCTCGAGCGCCTCGGTGCATTCGCATTCCCGGTACCATCCGAGCAGTCGATTGCGACTGGCCCACAACGCGATATCAAGCGTGGCCAGTCGTGGACTGCCGATCACGGCCACTGTGCGCTGCGCGAAATCCGGATAGCGAACGGCCCACTCAAAGGCCTGCATGCCGCCCATGGACAGCCCCATAACGCCGTGCAGCTGCGTCACACCCAGCGTCTCGGTGAGCAGCTTGTGCTGGCTGTCGACCATATCGGCAATGGTGATCACCGGGAAAGATTCGTCGGCCTGCGTGGCGCTGTTGGAAGGTGATATCGACACGCCGTTGCCAATGGCATCGACAATCACAATAAAAAACTGCGCCGGGTCCAACAACTCCGGTGCCACCAAAGATTCGTGCTCCTGCGACGTGCCGGTAAACCACGTTGGCACCAGTACCGCATTGGACTTGTCGGCGTTGAGCTTGCCAAAGGTGCGATAGCCGATGCGACACGGCGCGATGGACTGCCCGCTCGCAAGCTGACAGCGATCAAAGGCCGCGAAAGACTGGCTGCCCTGAGACGATTCGTCGGCCACCGCTTGTTGGCCAAATAGTAGCGCGCAGCCCAGAACGGCAGCGACTTCGATAAGGTGTTTCATGAGCGCATCGTAACGCTTTACGACGCGCGGTGACGAATGGGGCTGGATGCGCCCCGAAAGGACTAGCTCTGGAGCTTGCGAATGGTGAAGTTGGCGAAGCGCACGATTTCCTCGTCGGGACGCAAATTGCCGCTATCGAGCAGCGAGCGGTAGATGCCCCATTTTGGGCGCACAAAGTGATCCGCCGAATCGCCGCGCCACATGTCCAGCGCCGTCTCGTTCACATCAAACAAAATTTCCTGGTCGCTCATACGCTGCGCGATCAGGCGCAGCGAGCCCTGATCCGAAAACGTGGCGCGGCAGTACACCTCAACCCATTCCCCGGTAACCGCCGACCAGTCCACCCGGTCGAGAATCGTAAACTGCGACAGCGGGCTTTGACGAATTTCCAAACCATCCTCCCCGCTGCGCTCGTTGCCGGTGAGCGACACCACCGGCTGGCTGTCGGGTCCACCGACAGCCTTGAGTTGAAAGAAGTGCGAGAAATTGCTCGACACTTCCATATCTGGATTGATCTGAAACTTCCATTGAAACGCGAGCGTCTCATTCTCGTAACCCTTCACCGCATCTTCAGACGGCCCGTAGGTTTTGATCTCATTGCGCTGGCGATCGTCGATGTCCAGACGATCGCGGTCAATATCGATGTCGCGGTGAATCGCAAAAACGAAATGCGGACCGACGAGTGCATCGGTCGCTTCATAAATGTGATCGACGCCTGGATGATTCTCGGCATAGAGATCGGGCGACTCGATGGCACCGCTGCCGCCCAGATTGCGAATCAGGTCATACGCGCTGAGACCGACGCCCGCGCCGTCGGCGTCCAGGCCGCGTTCCTCGACCACGGTGTAGCCCTGAAGATCGGCCGCAACCAAAGCGGAGAAGGCCGACGTCAACGGCGCAGGCCCGGTCCAGGTAGAACCTGGGCCGACCTGCGTGGCATCAATGACTTCGAGATTGGACGTATCGGCGCCGACGCCGGCATCCGGCCCGGAACCGCTGACCAGACCATCCGCATCCTGCACAAACGTCGCGCCATCTTCAGGACCACTGACGTTATCCGCCGCGGCACCGTTGAAGTTGAACGTACCGCTTTGCGACAGTGCCGCCGAGTAGAAATGGTTGTTGTCGAAATCTGACGCCGCATCGATGGCACAGGGCACCGCCAGGAACGAATCGTCTACCACCGCGTTGCGATTGACGCCGTTGGTGTTGGCGTTGATCGACTGGCTGCTCGACTGATTCATGATCAGGTTGCTGTCGAAATCAAGGATTGGCGCCAGATCGGTGCAGTCGGCGTCTTCGAACAAAATCGCCTGACGTGCATTGACGACGCTGTTGTTCGCCACGGCAACCGTAAAGTCGAGTCCTGGCGTCGCCAGAATCGCGGTGTTGCCCGAGCCGCTCAGCGGATCCGGGTTAATCAGCAGGCCGCCACGCTGACTCGACGTCGTGCGCAGATTGTTGATGTAGTTGCCGCTGATGGTGTGTCCCAACGGTGCGAAGCTGATGCCGCCATCGTCGTTATCCGCACCGCCCGACAAGATCACGTTGTTGCGAACCGTGTTACCAAAACCGTCTTCCAGCGCAATCAGCCCCAGCGAATTGACGACCGTATTGCCCTCAATCACGTTGTTGCTGGATTGAACGCGCATCAAGCGACGTTCGGACTGCACGTTTTCGAAACGGTTGTAACGCACCGTCACCAAACCCTCGCCCTGTGCGTCTGCTCCGGTGGTACGCCCAATCTGCAGCGCGTGCGCCGTTGAATCACGATTTGAGGTCACGCCACTTTTGCCCGGCATGTCGATAAACAGGTTGTACTGGATTAAGTGGTCTTCGTTATTTTCAGGCGTTTGATCAGCGAACACGGAGATGGCCGAGCCTTCGTTGTCCATATCTTTGCCCGTGAACAGATTGCGCTCGATCACGTTTTGAAAACCTTTGAGCGTGACGTAGTGATACGCATCGCCGGATGGGACCGTGCGCGGCTCTGCCTCGCCGCGGAATTCGCTGTTACGCAGCACCACACTGTCGCCGCTCACATACACCGAACCGTCGCCGTTGCTGTCGCAGGCACCGCCGCCGATCCAGTCGAGATCGTCAAAGGCCAGGCCATCGGCGATCATGCCTTCGCCATCCAGCACAATGCAGGTTGCTCCGGTGATCACGGCGTTGCTGCCCTGCGTCCGGCGCACCAAAAGCCCGTCGGCGGAGAAAACAATCTCAGCCATATCCGCGTAATCGTCGCCGCCGGCCGCATCAGCCAGACCGATCACATCACCCTCAGATGCCGCCAAGGTGGCCGCCAGAAGCGTGGACTCGCCGGTCACAATCGCGCTGTAGACAATGTCGCCGGCGGTCGCCGTTATTGGCCCTTCCGCGGCACCGCCGTTGTCGGTGTAGGTGGCCGTAACGCTCATCACAGCGCCGCGCTCATCGGCGGTCGGTGTGTAAGTGCTGCCCGTGGCGCCAGCAATCGCCACACCATCGGCGGCCCAAACGTAGGAAATGGCACCGGTGCCATCGGGATCGGTAACGGTGGCCGTCAGCGTACTGCCCACCAACGTGACGCCACTGAGCGCAATTTGACCCGGCGTGTTCGAACCGGCATCACAACCAGCGGCGCTGGGGCCCGGCGGTTGAAAAAACAGGGTGCGCAAAATACCCAGATCAAGCACGTTGACGATGCCATCTACGTTGAAGTCAGCCACCGCGTCGGGCGTAAAAAAGCGTGTTCGGAAAATCCCGAGATCGACGACGTTCACAATGCAGTCGTTGTTGATATCGGCATCGCACTGGTTGCCGATGTTGTCGCTGTCGCCGTCGGTCTGTGCCGGGTTGGCGATCAGGCGGCAATTGTCGACCTGGTCATTAACCCCGTCGCCATCTGAATCTTGTGCCCATGCACTCGGGCTAATAAAAAAGGCCCCCAAGGCCACGGCAAGGAATAGTCGTTTGGACATGTTGGCTGCCCTCCATTGTTTTTCTGTTGAGCGAAAGCAACGTGCGTAGCGCTCGATCGCAAGGCCATCAAACCTGCGGTCTCTCAAATTCGACCATTGGGGTGACGACGCGTAGATTTCACCAACGTATACCAATATCGTAATATCATGCAACTTAATGCAACAACCAATATTTACTAATTGGCATGACCAATTGACCAGATAGCCCAAGTAAGGCAGAACCAACCGCCGTCACTTAATGAAAGTGCCGCGCGTAAATATAGCTAGCTTCGCGAACGACACTGGGCGGGACCCGCAGCGCATCCTGATCCAGCAGTGCTTCCAGTGTGGCTCTGGCCTGGGCGCGACTCTGCCAACCCAGCGGCGGCTGATGCTCAGGCGGCGACCGCAAGATCGTCTCCAGCGCCTGAAGCCCGTATAAGCGGTAGTCTTCATCGGCGGACACGATGGCCTTCGACACCGCATGAAAAATGTCCTCGGGCTCATTGACCAGACGTGCACTGACCACGAGTGCCTCGCCCAGCAACTGCGGATTGATCTCTGTGCGCAGCGTAGATTGCAGCGCCGCAAGAATCGCGCGCTCACCGCGAAAATGTGCCGGCTTGTCGAGACCCCGGATCGTTGCGATCTTTGTGTAAACGTCCATTTCTGACGCCAGCAGTTGCGTCAGCGGCTCAATAAGCGTGGGATCGAAGGCAACTTCCGCCGCCAACACGTTCACCCCTTCCCTTCGTTTACGCGCATCAGTGGCACCCAACAGCGACGTGCCCAACTCACGATTGTGAACGCGGCCGGCCTGCTCAAAAGCCACACGAATCAATGCACGTTTGTTGCCATCATCGCTACTTGAAGCCAGTTCGATGAGCGTGGCGCGAATGTTGGCATCAGCCTTTATATAGCGCGCGACATCAGCCAGACCCGCCAACAACACAGCATGATCTTCATCATCCAACGGTGCACTTGCACGCAATGCCTCGAGGACTTGGGGACAGGCGTTTGCACAATGCACCGGCTGTGTCGCGGCGGACGACAGCGGCGCGATGGTCCCGGCGATGACCGTCTGGTTCAACGCAGGATCCGTTGGTTCACGGTTTGTCTGCGCGTACGACAACGGCGCAATGGTTTGAGCATCCGGGCGCGCCGAAGACTCGACCAGCATTGCGATACCAAAACCAAGCGCCGCCACAAGCAGACCAAGCGTCAATATTTTCATAATCAGTGTGAGTCAACGAAACACGCAACAGGGGCTCCTCGAAACCCCTGTTGCTGTGCCGACTATACAGCCTGCCTAGTTGCCATCGTGGGTCGCCGACAGTCGATAGAAAGTAACGATGTCACCGTCGCTGTCATTGCCACTGTTGTTTTGCGTGTAGGCACCGGCCTTGAAGTACATCCATTCGTCAGAACGATCGTAGCCACTGTTCAACGTATTCATGTTGATGCTCTCGGTGGCAATGACCGGACCGTTGAAATCACCCCGGCGAATAACGACTGAGATGTCCGCACCGCTGTTGGTAATTGAGTAGGAAAACAGCTCACCAAGCTCAATCCCGTTTGACGGCCCGCTGGTGCACGATTCGTTGCCAATCATGAAGAAGTCGACATCATCATCGCCACGAATTTCATGGGCAAAATAGATACAACCTTTCGACTGACCCGCACGGCGTCGATAGTAAAGACGCAGCGGCTCATCATCATCGGCATGAATCTGCCCAATAATCACGCGACCAACCTGGCTACTTGAGCCGGATGTCGTCACTTTATTGACGCGCAGCGTTGCGTTAAGCCGGCCGTTGTAGCCACCCCAGTTATTGCGGTTGCCAGGCTGATAGCCCAGTGCCCAGTTGTTTTTGGTCACGCCCGTATCGTCGATACTCGTGTCGCCGGCGCGCAGCATCTCACGCAACTCAGAACGAACGAAACCGGAGTTGCACGAATCGCTGGTGGTCTGACCATCGACACGTGTCACAAAGCGCATACCGCCATCTGTGTGGGTAAAGAAAAATGGGCGCGATGCGTTGCTGAGCGGATTGGGATCATCCCACGCATCTTCTTCAGTACGCTCTGCTTTGCACGAATCATTCGGCCGTGGCGCCGGGGTATCGAGCGCCCATTTGCTTAAGTCAAAGTTCTCCCACGGCTCATCGCCGGGGTCGAGACCAAAGTCACCACTCGGCGGCGGTGATGGCGGATTGACGGTGCCGGTTTTGAGTTCAAGCCAGTTGAGGTTGAAGCCCGACGCTTCGACGTTCACGCGCAGCGTATGATTGCCCGCGCTCAGATTTCCGATACCCACGCTGTCTGTGTAGTAGTTCTGCCAATTGCCCGTGTTGTTCACCGTTTGATTACTGGTGACCTTCGAGCCATCGATCGAAATACTGTATTTGCTGTTCGACTTGGTGCTGGCAAGACGCATGTCCGCACTGAAGGCGCCGCTGTTGTTGACTCGAATGTCATACTCCAACCATTCGCCGGCGTTGGTCCAGCCGACGTTGAAGCCACCACCGGCATCGCCGGTATTTTGAATATCAACGCCTTCATTGGGCCGGTACTGGCCACCACTGTTGGTCGAATTAGAATCCACGTAGTCGGTAAAGTCTTCAGCCTGAATCTTGGCCGGCACGTCCACGCGATCCGGGTCCGTCGGGGGCGGTGGAGGGGGCGGCGGCGGATTGCCACTGGGGCCACTGGTTCCGTACACCTCAAATTCGGTGATGTTCGTCCAGTCGGTACCGGCGCTATTGGAAAACACCTTGACCCGCACCTGCCGCGCATCGATGTCATTGACGTTGTACTGCTCAATACCCGTGGTCGTGCCGCTGCTGGTACCGGAAAAGATGCGCGTCCACGAACCACTCGTGCCGGATCGGGCACGGACTTCAAAGCGGTGCGTGCGCGTGTTGCCTCTGCCCCAGGCGACGCCGATGTCATCCACCCGCCGTACGGTGCCAAAATCAACGAAAAGATTACTCGCAGAACCGCCATTGTTCGCCGCCCATCGCGACGAAAAAGCCGTGTTGCCATCCACGGCCTTCGACGCCGGATAATTCGGGTGAGCCCCACCAAAATCCCCCACGTCGACAATGGAAAAAGTCTGAGCGCTAACGGCGTGGGCGACGAGCGCAAACGCACACGCGACCACCAAACGAAGATAAAACATTGTGATTCCCCTAAAGCTAAAAAGACCTCGCTTGGCCGACCCCGTCTGGTGGGTCACCCCGTGGTGACCAGACGTACTCACATCCCTGTCGAAACCAATAGCTCTGATGGCTTTTCATCTTGGAATTTCGGCATTCTCGCGGCGTTTAACAGTGTCAATTGGCATACAAATCTGTACACCAATTTCCGCATAGCCGCCTAACCTTGCCCGCTAAAGCTCAGGAGTGGGAGTAGCAAACCGCTACCACCTGATCCGGAAAGCGAGGCTAGAGACTACACCTGATACGCAACTGTGATCGCATACGCGTCGTTATTTGGTCAGGCCAGTTATTATTTTCGGTCCTACCAAAATTGATTTGACGCTTGCTACAGCAGACGAAACCACGACGAC
Source organism: Gammaproteobacteria bacterium (assembly GCA_045106455.1). Taxonomy (GTDB): domain Bacteria; phylum Pseudomonadota; class Gammaproteobacteria; order Steroidobacterales; family JBCCMA01; genus JBCCMA01. The sequence goes on from JBGCEL010000091.1 coordinate 8,712, forward strand.
GCCCGAGCCCGGCGATGCACAACAACCACCGACATTCTTATCCGCAATGATGTTGAACAGGACGCTGCATCCGCCCGGTCATCCCGTCTTGCCTACAAACCAAACTCACGCTCGTAGGCAAAGCCGACCGAACGCAAAGCGTCAATACGACCCAGGCCGAAGCGATGATCGTGGCCCGCCTCACCCAACTCCTCCACACCGGCGGACATCAAATCCTGAATTAAGAACGCGCGCTCCGCCGGGTCCACTTCTTGCAAACTTGTCGCACTCAACAACAACGCCATGGCGCCCGCCACGTGCGGTGTTGCCATGGAGGTACCATTCCAGCTTGCGTAGCCACCATCGGGCACGGTTGAGCGTACCGCCGTGCCCGGCGCACAGACATCGGGCTTGGAGTAGACGTAAGGCAGCGCATCGCGGCTCAGTACATTCGACGTTGTGACAACCTGTGTACGACCACCGCTAAAGCCGGCCGCGGCATCACGCGCGTCCGTCGCACCGACCGCATAGGCAAACATGTCATTGCCCGGCGTGCCCGAGGTCTGGCGTCCGTCGTTGCCGATCGCCACGACGACCGGAATGCCCGCACGGTTGGCGTTCAGCATGGCAAGCGTGTAGGTATCCTGCACCAGCGCACCGGTTTCAAAACCACCCAGCGACATATTGATAATGTCGAACCCCGATTCAATCGCCCATTCGATGCCGGCGAGAATCTGAGCATCGGTACCGGCGCCCTCTTTGAGCACCAGCCCGGCGGCAATGCGTGCGTCGGGCGCAACGCCAATCCAACGGCCGTTTTCCGCCTGACCCGCCACGGTGCCGGCGACGTGCGTGCCATGCTGACCTGAATCATAGGGGCTGACGCCTGCGACACGATTGCCGGACGCATCGAATTCGGCAAACCCGTTCGGCGCCAGACGCCCCGCCAAATCGGGGTGTTCCGCATCAAGGCCGGTATCAAGGATGGCCACTGTGACACCCTCGCCGGCCGCGCCATAGGCGCCCCACACGGACATGGCATTGACCGCCTGCACACCCCAGGCGCTGGTCTTGTTGTCGGTAATATTGGTGGGCAAGCGACTTTCATCCGCAAGCGTCACCGGTGGCAGTTTTCGGATGCGGTTTTCATACACACCCACCACGTTTGCGCTCTGCGCGATGAGTGACGCGAGACTGTCTTTATCAACGTCCATAAAGACCGAAGACGCCGACCAGAAATGCCGCAGCGCTAACGGCGCGCCTTCGCGTTTCGCGCGCCGATGTTGTTTCGCAGCGGTGGTGTAGATGTCTGTTTTGAGCAGCGGCTTGAGTCCCGCCAGGCACTGCGACTTTTGCCGCGCCATACCGGAGCGACGCCTGCCACGCCTGCTCATCTGGGCCGCCATACTCAAGTGGCGTTGCTCGCCCGGCGCTGCAGAACGATGCACGCCCTTCCCACTCGAGGCGGCCCGCGGCGGCATGATATCTCTGGCACTCGCCAACGAGCGCCGCGCATCCAGCGTTTTCGCACAAGCGGCCGCGATCTTGTCAATCTCGCCGTCGGTTGGTTTCATCTGCACGAGAACCTGCCGCGACGCCCCGTCCCCCTCATCAATGATTTTTTCGATTTGCTGTTCAACGGAGATCGGCATTCGGGTCACCTGTGTCAATGCTCTTTAGAGACACAGAATATACGCTCGTTGTAAAAACCGTTAGAAAGACCCCGGCAAACGCCGGGGCCTCATCACGCTTACGGACTCCCGATCGCCAAAGAGTAGCGCTGATCTGCCGTGCCCATACCGCTACCCAGCACCCACAGCTTCCACACGCCGTAGTCGGGCATATCCACGAGGACCTGCTCAACGTTGTCGCGCGCATTGGGCTGATCACGTCGCGCCGGCACAATGTCTGCCGCGGTGATCGGCTCGGGTTCCACAGAGCCCGGGTACTCCGCAGGGTTAGTCGGGATGTAGGGCAAATCCAGCGACCACGGATAGTGCAAATTGCCGTCCGGGTC
>JBGCEL010000092.1:0-5814 GCA_045106455.1 Gammaproteobacteria bacterium
ATTGTCGAGCTAAAAACCGGCGTGACCATCAGCCTGATTCTGCAGGGCATCGACCGATTGTCCGTCACCGACTATGTGTATATCGCCGTGCCCAAAGGCAAGCCACGAGCGTGGCGCAAGACCTTGCGCGACACGCTGAAGCTTTGCCGCCGGGTGGGCCTGGGCTTCATCTCGGTAAGCGGGCAGACCGCGCACATACATCTTGATCCTGTGCCCTACACCCCACGCAAGATTAAAAAACGTCAGGCCCGACTCCTTGGCGAATTTGCAGCGCGCCAAGGTGATCCAAATCAAGGCGGGGCAACACGCACAACCATTGTCACCGCCTACCGCCAGGAAGCCATGCGCGTCGCAGAGCATCTGCTTGAGCATGGTGCGTGCAAGCCCGCTATTGTGGCCAAGGCCGTTGATGCTCCCAAAGCCCGGATTATCATGTACGACAATCACTACGGCTGGTTCGAACGGATCGAACGTGGGCTTTACGATCTCACCGTTGAGCGGCGCGCGACCTTGGTCAGCCGCCAGGCCAAAAAGTAGTACGCGCCGAAGCGCACAGTGCCTCACGTGCCATGCATCGGCTCACGTCTACCATGTTGTAGGGCGTGGACGGAAAGCGGCGCACCGTATCGCCGCCGCAAGTCATCGGCTTTGTGACCAACCGATACCCAACCTTGTACAACGTTTCGATGTAACGCGGAGCACGAGCATCGTCACCCAACGCTCGCCGCAGTTGCGAGATCGCGCGCTTAAGCACGCCGTCCACGACAAAGCGATGCGGCCACACGGTATCCAACAGTTGTGCCTTGGTGAGCGTACGGTCCGGCGCCTGCATCAGCGCTAACAACACCGCCATATGTCGCGGCTCAAGCAAGCGCTGTCGATGCGCCCCCACAAGTCGGTTCACCTCTGGTTCTACACGCCATTCGCCTAACCTGAAACGCGCCATCGTCCCTGCCCCTTTGAAACGTTTATTCCCCTAGAGGTATTCGAGGCGAGCCGCCCATTTCTGACATCGTCCACACCATTACCAGTTCCTAACCAGTTTTCGCGAGTCGCGCGCTAACGTAATCGTGCACTTCACTCATCGGAGAAGACCTATGAAAACCTTCAGGACAATCATTGCGCTGGCAACCGTAGCCCACTGCGCGGCAACGATGCCCACCGCGCAGGCCCAGTCCTATTTGCTCGACGACGATCCCCAGACACCACTGCTCGGATTTGTGGGATTTGGCTCTGGCGCCGAAAGCCCGTGGGGCTTTCCCACCGCGCCCGGTTCACCCAGCGCGCCCTCGCCCATTTTGCCCGGCATTGTCGGCGTGGTGGCGGGCGACGGCGATATTATCGGCCCGGGTCTGACCAGCATCGGTGCGCCGGGACTGCCGTATATCGGATCGCTCTCCGACAGTGCCAATCCGGGCAGTGGCGGCTTTCTTTATCACCTGTATTTTTCGGCGGACCGGGTCTCTGTGGGCGCGGCAGGCAGCGCGTTGAATGGGCAAACCGCGTTGAATCAACAACCCGGTGATATTTTCCGAGGCGGCAGCATCTTTGCCTCACCGGCCACAGTCATCGGGGCCATGGCGGCGCTGCCGGCGCCGTTTGCGGGTGTTCTGCCGACGGTCAACACCCCCATTGGTTCGAATGTGCTGATCCTTGACGAATCGAGGCTGGGCTTACCGGCCGATGCCACGAACGCCCTCCTGAGTGCAACGGTGCCTGCAATGGCATTGGCGAACGGCACGCACAACAACATCGATGGTTTTGATTTCTCGACCATCGCGACCGCCGGCATTTTCACTGCTCAGACTTACCACACGGCCTACCCGGACGAGACGTTTCCGTTTGGCATTCCAACCGCCGACGTCTTTGATATCGCGCCGGGCTCCACCACGTTTTGCGGGTTTCCAGCGTTCGCGGCAACCGCCACGATGGGTCTTGGCTTTGGCGATGTGATCGATGCGATGGTCGTGTTCGATAACGGCGCACAGGGCAGTGTGGCCTGCGGCGGACCCGGCGCTCAGGCAGGCTTGGACGGTATTTTATTTAGCCTGGCACCCGGCTCACCCTCACTGCGGCAAACCGGACGCAGCCCGGGCGATGTGTTTTTCAGCGACTTCTCAGGCAATTTTGGCGTGTTCGCCGATGCGCGGCAGCTTGGCGTCCGAGCCAATGCCGGCGGCAGCCCGGCGGCCTCGCTGGACAACGTCGACGCGCTGGAATTTGGTTGTTTGGGTGATCTCGATCTCAACGGCGTGGTGAATTTTAGCGACGTGATATTGGCGTCCAACTGCTCCACCACATCGAACTGCGCCGACTTCAATCTCGACGGGGTCACTAACGCCATCGATTTCAATATTCTGGCGTCCAACTTCAACTGCACCGGCGGCTAGCCTGCGCATCTCGAGCTGCGCGGCCACGAGGGTCGTCGCAGCTCGATTTTGGTCAGCGGCGAGACTTGCCGGTCTGACAATCGTTCACGCCGTGGCCTTCACATACTGAGAAATCAATCACATACCGCGGTCATGAGTTCAATCAGAATGCCCATCGTCGGGGTGCTGGACCCGGCGCAAAAGGGTGACTTCTATTTTGGCGTCTCATTTCCAAGGCGGCCGCGTGCTTTTGGCGGGCCTCCTGTTGCTTACTTGTTTTCAGGCTCACGCCCAAACATCGGTGTCGTTGTTTGAGAGCTTCGCCGGTGACTACGACTACGTGGTGATCGGTGGCAGCCTGCGCAATGCGCCCAACTCAGGCGCCGGCGCGAACCCGTGTTCGCTCGACACGACAGATTCGGCATCGTTACCCACCATTCCCGCGGGATCGAGCATCGTGGCCGCGTATCTTTATTGGGGCGGCTCGGGCAATACCCCGGATTCGCAGGTCACGTTAAACGGCTCCACCGTCACGGCCGATCGCGTGTTCACCGACACTTTTGTGCTCGGCACCACCTATAATTTTTTCGGTGGCTTTGCGGATGTGACCAGCCTTGTCACGCCAACGACCGGGCAGAATTTCAACTTTGGTGGATTGACGGTAACGACCGGCGCACCGTTCTGCGCGGTGCAGGCCGTCATCTCTGGTTGGTCGCTGCTGGTGGTGTTTGAAAATACGCTTACCGAACCGCTGCGCGTGATCAACGTGTTCGACGGCTTCCAGATTTTTCGCGGCGGCTCGATCACGTTGAACCCAAGCAACTTTGTGGTGCCCGCCACGCCCGACGGGCGACGCACGATCGTGACCTGGGAGGGCGATGTCGAAAACTCCGCGCCGCTGGGCGGCTTTAGCGAAAACCTCACGTTCAACGGCACGCCATTGATCGATGGACTCAACCCCACCAACAATCAATTCAACTCGACCATCAACAATACCGGGTCCACCACCGAGTTCGGTGTGGACATCGACGAATACGATATCAGTGGATTGCTCTCCCCCGGCGACACCACGGCCACCACGGTGTACAGCTCGGGCGGCGACTTGGTGATTCTCACGTTAGAGGTGATCGGGGTATCCAATGCGGAGACGGCGGATCTTGCAGTGGCCAAAACCCACACCGGTGATTTCGTCGCACGACAAAACAACGACTATCGCATCGTGGTCTCAAATCAGGGCCCAAGCGACGAGGCCAACACGGTTACGGTTACCGACACACTGCCCGCCGGCCTCACCTACGTGTCCGGCGGCGGCGCCGGCTGGACCTGCGCGGCGGCCGGGCAAACCGTCACCTGCACCAACAGTACGCCACTGCCGGTGGGCCAGACGTTCCCGGATCTTGTTATCACCGTGTTCCCCGACAACAGCGCCGTTCCCGCGGTGACCAATTCGGCCAGCGTCTCGAGTGCCACGTTTGATAATCAAAGTGCGAATGACACCGACACCGACCCCACCACCGTGCTTAATCTGGAACCGACGTTGGTGGTGCTCAAAACATCAGCGACCGTGACGGACCCAATTAACGGCACGGTGAACCCAAAAGCGATTCCGGGTGCTCAGGTGCGTTACACGATCACCGTGAGCAATACTGGTAGTGGCCCGGTGGACGACGGCAGCCTCGTGATTACCGACGCGCTGCCCACGAACACGGCATTGTTTGTTGATACCGGAGGCGGACCACCGATTACGTTCACCGATGGCACGCCCTCAAGCACGCTGAACTTTGATTTCGCAACGGATGTCGCGTTCACCAATGCACCGGGTGGCGGTGGCCCGTTCAACTACACGCCGGTGCCCGATGCCGATGGCTACGACCCCAATGTGACCGGCATTGAAGTGCGACCGCAGGGCACGTTTTTAGGCACCAATGATGCCGCCAATCCCACCGAGTTTATGCTGGACCTTCTGGTACGCGTTGGCGGTTGACCTTGCGTCACGCACAACAAGTTGACTTCATATACGCTTTTTCTTATCATAAGATATGTCTTATGAAGAACAATTCTCGGCACTAGGCAACCCAATACGGCAGAGCATTATTAATGCGCTCGCTGCCCGCCCGGCATCCGTGCGGGAACTCACCGATCAGATCGCGGTATCGCAGCCGGTCATGTCGCAGCATTTAAAGGTGCTGCGCGACGCCGAACTGGTGCAAAGCACGCCGCAGGGCAAGAAAAACATCTACCGCCTCGATCCAGACGCGCTGGCCAAATTGCGCGCCTATCTGGAACAACACTGGCTTGCGGCCCTGAACAACATCGCTCCACGGGAAGAATAAAATGATTGAGCCGGTCAAAGTTATGGTGACGCTGGATATCTCACCGGACAAAGCCTTCGAGGCTTTTGTCGAGCAGGTGGACCATTGGTGGCCCGTTGAAACGCATTCGATCAGTGGCGGGACCGTGGCGATCGAGCCGAGTCTCAACGGCAAGATCATCGAGACCGCCGCCGACGGCGCAACCCATCAATGGGGCCACGTCACGGCCTGGGACGCGCCACACCATCTGGAGATTTCCTGGTACGTGGGTGGAGCGCCTGTCGCCACCACCATCCGTGTGGATTTTGCCGCCACCGATAACGGACGCACGCAGGTTGCGCTCGTGCACTCGGGCTGGGATGCGTTAGGCGAAGACGGCATCACCAAACGCGACAACTACCAGCACGGATGGCAGGACATTCTCGGCGCGCGCTACGCGAGTTTCGCCGCTCGCTAATTCGTTATGCGCGCAAGCGTCGCAGGCGGAGCCAACCCAAACCACCGACGATCAACCACAACATCGCGCCACCACCACCGTCATCCGTGGGTGGCGCCGGCGGCAATCCGCCGGTAATGATGGTGGTATTGCCTGGGTCAAACACCAGATCGGTGATGTACTCGGCGCCGAACGCCACTTCGTTGAGTGGATTGAGCGACGGCACGTTGTTGCTGTTTTGAATTCGCCCGGTGCCGTCGGCGCGCAGTTCGACAAGCGCCGGATGAAAACGACCGTTATCGATCTCGCGGCCGTCAAAACGGAACACCACATCATCGCCGGTGCCCACGAGCTCGGCCACCTGAATGCCGTCATCCAAAACAGCGTTCGGCGCAATCTCAAAACGCAGCGAGCTGCCCTGAGTGTAGAAATCCGGCCCGGCAATGGTACGGCTGAGCATAAACGCGGGAAAGCCCGACGGCGTGCCGGCCACCAGCGTGCCGCTTACCGAATAGTCCAGCTGTATGAACGCCGGGTCTTCGTACAGCCGTGTTTCCAGCAGTCCGTCCAAACTCAAATCGAATTGAAACGTATCCACCTCGCTGAACACCGTGGTCACTTCGAAGTTCGCGTCGCCGAATGATATGAGGATATCGCCGACCGGCGATGTGGCGGACTGGGCAATGAGCAAGATGGT
>JBGCEL010000093.1:0-42232 GCA_045106455.1 Gammaproteobacteria bacterium
CGAGTCGCCACGCTGCGCGCCGGCCAGACGATTATTGCCAACGCGCATGTGGCCCCACTCGACCACCCCGCGGTGAACGATCTGGATGCGGTCTGCCTGCGCATTCCAGATTACGCCACCGCGCTGGAACAGCAGCCGAGCTACGCAGGGTTTACCGCACACAATTTTCCGGGCTGTTTCGTGTGCGGTCCGGACCGCGCCACGCGCGACGGCTTGCGTATTTTTGGCGCACCCTACAACGCCGGGGTTGTCGCGGCTTGGTGCCCGCGCGCGGATTTGGCCGCGACCGACGGGGAGATTGATGCGCTGTATCTGCACGCCGCGCTGGACTGCCCCAGCTATTTCGCGTTTGGCGATACCGGTCTGGTGGCATTGCTCGGGCGCATGCACAGCGAAGTGCTGGCCCGTCCCCAAGTAGATGAACCCTGCGTCATTCACGCCTGGCCATTATCTATCGACGGACGCAAGCGACAGTCGGCGGTCGTTTGCGTTGGCGGGTCCGGTCAGGTTTTGGCGCGTGCCATAAACACCTGGATCGAGATTCAAGGCGAGATTCCGCGACCCCCGCCATAGCGTCAATGGGCGTTCGTCTGGGCGAACGCCTTCCCTCAAATGGCCTATTTGTACATTTTAAAGGTCAGGCGCTTACCGGGCGCGTCAAAACCACGCCGCTGCGCAGTCAGGTAATTTACGACAATGGCAACGTTGTCGGCGAACCCAAGGGACAATATCTGTCGCGGCCTTACTGAAACACACGCGCGCTGCTACACTGACGCTATGCCAAAACAAGTCATATTTAACGAGCTCGGTGGCCCTGAGGTCCTGCAGCTCGAAGAGCAGCCTTTGCGCGAACCCGGCGCCGGCGAAATTCGAATCAAGGTCGCGACCATTGGTCTGAACCGCGCTGAGTGCATGTTCCGCATGGGGCACTATCTGGAACAACCTACCCTGCCCTCGTCCATCGGCTACGAAGCCGCGGGCGTCATTGATGCCATCGGTTCCGGGGTCGAGGCGTTTTCGATTGGCGATACCGTCAGCACGATTCCCGCGTTTTCCATGACCGACTACGGCGTCTACGGCGAAAGCGCCGTCGTGCCGGCGCACGCGGTGGCCCACTATCCCGATTCGCTGACGCCCGCCGAGGGCACGTCCATCTGGATGCAATACCTAACTGCGTACGGCGCACTGGTGCAATACGGCCAGATCAAAGCCGGCGATGCGGTATTAATTACCGCCGCGAGCAGCAGCGTTGGCATTGCCGCTATCCAGATTGCGAAGGCAGCGGGCGCCACGGCTATTGCCACCACGCGCGGCGCTGCGAAAGCCGACGCCTTGCGCGAAGCCGGTGCCGACCATGTCGTGATCACCGAAACGGAAGATCTGGTAAAACGCGTGATGGACATCACCGGCGGCAAGGGTGCCGATCTGGTATTTGATCCCGTCGCGGGACCTATGCTCGACCAACTCGCGCAAGCGACCAAGCCCGGGCGAACCGTCTTTGTTTATGGCGCACTGTCCACCGACCCGACGCCTTTCCCGCTCATGCCAGCGCTGGGACGCGGCTTGTCCATCCGCGGTTACACGCTGTTTGAAGTCACCCAGGACCCGGCAAAAATGGCCGCCGCCAAAACGTTTGTTTATGACGGTCTGGCCAGCGGTGCATTCAAACCGATGGTCGCCAAGACCTTTGCGCTCGACAACATTGTTGAGGCGCATCGCTACATGGAATCGAACCAGCAAATCGGCAAAATCGTCGTCGAGACCTGATCGGCGGTGTACAACGTTAAGTGGCTGGCCCGTGTCGCACTGGACGGTCTGTCCGATTTGCGGCCGGCGGTCGCTCAGGCCTTTAACGACAATCCCGACGACGACCGTCTCGAGCTGATTTACGGTCAATCGCCCCGCCGAAACATTCTGCTGCTGGCCATCGCCGGCATCATTGCCGGCGAGATCTGGGGCTCGCTGATACCCACGTTTCCCTACGCCGAGTACGTCAACTGGTCGGCTGTTTTTTTAGGCGCCGTGCACGCGATTCTGATCAGGCGCTATTTGTTCAACACCCAACATGCCGGCGAGCACGACTTTCCGTGGATCGCCGCATCGCTTGCGCCGTGCATGGGTCTTTTAATGATCGGCACACTCATTGCCACGCTGGTGACTGGACCCGATGTTGCCAAGCCTGGCGTCATGGATTGGATTGGCACGTTGCTGGTGGCGCTCACACACGCCTTGGGTGTGGCCGCCTCCATTGTGATTGCCGTGGCCGCACTTTGTTTTAACCGCGATTGGCCCAAAGCGCTTATCGATCTGGCGGTAAAGCTCATGGTGTTTCGCATCATGGTTTGGGTCACGACGCTTGTGATGCTGGAGATCGGCATTATCGGCCCCATCGTTTCACGCCTCTTGCAGGGCATCCTGCCGTTTCAGATTCCCGAGTGGATTCCGGAGCTGATCGATCAGATCAGTTACGCCGGCCTCATGGGCGTTTTTTATCTGGCGGTGATTGGCGCCACCTGGATTGCCTGCCGACGTTTGTTTGGTGAGCTGCTGGCAACCGGCGATGTGAACATCCTCGAGGCCGTCGCACAAATGGCGACCGACCCCGAGGCGTTGAAAAAGAAAGCCGCCAAAAAGCACCAGAAAGAAATCAAAGCCCAAGAAAAAGCGCAAGAAAAAGCCCGCAAAAAAGCGGGCAAAAAAGCGGGCAAAAATTAAGCCGACGCCGCCAACGCCTGATCAAGATCAGCAATGATGTCATCGATGTGCTCGATGCCGATGCACAGTCGCAGCATATCGGGCGTGACACCGGCGGCCGCCAATTCGTCTTCTTCAAGCTGACGATGGGTGGTGGACGCCGGATGCGCAGCAAGTGATTTCACATCACCAATATTGACCAGTCGCAAGAACATCTGCAGCGCGTCGTAAAACTTAACCCCCGCATCAAAGCCGCCCTTAATACCAAAGGTCATCAGCGCTGAGGGCTTGCCGCCGGTGTACTTTTGCGCCAGATCGAAATACGGCGAGTCGGGCAAGCCCGCAAAGCGCACCCACGCCACACGCGGGTGCTCACTCAAATACTTCGCCACGGCCAGCGCGTTTTCGCAGTGTCGCTCCATACGCAGCGGCAAGGTCTGCATGCCCTGCAAAATCATAAACGCGTTCATCGGGCTGAGCGCCGCGCCGGTGTTGCGCAGCGCTACGGTGCGTACACGACCAATGTAGGCCGCCGGCCCCAGCGCGTCGGTGTACACCACGCCGTGATACGAGGCCTCGGGCGTGGTGAGCATATGAAAACGCTCCGCATGTTCCGCCCATGGAAACTTGCCACCGTCCACAATCACACCGCCAAGCGTGTTGCCGTGCCCGGCCATGTATTTAGTGAGGGAATTGACCACGATGTCCGCGCCCCATTCGATGGGCTTGATCAATGCCGCCGTGGCCACGGTGTTGTCCACAATCAGCGGCAGTCCGTGCGCGTGGGCCATGCTGGCGAGCGCCTCCAGATCCACCACATTGCCGGCCGGATTGCCGATGCTCTCGCAGAATATCGCTTTGGTCTGGGCGTTAATTTGCGCTTCCATCGCGGCCACCGAATCGTCCGCCGCAAAACGACAATCGATGCCAAGCCGTGGGAGCATGTGCTTGAACAACGTATAGGTGCCGCCGTAAACCGTGGGCACGCTCACAATATTGTCGCCTTGCTCAGCGATGTTCTGGATGGCGTAATTCACCGCCGCACTGCCGGCCGACAAACCCAGACCCGCCACGCCGCCTTCGAGTTGCGCACAACGCTGCTCAAGCACGTCCACGGTCGGGTTCATAATGCGCGAGTAGATATTCCCCGGCACAGCGAGGTTGAAAAGATCTGCCCCGTGTTGCGCGTCGTCAAATTCGTAGGCGACCGTTTGATAAATGGGCACCGCCGTAGCTTTGGTTTCAGGATCGGCTTTGAAGCCCGCATGGATAGCGAGGGTTTGGTCTTTCATCGTGCTCTCCTTGAGCGTTCTGCATCGTGCGCGCGGCGCCAACCCAGCGGATCTGCCGGATCAACGTGCGCCATAAACTGCTTCTGACGATCGAGACTGGTGAGCTGATACACCATCCCGAGCCAGTTATTGAAAAGTGCTTTGGCCGTATCGCCCCAGGTGTTATCGAGATGCGGGCCAAGGCGACGCTCAAGTTGGTCACCAACCGAGGCGCCCGGCGCGAGGGCATCGACAAGGCTCTCTAATTCCTGCTGAGCGTCGGCGCTCAAGTATTGTTCCGGCACAGGCGGCGCCTCAGCGCGCTCGCCTGAGCGATAGCGCAGAAGCTCGCGCTTGTACTCTTTGAGCAAACTCACCTGGTCGTATTCCGGATGCCCCTGGAAAAAAACTTCACGACAGCCGTCAGGGCTCACCGCCAGATGCACGCCGCCCTGCTCGCTGGCGGCCAGCACCGTGAGGCCCGCGGCCTCGAGCTGAGCCTGGGATATGTCATTGTGACGCGAGTGAGGGGCATCAAAACGGGTGTTCACATCCCGCAGCAAAGGATGCCCGGGCGTGGAGATGCGGTGGCTGTACACGCCCCAGCGTTTGCGCGCCAACGGCTGACGCGCAATGCCATAGCGCGCTTTGAGCAGCGCATGGGTGGCGAGACACGAGCACAACACCGACGCGACGTTCTCGTTGGCCCAGTCGACCACCTCCATCAGTGGTTCCCAGAACGCCTCTTGCTCAAGCGCCGGATTCGATACATTGGCCCCGGTGATAATCAGCGCATCCAGGCCTGCGGCCTGCAGCGTTTCAAAGCGACTGTAGTGCGTTGCAATATAATCATTGGCGTCATTCGAGCGCGCCAATGCATCCAAAGAAAACGGATAAACGTAAAACTGAGCGATGCGATTGCACGAACCAATGAGTCGGATGAACTGACGTTCGGTGGCTTTAAGTGCCGTATCGGGCATCATGTTCAGGAAACCGATATGCAGCTCGCGGATATCCTGACGCCGCGCCCGGTCGAGCGACAGCAGCTCGTGGCCCTGCTCACGCAGGGCAGCGAAGGTCGGCAGTTCAGTGTGGGCAACCAGTGGCATCGCTTGAGTTTACATGCCCGGGTCGCGAAAAAAAGAGCCATTTGGCGGAGACAAAAAATGAGCGATACACCTCACCCACGTACGAAAGTGGTCGGCATTGGCCTGAATAAGACGGGGACAAAAACCCTTGGTCACTATTTGACACGCTGGGGCTACCGTCACCGCAGCTACGATTCGAATTCCACGCACGACTCGCCGTCGTTCACGCTCTACAGCCAGGGTGACATCACAGCACTGATGGACATCGTGCGCGAGTACGACAGTTTTGAGGACTGGCCGTGGCCGCTGCTCTATCGTCACATCGACGAGCAGTTTGATGACGTGAAATTCGTGCTGACCACACGCAGCTCGTCTGAAGTGTGGTATCGCAGCCTGTGCAATATGGCCGTGCGTATTGGGGCCATGCCGCTGTATGAACGCACCGTGTACGGCTATGCCACGCCGCAGGGACACAAGACCAAATTTGTTGAGCGTTACGAAAATCACAACGCGGAGGTCGCGCAGCACTTCGCGGATCGACCAAAGGATTTGCTCACACTGTGCTGGGAAGACGGTGATGACGCCACCACGCTTGCCAATTTTCTGGGCCTGACAGACGTGGATACCACGCCGCTGCATTCCAATAGAAGCCCAAGCAATGTCTATTCCGGCGACAACCCCCTGCTCGCCCGTGCTCACCGGGCGCACTATCAACTGGTAGGCGCACCAGGTTCATTCGGTCGACGTCTGATTAACGCGCTAAAACGCCGCCTTCCGGGGGGTGGCTAGCGCACGCACGTCGGTCTTTGATGCTCTAGCCACCAAATTGGTTTAAAAGCCGACAAATAGGGCTTTTTCTTTCCCTAATTGCGGTGTCGTTGGGATATATTTGGGCCAGCCGTGGTCTGCTCTTGGACCAATCAACAATATCTAAGCCGTGCGCGGAGACGCGCAGCGTGGGGAGACAATATGGACAGGCGGGATTTCATCAAAATTACGGGGCTCGGCGTTGGCGGCATGATGCTGCCACTGAGCGGGCACGCGATCGCGGCAGAACAACTGCTGTCGCCCGCCGACCTAAAACTCAAGCGCACGCTGGCCGACGCGGCGCTCACCGCAGCGAAAAAAGCCGGTGCAAGCTACGCCGACGCGCGCATCGGGCGTTACCTGAACCAATTTGTCGTCACGCGTGAAGACAAAGTGCAGAACATCGTCAACACCGAATCGGCGGGTGTCGGTATCCGCGTAATTGTGAATGACACCTGGGGCTTTGCCGCCACCAGCGATATGCGACCTAAGAGCGTCGCCGCCGCGGCCCGTCAGGCGGCCGACATCGCCAAAGCCAACTCGCGCTATCAGACCAACCCGGTCGTGCTGGCGCCAAACAAAGGCGTGGGCGAAGTGTCGTGGAAAACGCCGATCAAGAAAAACGCCATGGCGATTCCCGTGAAAGACAAAGTGGAAATGCTGATGGAGGTGAACAACGCCGCACTGACCAACGGCGCGGATTTTGTGAACTCCATTTTCTACCTGGTGAACGAGCAGAAGTATTTCGCCAGCACTGATGGGTCGTACATCGATCAGGACGTCCATCGTGTCTGGGCACCCATGACCGTGACGGCTGTGGACAAGAAAACCGGCAAATTCCGCACCCGCAACGGACTCGGTGATCCTGTTGGCATGGGCTGGGAGTATTTCGACGGCAACGAGAAAGACAAAATTAAGGGCGGCCCGACCACGCTGTATGGCAACAGCTACGACATGGTCGAAGATGCCGCGCTGGCGGCCAAACAAGCACGCGCCAAACTCACGGCGCGTTCGGTCACACCGGGCAAATACGATCTGGTGCTCGATCCCACACACCTGATGCTCACGATTCACGAATCGGTCGGCCATCCGCTGGAACTCGATCGCGTACTCGGCTACGAAGCCAACTACGCTGGTACCAGCTTCGCCACCCTCGACAAGTGGAAGAGCGGCGATTTCCAGTACGGTAGCGATATCGTCAATCTGTTTGCAGACAAAAAACAGCCCGGCTCCGTCGGCGCCGTCGGCTACGATGACGAAGGCGTGCCCACCAAACGCTGGGATCTGGTCAAAGACGGTGTTCTGGTGAACTATCAGGCCATCCGCGATCAGGTGCACATCATCGATCAAAAAGAGTCGCACGGTTGTTGCTACGCCGACAGCTGGTCGAGCGTGCAGTTCCAGCGGATGCCCAACGTGTCGCTGGCACCGGCCGAAGAAAAATATTCGGCCAACGACATGATCAAGGATGTGGAAGACGGCATCTATATTATCGGTCGCGGTTCGTTCTCCATTGATCAGCAGCGCTACAACTTCCAGTTTGGCGGTCAGCTGTTCTATGAAATTAAGGACGGCAAAATCACCGAACAGATCGAAGACGTCGCCTATCAGGCCAACACGCAGGAGTTCTGGAACGCCTGCACCAAATTGTGCGACAAAGACGACTACCGCATTGGCGGCACCTTCTTCGATGGCAAAGGCCAGCCGGGCCAGGTCAGCGCCGTATCACACGGTTGCCCGACCACGCGATTTGACGGCATCAACGTCATCAACACCGCGCGTAAGCTCGGCTAACTCACACAGGAATCATCATGGCTATTTTGAGCAAAAACGAAGCAAGAACGATCCTTAAGAAGGTGATGAAGCTGTCCAAAGCCGATGGTTGTCAGGCCAGCCTGACCGGCAGCGTGGGGGGCAACATTCGCTATGCACGTAATTCGGTGAGTACCGCCGGTGTCGTGAGCGACACAGACCTCGCCGTGCAGTCCAACTTCGGCAAGCGCGTTGGCACCGCAACGATCAACGAGTTTGATGACGACTCGTTGGCCCGTGTCGTGCGCCGCTCCGAAGAACTCGCACAGCTGTCACCGGAGAACCCGGAGTTCATGCCGGTACTGGGCAAGCAGAAGTACTTGAAGTCCAAAAGCTATTCCAAGGCCACGGCTGATATCACGCCCGAACTGCGTGCGGCCGCCTCCGAGCAGAGCATCGCGCCGAGCAAAGCAAAGAAAGCTACGGCTGCTGGCTTTTTGACCGACAGTGCGGATTTTCAGGCAACGATGAGCAGCGAAGGACTGTTTGCCTACAACACCGGCACCAATGCCAACTTTACTGTTACGGTGCGGACCGATGATGGTCTGGGCTCAGGCTGGGCCACACTCGATGACAACAACATTGAAAATCTCGACACGGCCGCCGCGTCGAGAATTGCCATCGACAAAGCCGTCATGTCGCGCGAGGCGCGTGCGCTTGAGCCCGGAAAATACACCGTCATCCTCGAACCCAATGCATTGGCCTCCTTCATGGGTCAGATGATTTTTGCGTTTGATGCACGTCGCTCGGATGAAGGACGCACGTTCTTGTCCAAAAAAGGCGGCGGCAATCGCATTGGCGAGCAGGTGTTTGACGAGCGTGTGAATCTCTACGCCGACCCGAGTGACGCCAACGTCCCTTCCCGCCCCTGGGACGACGAAGGCATGCCTCTGGGCCGCCTGGATATCGTCAAAGATGGCGTGGTCAAAAACCTGTTCTACTCGCGCTATTGGGCCAATGAGAAAAAGGTGGACGCCAGACCACAGCCGAACAACCTGATCATGACCGGCGGCGAACGTACTCAGGAAGAAATGGTGGCGAATACCGAGCGCGGTATTTTGGTCACACGCACCTGGTACATCCGCGCCGTAGATCCGCAGACTCAGCTGTATACCGGCCTCACCCGTGACGGTACGTTCTACATTGAAGATGGCAAGATCAAATATCCGATCAAAAACTTCCGCTTCAATGAAAGCCCGGTGATCATGCTCAACAACCTCGAGGAGCTCGGTGTGCCGCAACGCGTCTCGCTGTTTGGCTTCCCCGTGATGTTGCCGCCCGTCAAGGCGCGCGAGTTTACGTTCACCAGCCTTTCCGACGCGGTTTAAAACCGGAGTACGGCGTTGCACCGACGGCAGTTTCTGCATTCGGCCGGCGCCATGCTTGCAGCCATGGCCCTGCCGCGCGCGCGCGCGGCAGGGCCTTTTGATTTTACGTTCACACGCTTGATGTACGAATCGGGCGATTGGGATGTGGACGAACGCATGCCCAACAACCTGCTCAATTCCCTCGTTGAGTACACCACCATTCGTGTCAATCCCGACGAGCAGGTGATTGCACTGGCCGATCCGGCAATGCTTGAAGTGCCGTTTTGCTATCTGGCTGGCCATCGCTTGGTGCAGTTTAACGACGCGGAAAGAAAGAACTTCGAACGCTACGTTCGCAACGGCGGTTTTGTGTTTGTCGACGACTGCAATCACGACATCGACGGCCTGTTTGCCGTGTCGTTTGAACGCCAGATGCAGCAGATTTTTGGCGCCAAAGCGCTGGCCAAAATCCCCAACGACCATGGCCTTTATTCGTCTTTTTTCGAATTCGACGGACCACCGGCGACCAGTTTCGAACTCAACGGCTGGGGCGACGATCTGGTACACGATTATCTCAAGGCGATCGAGATCGACGGGCGCATCGGTGTGCTCTACAGCAACAAGGATTACGGCTGCGAGTGGGATTACGACTACCGTAACAAGCGCTGGCTTGCGATCGACAACACGCGCTTCGCCGTCAACATCGCCGTCTATGCGATGATGTCCTGATCTATTTTTCCTGATTCATTTTCTAAAGGCTCCACGATGTCCGAACAGTCCAACGCCCCCCTTCGCCAGCAAGACGTTGCCGAGCACGTAGAGCAACTGCAGGCCGTACGCGAGGCCATAGGCCAGGTGATCGTGGGGCAAAGCAACGTGATCGATCAGATGTTGATTGCGTTGCTTGCCGGCGGACACAGCCTGATCGAAGGCGTACCGGGGCTTGGCAAAACCCTGCTGGTGCGCAGCTTGGCCGATGCGATGGCGCTTAAATTCCGGCGCATCCAATTTACACCCGACCTGATGCCAAGCGACGTGATTGGCACCGAAGTGCTCGAAGAAGATCAGGCCACGGGACGGCGTTCATTCAAATTTCAGGCCGGGCCGGTGTTTGCCAATATTTTGCTTGCCGATGAGATTAACCGCACGCCGGCCAAAACTCAGGCCGCGCTGCTCGAGGCCATGCAAGAGCATTCGGTTACCTGGTCGGGTCATACCCACGCACTGCCCGAACCGTTTTTCGTGCTGGCCACGCAAAACCCGCTGGAGCAGTCGGGCACCTACGCGCTGCCAGAAGCGCAGCTCGATCGCTTCTTGCTGCACATCGCCATCGACTACCCCGATGCTGTCGAGGAGCAGGAGGTATTGGCGCGCACCACCAGCGGCAGCTCGGCGAGTATTTCCGAGGTTATTAATGCCGACACGGTGATGACGCTGCAGTCGCTCACCCGTCAGGTCCATTTAAGCGACCATTTGCTCAGCTACATTACGCGCATCATTCGCGCCACGCGGCCGGGACCCGATGCACCCAAAGCCGTAAGCGACTGGCTAAAATGGGGCGCCGGCCCGCGCGCCGGTCAGGCGCTGATTCTCACCGCCAAAGCGCGCGCGCTGCTGCGCGGCCGCTATGCGGTAACGCGTGACGATTTGCACGCACTGGTGTTGCCGGTACTGCGCCATCGCTTGATCCTGAATTTCCACGCAGAAGCCGAGCAAAAGAGCGTGGCTGATGTGGTCAGGGCCCTGCTCGCCGCACACCCGGCACCCGACGACGCAAAATGACAACGGCCGCATTTCTGGATGCGACGCTGCTTGCCCGCACGGCCAACTTATCACTGCTGGCGCAGCGCGTGGTCGAGGGCAGCCTGCACGGACTGCACTTAAGTCGCCAGCTGGGCGCGGGAATGGAGTTCAATCAGTATCGCCCCTACGAGCCGGGCGACGATCCGCGTCAACTTGACTGGAAACTCTACGCCCGCTCCGACAAATTGTTTATTCGCCAATCCGAACGCGAGAGCCACGTGAAGGTACGCGTGGTACTGGACACGTCTGCATCAATGGCGCAGCCCAGTAACGACATCGACAACTGGACGCGCTTTGATTGCGCACGGCATATCGCCGCCTGCGCGCTGGCCATTGCAGAGCGTCAGGGCGATGGCTACGGCTGGATGGGACTCAACGCCCACGATCGTTCGGGTCTTCCCATCGGCCATAGCAAACGCCATCTGGATCGTTGTCTCGTCGCACTGGAAAACGCCGTTCCACAGGGCGCATGGCCATCCGAAACCCAGCTCGATACGCTGTGGGATGCCTTTAGCCCGCCGGGCTTGGTGGTGTTGATCAGCGATTTTTATCAGCAGCGCAACGAGGTACTGAGCCTTGCGCAAAAATTGCGCGCCGCCGGCAATGACGTTCTGGCGCTGCAACTGGTCACCCGACAGGAGGTGAGTTTCCCCTATCGCGGCAGCACCGATTTTCTTGATCGCGAGACCGGCCAGCGTGTGCAGACCCACGCGCGCAGCGTACGTGAGCGTTACCGGCTAAATTTTGAGCAGGCGCATGAGACCCTACGTGCAGGATTGGCGGCCCACGGCATCGCCCTACATCGGGCGACGATCGAGACACCGCTCGATCACTTGCTGACCACGTTTGTCAACGCCAGAGACGTCGTCGCCCACACGACGCGACTCGGAGCGGCCTGAATGTCGCTGGGTTGGCCGCAGGCGCTAATCGGTCTGGCGGCACTGCTCGTGCCGCTGGCCATTCATTTGCTCCAGCGCGGGCATCACGACACGGTGGAAATCGCGACCACTCAGTTCGTGCCCTCAGACCTGCGGCCGCAGTGGCGCTGGAATCGACTGCGTGAACGCTGGCTGTGGCTCCTGCGTTCACTGCTCGTTATTGCGGCGTGCATTCTCCTGACGGCGCCGTACAAGGCCCAGTCACCGCTGACCACCAACGCGGAAACTTACACGCTCGTATCCCCGCAGATAACCGCCGACGTGGCTCGCGAATTAGCCGGCGAATTTGCCGGAAATGAAACCGAGTTGCGCTGGCTTGCGCCGGGTTTGCCGCTGCTCGAAACAACACGTCCAGTCTGGCACTCAGAACGACTTTGGGGTGAGCTGTGGCAAGCGGATCAAGAATTGCCAGACACGATTGCGCTGCGCGTGATCGCGGTTCCCTTAGGCGCAACACTTGGTCCGGAGCGCTTGTCATTGGGACGTGCCATAGAGTGGATCGACGCGCCCGCCGCTACGCGCCCAGTCGCAAGCCCCAGTGAGTTAGTCATCGTCCATGATGCGGACCGTGCGGCCGACGTGCAGCAAATACTCGAAGTGACCGCGGCCTGGCGCGACGTCGGTCTGCCCGTAACCGTGCGTGCCGTTGCGCCGCAAAATGCACCGCCCAAGGCCAACCAACTTCTGTGGCTCAGTGCGCAGCCCTGGAACACGAGTGTGGACATGACCGTACCCGGCGTGATCGTAACCGACACGGCGCCACCGCCGGGCGACGGCTGGGTGTTACAACGAGATTCGCGTGGTGCGCCGGCGCTGATCGAACGCAGCCATCAGGCGCGCATAGTGCGGCACTTTACCTCTGCACTACGCGCTGACAGCGGACGCGTTAACGCACCGGAGTTTGCGCTTGCCCTGTGGGAGGCCGTGCGCCCCGAGCCAGAGGCTCTGGCCGGCGAACTGCGTGTCGACGCCGGCCTAAGCACACCGCGTCTGCGCGATGCCAATGCCGTAGCCAGTCGACGCTCGCTGGCCCCCGTGTGGGTATTTGTCGTCGTACTGCTGGCGGCACTGGAGCGCATGGTCGCGGGCCTTCCAAAACGTCGGAGCGCGTCGTGATCGACCCGCTCAAAGCAATCGCGGGTCTGGTCACCGCTTCGCGGCGTCGTGCCATGGTGAGTTTTGGCGCCACCATCCTGCCAGCGCTCATGCTTGTTGTGGTGTTGGTGGCCATTTACGGCACGCGAGGGTTTATTCCTGGCGCCCTCGTTGTGATGGGGTTGAGTCTGTGGAGCTGGTCGCGAGTGACGGCTGTACGCCTCAGCGATGAACAACATGCGGCCCGCCGCCTCGACGATCACTTCGATCAGCTGCAAGACAGCAGCGCGTTGTTACTGGCGCCAAGAACCCAACACAATGCGGTAGAGCAACTGCAGTACGACGTCGTATCGGGCGCGTTTGCACCTCTGGCGGACGGTAACGCCATCGATCGCGCACTGCCAGAAATGCCCTACCCAACCATCGTATTGGCCTGGGTTGTAAGCACCGTGTTCGGTGCACTGTTGCTGTGGGCGCTCGCGCCAAAGCCCGCGTCTGCGCCAGCCAATATTCAAATGACGGCACTGGAATCGGTGCTGGAGAACGCACGTGTCAGTATCGAGCCACCCGACTACCTCGAGCTGCCCACACGCACACGCGATAATTTGAACGTGTCGACCGTCGCAGAAGCGACGCTCGTTTGGTCGCTGCAGCTGGCCGCACAACCAACGAACGTGGCCCTGCGCTTTCATGATGACGCCAGCCTTGAGCTTACGCGGCGCGCATCAAGCTGGGAGTCCGACGCCTGGCCTGCGCGCAGCACGGTCTACACCATTGAGATCGACGGCATCACCGTTCCCAACGCTGTTTTTAAAATTGACGCTCTGCCGGATCAAGCCCCCACGCTTGCTGTGAGCGCGCCAACTCAGTCGTTGCGTTTGCTCAACGACAACGAAGCGGCGCCCAAACTTCAACTGGCTTTTGAAGCACGCGATGACCATCAAGTCGTGGCGGCCAACGCCCGCGTCACGCTGGCACGCGGCAGCGGCGAGCAGGTACGCTTTCGCGAGCAATCCATCGCCATGCCAGCGGACATCAGCGACGATGGCCAATCCCTGAGCGCGCAGATAGAGCTGGACCTGCTCGAGCTCGGTATGGAGCGCGGTGATGAGCTGTATCTGTTTGCCGAAGTCACGGACAACAAACCCGACCCCAACATTGGTGCGAGCGGTACCTACATTGTGCGCTGGCCTGACGAAGAAGCGACGCCGAATGAGCCGGTCGTCACCATGGCAATGGACGTGCTGCCCGAGTATTTTCGCAGCCAGCGCCAAATCATTATCGACTCCGAAGCGCTCATCGCCGAGCGAGACACGCTGGACCGCGCCACATTTACACAACGCGCGCAAACCCTCGCGATCGACCAAAAACTTCTGCGCCTTCGCTACGGACAGTATCTCGGCGAGGAAGCTGACAGCGGGATTGGCGCCGCGGCACTCAACATTATTGAAGCCGACGTGGCCACCGAGAACGAGACCGACAACGAGACAGAGCATCACGACGAACATGACGGCCACGATCATGCCGGGCATGACGATCCGCAAAGCGCGGTTTCGAGCATGACCTTCGGCGACCGCCAGGCCGCGATGGACCTGTACACGCACTTTCACGACCGCGCGGAACAGGCCACGCTGTTCGAACCAAAAACCCGCGATCTGCTGCAGAGAGCGCTGGCCCAGATGTGGGACGCCGAACTGCACTTGCGTTTGTATGAACCGGACAAAGCCCTGCCGTACGAATACGCGGCGCTGGATTTCATCAAACGTGTGCAGCAAAGCTCGCGCATTTATTTGCGTCGCACGGGATTTCGGCCGACGCCGATCGACGAAGAGCGCCGTCTCACCGGTGAGTTGGACGACATACTCACGACGAAAGTTGACAGCGAAACTGGTGAGGGCGAATTGACCACGCTGCGGCGTTTGTATGAAACGATGAACAGCGGCGAGGCCAGCGCGAGATCTGTCCGCTCACTTATCGACACGGCCATCGAGGGCGTTCGGGAGCGCAGCCGCGCAGACCCGACCTGGCTGGAACTACTCGCACAGCTGCAGCGAGCGCAAAGCGATGCCTGCGGCGACTGCTATGCAAGCCTGTCGGCCGCGATCTGGCAACAACTTGCACCTGCACGCGCAGCTCCGGCACCCACAACCACGACAACCCATCCGCTGACTCAGGCGTACGAGCAGCGCTTGATTAATGGCGGCTCGCGTTAACATGGCAACACCGGCCGGCACTGCACCATTGACCTTCGTGTTGGTCATTATTGGCATCGCACTGTTGGTACAAATGTGGCGCGTGCTCAAAAGCGCGCGCAGCACGAAGCAACGCGCCCTCGTGCTCGCGGCCAACGTCTTGTACGCCACGGCACTTGCCGCGTTTCTCGTGCCACCCACTTTCTCTGCCCCTGCAGACAACGTCGTAATACTGACTGCACCCACCAGCGACGCGAACGTGCGCCGGGCCCTGCGTGCTCGCCAGGCGCTGGCGCTTGGCACACACGAACTTAAACCCAGCGCGCGCCGGCACATCAAAACTGTGCCAGATTTCAGTGCCGCACGCGCCGTGTTTCCGGAGGCCAGCAAATGGCGAGTGCTTGGGGCGGGTCTACCGCCCTCTGCAAACGTCACGGACCTTGCGTTCGACTTTGACGCACCTCCAAAACCTTCGGGTGTGCGTGATGCGACGTGGCCGCAAACGCTGCGCACCGGCGAGCGCCTGGTGGTTACCGGCACGGTAATCGCCGACATGCCCGAGGCGCTGGTCGTGAGTTTGCTCGACCCATCGGGAACGGTGGCCGATACGGCGCAACCTGATGCAGAAGGTCACTTCGCGCTGGCCGCGCCGACCAAGGCCGCCGGCAGCGCAAGCTTTGCCCTGCGCGTGACCACCGACGCCGACAGCGTGCTCGAAGAAGTGCCGCTTCCGGTTGACATCCGAACCCCTGAGCCGTTACGCATCCTCGTGCGGGCCGGCGCCCCCTCCTTCGAGATTCGCTATCTCAAAGACTGGGCGCGTCGCAGCGGCGCCAAAATGGTGATTGACACCACCCTTTCGCGCGACAAGACGCGCCGCGAAACGATTAACATTGATGAGGTCTTTGACGCGCCGTTTGATGACACCCTGTTGTCTGAGTTCGATTTGCTCATTCTGGAGGCGCGGTCTTTTGACGCCCTGAGTGCGACACAACTCAATGCTCTGCAGAACACCGCACAACGCACGGGGCTTGGACTGATTGTTCTTGGCACCAGCGACGCGCAGCGTATGGCCAATTTTCAAGGACCGGCATCCAGCGACGGCGTGGCAACCTCGGTGGCCGTCTCACTGCCCGGTGCCAGCGGCACTCAAGTCGGGACCAGCGCCCGCTTTGTCGATAATCAGGGCGATGTAATGCTACGGGCGTTGACGGGCGAGGCGCTGGCAAAACGCACGAGCCACAACAACCAGAACTTGGTCGTCTCCTTAATCGACGACAGTCATCGCTGGATCACCGCCGGCCAACCCGACACGCATGCGGCGTACTGGAACGCGCTGATCGACGGCGCTGTATCGTCTCGTGCACCCATTGTCGTCACTACTGAACCTCGACATCTCTACGCGCATCAGCGAGCCGTCGTGTGCCTGCGCGGCGCGGATGACCGTGCGGCCGCCATGCAAGCGATCGGTGGCCAGAGCGTGACGCTGCAGCTTACCGCCGTTGCAACCCGTCCGGGCGAACGTTGCGCGCTTACCTATCCCGGCTCGGGCTGGCACAGCGTCCGCGTCGACGAACGCGACATAGCGCGCTTGTTTGTTTTCAGTGCAGAGCATTGGGCTGTACGCCAACACGTTTTAGCCACCGAGTTCACGCGCAGAGTCGCCGCACGCGGCGCGCCGCAAAATGCGCCACAAGTCAGCGCTGAGACGACCTGGCCACGCTGGCCGTTCGCACTACTGAGTTTGTTGCTCGCCGCAACGCTGTGGTTCGAGCAGCGACGCTTCGCGTTGTAGGGGTAATTATGCCGCTGGTACTTTTAAACAAACCCTTTCACGTGTTGAGTCAGTTCACCACCGATGGCGACAAAGATACGCTCGCCAACTACGTGAGCACGCCAGGTGTGTATGCCGCAGGTCGCCTCGATTACGACAGCGAGGGCCTGCTGGTGTTGACCGATGACGGCGCGCTTCAGGCGCGCATTAGTCACCCGCGTACGAAGCTCCTCAAAACCTACTGCGCGCAGGTGGAAGGCGCGCCGTCAGAAGAACAACTCAATCAGTTAAAGCAAGGCGTGCGACTCAAAGACGGACCGGCGCGCGTGCGTTCGGTACGTGAAATCCCGGAGCCACCGTGGCTGTGGCCGCGTACCCCACCGATTCGCTATCGCAAAAACGTGGTCGATCGCTGGCTTGAAATCCAGCTCGACGAAGGCCGCAACCGACAAGTCCGACGCATGACCGCGGCCGTTGGGTTGCCCACGTTACGGCTGGTGCGCAGCGCGATCGGCCCGTGGCAGGTGGATAAAATGGACAGCGGCAAAACCGTGACCGTGCCAAACGATCACGCCTGGCAAGAACTTAAAAAAAACCTGCAGCCTCAACGATAGCGCAAGTGCGTTAAGTCGGCGGCAGCGTAAATGCGATCCAGCGTACGCTGCTGCACCAACAACGCTTCGCTCTCTGTCGGCAATGGCTCTGAATGGATTAAAGCGCGGGCAACGCGCTCAAGCTGATGCGCATAGGTCGACCCTGAATCGATCTTCACCGACTCTTCGTGCTCACCCAGACGGCGCATCAAACGGCCCTGTTGCGGCAACAACGGATTATCGAATTCGATGTGGGAATGGTCTGTGGCAATGCGCAGCGCATTGGTGAACGACTCCCGCGGGTCCATAGAGCATGACAAATGCGCCTTTGCGCCCTGCTCAAAATGCAGCGTGGCGTGCATGCTTTCATCCACACCGCTGGCGGTCATTACCGCGCTGGCTTCCACCTCTGCCGGCTCCGCCCCGGCCGCCAGCAACGCCCACAGCACCGGATAGCAACCAAGGTCCATCATCGCGCCACCACCCAGTGCCGGCCGATAGCGAATGTTGCTACCGTCGTCAGTAATGCCCACATTGAAGTGCGCCGAGATCGACACCACCGCGCCTGCTGCCGGATCTCGCAACCAGTCAAGCAACGTGTCGTAAGCCGGGTGATAGCGACAGTGGAAGGCTTCGATCAGGCGCGCCTGGGGGCTGGCCGCCTGCAGCATGCGTTGCACTTCGTCGCGGTTCATGGCCAGCGGTTTTTCGCACAGCACGTGCTTACCCGCACGCAGCGCGGCCTCGCTCCAGCGAGCGTGCTCGCTAATTGGCAAGGCGTTGTAAATCAGATCAATCGCCGGATCGGCAACCAGCTGCGCGTAGTCATCGGCGACCCGTGGTATCAAGTGCTCGGCCGCAAACTGTGCGGCCCGAGCGGGATCTCGCGCAGCGATGGCCGCAATCGTTACCATCGACAGTTCGCTTGCCGGTTCGATCAGCGCTGCAGGCACAATCTGCGCGGCACCAAGAATACCGACGCGCAATGGGGACTCCGCCGCAATGCCTGCGTCGCTCATACCGTCCGACCTCTTGGGAACTGCTAAACTTTGGAAGATTAAGGATACCGCCAGATGACCAACCCATACAGCACTTCCGCGGCAGAGCCGCCGCCGTGGACACCCCCTAAACCGGCTTGGTGGCAAATCCTGCTTGGGGTCCTGGTGGGAATAATAGCTGGATTTGGTTTGAACCAAATCTTTAGCGCCTCAATTTTACCCACTCTCGTGGAAGCCACCACGGGCAGTCTGCTTGCCGTGTATTTTTTTCAGGCGCTATTGGTATTTGCGAGCACCGGCGTTGCCGGCTTTATCGGGAGCAAACGCGTCGTGCTGCCGTTGCTTCTAGTGCAATGCGTGAACATTTTCGCGGCCGTCTTTGGTCTATCCCAAAAATACTCCGGGCAAATAGGCACCAACGCCATTCTGGCGCATATTCTGCCCAAATATGCCTTGGTCTTTTTAGCCATCTTCCTTGGCGGGGTGTTTGGCCACTACCTGTTTTCACATCGGCGTCGCCCGGGTAACGGTTCAAATTCGGTCGCGCCCTGAACCCGGCCGTCGCTGGCAGAAAAATCTCAACCAGCGCTGCCAGAGTCTCTCCACGACTATTCTATTTGGTACTAGCCTGCATCCAACGACTTTCACCCGGAAATGGGAATCGGTAATTTAATGCCCACTTTTTCCCGCCTATTTCGAATGCACCTGGCGTCTTCTTTTGTTCCAGCAGCGCCTTCAATTCCGCGAGATGTTTACCCGGCAAGTAGATGCTGTACGCAACTTCGCGGCGCTGTCTGATCTGTCTGGTATTCGGATCGTCCAATTGCGGCCATCCCGGCGGCCAGGTAATTGATGCACCTGATGCGTACTTGTACGGCCAAATCATGACTTCAATGAACTCCGGAACCCATTCCTCGGACTGCGAGTTCTCAAAATTTGTGGCCACGTCAAACATTGAGATCAATGATCTCGGTGCATGTTGACGCAATTCCTCGACGCGCAATGAACCATACACATCAACACCAGATGATTCGCCACTTTCGAAGGACAAAACGCGCGTCAAAACCTGATCCGTTGCGGCCGTCAGGATGTACGTCTCTTCGAATTTTGAAAACCGGGCTACGGTGTCCAGTTCGGACTGCAGCCCTTCGTATTGCGGAACACTCAATACGGCGGATCGATAGCCCGATTGCGCACGAGAAATCACTTCCCGATTTGCGTACAGAGCAAACGTCGGGCTGTCAGATCCAACCAACATCCGCCACGGGTCATACTCGAGTATGACAAACTCGGGGGCAGCGCCGGGGGATACCGTCGAAGCGGTGTTCGCGGGCACAGAGCCGCTGTGTTTTGAACAGCCTGCAACCACAAGCAATAGTGCGACCGTCCAAATATGCTTCAAAATTCTGCTCCATCCTGCAATTCTTAATCAACACCACGTAGAGTACGGAGGTTACGTCCTTTAACCCATCTCACAAATGACCAACCCATACACCAGTTCGACAGTACGCGTACCACCTTGGTCTCCCCCACCGATAACGTGGCGCCAGATTACACTTGGCTTCGTGATTGGGGTGATCGCCTGGCTGGGGTTAGAAATTTGTTCGAACGCATTGGGGCTGCCGCGATTCTTCGTTCGCAGCAATTACGGCCTGATCGCGGTCAATCTTCTCGAAGCTGTGTTGGTTTTTATGAGCACCAGCATTGCGGCATTGATTGGAAGCAAGCGTGTCGTGCTACCGATGATCCTTCTGCAATGTTTGGGTATGCTTTTTACCATCAGCGTCGCCACCAAGGTCGGCTTTGGACGACAGGGCGCCGACATTGTCCTCGCAGGCAACCTCCCCGGCTACGCCATGTCTTTGTTCGCCGTGTTGCTTGGCGGATTAGTCGGCCATTATCTGTTCTTGTATCGGCGCCGTCCGCGAAGCGGCTCCGGACCAATCGCGCCTTAACCGATTACATCATCCTGTAAACCGCACCACCCAAGCCTCCCAATAACAAAATCGCGGTAGCAAAAAAGCCGGTCACAAACCCAATCGTGCGCTTGGCCGGATCGTTCACGTAGGCTCTGGCGAAAATAAACCGCCCCACAATAAACACCAGCCCAAGACCCGCGGCGATCCTTGCATCCACGTACGTGCCGAACAACCACAGCGACGGCAGAACAATGATCAGTTGCTCCAGCGTGTTCTGCTGCACGCGAAAATACCGATCAAACTCCGGATGACCGGAGGTGGCCGGTGCCGACACGCCGGTACGTCCACGCGCCGCACCCACCGAAATCGAAAAATAAAAGTACTGCAACAATATCAGCGCCGTAACAATCGCAACCGGTTCCATACATCTCTCTCTTATTCAGGCAAATACGCAATAGGGCTCTTTATCAACCAAATCCATGACAAATGCCAGTTTGGCCATACCGCTGATGACCGCCATCACCGTGCCCAGCTCGCAAATATCGGCGCTGGAAAAATGCGCCTGCAGCTCCGCCGTAAGCGTGTCATCGAGCTTACCGCCGGCGTTGGTCAGCGCCACCTGATCGGCGTAGCGCAACACGGCCAAGTCAGCGCCATCGAAGCCGCCCGCCGCGTAGTCACCCATAATGGCCGTGACCTGCTCAGGCGAGAAGCCGGCTTCTGCAGCGCCTACGGTGTTTTGCTTGTTGCAGGTCTGACAGCCGTGCAGCGCGGATAATCGCAAGCGAGCAAGTTGCTTGTAGCGCTGATCCACCTGCCCGCCAAAAAAAAGCTTCTGATAAAAATCGCCCATCACAAAATTCAGCACGTGTGGCGCCGTGGCAAACGCCTCCACAAACGCCGGTTCGCCCGTGAGCCTATTCAGCATGTCCCACGCCGGTGCAAATTCCTCCGGCAGTTCGTCGCGCGAGAGTCTTTCCAGAGTGGCTTGCGTCATGCTGACATCCTCATTTTCGAAACAATACGATTGGCGGCACGCGCACCAGAGACCAGCGCACCCTCCATGCCCGGCGCCACCAGCTCAGTGTGTTCGCCGGCAAAATGGATCGGTCCGTGGGACTCGGCGATGCGCGGCGCGAAGCGGGTAAGCTGGCCCGGCGCGTAGTGCGCATACGCACCTCGACTACGTGAATAAGCCCAGTCGTAGGTGAGCGCTTTGCCAAGCTGATCCGCGTGCTGCGGCCACAGCGAGCGCATCCACTGCAGCACCTCACTTTGATACTGATCACCGCTACGCGATCGCAAACGATCCAAGCCCTCGCCGTTGACCCAGTTGAGCAGCAACC
Source organism: Gammaproteobacteria bacterium (assembly GCA_045106455.1). Taxonomy (GTDB): domain Bacteria; phylum Pseudomonadota; class Gammaproteobacteria; order Steroidobacterales; family JBCCMA01; genus JBCCMA01. Next base: position 21,638 of record JBGCEL010000093.1, read on the forward strand.
CCGCATCCTCCGCACCGCCGTAAGACATATTGAACACGCGCTCAAAAGGTGTGTCTGAGTACACCGCCCCAATCGGGGACGAGCCGTTCAAAAATGAGGTGCGGGTCTGCACGAACGTTTTGGCCACCTGCGTGTACGGCAACGATTCGATCATCTCACGCCGCCAGGCCGGCACGGCTGAGTTCATGGCTACGCCGCGTAGCGCCGTGAAAGGCAACGCTAGAATAAGATGCCGCGCCGTAAAGATGCGCTCACCTGAGCGCGTGGCGACCCGCACCCGCACACCGGTCGTCGTGCGTTCAACTTCCCGCAGCACGCTGCGGGTTTCTACCGCGGCGCGTAGCGCGCCTGCCAGTGCCATCGGCAAGCGATCGTTGCCACCTTCAATAAAGACGGATCGGCCAGGCTTTAGAAACCGCGTCAAATCCCGAATCGCGCTCAAGCACGACACGGTGGATAGCGAATTGTAGTTGGCCACATGATCCGCGAGCGCCACGCCCGTGTCGCTCATGCCGGACTGGCGTAAAAAATCGGCGACCGACAACGTGTCGTAATGTGCGAATTTGGCATCCAGCACGCGCGAGGTCTCGCCTACCTCCCGCGCCACCGGCATAAGCACCGATGACATCAGACGCATCGGTGCCACGCCCTGTTCGCTTTGCGGCAGCGCCATGGGCCAGCTCGACGGATCTTGCTTTAGCGCCGACTGCAAATAGGTGCGGCCTTCAAGCTGCAGCAACGTGTCCGGCCGAGTGGCGGGTCGCGGAGTAGAGGTGAGCGGCAGATCAAACTGCTGACAACGTTGCACAAAAGAGGTGTATTGATCGCTGCCGCCCTGCGCACCGACATCCACCCATTGTCCGTCGTCAAATTGATCGCGCAAAGTTTTGACGCGCCCGCCGACCACGTCGTCGGCCTCAATCACCCGCACGCCGATGCCCTGCTCTTGCAGGGTGAGTGCGGCATTCAATCCGGCCAGACCGGCGCCCACGACCAGCACATCCGCAGCGCCAACATCCGCGCGCTCCGGTCGGACGCCGCAGGCCGCCAGCGCCGCACTGCCGGCGGCCGTGGTCAGAAAGCGGCGACGCGTCAGGCCGCCCAACGTGGCGCCACGCTTACTCACTCTTGAGAATGATCCGGCGCCACGCGTTCACCGTCGTTCACCCGTTTGTAGTACATCCAACTGGTTTCGTTTTTGCGTTCGTCGTCCAGCGGTGGTGGCGCGACGTAATCGGGATAGTGATCGCGAATTTCGGTCTTCATGGTGTCCGACAGTTCGTCCCACGAGCCGAGCTTGCGCCCGTTGGCGTTCACATACAGCACGCCCTCACGCCCACTCATCTTCATCCACGGCAGCCAGTCTGACAGACGGCTCCAGGCCACATGAACCCGGGTGGTGCTGGTGCGCGAATTTAACAGCGACTTGGTGTCACCGAAAAAACCGAACATCTCGGTGGCGTGGTACTTGCCACCAATTTCTTCCTGATACTCCGATGCCAATGGATTGGGGTAATACAGGGGCACCACAAACGCATCGCGCCACACCTCGCCGTCGATGTCACCGCTCCACGTATAGGGCTGACCGCCGCGTCCGATGACGTAGTTGGAGAAATTCACCGGATCGTTGGCAACCTGCAGCACGTCCACCGTCTCACCGGTCCACGGATTGTCCCAGCGGCGCACCACCTCACCGGTCTCTGGATCTTTGTAGAGCATGATTTCGCGCGACACCATCTTGAAGCCCTTACCGCGGGTGTCATCTTCCACGCTGGTGCATTGACGTACGTTCATGCCCTCCACGGCAAACAGACGTTTGTCGCGTTCGCCCTGACGGCGCGAATACATCGCGCCTTCCCAAAAATAGGTGACCGGCTCGGCATCTTTGGTCGAACACAAGACCTTGCGTGAAATCTGTAGCGCATCCTCGCTGTCTGTCGGATCGAGTTTGGCCGCAGCGGCCGACGACGCGATCGCGAGCGCCAGTACAAACGTAATACCTTTCATCTTGCTCCCCTGATTTTTAAATTCATTTTTCTATTTTCGCCCAGCCGCGCGACTGTGCATCGCGCGTCTTGAATTGTTTTAGATCGGACTCGTGCAACAGCGACTGATCAATATCATCCAACCCACGCAACAATCGCTGTCGGTCTACATCTGGCAACACAAACGGCCAGTGCCGCCCGCTCGCCGTCAGCTGATTCTCTACCAGGCTCACACGAAACTCCTCAAACAGAGCCAAGCGCGCCAACGCATCCACAGCCGTTCGCTCAAGCACCACGGGCAGAATGCCGTTCGACAGACAGTTACTAAAGAAAATGGATCCAAAGGATGGCGCTATGATCACGCGGATACCAAAATCTACCAACGCCCAAACCGCAAACTCGCGCGACGAACCGCAGCCAAAATTATCACCGCCAAGCAATATCGTGGCGCTGCGAAAGCGCTGCTGATTCAAAATAAACTTTGGCTCTTCGATGCGCCCGCCGGGTTGGTAGCGCCAGGGCGCAAACAACGCTTCGGCCAAGCCGGTTTTTGAGACCCGATTCATTTCGCGCGACGGAATGATGGCATCGGTGTCGACATTGTCGCGCACCAGCGGCGCCGCGATACCCACGTGCGTGTCAAAGCGCTGCATGTTGCTCTCCCGGTGCATTGAGCACGGCCTCAGCGTCACTTAAAAACCCACTGACCGCACTGGCCGCCACGGTGCGTGGACTGGCCAGATGCGTGCGCACCATGGGCCCCTGACGGCCCTCAAAATTTCGGTTGGTGGAGGACACCACGCGTTGCTCCGGCGCAAAGCCATCACCCCCGGCATAAAAGCACAAGGAACAGCCCGATTCGCGCCACTCAAACCCCGCCTCCTTAAACACTTTATCCAAACCTTCCGCCTCCGCCGCACGCTTTACTTTTGTCGAGCCGGGTACGCACAGCGCTTTGACGTTGGGTGCGATGCGCCGCCCGCGCAAAATCTCCGCGGCATCGCGCAGATCGCTCAGTCGACTGTTCGTACACGAGCCAATGAAAGCCCCGTCAATGGGCGTACCGCGCAGCGTGCTGCCGGGCGCAAGGCCCATGTAAGCCATCGCCTTGGCCGCATGTTTGCGTGCAGCGCTCGAGCCGAAATCGGCTTGCGATGGCAATGCACTGTCGAGACCCAGCGCATGCTGTGGGCTGGTGCCCCAGGTCACGGTCACGCCAATGTTCGACGCATCGAGTTCCAACTCTTTATCGAACCGTGCATCCGGGTCCGACTTAAGGTGCGACCACGCTTCCACAGCCGCGTCCCACTGCTCGCCACTGGGCGCATAGGGTCGATCGCGCAGGTACTCGATCGTTCTGGCATCCGGCGCGATAATGCCGGTGAACGCGGCGAACTCCACCGCCATGTTGCAAATCGTAAAGCGCGCTTCCATCGGCAGCGCATCGATGGCGGGGCCGGCAAACTCCACGGCGTAGCCCGCGCCGCCGCCCACACCAAACTCCCGCAACAAGCTCAGCACGAGATCCTTGCTGCGCACATGATCTGGCAAGGTGCCGGTAAACGTAACCCGCATGGTTTTGGGTCGTCGTACTTTGAGCATTTCCGTTGCCAACACGTGCTCGCAATCGCTGGTGCCTATACCAAACGCCAGCGCGCCCAATGCACCGAGCGTGCAGGTGTGCGAATCGGGGCACACAAACGACAGCCCGGGCAAAGCAATGCCCTGCTCCGCGGCAACCAAATGACCGATGCCCTGATCGGCGTCGGTCACATCAAACAAATGAATGCCGGCTTCACGCGACGCCTCGCGCAGCGTGCGAATAAACGCATCGCCGCCGGGAACGGGCGTGCTGTCGGTCCGGCCTTCGCGCGTATCCACGATGTGATCGGCCACGGCAAACGCGTGGGCCGGATTAGCGACGGCGCGACCACTTTCGTTGAGCGAGCGCAGCGCAATGCCGCCCGTCCGCTCGTGAAAAAACAAGCGGTCGATATACAGCAGCGCCGCCCGATCCGGGAGCTCGCGCACCACGTGCGCATCCCAGATCTTGTCAAACAGCGTGCGTGCCGTGGCCATCGGCGGCGCGTGTTCAGTCGTCGTCGTGATGATGGTGGTGGTGGTGCTCGCGCGGATCATTCAAGAATGAATACATCTGCTTGTGCAGCATGGCCGTTTGCGGCTCGTTGGCAAACTGCGGTGTTTCAAAATCTTGCGGTAACGGCGCACCTTCCACCTGTCCCTGCGGGCCGTGCGGATGATTGTGGCCACCGGCTGCCACCCATTTGAACAACTGCGGACGCTGGCGGTACAAAAACGCGGCCGCGCGCTGCAGGTTTTCATTCGGGTTGGTCCACGGATTGAAGTGAAAGTAGTTGTGCAGCTTTGAGTCGGTGCGTCCCAGAGCAATACAACCGAGTTTCGAACGGAACGAACCATGATTAATAAAGGGCGGTCGCCAGAAGTAACCCCCCGTGGGCAGCTCACCGAACTGCATCATCCAACTGGTGCCCCAGATGTGATAACTCTCTTCGGAGCAGTCATGGTACGAAATATTGTCCTGCATGAACTCCGGCGTCATGCAGTATAAAAAGGTCATAGCCTCGGTGATCGGGTCAAAGCGCAGCAGCTTGATCATGCAACCGGTCGCAACCGAGGGGGATACAATGGAACCGCCGCTCCACGGACGATCTTCATAGGCCTGCACCGACACCATGCCGGCCAGCAGCGCCAAATCGTGATTCGCGTCGGATTCTTCGAAGTGCGGCTCGCTGTCATTAAAGAACAAGAGCGTTTCGCAGCCTTCGGGCACGTCGATGGCGCCGATGGCGACACCGGCCGGCACGAACATGAAATGCCCCTCGCGCAGCGTCTCGTCACCGAGTTTCATTTCGCCACCGAGTACGAACAGCTCCATGTCCGAATAGCACAGCCCTGGCTTACGCTTAAAGCCGTTATTGAAACGGACCTTTAGCGTGCAGGCGCCGTTGTCGGTATCCAGCGACAGCGTTTTGTAATCCGCGCCCTGAAAACCGGGAATGTTGAATTTTTTGTAGCCATCGTTCAGTTCGACGAACGGTTCAATATGAGGACGAGGCATTACCACACCACCTTCATTGCATCATCGCGATCGGGTCGCTCGGGGATTTCGTCTTTGCCAATCACGCGGCGGGTGTCCCCGGTCACGTTGAAGCCTTTGGTTTGAATGATCTGCAAAAAGTCGGCATACCATTTCTCGCGTTCGGGCGTGAGCGCTTCTTGCTCTGCGACAATGTCGGCAAAACGGGCTTCCTGCGCCGCAATCTCTTCTTTGAGCCAGGCCCGCGCTTCGGCACTGACCTCGGGCTTGTGATCCTGAACGTACTGTTTCTTGGCCACGCGATTCCCCTTATCCCTAGCCGCTGGTTGCGCCTGCCCTGCTGGGGTACCCTTCGGGTCCCGCCGCGAAAGCCGGCGAATGAAATGTCTTAAGTTTAGGACATTATAACAAAGTCTCCACGGCGACCAGCCTGCAACCAGAGGTCTCTTTGCATGCGACTCCAAACAGCTCTTTTTCTTAGTCTTTCTGCCGTTGGCCTGATGGCCACCGGCGCGGCCCACGCCCACGGCGGCGGCCACAAAAAACCCGCTAAAAACGACAGTGTGGTGCGAGAAATCGCCACGATCGCCGATGGCGATCACCGCTCGGAGAAAAACCGGGCGCGTAATGCCTCGCGCCGGCCGGCCCAAACGCTCGCATTTTTCGGCATCAAACCCGACATGACCGTCGTAGAAGTGGCCCCCGGCGGCGGCTGGTACACCGAAGTTCTGGCGCCCTACTTAAAGCAAAACGGCAAGTATTACGCGGCGCATTACGACCCCAATCATGAGCGTGAGTACTACCGCAACAGCGTGAAGCGCTACGGCGAGAAACTCAGCGCAAACCCGGCTCTGTATGGCGATGTTGAGTTGACGGTGTTTTCACCGCCCGAAACCATGGCACCGGCACCCGACGGCAGTGCCGATATGGTGATTACGTTCCGCAACACCCACGGCTGGATGCGCGGTGGTCATGCCGAAGCGGCATTCGCGGCCATGCACAAGGCGCTCAAGCCGGGCGGCATTCTCGGTATCGTGCAGCACCGCGGTGATCCGAAAAAAGACCAGGATCCAGAAGCCGGCAGCGGCTACGTGCGTGAAGACCTGATGATCAAGATGGTGGAAGCCGCCGGCTTCAAGCTTGAAGACCATTCGGAAATTAACGCCAATCCACGCGATACCAAAGACTACCCGCAGGGTGTCTGGAATCTGCCGCCGTCGTTCCGCGACAAGGACGTGGAGCGGGCCAAATACGCCGCGATCGGCGAAAGCGATCGGATGACGCTCAAGTTCGTCAAAAAATAGGCCCTCTATTCGGCCGCGGGCGCCAACAACGCTCGCGGCCAACACCCCATGCTCGAACTTCGCCCCTCCTGCGAACATTGCCAAAAGGCACTACCGCCCAACGCCACCGATGCGATGATCTGCACTTACGAGTGCACGTTCTGTCGGGACTGTGTTGAACGTGTCCTGAACAACGTTTGCCCAAACTGCGGCGGGGGTTTTTGTGAGCGGCCGGTGCGCCCGGCGGTCGAGCGTGTTGCGGGTACCGGTCTTGGCCACTCCCCGGCCGGCACGCGCGTTGTGCACAAACCGGTAGACATCAAACGCCAACAAGAATTAACAGCGACGTTGGCGGACATTCCGCCCCACAAACGTTAGCTCAAACCATCCCGGCCGCAATGGCCTTGAGTACGGCGCGAGTGCGATCGCGCACCCCAAATTTCGACAGAATATTCGACACGTGATTTTTGACCGTGCCCTCGGATTTGCTGAGCATTTGCGAGATCTCACGATTGCTGTAGCCCGCGGCCACCAGGCGCAGGATTTCGGTTTCACGCGGCGTCAGCGGCTCCGGATCATCGAGGCTCTCAAACGGAAGACCCTTTTTCTGCACCCGCGCGAGCAACGACTCGCTGAGCACCGGCTGAATCACGCTACCGCCAGCGTGTACCGATTCGATCGTCTCGATGAGTTTTTCCAGCGACACGTCTTTGAGTAAGAACCCGGTCGCGCCGGCCGTGATGCCGTCCATCACCAACTCGTGATCATCAAACGTGGTGAGAATGACCACCGGCGTCGCGTTTTCTATGTCGCGCAAAGCACGAATCGCCTCAATGCCGTTCATTTGGGGCATGCGAATGTCCATCAGAAACACGTCGGGCTTGTGATCTTTGGCGATGGCCACCACCTGCGACCCGTCGCTGCCCTCGGCCACCACCTCCACCTTGTCTGACAACGCCAGCAGTCCGCGAATGCCCTCGCGCACCAAGGTCTGGTCGTCCACCAGCGCCACTCGGATCGGCGTCATTTATGCGGCCAGTGGAATCTGAATGCGAATTTGCAGGGCGCTGCGCACGCGCTCGAAAACGAGCTTGCCGTTGACCCGCTCAATGCGCTCACGCATCCCGGTCAGGCCATTGCCCGGCTCGAATTCGGCGTCGACGCGGCCGTTGTCGTGAATCTGGGCGTGCAGACGACCGGCATCGCGCCAGACCCGCACAGTGCACTCGCTGGCCGACGCGTGGCGCAGCGTATTGGTAATGGCTTCCTGAACACAGCGCAGCAGTGATTCGGCGATCTGCACATCATCAATGCGCAGATCGTCGTCCATCTCCAGGTGAATGCGCAGCTGGGGAATATTTTTGACGATCAGACGTAGCGCCTCGGTGAAGTCCACGGCCGAATCATCGCGCAGCGTCGTCACGGCAGCGCGCACGTCGCCAAGCATGTCCCGCGCAAGACCGTGGCACTTTGCGACACGCTCGCGTGCTTCGCCCTCAGCCACGCGCTCCGCCACCTGCAAATTAATCGTGAGTGCCGTCAAATGGTGACCCAGCAAATCGTGCAGGTCGCGGGCGATGCGCGTGCGCTCGCCCTGACGTGAAGCCTCGGCCAGCAGGTGCTGAGTTGCGACCAGCTCCCGGTTCAGCGACTCCGCCCGCACTTGTGCGACTTCCGCAAGCTGCGTGTTGCGTGCTGAGAGCAGTGCGAAATAATGAAACGTCGCGTACAGCGCGACGCTAAACTCAGGCGTGGTGTTTTCCCACACCAATCGCTCGATCAGATACCACGCGATGGTGAGTGCCGCGAACGTTACGTGCGCCCAGCGTGGTGACATGTGCTGTGGTGTAAATGCAATCCAAATAATGGTGTAAATGGGCAGGAAGCTAATGGGCAACAGCGCGCCTAATGCCAATGCCGCTGCCAGCATCATCCACAGCGCGCCCACGCGTGCCCAGGCCGGCACACGACCGCCTTCGGCGGCGCAGGTCACAAACATACTGAACAAGAACAACAGCTGCAGAGCGATCGTCTCGCCCAGCAAATCACTGTAGGGCGTCGCTGCATCGCGAATGGCGTACAGGACCAACGCTGAGACGACCATCCAGGTAACAATGGCGGCCCAGCCGTGACGCAATGCAGCAAGATGACGTAATGGATTCATACCCCATTATGGCCAAGGCGGGCGCGCGGAACCATATGCCAAAAGTCATGGTCACAAGTCATGACAACCAGCACTGCTGCACCGCTGGCAAGGCCCGTAATGTAGAGGCTCGTTCTACATAGGAAGCCCGCCATGATCGCCGTGCATCAAATCGCTCTTGTCTTTCACATCGTCGTCGGAGCCGCGGCATTGTTTGTATTTTGGGTGCCCGTCGTGGCACGCAAAGGGGGTCCATTGCACAAAAAGGCCGGACGCTGGTTCGTCTGGGGCATGACGGCGGTTGCCGTCACGGGCGTCGTTTTGTCCACGATGGTGCTGATCGATCCGGTGCACATTCGCACAGGCGGACGCACCCTCCCCATGGTTGAAGCCTTCGACATCGCCGAACGTGCCCGCACCTTTAGCCTGTTTCTGCTGATGCTCTCGGTTCTGGTCTACACCAGCGCGCGGCACGCCGTACTGGTGCTCAAGGCCCGTATGGACCGCAGTATCTTGCGCTCGCCACTGCACGTAGCGTCGATGGTGATGACGGGTGTGCTCGCATTGATTACCGGCTACGTCGGATTCAAAAATGACGAACTGTTGCTAATGATCTTTTGCGTCATCGGTACCTCGGGTTCAATTACCACTCTGCGCTACACGTTCAAAACGCAGCTGCGCAACAAAGAGTGGATCATTGAACACATTGGCAGCACTATCGGTTGCGGCATTGCCGCGTACACGGCCTTTTTCGCCTTCGGCGGACGGGCGTTGCTCGGCCAGTTTCTGGTGGGTGCCTGGCAGGTTGTGCCATGGGTCTTGCCGACCATCATCGGTACGTATTTCTCGCGCCGCATGGTGCGCACTTACAGCAAAAAATTCGCTCTCGTTTAAGGAACCATCATGACTGTCACCACCCCTGCCCTGCGCCTGATCACACTGCTTGCGATTGGCTTTGTTACCGTCTTATCAGCCCAGGCCGATACCGGCATTGATGCATTTGAGAACGGCGATTTCGCTGGCGCACGTACGGCGCTCGAAGAGCGCATCGCGTCGAATGCCAAAGACGCAGAAGCGTACATTTATCTGGGTCGCACGCTGATGAACCTGGACGACGCCAAAGCGGCCGCGGATGCTCTGGACACCGCCATCGAACTGGCGCCCGACAGCGCTGCGGCACACGCCCACCGCGGCGAGGCCTACGGCACACTGGCAGGCAATGCCAGCGCGTTCAAAGCCGGCAAGCTGGCGCGCAAGACTCGCAAGGCGTTCGAACGTGCACTGGAAATTGATCCCAATCAGTTGACCGCACTGAACGGGTTAATCCAATACAAACTGGTCGCACCACGCCTGATGGGCGGAAACAAAAAAGAAGCGCTCGAACTCACCGATCGTCTGATTGCCATCGATGAATTCGACGGCACGTTGCGCAAATCCGCCGTGCTGCAGTCCCTGGAGCGCGAAACCGAGGCCGTGGCGGCACTGACGTCACTTACCGAGCGCTATCCCAAAGATCCACGTGCGCACTATCAGCTGGGCTTTTTTCACCAATCGGCAAAAGACTATGAGCAAGCCGCCAAGAGTTTTGCTTTGGCGGGCGCCACTACAGTCGACAACCAAGATCAGGCCGTCGCGCGCGCTCAGGCCTGGTATCAGCTGGGTCGCACGGCCGTATTTTCAGAGCAAAATGTACCGGCCGGCATCGATGCTCTGAGCGAGTATTTGAAGTTTGACGGCCTTACGCCGGAGATGCCGGGCAAAGACTGGGCGCACTATCGCCTGGGCGAACTTTTGAGCTTGAACGGCGACGAAGCCGCCGCGCAAACCAACTTCGCATCCGCCATGAACTTGACCGAAGACAAAAACCTGAAGCGCCGCGTTAAGGATCGCCTCAACTAAACAAAAGGCGCCGCTACAGCGGCGCCTCTTTGTTTTTGTCGTCCCACGCCATCGGCTCCCATAGCTCCACTTTGTTGCCATCGGGATCCATGATCCACGCGAAGCGGCCGTTCTCATGCGCCTCCGGTGCTTTGATCGGCTCGATTCCGTCGGCCGCGAGTTGACGCAGCAAAGCACGCAGATCGTCAACGCGATAGTTGATCATGAACCCCGCGTCGCTGGGCGCAAACCACTTTGAATCGCTCGCGGCCACGGCCCATTCGGTCACGCCATGGTCGTCCGCTTTGTCCTCGCCCCACTCAAGGGTCACACCGCCGTAATCCTGCACCGTCATTCCAAGATGCTTTTCGTACCACGCTTTGAGCGCCTGAGCGTCGCCGCGTGCTTTGATAAAGACGCCGCCAATTCCCTTTACCTTTGCCATCAAAGCTCTCCCCAATCCGTTGACCGTTAACACGGTGACGCCCCCGACCCGGTCTCGTCAAGCCTTCTTCAACCCCGCCGTGATCAATTTGTGAAAAAGCTGTGACGCTGCGGTGAAGCGCGCGGCCTACCGTGTCTGGGTCGGTCGGCTTACGGCCGATCCAATTTCAAAAACGGGAGTATTCTCATGATGTCGATTAAACACACTCTAAGTGCCGTCGCTCTGGTCGCGCTGGCAAGCACCGCTCACGCCGATCGTCTAAACGCCGCCTCAAGCGACGGCGGTATTGTGGAAGTCACGATTACCAACGTCAGCAAGCTGCAGTTCACGCCGCTGTTGGTGGCCACCCACAGCGCCGACATTGCTTTTTTTGAAGCTGGCGCGCCGGCAAGCGCTGAACTTGCGCTTCTGGCGGAAGGCGGCGACGTCGGCCCGCTGTCAGCGGTATTGCAAAGCGTACCCGACTTGGTCGGTGACGTAGAAAGCACCAGCGGTCTGCTGATGCCGGGTCAATCGGTGACGGTAGAACTGGACGCCTCGCGTCTGTTTGATCGCATCAGCGTCGCGGCCATGTTGCTGCCCACCAACGATGCGTTTGTGGCCGTCAACAGCGTGCCGGTTCCGCGCATCTTGAATCGCACATCGCGCTTTATCGCCAATGGCTATGACGCCGGCAGCGAGCCCAACGACGAGCTGTGTGCCAACATCCCGGGGCCTACCTGCGGTGGTGCGGGCCCATCACCCGAAGCCGGTGGTGAAGGCTATGTGTCGATCAGCGCCGGTATCCAGGGCGTTGGTGACGTGCCTGCCGCCAATTACGACTGGCGCAATCCGGTGGCCGTGGTCACGTTGCGTCGCGTTAGCAACTAACTCTTTTCCCCTCCTAGGTAATTTTTCCCGATTCAGCTGTTGGGGCTGAATCGGGTTTTTTTTATGCGCCTTAGGGAAGGCACTGCGGCGTATCGGCAATCACAAACGTCACGCGAAAGTTCTGATCCACGACCTCGGCACTCAGACCTTGCAAACCGCCAATATCGAAACCGAACAAAGCATCGACCACATTGCCGGTGTCAATCACCGTAAACTGCGGGCAATTTGACGGGGCATAGTTATCGACAAGCGTTGGCGCAAGTTCTACGCCCGCCAGAAACAACTGCGGAAACTCAGGAGTGATCATGCGCCCGAAGCTCGCCGGGCCGCTCACATCAATGGACAGCATACGCGGCGTCATGAAATCCCAGAGAAACGAAACGCTGGAACTGGTGTCGGTTTCGAACGTCGCATCCGCGCCAAGATAAACGTCACCGTCGAACAATACGTTTTGCGCGTTGCTTAATACCAAATTACTGCCCGCGCTCACGGCAACATCACCATCGAAAAGAAAGTTGGTATCGTCGGCATCGATCGCGACGTCGCGCGACATCGCATCCAGCACCACGTCCAGACCAAGCGCGTAGCTGAAACCCGGATCAATCAGTGCTACGCGCCCGCCAGCGCTCACTGCCCGCAAAGTAACCGCCAATTCTTCTGCGAACGGTATGATCTCCTCAAGGTTCAACACGTTCAAATCGTCGGTCAGCGCGGTACCCGCAAAGTGGATCTCCCCATCGCCGCGTAAACTGGGAAAGCCAAGGTAGGTTTCAATATTTAGCGTGGTCACCGCATCTTCTGCCTGCATCACCAGATTGCTTTCCTCAAGAAACAATCCGCCAAACGTGACCGTCGCGCCGTTTTCAATCACGGCATCAACGCCCAGGACAATGCCGTTGAGCACGCCGCCGCGAACGCGCAATGGAACATTCCCGGTCACCTGCACGTTCTCCAGGATGGCGCCCACTTCAATCACAAACGGCGGAAGCGCATCCAGATTGAGGGGCACTGAAAAACCCGCTGGCGCGATGTAATCGCCGGAAAACTCCAAGCTGCTTTGTGCATCGCCCGTCACGCCACTCAGCGCATTGGACGAAAAAGAGCCGCTGAGACGGGCGACCGAGTTGGTCAGATTGATCTGACCAAACGAATCGAACTCGGGAATCTCAAACTCAATCACGCTGTCAGTTAACCCGATGGATCCGACCACGTTCCACTCATCGTCAAACCGGATCAGCGCACGGGTCGCGCCAAGCGTACCCAGAAGATCCCACTGTCCGTCCACGCTCAGCTCGGCCAACTCAAACCCGGGCTCTGCCGAGCCTTCGACCAGCCAGTCACCCTCCCACGTCAGTCGCGTTGGACGCGTCACATCGACACCCACGGAGCGTCGCACCACAAGATCAATACCCTCATCTACGACCACGTCCTCACCCATGCCGTCGATGCTCAGGACGGTGGGCGTCAAACCCGGCACCAACGCTTCGGCAACGACAACACTGCCGAAACCGCGCAACAGCGCATCCGTGCCCGTGATCGAAAACGTTGGGGGTGCTTGAGAGGTATTGAGCGCCGATGCGAGCGTGACATCAAACGAGAAAAAATCGTTCTCATCGCGCAGTTCAAGCGCAGCGTCCGCCGCGACGATCATAGTGCCCTCAAGGAAATTCGACGTGAGCATTAAATCGGACGGGGCCTCAAGCTCAAAGTCTTGGCAGATAAGCTGCGCGCCGGCGATGGTCACACCCGGCTCAATCAACCACGCATCGTTACTCAGCAATATCTGTGGCACGTTGCCCGGCGGCGCGATAATGTCGCCAGCCAATGTAAAGAAGTTGTCGTTGTTATCGGGGCCTAAGAAACGTCCATCGTGGGTGCCAACCAAACGCAGGTTCGAGCCCTGCAGGCCCACGCTACCGCTGCCGCCCAGAGGACCGAGCGTCCCGTCCACGCCAAACAAATTAATGACACCCAGCGCCGTCAGCCCCGCCGGCGCGTCGATCATGCCGGCATCAATATTTACGACGCCGTCGACGCCGACAGTCAGGCCCGTCTCGCTGCCGAGCAAAAGACCCACAGACGTCAACAGCAACTGTCCGTTAAACGTGACGGCATCGCCTACCTCAAACGTGACGTCGCTGGCGTTCAACGACCCACCGGCCGTCACCAGCAACTGCGTAGCCGCAATGGTTTGATCGAACCCGTCGAGAAAAGCCGACTGCGACTCGAGACTGCGCACGCTCACCGACTCGAATACTTCAACGAGCCCGGAACCGAACGGCAGCAAAACGTGATCTTCCGCAGCAGGCACACGCGCCGGCCGCCAGTTAGCCGGATTGGACCAGTTATCCGAGTCGCCGTCAGGAGCAAAGCGCACGAAGCGCGTGGGCCCGGGCGCGGCGAGAAACTGTGTGCGCAACACGCCAAGGTCAGCAAAATTCACTACGCCGTCGCCGTTGGCGTCCGCATCAGCATCGTCGGTAAAAAAGACCGTGCGCAGTAACCCAAGATCAATCACATTGACCACGCCGTCGTTATTCAAATCCATGTCGCAGGCGTTGCCATAGCCGTCGTTGTTGGTATCGCGCTGATCAACATTGCTGATTAGCTGGCAGTTGTCGCGGGCATCATTGATGCCGTCGCCGTCGGTGTCTGGAGCCGCGATGTTCTGGGCGTGGGCGAGACTTGTGACCAGGCCAAGGGCAGAAAACACCAATGCGGTCATGTTCTTATTTTTGGCGAAAGCCATAGTCTTATTCCTGAGGCAAGCGGTACGAGCAGCGCGGTATCTTACAACGCTGCACTATGAGCATAATCTTAGCGTAGGGTGGCACTTTCGAGCCAGCTGTGTCACGGAAGATAACAAGTAAATAACAACGTAGCGTCATAATCGCTGCCAGTGGTCGTTACACTGACCATCGAATCACTCGCATGGCTTGAATCGCATTTTTAGATTCGACGTCGCCATCACTAATTATGTCAATACGCTGAAGCGAAAACCGCAGAGAGAAAAATACGAATGAAAAACATCAATCCCATCTATCTGAGTTCAACTCTGGCACTACTACTCATGACGCCAGCCACCAACGCCGCCATTGGCGTTCTCGAAAACCCACAAAACGGTCTGTCCGCAGCAGAACTCTTCTTGTCGGTGTACGACAGCAGCACCGGCGCCTCGTACACGCGCGACTTAGGTATCACCGCCGCCGCAAACAATCTCGACACGTTTGAATTTTCTCTTGCACCCGATGCGCTCTACCAGAGCACGTTCGCCAATAGCGACGCCGCCGACATGCGCTACGCAGTGACGGCCTTGGCCTCACCGTTTTTCGACTTCAGCGTTCAAGTCTGGACCACGAGCAACGATGGCAACGTGGCATTCCCAACATTGCCATCCGTGACGCTCAACGCCATTTTCAACGGCGTGGGCAGCTACATAGACGCGGTCAATCTAGCGGCATCGAGCACGGACGTGGCAGAGAATTTATCCACGGTGATCTTCGATACTACGAACGCCGGACACTATGCCAACCCCACCTCGTTCAACGAGTCTCTGGCTTCCGCCGTCGTATTCAACACTGGCGCGCCCATCGGAACACCGCTGGCTTTTCATTTTCTTGACGAAGACGTGTTTACAGGCAATCCCAACGTCTTCAACTTTTCTCCAGTGTGGACGTTGGCGACCGACGGCACATTGACCTACGCGATGGTGTCGAACACAGATACCGACAACGATGGGGTGTCAGACCTGACCGACAACTGCACCCTGACCGTCAACACTGACCAAACGGACGGCGACAGCGACGGTTTCGGCAACGCGTGCGATACCGATCTGAACAACGACTGCGTGACGAACGTGATCGACCTGGGCCTGTTGCGCCAACGCTTCTTTACGGCCGATGCCGCGGCGGACTTTAATGCCGACGGCACGGTCAATTTCGCGGATCTCGGCATCTTCCGGCTGAATTTCCTGCTGCCGCCCGGTCCCAGCAGTACCGCCACCTGCAACTAAGCGCATAACGAAAAAGCCCTCGATGTCGTTGGACATCGAGGGCTCTTAATTTGGCTGGGGGACCAGGATTCGAACCTGGGTTGGCGGAGTCAGAGTCCGCAGTCCTACCGCTAGACGATCCCCCAATAGAACAGGCCCGCCCGCAGCGGAAAAGCTCTTTAACGTTTCGAGAACTGAGTCGCGCGACGTGCTTTGCGCAGACCCACTTTCTTACGCTCAACTTCACGTGCATCACGCGTAACGTAACCAGCTTTACGCAACGACGGACGCAGCGTCTCGTCGTAGTCCATCAGTGCACGGGTGATGCCGTGGCGAATCGCGCCGGCCTGACCCGTGGTGCCACCGCCTTTGACGGTAACGGTGATGTCGAAGCGGCTTTCCATCTCGGTGAGCTGCAGCGGCTGGCGCACAATCATGCGTGCCGTTTCGCGACCGAAGAAGGTGTCAAGCGGACGCTTGTTCACGGTGATGTTGCCTGCACCCGGACGCAAGTAAACGCGTGCGGTTGAGGTTTTGCGTCGGCCGGTGCCGTAATTGTGCGTAGCGCTCATTAACTTAGATCTCCAACGCTTGCGGCTGCTGTGCCGCATGCGGGTGTTCAGTACCTGCAAACACGCGCAGCTTTTTCAGCATTGCGCGACCCAGCGGGTTTTTCGGCAACATGCCTTTGACCGCCAGTTGGATCACTTGCTCGGGCTTGCGCGCCTGCAGTGATTCGAAAGATTCGGACTTCAGGTTGCCGATGTAACCCGTGTGGTGGTGGTACATCTTGTCTTTGGCTTTGTTGCCGGTGACGCGGACCTGCTCAGCGTTGATCACGACAATGTAGTCGCCCGTATCAACATGAGGGGTGTATTCAGGCTTGTGCTTGCCCTTGAGGCGACGCGCCAGTTCGGTGGCCAGTCGGCCCAGAACTTTGTCTTTGGCATCAATGACGTACCAGTCGCGTTTGACGGTCTCAGGTTTAGCGGAAAAGGTCTTCATCGGACGGATCTCGTTCGGTTTTAGGGCGCGTGCGGCGAAAAGACGGGAATTCTAAAGGACCGGGCAGCGCAATGCAACGCTCCAGAGCATGTATTTACGAAACGCCCGCTGTTTCGAAATTTACTTAATTTTCAGATATTTAGAGCCAGCTCTGGGGCGACAGGCCGGCGACGCGGGCAAACCGCGTCGCCGACGGCCGCCATCTACCAGGCGTACTGCAGGGAAATCGCCGTAAAACGGTCGGTGCTGGTGGTACCGACCGGCGCGTCCGTGTTGTGGTTTACCGTGAAAGACACCACCAAATCCATCGCACCCAGCAACTTCGCGGTCACCGCACTGATCGACTCGGTTGAGGTGTTGTCCGAACCGGCCAAAATGGCCAGGCTCTGCGTGAAATTAGCCGTGTCGCTGAAATTCCACAGGTAATCGCCCCCCAGGCGCACAATCGCGCTGGATTCGTCTTCACCACGAACAAACAGGCCGTTTTCATCGATCGTGTCCGCAAACGTGAGCTGGCGGAAACCAACGCCAGCCTCAACATTAAGTACGTGCACGTCCGTGTTGATCAGACGACGTCCATAGCCCACGGTTTCAGACAGCTGCTCGGCCACACCGGCAAAACGGTCTTTCTGATACGCAATCAAACCGTACAGGTAATCAAACTCGCTGAAATCGCGCTGAGTTTTAAGGTCGAGCGTGTAGCGTTCGGCCGAGCTCACGTCGTTGGCACTGGCGCCAATCGCAAGCGCCGCCAGCGAGTGCGTCCATTGCTCCCAGTTGTAGGCCAGATCTACTGATGCATTGACCGTCAGGTTGTCGGCGTTACCCGAAGCCTGCAAATAACCCAAGCCGGCTTTGCCTGACCATGGGCCCTTGTCTTCTTCGTCCTGAGCCTGAGCGAACGCTCCGGCCATCAAAATAATGCTGGTGGCGCCGATGCGTACCAGGCGACTGTTAGTCAAACCGTTCATGTGCTCTCTCCTGACAAGATGCGAAAAAAAAAGTCGCGGTATAATACGGAATGAGCGGGAAACGCGATAGCCACAGCAACACGAATGTACCCGGCTCGGACGCTTTTCTAAGCGCGCTACGCCTTGCCACCGATCGCTGCGTCAAGTGCGCACTGTGCTTGCCGCACTGCCCGACCTACGCCCTAAACCCAACAGAAACGCAGTCGCCACGCGGGCGTGTAAGCGTTGTGGCCGGCCTTGCCAGCGGCATGCTTGAGCCCGATGACGCGCGCCCGTCACTGGACAGCTGCTTGTCCTGCCGGGCCTGTGAACAAGTGTGTCCCGCGCGTGTGGAATACGGCAGCATTCTGGATCGCGGAAAAATGCTGCTGGGACCTGCGGACCACACCGAACGTCGTGCTTCTGCGCTACTGCGCCGGCCGCTCGCTGTGCGACTACTCGGCGCATTGTGGCGCGCCACTCGTGCACTGCCATTGCCACGTCGTCTGCGCCGCTGGCAGGCATTGCCCGGCACGCCCACCACCTCAGCAAACGCCGCCCCCGTTATCGCCCCGCAGGACACGCTGACGGGTAAGCCGGTTACCGTTCTGGTGGGCTGTTTGTCCACAGACTTTGATGGAGCAGCGGTGGACGCATTCGTGCAGCTGTTCGCGGCGCTCAACCGGCCCTGCACGCTCATCAGCGGCTGCTGCGGCGCGCTGGATCAACACAGCGGCGCCAGCACTCAGGCAAACGCGCAAGGACGCCAGCTGCTGGCACGCATTCCGAATGACGACAGCCCCATCGTGCATCTGGCCAGCGGTTGCGCCGCGGCCGTAAGTGACCTGCCTCATCACAGCACCTCGCCTGACGCACGCACGGTAAGCGACCGGGTCGTGGATCCGTTCGCCCTCCTCTATTCGATGGGCATTCATGATTTCCTGACAGCGGACGCTAAAAACGTGACGAAGGTCGCACTGCATCTGCCCTGCTCCCAGCGCAACGTGCTGACAGCTGGGACGGCAATGGAAGCCCTGTTTGCATCGCTTGCCGGCGTGGATGCGAAGGCGTTAACAGGGGTGGGCTGCTGCGGCGCCGCTGGCACACACATGCTGCGCGACGCGCAGACCGCGTCAACGATGGCGGGGCACGTACTGCGTCAGGTACCACCCACCGCTGATGTACTGGTAAGCGCCAATCTTGGCTGCGCATGGCATCTGCGCGGTGCGTTGTTTGATCGAGAACAGACATTGCCCGTTGAACACCCGGCGATTTTTTTGGCGCGCCGACTGGCACCAAACCAGTGCTAGAATTTCGCCCACAGACTTGGATACGAAATTTTTATGCTTGACCAACTCATCAGCCACTTCGACACCGTGCTGCGCACCTGCGCCGGCACGCCTGCCGATGCCACGCGCGTTAACCCCGCCGGCACGGTGGAAGATGCGACAGCAGAGGATGCCGGCGCACGAGAACAGGCGGCGCGGCTCATGCGCATCAATCACGCTGGTGAGGTCTCCGCACAAGCGCTGTATCACGGCCAGGCGCTTACAGCGCGTGACCCAAAGGTGCGCGAAGCCATGCATGAGAGCGCCCGCGAAGAAGCGGATCATCTGGCCTGGTGCACCGAACGGCTCGATGAACTGGGCTCGCGCGTCAGCGTGCTCAATCCGGTCTGGTACTTCGGCTCATTTGGCATCGGCGCACTGGCCGGCGTGTTTGGCGACAAGGTAAGTCTTGGCTTTATCGCCGAAACCGAACGTCAGGTGGTGAACCATTTGGAGCGTCATCTGGAGGCCCTCCCCAAGCAAGACGCCCGCAGCCGGGCCATTCTGGGGCAAATGCGCGAAGATGAGGCGCACCACGCCGAAGCGGCGGTGGACGCCGGCGGCGTACCTCTGCCTGTGCCCGTGCAAAAGGCGATGGGCGTGGTCAGTAAGGTAATGACGCGCACAGCCTATTGGTTATAGGCACTTTTTTTGTGAGCTAGCGCATAGTCCGCGCGGTTGGCCTCTGCTACACTTCGCGGCGTTCTGGATTAGGTTAAACCGTTAATGAGGTCCGTCATGGAATCAACCGGCAAAAAAATCAGCGATGTCCCAGCGATCAATCGCTTTCTGAACTACTGCCGCATGCGCACCGTACCGTCAAAAACGGTCGTTATTCATGCCGGGGATCTGCCCGATATTCTCTATTACATCGTCTCCGGCTCGGTCGAAGTGATGATCGAGGATGAAGACGGCAACGAAATGGTCCTCGCTTATCTCAATAAGGGCGAGTTCTTCGGCGAAATGGGTCTGTTCTACGAACAACCCACTCGTAGCGCCTGGGTACGCACCCGCACCGAGTGCGAAATCGCCGAGATGACCTACCCACGCTTCCGCCAAATCGCAAGCGAAAGCCCCGGCCTTGTGTTCGAACTGGCCACACAGCTGGCAAGCCGCCTGAACCGTACGAACCGCAAGCTGGGCGATCTGGCCTTTGTGGACGTCACGGGCCGCATCGCGCATCAGCTCATGGACTTGTGTAACGAGCCCGACGCGATGACCCATCCCGACGGCATGCAAATCAAAGTCTCGCGTCAGGAACTCAGCCGCTTGGTTGGCTGCTCACGCGAGATGGCCGGCCGAGTGCTCAAAGTTCTGGAAGAACAAGGCTTGGTCACCGCGAGCGGCAAAACCATCGTGGTCTTCAACGCGCGGCCGAACAACAATCGGTGAACGTTCGCGACACAACTTGAGAAAAACGCGCCCTTGATGGCGCGTTTTTTTTGGCGCGGGGTTCGCATTAGTGCGGTTGGTCCGACGTCAGGTTTGTTTGGGTTCGCGCGGGGTTCGCATTCTGGCGGTTGGTCCGGCGTCCGCTTCGGTGGGTATACCCCTGGGACCGCCCGAGGACGGGCTAACAACCCAGGCGCATACCCACCGAAGCGAACGCCGAACCAAGTGCGTAATTCGAATCCCGCG
>JBGCEL010000094.1:0-10854 GCA_045106455.1 Gammaproteobacteria bacterium
AGAATGTAACGTTCCTGATCACGGCTGGCCTTGATCACGTCCTGCACCGAATCTTGTACCGGCTGCGGGAATTCCGTGTTGTTCAGGTTGACCTTGGACACGTCGATGCCCACGTCGTACTGGTTCAAAATACGTTGAATCTCGGCCCGTGTTTCGGTGGCGACATCATTACGTTTGGTGGTCTGGATATCTTCCATTTTGTACTTACCGGCGACGCCACGAATGGCCGCTTCGGTCACCTCACGCAGCGACTCGTCCGGATCGCGCACTTCAAACACAAATTTCTCTGGGTTGATGTGGCGGTACTGCACGTTGATCTCAATATCGATGATGTTGGCATCGAGGGTGAGCATCGAACTGCGGTGATTGAACTCCTGCACCTTGTCGGTGTTGACGATGGTGACCTGATCGATGATCGGTGGTCGCCAGCGCAGACCAGGCTCCTTGACCGTGCTCAACGCGCCAAAGCGTTGCACCACCGCGCGCGAACCCGCGTCGACAGTGTAAAAGCCGGTGATCGACCAGATAATCGCCGCGGCAATTAACCCGAAAATGAGGATGGGCGCGTTGCCACCACCACCACCGCCGTTGCCTTTGCCGCCGCCGAGAATGGATCCGAAGCGTTTGTTCAGATTACGCACAATGCGATCGAGCTCTGGCGCGCGATTGCTGTCGTTACCCCACGGGTTTTTGTCTTTGTCTGGTTCATTCCAGGCCATAAGTGGTCGGATCCGTATTAGTTGTTCAATCGTTAAAACTGGGGCCGCAGGCGCCTTAATTCAAGGGCTATCCGGCGGAGGTGTAGCTTGGGTGATGCGCGGGCGAATGGCAACTCCCTCAGCGCGCTCAAGCCGCTTGAGGTCCTGCTCATCCATATCCACATCCAATCGCCATCCCCCGTCGTCGCTCAAGTGTTCCTCGAGCACGGCGGCGGCCTCGAAAAGACGCGCCCTCAAGCGTCCTTCGGCTGGACCCAACGCAAGGATTCCCCGGCGTCGCTGTCCTGACAAACGCGCGGCAATCCGCGCGAGCAAATCTTCGCTGCCCGCCCCGGTCAATGCCGATACGTAGGCCGCATTGCCACTGGTATCGGCCAGCAACGCCTCACGTTCAGCCGCCGGCAATTTGTCTATTTTGTTGTAGACCTTCAGTTGCGGCACTTTGTTCGCGCCAATTTGCGCCAGGACCTCGTCTACCTGAGCCACATGCTCCACCCGCTCCGGGTCCGCCACGTCAATGACGTGCAGCAACAAAGTGGCCTCATTGGTTTCCTGCAGCGTCGAGCGAAAGGCGGCAACCAGCTCGTGGGGCAAATCACGCACAAAACCTACCGTGTCCGCCGCAATCGCGCGCAAACCGCCGGGCAGTGGCAAACGACGCAACGTCGGGTCCAGCGTCGCAAACAGCTGATCTTTAACGTAGGCCTCGGCGCCGGTCAAATGATTAAACAGCGTGGATTTACCGGCGTTGGTATAGCCCACGAGCGACACAACCGGCCGCTGAGACTTGGCACGGAAACGCCGACTCTGGGCGCGCTGATGATCGAGTTTCTCAAGCCGCGCCTCCAGTGAACGAATGCGCACGCCGATCATGCGTCGATCGAGCTCAAGCTGGGTTTCACCCGGGCCGCGCAAACCGATACCGCCTTTTTGGCGTTCAAGGTGAGTCCAGCCTCGAATCAGACGCGTGGACAGATGCCGCAACTGGGCCAGCTCCACCTGCAACTTACCTTCGAAGCTGCGGGCTCGCTGCGAGAAGATATCGAGAATCAGGCCAGCACGATCCAGCACCCGGCATTCCAGCAACGCTTCCAGATTGCGTTCCTGACTCGGGGAAATGGCGTGATTGAAAATAACTAAACCGGCATCGTTGGCCACCAGCAGTTCGCGGATTTCTTCCGCCTTGCCGCGACCGATAAAATACCGGGGTTCGGGTGATGCGCGAGAACCGCCCACCGTAGCGAGGACGTCGGCACCCGACGAGCGCGCCAATTCGCAAAATTCGTCGGTGTCCCGCTGTTCTGGTTTTTGGCCAACGCCGATATGAACGAGGATCGCCCGATCACTCGTACTGTGTCGTTCAAACAATCAGCGCCGCCTTGACCGTACTAGCTCTCAGGTTCGGTGGTGGCTTCTTCGCCATCCGCCGAGGGCAAACGCACGTTACGTGCGGGCACAACCGTCGAAATGGCGTGTTTGTACACCATCTGGCTGACGCTATTTTTCAATAACACTACAAATTGGTCGAACGAGTCGATTTGTCCCTGCAGCTTGATGCCATTGACCAGATAGATTGAGACCGGCACTTTGTCCCGGCGCAATGCATTGAGAAAAGGGTCCTGTAAGGACTGCCCCTTGGCCATTCGGCTCTCCTTTTTATAAATAGTCTTTTTAAGTCTTTTGAAGGGCTTACGCCCTTTTTATCCGCGATTCACTGCTAACTCTTCCGTAAGACATTCGCAGTACTCCCCATTCTATCACAGGCCCTGCAGTGGAACACCACGCTCAATTAGGGCCGAAAGGCCACGTTTTACAGCGTCAGCGGCATCGCTCTCCACGACAATCAGGTCCTCTTCCTTGCGCAGCCAAGTGAGCTGACGACGCGCCAATCTTCGCGTGGCCGTGATCGCGTCCAGCCGCGCCTGCGCAAGCGTGGTCTCGTCGCGCAGGTAGGCGGCGATCTGACGATAGCCCACGGCACGCAGCGCGGGATGATCCGGTCTCAGGTCAAAGCGCGCCAGCAATGCGCGCACTTCCTCCACCAAGCCGGCCTCAAGCATCTGATCAAAGCGCGCCTCGATCCGCGCGTGCAGCGTCGCCCGATCGGTCGGCAGTAATCCAAGTTTGATCACCGGTAACGACAGTCCGGGCGCGGCGTTGCGCTGCAACTCGGTTAACGTCTTGCCGGCAATTTGATGCACCTCGAGCGCGCGCTGGATGCGCTGTGCATCGTTCGCATGGATGCGTGCGGCGG
The DNA here is from genome assembly GCA_045106455.1 of Gammaproteobacteria bacterium. Lineage (GTDB taxonomy): Bacteria > Pseudomonadota > Gammaproteobacteria > Steroidobacterales > JBCCMA01 > JBCCMA01. The sequence goes on from JBGCEL010000094.1 coordinate 2,974, forward strand.
CCACCGCATCAATCTGTGCCAACGTCTTATGCATGGCAGGCCAGCCAATCTCCGCCGCCTTTGCATCAAGGCTCGCGCGCACCGCGGGATCGGCGTCAGGCAAAGCATCAATGCCGTTGAGCAGCGCGCGGAAGTACAGCATCGTGCCACCGGCGAGCACCGGCGTGCGCTCGTCGGCCCGTATCGCCTCGATGTGGGTCAGCGCATCGCGGCGAAACTGGCCCGCGGAATACACGTCACTGGGGTCCACAATATCGATCAGCCGATGCGGCACGCGGGCCAGTTCGCGCTCGTTGGGCTTGGCTGTGCCGATGTCCATGCCGCGGTACACCAGCGCCGAATCCACGCTGATGACATCCGCCGGCAGATGATCACAGATGGCCATCGCCAGCGCGGTCTTGCCGCTGGCCGTCGGCCCCATAATCGCGATCAAAGGCGCATCCATGACGACCTACTGACCGCGCAAAAAGAGCCGGTCCAGCTCGGACATACTGAGCGCGGTCCAGGTGGGTCGACCGTGATTGCATTGGTCGGCACGTGGCGTGTTCTCCATCTCACGCAACAAGGCATTCATCTCATCGAGTGTGAGCGCCCGATTGGCGCGCACCGAACCGTGACAGGCCATCGTCGCAAACAGCTCATCCACCTGCCGTTCCACACGCGCACTGCCACCCATTTCAAGAAAGTCGGCCAGCACATCGCGCAACAGTGTGTCGGTATCCAAATCCTGCAACAGGGCCGGCACCGCACGCACGACCACGCCGTCCGGGCCGTTGCGGTCGAGCTCAAAACCAAGCCGCAACAGATCCTCACGATGCGTCTCCACCATGTCAGCCTCACTCGGCGCCACGTTCAACTGATGGGGCAACAACAACGGCTGGCTGGCCAGATGGCCACTGTCGTGCTGGGCTTTAAGCGCCTCATACGTGATGCGCTCGTGCGCGGCATGCATGTCCACCAAAATCAAACCCGCGCGATTTTGTGCGAGCACATAAATTTGATGCAGTTGAGCGATCGCTGTGCCCAGCGGAAACTCGTCCTCATCCACCTGCGGCAAGGCGCGGCGCGCGTGCGCATGGGGATGAGCTGAGTCGCAGACCGGTGCGGCCGCCGGCGAAAGCAACCGATCGTACGCCGCGTGGGCGCTCTGCACGCCAAAATTCATCGACGCATTGTGGCCGTGTCCGGCGTGGCCAAAGGCGCCTGTTGATCCCCCGCCGTACGGTTCACTCGGCGCACCCGCCGCGAACGCCGGCGCATCCACCGCGGTCGGTGCCGCGTGCTCTGTGGCCGTCGTCGCGAGCACTTGCTCTACGCTGCGAAACACAAAGTCGTGCACCGTGCGTCCGTCGCGAAAACGCACTTCGGTTTTCGCCGGGTGCGCGTTCACATCGACGTTGGCCGCGGGCATTTCTAAAAACAAAACGTAGGCCGGCTGACGACCGTGAAACAGCACGTCCTGATAGCCAAGGCGCACCGCGTGCGCAATCAGTTTGTCGCGAATCATGCGTCGGTTCAGATAAAAATACTGCCGATCCGCCTGCGCGCGCGAATACGTGGGCAGAGCAATCCAGCCGCTTAAGGTCAGCCCCGCTGCTGAATGTTCCAGATACAGCGCGTTGTTTACAAAGTCACCGCCGAGCAGCTGTGCCACGCGCCGCTCTTTATGTTCGCGGGTGGCGGCGGCCGGCAAATCGGCGACCACTTTACCGTTGTGGGTAAGACGAAACGCGACGTCAAAATGACTCAACGCCACGCGTTTGAAAACGGTGTCCAGATGACTGAATTCGGTCTTGGCTGTACGCAGAAATTTACGCCGCGCCGGGACGTTGAAAAACAGATCACGCACGTCGATGGTGCTACCCACCGAATGGGCCGCTGGTCGCGGATCTTTGAGCTCACCGCCGTGGGCATCGAGCTGTGCGCCGCTGTCATCGTTTTGAGTTCGCGTCGAGAGCGACAGCCGAGAAACTGAGGCGATGCTGGGCAGCGCCTCACCACGAAAACCGAGGCTTGCCACATTGGTTAGATCATCCAAACTCGCGATCTTGCTCGTGGCATGACGGGACAACGCCAGCGGCATTTCATCACGTTCGATCCCGCGCCCGTTGTCACGCACGCACAGCCGACGCACACCGCCCTCGTCCGCGATCACCTCAATGCGCGTCGCACCGGCGTCGAGACTGTTTTCCATGAGTTCTTTGAGCACAGACGCCGGACGCTCCACCACCTCGCCTGCGGCGATTTGGTTAATCAGCGTATCCGGGAGTTTCTGAATCGGCATGACGGCGCTTCGCAAAAACCGCGAGCATACCTAATGAAGTGGGTGCGGATCAGCCCCGGCTGCTGGGGATGCGAATAATCTGGCCAATCCGGATACGATCGCCGCGAATCTTGTTCGCCCGGCGCAAGTGCGAGAGCGGCACGTTGAACCGGTCCGCGATGTCCGAAAGCGTGTCGCCACGCGCAATCACATACTCCAGTTCGTCCGGACGTTCGTGTTCATAACGCGCGGCAAACAGCGTGTCAGGTGGCGGGTTTTCCGCAAAGTAGCGCACCATGCCCTGGGCGATTGCCGCACCCCACTTGTCCTGATCCTTCGGATTGCGCAGACGCGCTTCTTCTTTCGGATTCGAGATAAACGCCGTCTCGACCAGCATCGAGGGAATATCCGGGCTCTTGAGCACCAAAAATCCTGCCTGCTGTACTTTGCGTTTGCGCACGCGACCGACCTTGCCAAGTTCTTCGATCACGCGTTGGCCTGCCACATTGCTCGCGCCGAGCGACGCGGACTGCGACAAATCGAGCAGCACCGAGGCCAGCACGTCATCTTTGTCGGTGAGTGAAATGCCGCCAATCAGGTCGCTGGCGTTCTGCTGATCCGCCAGCCAGCGCGCGGCTTCCGAGCTCGCGCCGCGCTCCGACAAAATATAGACCGTCGAGCCATGTGCGCTTTTGTCCGTGAACGCGTCGGCATGAATCTCAACGAAAAGGTCCGCCCGATGCTTGCGCGCAAAACCCATGCGATCGCGGTACGGCACCAACTTGTCGCTGTCACGCACCAACAAGCCGCGGATGCCCTCCTGCGCGTCTAAATGAAACTTGAGTCGCTTGGCAATCGCCAACGTGACGTCTTTCTCACGCGTACCACGAGGGCCAATAGCGCCTGGATCACGGCCACCGTGACCCGGTGAAATCGCAACGACGATATCGCGCTCGTCGTCATGACGCGCACGCGGCAAGGCGTCATCGGGCAACTCGGTCGACATCAAATCCACGACCAGGCGATCGCCATGCGTGTCGTTGGGGCGCAATGTGAAGCTGCGTGGGTTCACGCTTTGGTCGATGTCCAGCACCACACGCAGCATGTTGTTCTCGGGCCGTCCGCTGCGGATCATTTTGACCACGCCCTGCGCGATCGGCATGCGATCGGTGTTCATGGTGGCTTCGGGAATGTCGATGACCACGCGCTCGGGATTCGACAGATAGCTCAGCTCATGCTTCACGGGGCCCGACAGATCGAGCACCAGCCGCGTGTAGTCCGGCGCAGCAAAAAGCCGCACGCCCTGCACTCGACTGGTCGCGGACGCATGCACCGCCAGCAGGCTCAAAATGAGCGCTGACCCGATGCCCGCCGCACGCTGAAACATAGACTTACGATTCACTGGCTTTTCGATTTATTAACTACGTAGCGTAAGTATATCAAAGTTATCTGAATAATAACTGAATAACAAGCGATCAAGTCCGCTATTGGAGGCGCCAGTCGAGTCGCCTCCCCGACCCTTCGTAGTCCAATACAACGGCGAGTGTCGGCACACCAAGCGCCGCCGGCAGGCGAGATGACCATTCCACCAGTGAAATGGTGCGCGCGCCGCGCAGATCATCGAGCCCAAGCAAGGCGAGCTCATCGGGATCGTTGAGCCGGTAAAGGTCCATGTGGAGAAAGTTCAGATTCGCCACCGCGTAGGGCTCCACCAGCGTGTAGGTCGGCGATGGCACCGGTCCGCTTACTCCGGCGGCGCGCAGCACGGCCCGCGCCAAGGTGCTCTTGCCGGCCCCGAGCGGCCCGTCGAGCGTCATCAGCACGCCCTCACCGGCCGCATCCAACGCCCGTATTAGAAACCCAAGCGTGCGTGCAGCCCATTCGCTCATCGCGGCTTCATCGGCCAGAAACACCGAGCCGGTGCTGGAATTCAAATGATCTTCCATCACACAGAAGCGTTCAAAACCCGGCGTAGCTGCGCCAGCAAATCTGTGGCAGTCAGTCCGCGCTCACCGTCGCGCGCTGCGGCGTCGCCCGCCAAGGCGTGAGCCAGCACGCCACAGCGAGCGGCGGCAAACAGGTCGTTGTTCTGCGCAGCGATGCCAGCGATCACACCCGTCAACACATCGCCCATGCCGGCGGTGGCCATGCCGGGGTTACCGCGCTCGCACAGCCACGGCAGATCGCCCTTACGCGCAACCAGCGTGCCGCTGCCCTTGAGTGCTACCACCCCGCCAAATCGCTCGCATAACGCGGCAACGGCGGCACGCCGGTCTTTTTGTACGGCACGCGTCTCGCACTTAAGCATGGTGGCCGCCTCGCCAGGGTGCGGCGTCATGATGACGTCGCGACGCGGACGTGGGTGAGCCGCAATCAAATTCAGCGCGTCCGCATCGAGCACCATGGGCAGTCCGCTTACCTCGACGGTGCGCATGAGCCCCTGCGCCCAGCCGTCGGTGCCAAGGCCCGGCCCGATCGCCACCACGTCCACCCGATTCAGCAGGCTGCCGATCTTAGACGGCTCATCAATGCCCATCACCATGAGCTCCGGTCGACCGGCAACCACGGCCGCCACGTTTTCCGGCCACGTGGCAACGGTGACGCGACCGGCCCCGGCGCGCAGTGCACCTTCGCCTGCCAACCGCGCGGCGCCCGGCATGCCAATGCCGCCGCCAATCACCAACACGTGACCGTACTGTCCTTTGTGCGAATCGCGCCGACGTCGCGGCAGCGTTTTAGCGAGCAAACTGCGATCAATACGCTGCGCCACCGGCGTCACACGATCCGCCAACGCGCTGCCAACCCCCAGATCGTCAAACACAATCGTGCCCGCGCGGTCCGGGCCCGCGCCCTGAAACAAGCCAATCTTCAGGCCGATAAACGTGACCGTCACACTGGCGCGAATAGCCGTACCCAGCACGGCACCGCGATCCGCGTGCAGCCCCGTGGGCAGATCCACCGCCAGCACCGGGATCGACGCGGCGTTGACGGCGGCCACCACGGTCGCTGCGCCGCCAGACAGCGGCCGGGTAAGCCCGGTGCCGACAATCGCATCTACAATCAGATCGGCGCCCTCGAGGCGCTTGGGCGACCAGTCGTAGGTCGTGCCCCCGGCCTCGCGAAACGTGGCGCAAGCCAGCGCCGCATCGCCTTTAAGACGCGCCGGATCGGCCAACGCGACCACATCCACCTCAACCCCGCGCGCGCGCGCCATGCGCGCCAGAACGTAGCCGTCGCCACCGTTATTGCCCGCGCCACACAGTACGACCATGCGTTTAACGTCAGGAAAATGATCGTCGACGGCTTGCAGCAGCACCTGACCGGCCCGCACCATAAGCGTGTAGCCCGGGATCTGTCGTTCTTCGATAGCCAGCCGATCAAGTTCTCTGACCGCGGCCGCTTCGTACAGTGTGGATGGCAGTATCTTCATAGCGCGGATTATACTGAAGCCTCACAGGAACTCGCGCATGTCCCACGATCAACTCCCCATCAACCCCAATTGTGTCGTCGACGACTCGCTCGGTCCGTTGGTTGCGCGCATCAAGCGCTGGGCCGATGAGCTGGGGTTTGACGCTGTGGGCATCGCCGATGTGGACCTCAGTGCGGAGGAACCGCATTTCGAACGCTGGCTGGCCAACGGTTTTGGCGCCGATATGGACTACATGTCACGACACGGGACCAAGCGCTCGCGGCCCGCTGAACTGATTCCCGGCACCGTGCGTGTGATTAGCGCGCGCCTGTCGTATCTACCCGAACACATGCCGGCCGCGCTGGATCAGCTCGACGCACCAGAACGCGCCTACGTGTCGCGCTACGCGCTGGGTCGCGACTATCACAAAGTGCTGCGTACTCGCCTGCGCGACCTGGGACGTCGTTTGGAGACGGCCGTCGGCGAAATGGGTGGCCGAGTGTTTGTCGACAGTGCACCGGTGCTTGAAAAAGCGCTGGCCCGTAACGCCGGGCTGGGCTGGATTGGCAAACACAGCAATCTCATTAACAAAGATCAGGGCTCATGGTTTTTCCTCGGCGAGATTTTCACGACGTTGCCCCTGCCGGTGGACACGCCGGCCACAAATCACTGCGGCACCTGCACGGCCTGCATGGACGTGTGTCCCACGGCGGCCATTGTCGGGCCCTACGAAGTGGATGCGCGACTCTGCATCTCGTATCTGACGATCGAAAACAAAGGCGCGATCCCGGAGTCGTTGCGCGGCATGATGGGCAATCGAATCTATGGTTGCGACGATTGTCAGCTGTTTTGTCCGTGGAACAAATTCGCGCAATTGACGCAAGAAGAAGACTTTGCGCCGCGGCACGAACTCGACACCGCCGATCTGGTGTCACTGTTCGCGTGGAGCGCCGAGGACTTCGATGAGCGCACACGTGGCAGCGCCATCCGCCGCACGGGCTACACCGGCTGGCGGCGCAACATCGCCGTGGCTCTGGGCAACGCACCGACGACCACAGCGGTGATCGCCGCGCTGACCTCCCGCCGCGACGACCCGGACCCGATGGTGCGCGAACACGTGCACTGGGCGCTGAACCAACATCAAGTCATACTCCCAACCTCTCACACTGGAAACGCCGATCATGATTGAGCCTGCAAAAAGTCCCTATCTCGTTCCATTCGACGGAACGTTTCGCGTAGCGGACAGCGCCACACAACCCACCGGCAAAGATTTCAAACGCAAGGAAGCCAAAGCTGAAATTCTCAGCTTGATGGACGAGCTGCGCGATCGCCAACGCATGCTCTACGCGCAGGACCAATACTCGCTGCTACTGGTGTTTCAGGCCATGGACGCCGCCGGCAAAGACAGCACCATTCGCGCCGTAATGAGCGGTATCGATCCATCCGGCTGTCAGGTGCATGCTTTCAAACGGCCGTCGTCACGCGAGCTCGATCATGACTTCCTGTGGCGCACCGCCAAAGCCCTGCCCGAACGCGGTCGCATCGGTATTTTCAACCGCAGTTATTACGAAGAGACTTTGGTGGTGCGCGTGCACCCTGAGATTCTGAACTATCAACGTCTGCCGGATCGTCCAGACGATGACACCGTTTGGGCACAGCGTTTCGAATCCATTCGGGACCATGAAAAACACTTGGTGCGGAACGGCACGGTGGTGGTCAAGTTTTGGCTCAACGTCTCCCGTGATGAACAACGCGCACGCTTTTTATCGCGCATTGACGATCAACGCAAAAACTGGAAATTTGAAGCGGGCGACGTGCGTGAACGCGGCTATTGGAACGACTACATGGCCGCCTACGAAGACACGTTAAACCAGACCTCGCGGGCCCACGCCCCGTGGTACGCCATCCCGGCGGATAGCAAATCCTACATGCGCGTTCAGGTCGCGCGCATCGTGCGCGATACGCTCAACAACATGAATCTCGGGTATCCAACGCTAAGCGAAAAAGAAACGACCCAGCTGGCCGATTTTCGCCAGCAACTGGCGAACGACTAACGCGGCAACGCCACCACAACGTTGTCGATAAGTCGCGCCTTGCCAAGATAGGCCGCGGCGGCAATGACCACCTCGCGCGTGCGCTCATCGACCTCTTTGAGCGTCAGTGCATCGAGCGCGCGCACGTAGTCCGGCGCAAACCCCGCCTCGCGCAG
>JBGCEL010000095.1:0-42516 GCA_045106455.1 Gammaproteobacteria bacterium
GGCCGTTTTGGGCATGCTGTCACTGGCCGGCTTTTATACCTATGAGCTGGCAGCCGAGCGCGATCGGGCCAAGGCCGAAGCCACCCGCGCCAATCAAACCGCGCTATTTTTGCGAAATCTGTTTCGCCTGAGCGATCCGGATGAGTCCGGCGGCGAGACCATCACGGCCCGAATGCTGCTGGATCAGGGCGTGCGCCAGCTCGATCTTACGTTGGGTGAGCAACCTCAGATCCGCGCCCAACTCCAAACCACCATGGGTGAGGTGTATGCCTCACTTGGCATTCTTGAGGAAGCGGGCAAATTGCTGGACACCGCGCGTGGGGAGCTGGAGAAAACCACCCCTTTGCCACGCGCCGAATTGGTGACCACGCTCAACGCCTTAAGCGCCGTGCGCATGCGACTGGACAAGTTCGAAGACGCTCACAAGTTTGCGGAGCAGGCCATTGCTCTTGCCAACGGCACTGACGACATCCTGCCGTTTGCGAGCGAGCTGGAAAAAGCCAACGCCTTTACGATGGAAAGTCGCCATGAAGAGGCCATTGCCCTTTTGCAAGACATGCGTTCTCGGCTCGAACAAGCCGCTATGACGGACACCGCGCTGTATGCCAGCACACTCACGGTCATGGCCGAAAACGTGGAGATCAATGGCGACTACGACAGCGCGGTCAGCGCACTGGAACGTGCCGTTGATATCTATCTGCGTCTGGGCGGCCGACTGAACGGCGAGACCATCCATGCCCAGCGCACTCTCGCCCATCTCTACGATCGAAAACGCGATTTCCCCGCATCCAAAGCGCTCTATGACCAGGCCTACGAGGCGGCTTTCCAGTTGTACGGAGAAGTGCACCCAACCATGTCGCTGGTGTTGGCGGACATGTCGACGCTGCACCGCCACATGGGAGACAACGATACGGCCTTTGGTTACAGCGAACGAGCGCTGGCCATTTCACGCGAGGTGTTTGGCAGTGAACACAGTCATGTCGCCTACGACATGGTCGCGCTGGCCAATCTTGGTTATCTGGCACGCGGTATGAGCTACGCCGAGCCGCTTTATCTTGAAGCATTGGATATCTACGGCCGCACCGTGCGCGCCGAACACCCCTACATCGCCGCCGCACTGATCTCCTACGCCAATCGACTCGAGACGGAAAACCGCCACGAAGACGCCCGCGCCGCGCTGGATCGAGGACGCGGGGTGTGCATCGCGGCGCTCGGCGCACAACACTGGCTGTGCGGTCAGTTCGACACAGTATTCGGAATCGTGCTGCGCAAAGAGGGGAACGAGCAAGCCGCGACATCGTTGCTGCTCAACGGCTTTGAGACCGGTCGGGTGGGACGCGGCGTTGGCCATGGCGCCACAAAAAGAGCACTCCAGCAGTTGGTTGAAAATCTCGATGCACTGGGCGACCCACGTGCCGCCGAGTACCGCACGCTGCTTGAGGACACGTCCAGCCCGAACCGGTAGACTCTGGGCGCAAAACAACTTGGGGATACACCATGCAGAACGAATTAGCCGTTCCCACTGGATTCGTCGCGCGGGCGCTCGGCGCCGTTGAGCGCATTGGCAACAAACTGCCGGATCCGGCCGTTCTGTTTATCGCATTGCTCTTTTTCGTCTGGGCACTGTCGGCCGCGCTGGCCGGTGTCGACTTTGGCGTCATTGATCCGCGCACGGGCGAACCGCTGATCGTCAACAACCAGCTTACCGGTAGTGCGATCGCCACGTTCTTTACCAAAATGGTCAGCAACTTTTCGCACTTCCACCCCGTGGGCGTGGTGCTGGTGGCGATGCTCGGCATCGGCGTTGCGGAGCACACTGGTTTTATCAACGCCGGGCTGCGCGCGATGATGTCGGTCACCGCTCGCTGGCTGCTTACGCCATTGCTGATTTTGGTCGGCATCGTGAGCCATACGGCCGTGGACGCCGGTTACGTTTTAGTGATACCGCTGGGCGGTGTGATCTTCTATGCGGCAGGTCGCCATCCGCTGGCGGGTATTGCCGCCGCGTTCGCTGGCGTGTCGGGCGGCTTCTCCGCAAATTTTGTGCCCTCATCGCTCGACCCGATGCTGCAAAGCCTCTCCCAGGCCGGCGCACAAATCCTTGACCCCAGCGTGGAGCTCAATCCGCTGAACAACTATTTCTTCACCACCGCGTCATCGTTGTTGATTGTAAGCGTCGGCTGGTTTCTCACCGACAAGGTGGTTGAGCCACGTCTGACCGCCACCGAACTCGACGGCGACATGACGGACCTGCCTAAAATGGAGTCGCTGGAAGCCAACGAGAAACGCGCTCTGAAAGGCGCCGTGATTGCCACGCTGGTGGCGGTGGCCCTATTCGCTGCTGCGGTTTATCCGGCCGATTCGGCCTGGCGAGGCGTGGGCGGTAAGCTTACCGACAATTCGGCGCCGATCATGGCCTCGATCGTGCCGCTGATCTTCCTGTTCTTCTTGATCCCCGGGGTGGTGTACGGCGTGCTGGCCGGCACGGTGAAATCATCACGCGACATGATCGAGGGCATGAGCAAAGCCATGACCGGCATGGGCTACTACCTCGTCATCATGTTTTTTATCGCACAGTTTATTTACGCGTTCGGCCAATCCAATCTTGGCGTGTTGCTCGCGCTAAAAGGGGCCGACGCCCTGAGCGCGGCGCAATTGCCATCGGGCGTGACCATCGCCGGCATTATTTTTCTCACCGGTCTTGTGAACCTGTTTGTAGGCTCGGCATCAGCAAAGTGGGCCCTGCTCGCGCCCATCTTTATCCCGCTTCTGATGCGTCTGGGTATTTCTCCGGATCTGGCCCAGGCTGCCTATCGCGTGGGGGATTCGAGCACCAACATCATCACACCGCTGATGCCCTACTTCCCGCTCGTGGTGGTGTTTTGTCAGCGCTATGTCAAAAGCACCGGCATCGGCACGGTCACGGCAATGATGCTCCCCTACTCGGTGTCATTTTTGGTGTTGTGGACACTGTTCCTGCTGGGCTACTGGGCACTGGGCCTCCCGCTGGGCGTACAGTCCTCGTACACCTACGGCTCCTGAATCGGATGATCCTCAAGGTCGTCGGCGTTGTCGCCGTCGGCTTTGAGGAGCCTGGCAAGTTCCTCCCGCTTGGCGCGCGATTCAATCACATAGGTCGCGTGATCTTGCTCCCACAGTTCGAATAGCTCACTTAAAGTTTGCTCATCGTGCTCACGAAACACGCGCGCCGAGCGCTCGGCCGCGTGCGCGTCCACGCCGAGTGCTTTGAGCGAATCCACCCCCAACTCCAATGCAGAAGAGAATGTCTCGCGACGTGCGACCGCGCAGCCCATCGACTTGAGTTTGTACACATGCTGCCGATCGTAGGCGCGGGTCAAAATACGCAGGTTCGGAAAGTGTTTTCTGGCCTCCATCACGATGCGGTTGATGTCATCTTCCCCTTCTACTGCCACCACCAAAATCTTTGCGTCGTCGGCGCCTGCGGTGTGCAACAGATCCATGCGCGTAGCGTCGCCGTAATACACCTTAAAGCCAAACGTGCGCGCAATTTCAATTTGACCTGGATCATGATCAAGCAGCGTCACACCATAGCCATTGGCATTGAGCAGGCGCCCGACGATCTGCCCGAAGCGGCCGTAACCAGCGATTATTGCCGCGTTTTGACCGGACTCTATGACATCGTCGGCTGTCGCTGACACATTGCGATCGGCCACGCGCAAACTGTAGCGACCGTAGGCAATCATCAGCAGCGGCGTCACCACCATACTCATCGCAACAACCAGCGTGAGCAGATTAATCAGTTCATTGTCCAGCACCCCGTAACTGCGCGCCGAGCTAAACAGCACAAACGCGAACTCGCCCGATTGGCACAGCGCGACAGCAAACAACAGGTTATTCATGTACTGCATCTTAAAGCGACGCCCAAGCACCAGCAGCACGCTAAACTTCAACAGCAACAACAGCGACGTAAGCAGAAAAATGCGTCGCCACTCGACGGCCAGCAAACCAAGATCCATAGTCGCGCCAACCGTAATAAAAAACAGACCCAGCAACAGCCCCTTAAACGGTTCGATGTTCGATTCGAGCTCGTGACGAAATTCGCTATCGGCCAGCACCACGCCGCCAAGAAACGCACCAAGCGCCGGTGACACGCCAATCTGCTGCATCACAAACGACAGCACGACCACGAGCAACAACGCCGCGGCCGTAAACACCTCGGGCAAACGCGCCTCGGCAATAAAACGGAATGCGGGACGGGCCAGAAAACGCGCACTGGCGACCATGACAATCACAATGATGAGCAAATACAACGCCTGTTGCGACGGTGGCAGCGCTGCGCCGTGCGCCGCCGCATCCGGCAATGACCCGGCCGAATCCGTCGCCAGAAACGGCAGGACGGCCAGCATCGGAATCACCGCGATGTCCTGGAACAGCAGCACGGAAAAGCTCGACTGTCCCGGGCTGGTGCGCAGAAGTCCGCGCTCGCTCAATGACTGCAACACAATGGCTGTGGACGACAGCGAAAGAATCAAGCCGATGGCAAGTGCGGAGTTGTGGGGCAGCCCGAGCAAAATAGCCACGCCTGCGATCAAAATCGTAGAGAGCAGCACCTGCAGTCCGCCGAGCCCCAAAATAGAAACGCGCATTTCCCACAGTCGCGATGGTCGCAGTTCGAGACCCACGAGAAACAGCATCATGACTACGCCAAACTCAGCGAAATGCAGCACCTCATCCTGATCGCTGCCCACGAGCTGAAACACGAAAGGTCCCACTAAAACACCGGCGATCAAATAGCCGAGCACCGAACCGAGTCCGAGTTTGCGCGCCAGCGGCACCGACACCACCGCGGCAGTGAGATACACCAGCGACTGTTGCAAAAGACCCGGCTCAGACATTGTTTGTTTTCTCGATGCAGTACACGACGCTTTCCTTGTGTGGCGGTCCCGCTGACCATACGGCAGACACTGATACACTCAACTGTGCCTGTTTTTGTCGTTGCTCACCGGAGTATTTGCCGTGTTCCCAAAGATCGTTCTTATTTTCTTTGGCTTGAGTTTTGGTGCCTTCGGGGTGTGGGCTCTCATCTCACCGGCGGCGCTTGCCAATTTAATCCATCTGACGCCCGAGACCCCAGGCGCCCTCACGGAAATCCGAGCGTTCTACGGCGGGCTCGAAATTGGCCTTGCCGCGTTTTTGCTGCGTGGTGCATTTCACCGTCCTTGGATGTCTGGTGCTTTGCTCACACTCGTGGCCGTGGCCGGCGGCATTGCGCTCGGGCGCTGTGTTGGCCTTGCGCTCGACAGCAGCGTGTCGAACATGATGCTGGGCGCGCTGGTGTGGGAGGCGGCCGGCGCTGTACTGGGCACGCTGGCCTATTTGAAGCTCCAGGCACACTAACTCTGACGACAACGGCGGACGCTACAGGTCCGTGAGCATCTTGACTTTGCTCCAACAACATCCATACTAGTTGGTATGTTAGCTTAATCGACAGCTAACCTATTGTTTTTATGTGCCTGCGGAGGGAGTCCCAATGGTCATCAAGCGCAATCCAGACAAAACTCGCGAAGCCATTCTGGTGGCGGCGTTCGAGGAAATTCACGCTCAGGGCTTTCGCAGCGCCAGCATCGATAACATCCTGCGTCGCACCGGCGTCACCAAAGGCGCGCTCTACCACCATTTCCCGAACAAAACCGCACTGGGCTACGCCGTAGTCGAAGACGTGATCGCCCCGTGGGCCGAAGAAATGATGGCCGATCTGGACGACGAAAACCTCAATCCGCTGGATACCCTGCAGCGCATCGGCAAGGAACAGTCCGAACTCGATACGCAGGGCACCCCCATGCTCGGCTGCCCAGTCAGCAATCTGATCCATGAGATGTCGGCGCTGGACGAGGGCTTCCGCCGGCGACTGAACAACATCATGGAAATCTGGCGCTCGCGCATTGGTCGCGCACTGCGTCGTGGTCAGGAACAACGATTGGTTCGTATGGATATTAATGCCGATAACGCGGCCGCGTTCACGCTTGCGGCCTACGAAGGCTGCATCGGGATGGCCAAAAGCGCCCACAACACGGATCTTTTTGAGGCCTGTCTGCACGGCATGGTCGACTTTGTAAACAGCCTGCGCGCCCAAGACCCCGAACCCACGTCCGCCGTCGCCTGACGCGCCCCACACTATGGCTATCCGAACACTGACCGACCGTCTGACGGTCCGCTATGCACGCGCCTTGTTGCAACGCCCGTGGCTGGCCCTTGTGCTTACGATTCTGTGCGCACTGTTTGCGGCCGCCGGCCTACCCAAGCTCGGCTTTCACGACGACTATCGCGCCTACTTCGACGAAGACAACCCGGAGCTCGCCCAGCTCACGCAGCTGCAAAACACCTACACCCGCAGCAACAATGTGCTGATCGTCATTGCGCCCGACAGCGGCGACGTGTTTGCACCCCAAACACTGCGAGCGATTAGCGAGATCACCGAACGCTCGTGGGAACTGCCGTTCGCCTCGCGCGTCGATTCGATCACCAATTTTCAGCACATGCGTGTGGATGGCGACGATCTGAACGTCGGCGACCTGATCGGGGATGTCGACAACGCGACGCCCGCCATGCGCGCCGCCGCGCGCGAGATTGCCGTGAATGAAATCGCGCTCGTTGATCGGGTGATCTCACCGGACGCCAGCGTGAGTGCCGTGAATGTGCGCTTCACGCTGCCCGAAACCGACCCCGATGAGAACACACTGATCGCCACGGCCGCGCGCGAGCTGGCCGCTGAGTTTGCTAAGCGCTACCCAACGATCACGTTTCGCCTCACCGGGCTGGTGATGCTGGACAACGCCTTTTTGGAGGCCAGCAAGCACGACATCGTGCAGCTGGTGCCCATCATGGTCGTGGTTATTATCATCGTGATGCTGTTGCTGCTGCGCTCGCTGCAGGCCATGGTATGCGCCATGGCGTTGGTGGGTTTGTCGGTGGCCACCGGCGAAGGTCTGGCCGGCTGGCTTGGCTATAAGCTCACGCCGCCGTCGGCTGGCTCGTTCTCTATGATCATGACGCTCGCGGTGGCCGACTCGGTGCACATCCTGAGCACCTTTTTCGCCCAACGTCGCCTTGGTCTGAATAAACACGATGCCATTGTGGAGAGCATGCGTGTCAACGTGCAGCCGGTGTTTTTGACGAGCATCACCACGGCCATCGGTTTCCTCGTGATGAACTTCGGTGACAGCCCGCCGTTTCGCGATCTGGGCAACATCACCGCACTGGGTGTGATGGTCGCGTTTGTGTTCTCGGTAACGTTTCTGCCCGCCGCGATGCACGTGCTGCCATTGCCGGTACCCGAAGGACGCGACCGCGTCTCGCCACTCACCACGCGTATCGGTGAATTTGCGATTGCCAAACGGCGGCCGCTTTTGGTCACCATGCTGATCGGTGTGGTCGCTATCGGCGCGATGATTCCGCGCAACGTGCTCGACGATCAGTTCATTACCTACTTTAGCCCGCGCGTCGATTTTCGCTCGGCCACGGAATTTACCAGCGACCGACTCACCGGCATTTATCAACTGCACTATTCATTGCCTTCGGGTCAGGACAACGGCGTGGCGAACCCTGAATTCTTGCGCCAGGTGGACGCACTCGCCAACTGGCTGCGCGAACGACCGGAAGTACTGCACGTCAGCTCGATTACCGACGTCTATAAACGTCTGAACCGCAACATGCACGGCGCCGATCCGAACGAATACCGACTGCCCTCAGACCGTGAGCTGGCCGCGCAATATTTGCTGTTTTACGAACTGTCGCTGCCGTTTGGTCTGGATTTGTACGACCGCATTAATCAGGACAAATCCGAAACCCAACTGGTCGCCACACTCAACAATATTTCTTCCAACGAAGTGCGCACACTGGCCGCCGAGGGCAACGCCTGGCTGCGTGACAACCACGCGCAGATTGCGGCCACGGCCGTGGGTGGCTCACTCATTTTCGCCGAAGTCTCACGTCGCACGATCAACAACATGCTGTTCGGCACGTTGCTGGGCCTGGCGCTGATCTCCGTGCTGCTGATCGTCGCGCTGCGTGATTTGCGTCTTGGCCTGATCAGCATTGCGCCAAATTTACTTCCCGCCGGCATGGCACTCGGCATGTGGGGCCTGTTCGTGGGCGAGATCAATATGGCGGTGTCGGTCATCGTGGCCATGACGCTTGGCATTGTGGTCGATGACACGGTGCATTTTTTGAGTAAATACCAACGCGCCCGACGCGAGCAGTCGCTGGATGCTATTGCCGCCGTGCGCTATGCGTTCAAACACGTGGCCGCGGCTCTGGTCACCACAAGCGTGGTGCTGTCCTGTGGTTTCGCGGTGCTCATGCTATCCACGTTTCGAGTGAATTCGGTCACCGCCACGCTGATTGTGGTCACGCTGTTCTTTGCATTGCTGATCGACTTTTTACTACTACCGGCTCTTTTGATCTATCTGGACAAACGTAGTGCGTCGCCGTCGGATGCTACAGCGCCCGCCCAAGCCGCATAGCGCATCATATTTTGGGGACATGATATGAACAAACCCGTATTGAGTGCTTTTGATCAGTCGGTCGTGCGCTACGGGCAGTGGTTGCTGAGCCATCGTCTGCTGGTGATACTCGGTGTGCTGGGTCTGCTGGGCTTGAGCGTCTACGCCGCCTGGTCACTGCAGTTCAAAGATAATTACCGCGTCTATTTTGGCGAGGACAATCCGCAGCTGCAGGCGTTTGAGGAAATTCAAAACGTCTACACCAAAGACGACGGCCTGATGTTCGTCGTCACGGCGAAAAGTGGCGAAGTATTTGAGCGCGGCACGCTCAACGCCGTGGCCGAACTCACCGAGCAAAGCTGGCAACTGCCCTTTTCCATTCGCGTAGATTCGATCACCAACTACCAGCACACCACCGCGCAGGACGATGATCTGCTGGTGGAAAATTTGGTTTTCGATGCCGACTCGATGAGTGATGACGAACTCACGACGGCGCGTGAGATCGCCGTCAACGCACCGGTGCTGCGCAATCGGCTGATCAATGAGACCGCGTCCATCACGGCGGTCAGCGTACTCATGCAGCTGCCAGAAATCAGCCTTAATGAGGTCGCACAGGCGGTCGCCGCTGCGCGCGAGCTTGCCAGTAGTGTCGAGGCCAAGTACCCCGGCGTGTCGCTGCGCCTGGCCGGCACCTCAATGATGAACAACGCGTTTGCCGAATCGGCACGCAGCGACATCGCTACGCTGGTACCGGCCATGTACTTGGTAATATTGCTTGGCATGGTGCTGATCGTGCGCTGCGTGATGTCGGCCCTCGCGACGGCCATCATTGTGCTTGGCTCCATCACCATCGGCATGGGCTTTGCTGGTGCCGCGGGTATTTTCCTCTCTTCACCGGCGGCATCCGCGCCCACGGTCATCACGACGTTGGCGGTGGCTGACTGCGTGCACATCATTATTTCGACGTTTGCAAAAATGCGCGGCGGCATGAACAAACACGACGCCATCGTGGACGCACTGCGGATCAATTTGCAGCCGGTGTTTCTCACCAGCGTGACCACGGCCATCGGCTTTTTGACCATGAACTTTCTGGACTCGCCGCCGTTTCATGATCTGGGCAACATCACGGCGGCCGGCGTCATGGCCGGCTTCCTGCTCTCGGTCACCTTGCTACCGGTGCTGCTGTCTGTGTTGCCCTGTCGCACGCCAAAGACCGCAAGCGGCGGGCACGCCATGCTCGAGCGTTTTGCCGACATGGTCATCGCGAGGCGTAAGCCGCTGATGATCGGCGGTCTGATATTAAGTGCCGCTTTTCTGGCCCTTATTCCGCTCAACGAACTCGACGACAATTTCGTGGAGTATTTTGATACCGCCATCGAATTTCGGCGCGACATCGACTACACCAACGAAAATCTGACCGGCACGATTTTAGTCAACTACTCGCTGCCCGCCGGACGCGAAGGTGGCGTCAGCGATCCGGAATACTTACGTCAAGTGGAAGCGTTTGCGGACTGGTACCGCGAGCAGGAACACGTGGTGCATGTGAACACCGTAACCGACGTGTTCAAACGTCTGAATAAAAGCCTGCACAACGACGACCCGGCGTATTACCGTCTGCCCGAAGACAGTCAGCTCGGTGCCCAGTATTTACTGCTGTACGAACTCTCACTGCCCCAGGGACTGGATCTGACCAATCAGATTAATCTCGACAAATCGGCCTCGCGACTGGTGGCCACGGTGAACACCATTTCGAGCAAAAACCAGCGCGCGCTGGTGGCGCGCAGCGAGCAGTGGCTCGAACAAAACGCCCCCGCTCTGGCAACCAAAGGCGTCGGCGTGGCCGTCATGTTTTCCTACATCAGCGAACGCAATATCCGCAGCATGATTGGCGGCTCGGTGTTTGGGCTGATCCTCATTTCCGCCATTCTGATGGTGGCTCTGCGCAGCGTAAAAATGGGACTGCTTAGCCTGGTGCCTAACCTGCTGCCCATCGGGCTGACGTTTGGCATCTGGTCGCTGCTCGTCGGACAGGTGAATATGGCCGCTTCGGTAGTGTCCGGCATGGTGCTCGGCATCGTGGTGGACGACACCGTGCATTTTTTGAGCAAGTACCTGCGCGCCCGGCGCGAAAACGGCCTGTCGCCCACGGACGCCGTGCGCTATGCATTCGCCACCGTCGGCACGGCGTTGGTGGTCACCACCATTATTCTGATCGCCGGATTCTGCGTACTGGCCCAGTCGAATTTCGAAATCAATTCCACGATGGCGACGCTCACCGCCATGGCGATATTTCTCGCGCTGGCGGTGGACTTTCTGCTTTTGCCCCCCATTTTATTAAAGTTCGATCGCGGCGATGGCGCCGTGGTGGACACCCCGAATACGAAGCCCAATGAGGAGACCTCTCATGCCCCATCGCTTGCCTGACACTCACCAGACCATCAAGGCGCTTGTCGGCGTCGCCCTGCTCGGGATCGCCACCATCGCCGGGGCACAAACGCCCGAAGAGCGAGGTCTTGAGATTGCGACCGAAGCCGATCTGCGCGATCAGGGTTTTGGCGACACCAAAGTCATTCTAACCATGACATTGCGCAACAAAAACGGCGACGAGCGCACGCGGCAGATGCACAGCAGCTCGCTGGAGGTGAGCGACGACGGCGATAAAAGCCTAATCGTGTTTGATGATCCTGCGGACGTGAAAGGCACGGCGCTGCTCACCCACTCGCACAAGGCCGGCCCGGACGACCAGTGGCTATTTCTGCCCGCGTTAAAACGTACCAAGCGCATTTCCTCGAGCAACAAGAGCGGCCCGTTTGTCGGTAGCGAATTTGCGTATGAGGATTTGTCCTCGCAGGAAATCGAGAAATACACCTACAAATACTTGCGCGACGAGGACATCGACGGACGCGCCCATTTTGTGATGGAGCGCTACCCGGTGGATAAAAAATCCGGCTACACGCGTCAAATGGTGTGGATTGATCAGGAACACTATCGGGTGGTCAAAGTGGATTTCTACGACCGCAAAAAGAGCAAGCTAAAAACGTTGGTTTCCAGCGATTTCCAGCAGTACCTCGACAAATACTGGCGGCCGGCACGCATGGAAATGGTCAATCATCAGACCGGCAAGAGCACGGTCCTGACCTTCACCGACTATGCGTTTCAATCCGGGCTTAAAGCTTCCAACTTCAATCGCAACAGTCTGACCAAGGCCAGATAAATGCGGCGCCTGGCATGGACGATGCTTGCCCTCGTGCCGGCCACGCTAAGCGGTGCGGGCGAGTGGAGCGGTAACGTTGGGTTTGAGGCGCGGCTGTTCGCCCGCGACCCACTGTTCGCAGAACAGTTCAACGAAGGCCTGTCGCTGTCCATTGCACCGGAGTATTTTCACGACTGGGACGAAGGTCGCCAGCGGGTCATCGTGGCGCCGTTCGTACGCGTGGATCAGCGCGACGCAAGACGCACGCACGCGGACCTGCGCGAAGCCTACTGGCAGCTCAGTCTCGACAACATCGAGATCACGGCGGGCCTGCGCCGGGTATTTTGGGGCGTCACCGAATCGTCGCATCTGGTCGATATCATCAACCAAAGCGATTTTGTCGAGAACATCGACAGCGAAGACAAGCTGGGACAACCCATGGTCAGCGCACGCTGGCTGCCCGAGTGGGGAACGATCGATTTCTATGTGCTGCCGTTTCATCGCAAGCGCACGTTTGCGGGACTGCCCGGACGCCCGCGCCTGCCGCTACCCATCGACACCGACAACGCGATCTATGAGAGCTCGCGCGGCAAAAGCCGCGTGGATGTGGCTTTGCGCTACAGCCATTATTTTGGCGATTGGGACGTAGGCCTCGCGCATTTCTCCGGCACGATGCGCGAGCCGCGGTTTGAACTGGCGCTTGATCCTGCGACCGGACCATTTCTCACGACCAACTACGACCGGCTTGAGCAAACCAGTCTTGATGTGCAGGCCACCAAGGGCGACACGTTGTGGAAGCTCGAACTGGTGTCGCGGCACAACTTCGACGGGCGCTCGACGGCGTTTGTGGCGGGTATCGAACACACGTTCAACGGCGTGTTTGATTCTGCGATCGACGTGGGACTCATCAGCGAATATCTGTTTGACGATCAACCGGCGCTGCGTACCAGCACGCGCAACGACTTTGCACTGGGCACACGCATTGCGTTTAACGATGTGCAGGACACCGAATTGCTGGCCTTCGGCATCATCGATGCTGACACCCAAACCTCGCTGGCAAGCGTTGAGGGCAATCGACGGTTGGGGCAGTCCTGGCGCTTGTCGCTGGAGGGACGGTTTTTCTTCAACCCCGATCCGCAGGATTTTTTGTTTGGGCTGAGGGATGACGATTACGTTCAGTTGACGCTGGAAAGGTTTTTTTAGCCGCTGCACTGTGCGCATTGTGTACGGCCTTTGATTCAGGCATTGGTTTTCAAAAGCCGCTCAAGTCCGTCCATGGCTCGCTTGGCTCCCGCCATCCATGGCGGGAGACACTTTTGAAAACCAATGCGCGATCCAAAGACCTCGTTTCTTTTACTGCGTGTCATCTGCGCTGCTGCTACGACGCCTACGCCCAAATAAACGTGCGAGACAAATCGTTACGAATATCCAGGGCGCTGGGTTGGGCGGTCGGTTTTCAAAAGTGTCGACTGCCATGGATGGCGGTCGCCAAGCGTGGCAGGACGCCCTTGAGCGGCTTTTGAAAACCGACCGCCCGACCCAGCGCCCGGCCAGGCTACAAACACGGCCAACGAATGTTCCCCAAAAGCGTGACCAAACGCCCCAAAAATGGCCGTGAAACCCTTTGTGCAAAGCCGCATCACCCGTTACCATTGCCCCCGCTAGCGCAACGCCACCCCGAACCGGATTCCCAGAATGGCCCGATTTGTAAACGAACAGAACTACGCCCACGAAACCCCGCAGCGGGTTGGCGTACTGCTGACCAATCTGGGCACCCCGGCCAGCCCGACACCGGGCGACGTGCGACGCTATCTGGCTGAGTTTCTGAGCGACCCGCGCGTGGTCGAAGTACCGCGTCTGGTGTGGCTCGCAATTTTGCACGGCGTGGTGCTGCGCACGCGCCCTAAAAGATCCGCCGAAGCCTACGAAAAGGTGTGGGGCATCGACGGCTCGCCGTTATTGCGTATTGGTTTGCAGCAGCGCGACGCGCTGGCACCGGTGTTACGCGAGAAGCTGGGCATGGACTGCGACGTCGAATTGGCCATGCGCTACGGCGAACCGTCCATCGCCAACGTGATGGACAAAATGCGCCAAAACAACGTGCGCCGGTTGCTGGTGCTGCCGCTGTATCCGCAGTATTCGGCCACCACCACGGCGGCCACAATCGATGAGGTGACGCGCGTGTTGCGTCGCTGGCGCTGGCTGCCCGAAATTCGCACCATCAATCAATATCACGATGAAAATGGCTACATAGGCGCGCTGGCCGCCAGCGTAAACCAGTATCGCGAGCAAAACGGCGCCGGTGAAAAATTGCTGTTTTCATTCCACGGCATTCCAAAACGCAACCTGCTTAGCGGCGACCCCTACCACTGCCAGTGTCGCAAGACCGCGCGCCTGTGCGCCGACATGCTGGGCCTGAACGACGATCAGTGGGCGTTGAGTTTCCAGTCGCGTTTGGGCAAAGCCGAGTGGCTGCGACCTTATACCGACCAGGTGTTGGAGCAGTGGGGCAGCGAGGGCGTAGGCCAGGTGGATGTGTTGTGCCCGGGATTCTCTGCCGACTGTCTCGAAACGCTCGAAGAAGTAGCGCTGGGCTACGCCGAGCTGTTTGAAGAAAAAGGCGGTGGCGCGCTGCGCTATATTCCCGCACTCAACGACGCTCCCAGTCATATCGATTTTCTGGCCGATCTTGCCGTGCGCAATCTGAACGGATGGATTGGCACGCCGCAGCTCAACGCACTGGATGCCACCCGCGAGCGCGCCATCGCGCTGGGTGCCGAGCGCTAATGCTCGGCCGTTTTCTCGAAGTCAGCGTTTCCTGTCCGGACGTTCTGCGCAGCATTCATGCCTTCGAGGCACTGGGCTTTGTGGAAATTCCCGTGGGTGATGTCTGGTCGCACCCCTATGCCGTCATGAGCGACGGACGCCTCAACATTGGCCTGCATCGCTACGACTTCGATTCACCTTCTCTCACGTTTGTGCAATCCGATCTCGAGAAGTGGCGCGACGCTTATCGCGTGCAGGGCATCGAACTGGCGTTTGAGAAGCTCTCCAGCGAATCATTCAATGAGCTGGGCTTCGTCGCACCCGGCGGGCAAATGACCGCTGTACTCGAGTCGCGCACGTTCTCGCCAGCGCCATTCGATGAGCGCGATCGCTCGGTACTCGGGCGCTTCAGTCGTCTGGAAATTCCCAGCAATAATGAGGAAGAGAGTCGCGAATTCTGGCGCAAGGTGGGTTTGGATGACGATGATCGTCTCGGCACATCCGGTCTGCATTTATGCTTTGGCAGCGCCACCTCACTCGTGTGCCATTTCCGCTGCGACATACTTTCTCTGGCGCAGGCCGCAGCCCAGCGCGGCATTATTGAGTTGACGATCGCCGCGGACGAACAAAGCGCAAGAATTACGATCGACGGCCTCACGCTCACCGCGAATCAGGCCTGAGACGATTGCATGGCCCCGCATTCGAACGACCCGCTTGCCGACACACGACGCTGGGTCGAGACGGTGGTCGTGGGTCACAACTTGTGTCCATTTGCCGCACGCCCGCAGCGCGATGACAAAATTCGCTATGCGCTGAGCGCTGCCACCTGCGACGATGAACTAATTGTTGATTTAGGCACCGAAATCAGCCGCCTGCTGGCTGATGACGTCATGGAGACTACGCTGCTGGTGCACCCGCAAACGCTGCAGGATTTCCCCAGCTACAACCAGTTTCTGAATACCGCCGATACGGTGCTGGAAAAATTGGGTGTAAGTGAACGCCTGCAGGTCGCAAGCTTCCATCCGGACTACTGCTTTGCCGACAGCCCCGCGGATGACCAGGCCAACTACACCAACCGTTCACCCTATCCGATGCTGCATTTACTGCGCGAAGACACAATAACGCGCGCCGTGCAAAGACACGGAGACCCTGACGCGATCCCCGAACGCAACGTCGAATACTTACGCGGCCTGAGTCGTGAACAGTTTGACGCGCAGTTTGTAAAACCCGTCGCAACGCCGTAGCGACACCTACTCCGGGCCCATCGTCTCCTGCTGCTGACCAAGCATTGCGTCCATCCGGCGCGTCAGCTGCTCGTATTTAAACAGCGGAATACTGAACACCCACCCGTCGACCCGCTGATTAATGTCAGCGCTCTGCGCCTGCATGGCACTAAACATGGCGATGACTTTTTCCGCAGGCGTGGGCTCACCGGCCGCGGGCGCCTCGGCGCTAGCAAAATCCGCCGGCGTCAGCTGTTCGGGCCGCGTGGTCAAACTCAAATAGTATTTTCCATTGGCAGCCGTGGCCGTGGCATCCACCACCAGCCCGTCGGACGTTCGAAACTCTATTTTCGTTGACGGGGCATCACCGGCATCGAACTGCCCGGCCGCAACAACGTCTTCAAACTTCAAATTATTGATGACGCCCGCCGTCTCGTTGGCCGTGGTCGAATCGGCCAGCGTCTTGCCATCAGGCGCGTTGAGCACTTCAAAATTAACGCCGGCTCGAGCGACATCCACTACTTCACCATCGGCATGCTCAATCCGCATGCGCTGCATCCGCGAGGTGTTGATATCAATCAGGTCCTTCACCAGCCAGGCCGCAGGCGTCTGATCAAAACGCAGCCGCGCGTTCGCCACCCAAGAGACCGCCTCAGCGCTGCGACGCACGTACATCGCGGCATTGTTACGAGCAGAATTGCCAAGAATCACCGCCTGCTCCGCGCCCAGACCACCTAACGCAATCTGCACGCCCGTGGCCGTCTGCGCGCTCACATCCTCAACGCCCAACACGGCGTAGTTTTCCGGACGGGCCGTTTTACGTTCGATAAGCTGCGCATCGGCCAGATCAATGAGCAGTTTGCGCACCTTGGCCGGATCGGCGCGATAGCCGCCACGTTGCGCCACGGTCCAGGCCGCCTCGCCGCGCACCAGCGTCACCTTCACTTCATTGCCGGCCCCGGTCACGGTCACCCGGTCCACATCGTTGATGCCTTCACTCAAGCCCACAAACAGCTGCGCCTGCGCCACCACCTGAGTGCTGGGCGCGCGATTCTGGGCCACGAAAAAGGCCAGTGCGGCAGCCACCAACGCCCCGCCAATTAGCGAAAGTGTTTTGCCCGACATGCTCAACCCTCCCGTGCAGCGGCCGCGCGACGCGCACGACGTGCGCCCATAAACAAAGCAAACACCACCACGAGCACAGGTACGGCCAGAATATTGAGCGCCTTGAGTCGCGTTCCCAAGCTGCGAATGTCTTTGTCCAGGTCGCTGCGCACCGCGCGCAGCTCTTTTCGAATACGCAGCTTTTGATCGACAAAGTTGTCGATCTCACGGCGTTGCTCGTCGGTGACGATCAGCGTATTGCTGTCGTCGCGATTGGCCTGTAGCTCGGTAAGGCGCGCTTCGGTTTGACGCAACTCTTCCTGCAGACTTTCTTCTTTGGTGCGAAATTTCTCATCGGCAATTCGATTGAGCTCATCCACTTTCTCAAACGGCCGGCGGAACGTCTGGCGACCACGGATGCTGATCAGATCCGCATTGCCGGTGAGATTATCCAGCGCGTTGAAAACAAAATCGCCGTTGTTGGCAAACGCGCTGGCAACGCGCTGGCCAAAGAAGTTCTGCACGCGCACCCACAAGCGGTCGGACAAAATGTCGACGTCGGTGACCACAATCACATTGATCGAGCCGTCCGACGTTGCACGATGCTCGCCCTGCGCTCCGGCCACGGCCGTCTCGTACGCGCTCTTCACCTCACCTTCAATTCGCGCGGCGATTATGTGGCGCTGCTCGTCGGCTACGTAGTCATCCAGCAGTATGCTTGGGTCTTGTAGAAAGGTCAGAGCACTGATGTCGAGCAATCCGGACTCGGTTGAGGTTTCCAAAAGCGGGCGCAGCGTAATCGTCGCGTCCTCGGCCACCGAGAGTGAACCCACATAACCGAGGTTCAGGTTTTTCAGATCGCCGGTCACCACATCCTCATCGTCCAGCGATTCCTCGGTCAGCCCCAAATAACCAATGTGTCGCACCAGCCCGCCGGCGCCACCACCAAGCTCCAATGCAAGTTTCTGATCGCCAACAAAACGATTTTTGTCGAAGTTCAGGCCCCACGCTTCAAACAGGTTATCCAGCGAAGACGAACGGATTGCGGCGAACATCGCAGCCGGGTTGTTCGGGTCCTGAATCGGCTGATCCGCCTCGGCAAACGGATCCACAAACAAAAGCGCGCGGCCGCCGCCAAGAATGAACTGGTCAATGGCGTACAGCGTTTCGTCCGGCAGCGATTTGGGATGCACCACCATCAACACATCGGTGTCCGGATCTATGCGTGTGGCCGTGGTGTCAAACACCCGCAGATCGAACAGTTGTCCCAGCTGATCCGAAATCATCCAGCCGGGCTCCTGCCGACGCGTAGCCGGGTTGAACTGTGCGGTCAGGGCCAGCGTCGAAATCACGCCCACGACGGGACGCTTGGGGTTGGCCAATGAATGCACAAATTTTGCCAGGTCGTATTCGAGAAACGCTTCTTTGTCTGGCTGAAAAAACGGAATCGCGACCTGTGTGTCCACCGCGTTGGTTCCGGCCAAACCAAAATAAATGTTGTCACCACCGGCCTGCAGCGGCACGGCCTGCAAACCAAACTGCGCGGCCTGATCTTCCTGCTCCGAGAAGGGCAGCGGATCGATGATCTGCAGATTGATGTTGTCGCCAGCCACCAGCGCAAACTCCTCGAGCACCTCGCGTACGCGCTGCGCGTACAGACGCAGGCCGGTGGCCTCGCCGGTCACGCTGTCGGAGAAGAAGAAATACAGATTCAACGGCTCCTCGATATCACGCAAAATATTGCGCGTACCGGGCGAGATGGAATAGAGCTTGTTTTCGGTCAAGTCCAGACGCGCACCGCGCAGTACGCTGTTGCTGATAAATAGCACCGCCAGCATCAGCCCCACGAGTGCGAGCAAACCGAGCGGACTGGCGAGTTTTTTGTTTTGCGGCGTCATGTTAATCGGCCTTCTTCAAGTCAAGGACAATGACATTGGCAATTAGAGCGCCGCCAATCATTACGGCGTAGTAGACCAAATCGCGCAGATCAATCACGCCCTTGGTGATCGACGTGAAGTGAGTGAGAAAGCTCACCGAAGCCACCGCATCAATCATGCCCTGAGGCAAAAATGCGCGCAGCACGCCGAGCACCATCGGGAAGCCGGCAAATAACAGCAGGAAACAGGCGCTCACGGTGAGCACAAACGCGATGACCTGATTGCGCGTGACGGCAGACACGCACGAGCCCACGGCCAGATACGCGCCCGCCATCAGAAAGCTGCCGATGTACGAAGCGAAAATAACGCCGTTGTCCGGATTGCCCAGGTAGTTCACGGTGATCCAGATCGGAAACGTGAGTAGCAACGCCACACCGGTAAACAACCACGCGGCCACAAACTTGCCGACCACGGCCTGCGACGTCGTGATCGGCAGCGTCATCAGCAGCTCAATGGTGCCGCTCTTGCGCTCCTCGGCCCACAGACGCATCGATAGCGCCGGCACGAGAAACAAATACAAATACGGATGAAACGAGAAAAACGCCGAGAGCTCGGCCTGACCATTCTCGTACAGACGCCCAAATTGAAACGCCAGAAAAGCGGCCAGCATTAGAAAAATGACGATGAACACGTAGGCCACTGGGGTTGCGAAATAACCCGCGAGCTCGCGCCGCGCGATCGCTTTGATGTTACCCATGCTGCACCTCCGATTCGCGTAGAGTGATATCGCGAAAAACATCTTCGAGACGCCCGCGATCTTTTTCGATTTGGGATATGGCCCAGCCCTTGTCGGCCACCAATTGGCTAACGTCGGCAAACAGATCGTGGCCCGATTTGGGCAACGCGATCACGCCGGTACCGTCCTCGCCCTGCTCAAGCGAAGCGACGCTTTCCAGTGATTGCAAAGCCTCGCGCACGGCGGGCAGCGCGGCATCATCGGCCACGCTCAGACGCACCGCGTTGTGAAAGCGAGACCGCGCCTCAAGGCCCGCCGGCGTATCATCGGCCAGCACGGCGCCGTCCGCGATGATCACCGCGCGCGTGCACACAGCGTTCACCTCTTCGAGAATATGCGTTGAGATGACGATGGTCTTGTCTTTGGCAATGTCACGAATCAGCGCGCGCACTTCGTGCTTTTGATTCGGATCCAAACCATCGGTGGGCTCGTCCAGAATCAGAACTTTGGGGTCGTGCACAATCGCCTGAGCCAATCCCACGCGGCGCTTGTAGCCTTTAGAGAGCGTTTCGATACTTTGCTCCAGCACGTTTTCCAGCTGCAGACGTCCCACCACGTCATCGATGCGCCGGCGCCGGTCGTCACCTTTCAGGCCGCGGATGTCCGCGACAAACTCGAGAAAGGAGCGCGGTGTCATTTCGTCGTAGCTCGGCGCACCTTCCGGCAAATAGCCCATCACCGACTTTGTCTTCAGCGGCTCACGCAGAACGTCGAACCCGCACACGCTCACCTGCCCCGATGTGGGTGCCAGGAAGCCCGCGATCATTTTCATCGTGGTGGATTTACCGGCGCCGTTGGGACCTAAAAACCCCAGCACTTCGCCTTCGTTCACACGGAAGGAGATATCCCGGACCGCGGTAAACGCGCCGAAGTCCTTGCGCAAAGTTTGCGTTTCGATCATCTGTTCACTCCGCCAAGCCATCACCCCAAAACGCGGGCGGCCATTTTTTAACTAAAGATGAGAAAAAATTCAACCGCATCCTGCGAGTCGGATGGGTCAAATTGAAGTGGATTGCACCGCGCCGTGGAAGTTCAGTCTTCCTCTTCGTCTTCCCACTCGCGCATTTTGGAGTAGTCGAGCTTCTTTTCTATACGCTCGCTTTGACGAAACAACCCCACCAGTCGTCCAGCCAGCCCGAGCGCGGCAAACACGGCGATGATGATAAAAACGGTGGTGGCAGACATGGCGCCAGTATACCGGCAATTCAGGCGTCGCTGAGCTTGGCGACACGCGTGCGCAGAAAAGCACCAAAGTCGAGCTCGTCGAACAGGGTAGCCAGCGCCGCGTGGTCAATGGGGCGTCGCTCCGATGCCGCGATATCGGTGTCCACCGGCGCCTCGAGATGGATACGCGTGAGCCGCTGCGCCAAATAGGCCGCATCGCGATGTTCGCTGAGCTTTTTCGACAGCGTTCGCGCACCGCGGATCGGCAGCTCGTGCAGATCGTCCAGATGAGCGTACACCTCATCAAGACTGGCGTAGCGATCGAAAATAGCACCGGCCGTTTTCTTGCCAATGCCGGGCACACCCGGAATGTTGTCCACGCTATCGCCCGTTAGCGCCAGGTAGTCGGCAATGCGCTCCGGCGCCGTACCAAACACCTCGTTAATTTGGTCGTGCGTGATCCGCCGTCCTCCGGCGAAATCGAAAAACTCGTCGCCGGGGGTGATCAGCTGAGCCAAATCCTTGTCCCGCGTTACGATCACGGTGTTCACAGCCTGCGCCCGCGCCGCGTGCGCAAGCGTGCCAATCAAGTCGTCGGCCTCGAAACGCTCGTGGGCAACGGTGCGTAAACCCAAACCCTGTGCAACGCGCTTGCACCAGGCAAACTGGCGTTTGAGCTCCTCAGGGGCAGGCTCCCGATTGGCCTTGTACTGCGGATAAATCTCGTTACGGAACGAAGTGGTCAGTGACTCGTCAAAGGCTACGGCGGCGTGGCTCGCGTTCGAGGTCTGCAGCAGATCGAGCAAGAAGCGCGCAAAGCCGTACACCGCATTGGTTTGGGCTCCGTTGGCGTCCACCATGTCATCGGGGACCGAATAATAGGCACGAAACACGTAGACACTTGCGTCAATGAGGTAGATCACAGCGGCGCTCGATTGAAACCTTGGAATTCCTAGTCTACTTTAGTTTCAGACTTTACGACGCGTCGTCCAATATCGATTTCTAGAGGGAAAACACATGAAAAAGAACATCTTAACGCTGGCCGCCGCTCTGTGCGCGACCACCGCCATTGCCGACACCAGCATCACGATGCAGGAACAAGGCGCCGAAGACGGCGCTGTCACAGTCATTAACATTCGCGACGGCAAAGTGGCGATGACCGAGGGC
This sequence comes from Gammaproteobacteria bacterium, assembly GCA_045106455.1. Taxonomy (GTDB): domain Bacteria; phylum Pseudomonadota; class Gammaproteobacteria; order Steroidobacterales; family JBCCMA01; genus JBCCMA01. The sequence goes on from JBGCEL010000095.1 coordinate 21,774, forward strand.
GGCAAAACGATGGGGCTGTACGACGCCGCCAGCGGCTCGTTTACCCAGCTCGACCATTCGGGCAAAGCCTTTATGGTGATGGACGATAAAGCGATGGACGCCGTGGACGACAAAATCTCCGACGCGATGAAAGAAATGGAAGCGCAACTCGCCGATATGCCACCGGAGCAGCGCGAGGCGATGATGAAGATGGTGCCGGGCATGGCCGACCTGATGGATCGTAAGAAAGACGTCAAAGCGGTCGAGATCGACTTCACGGGCAAAAGCGACAAAGTGGGCGCCTACAGCTGCAAGATCGCCAAAGTCACCACGCCAGCCGGCCTTACCAGCCAGGTGTGTATTGCCAAGCCGTCTGCTCTGGGCGTCAGTAAAGACGACTTTGCCGCGATGGGCGCCATGCTCGATACGATGCAAAGCTTCGCCAATCGTTTCGGTCAGGATGCTGAATTTCCCAGCGCGAAGCAGCTCAAAGGCATTCCGGTGCGCATGACGGGCGCCGACGGCGACGTGACGATTCTGACCAACGTGAGTACGGATGAGCTGGACGGCGCGATGTTTGAAGTACCGGCCGGCTACAAGAAGCGCTCGATGATGGACGGCATGTAACGCGACGCGTTACGGCAAATCGTCAGATAGCCAGTTGGCAATGCGTTTGTGCAGCGGCGATCGCCGCGGGAAATGCGCCAGCAGGTATTCCATTTGGTCGGCCATCACGCGCCGACCTTTCAAATATATGTACTCGGCGTAGGTCGGGGTAAACGGCACCGCGAGCAGTTCGATACCGGCCTGCTCGGGGGTCCGCCCCGCCTTGTAATTGTTGCACCGACGGCAGGCCGTCACCACGTTGTTCCAGTGATCTGCGCCGCGCTGACTGATCGGGCGTATGTGATCGCGCGACAGATGACTCGACAAAAAACGCTCCCCGCAATACATGCACAAATACCCATCGCGCTTAAATAACGTTTGATTATTTAGCGGTGGCGTGTAGTCGCTGCGGGCTTTACCAAGCGTATGCGTATCGCCAAGCGTGGCGATAATGGAATTGACGTCGACGGTACTGCGTTCACCGCTCAGCGCATTCGTACCACCGTGCAGACGATACAGCACCGAACCGCAGGCGTAGACCACCTGCTCGGTGTGATAGAGGCGCACAGCATCGCGGTAGTCGATCCATTCGAGCGGCATACCCGACACGTCTGTGCGCAATACTTGTTGGCTGATAGACGTCATGGTGCTGCATTGAGTTATTCCAGAACTCTGTGACAATTGCAACCATAGGGGCGTTTTACATTTCAGTGTGGGCAATGAATCCGGCCGCACCCGTCACACGATCGGACTAGCTATTGTCTATCTGGCGCTGTGCACGAAATTGCTGGCGCAGCTGTTTCTTGCGCTCAGGCGACAGGCTTTGAAAACGTTTGAACTGACGCCGGATTTTTTTGCGCTCTTGCGGCGTCATGTCGTGCCAGCGTTTGGACATCCGGCGCACGGTTTGTTGACGCTCCGTCGACATACGGGACCACCGCTTGATGCGCTGGCGGGCACGCTGTCGTTGCGCCGGTGTCATCGTCTTCCAGCGCGCGGCACCTCGCGCAAGCTGGCGCTGACGCTCCGCCGGCAGCGCCTGCCAACGCTCTTCCAAACGCGACAGTCGACGCTGCTGCTGGGCATCCAGACTGTCCCAGGCAAGCGGCGCAGTCTCATCCGCCTGTGCCAGTGGCGCGCACACGAAACACGCCAGAAGCACTACAGCCAAATTTCTCAAACCAGATTCAATCATCTTGCCGGAAAGCCTCACGTCACATCCTCGTCTTGAGCTAGGAGCCAGGCCAGAAACTCCAGATCTTCAATCAGGCTCAGATCGTCGTCTTGCGTCAAAACGTCCAGATCGGCAATAGCCGCGTCGGGCACGATGTCACGGTCAGACGGCCCTTCGCTGGTGCCCAAACGCAGCACAATCGAGAGTGCGACGACGCTTGCCGCGACACCGCCAAGCAACAGCGGCAAGCGCCAGGAACGTTGGCTGGCCGCGTTCAGTGCACGCTCACGAGCCAACCGCAGTGCTCGGGCGTTATCGGCGTCCAAAGCGGCCGTCTGTTCGCTTAGTGTGCGCTGCACTTGTGTGAGGGAATGGTGCAAAGATTTAGTCATGATAATGGTCGTCCAGATGGTTTCGCAGCTTGCCAAGCGCGCGCGACAAATGCGTTTTCACGCTGCCCTCGCTAACATTCATAGCCCGGGCGGCTTCTGAAACAGACAGTCCGTTGAGCGAGCGCAGTACGAACGCCTCGCGCTGACGCCCGGGCAACGTGGCGAGCGCGGCATACAGAGTTCGCATCGCCTCGTCGCCGGCCACCTCTCGCGCCGGATCCGGACGCATTGGATCGGGTGCCGATCCAATCGGATCGGCGAGATCCGGGTCATGGCCAGGCGCGGGCGAGAAGCTCAGCACGCGGGACCGGACGGTGCGATGTCGCTGCAGGTCGCGGATACGATTCTCCAAAATTCGGTAAAACAGGCCCGGCCATTCGCTCTCGGGCCGTCCGGCATAGCGCCGCACCAGATTCAGCATGGCGTCCTGCACGGCATCAAGGGCGTCGTCGTCATTGCGCAGGGCAAAGCGCGCATGAACAAACGCCCGTCGCTCGGACGAGGCGAAAAAACGATCCAGTTGCTCGCGCTGTTTCAGAGCGCTACTCCTTAACTTTAGTCATCGCTCGTGGCCGACCCATTTCGTGCTGTCGCGTTCAGGCCAGCCCTGATGTACTTTAACGAACCGGCGGGCGAATGGTTGACCCCACAGCCGCCCTGCGCAGAGGCTTGTTCACAAAGGATTTTACGCTTTTGCGACAGCGCTCATGCAGATGTGGTCATTCTGGCCCGTCAATCTAAGTCACTGATATATATGAACATGTCTAAAATTCGCGCAACGTGTATGCCACAAGACAGCGCCGTCATTTATTGACCGGCTGTCCCGGACCCACTATTTGTGCACAGACTTATCCACAGCCCTGATTTCACCCGATCATTATGACGTCGGCACCGATCTGTCGGGTGGCCGTTGCCGCTCCGCTACACCGCCTGTTTGACTACATTTGCGCTGCGAACGTGCTGCCGGGTCAGCGCGTGAAGGTGCCATTCGGGCGCCGCGAGGTGGTCGCCGTGGTTGTGGAAAACGCTGTGGATAGTTTGCTCGCCCGCGATAAACTCAAACATGTGATCGAGGTAATGGAACCGCAGATCGGGCCCATCCTTAGCGCCCACGATCTCAAAGTGCTGCGTTTTGCCGCTGACTACTACCACTACCCCGTCGGCGAAATTATTCTCGGCGCGCTGCCCAAATCGCTGCGCGCCGGCGGCCCGGCACGCGCCCAGCGCGATGTCTTGCGGCTCAGTGAGCAAGGCGCCGCCACCGACGCGGCCACCCTCGCCCGCGCCCCTCAACAGCAGGCCGTATTCCAGCGTCTGCGGCTGAGCGCGAGCGGGCTGGATGCCGCCACGCTGCGGCGGCGCGAACCCAAACTCATGGCCGCCGCACGGCGTCTGATGAAAAGCGGCTTGGTAGACGTTGAGCAGCGCAGCGGACCGGCTGAGGATTTTCGCGCGGCCAATATTGCCCAGGGCCCGACGCTGACGCCAGCCCAACACGATGCCGTGACGGCCATCGATGCCGCGCAAGACTTCACCGCGTTTTTACTCTTCGGCGTGACCGGCAGCGGCAAGACCGAGGTCTACCTCAGAGCCATCGAGCGCGTGATCCGCGCCGGCCAACAAGCGTTGGTGCTGGTGCCGGAGATTGCGCTGACGCCGCAGCTTGTCACACGCTTTGAACGCCGCTTTGAAGCCCCGGTGGTGTCCATGCATTCGGGCTTGAGCGAAGGCGATCGGGTGAGTGCATGGCGCGCGGCACGCGAAGGCCAGGCTGCTATCGTCATTGGTACCCGCTCAGCCGTGTTTATGCCGCTCGCACGACCCGGCATCATGATTGTGGATGAGGAGCACGACGGCTCGTTCAAACAGCAGGAAGGCTTTCGCTACAGCGGCCGCGATGTTGCCATCTATCGCGCGCGTACGCACAACATTCCCATCGTGCTCGGCAGCGCGACGCCCACCCTTGAGAGCCTGCACAATGCCGCCGCCGGCCGCTATCAACGCCTCGACCTGCCGCAGCGCGCCGGCCCCGGCACGACGCCTGAAATCCGACTGGTCGACCTGCGTGAGGAGCCGATCGATCAGGGCTTGAGCGGCACGCTGCTGCGCGCCGTGGGTCGGCATGTCGACAACGGCGGTCAGGTGATGCTGTTTTTGAATCGCCGTGGCTACGCGCCCGCGTGGTTTTGCAGCGGCTGCGGCGAGCTTGCCAGCTGTGCCCAGTGCGACGCCAGCATGACCTATCACCACAGCACAGCATCGCTGCGCTGTCACCATTGCGGTGCCAGTCGACGCGCGCCAAAAGAATGTGAGCACTGTGGCGAAGAACATCGCCCCGTGGGCCAGGGCACCGAGCGCCTGGAAGAAACACTTGAGCGTCACTTTCCAAAAGCGCGCATCGCGCGACTGGATCGCGACACCACTCGTCGCCGCGGTGCGCTCGACGATCTTCTGGAACGCATGCGCCGGCGGCAGATCGACATCCTTGTCGGCACGCAAATGCTGACCAAAGGGCATCACTTCCCGGAAGTGTCGATGGTCGGAATTGTGTACGCCGATCAAGGGTTGTTCAGTACCGATTTCCGTGCCGCGGAACGACTCGCGCAGACCGTCGTGCAGGTGTGCGGACGAGCGGGCCGCGGATCGCGCGCCGGCGAGGTTTTTATCCAAACAGCGTTTGTTGAGCACCCGCTTCTGCAGCAGCTCATTAAAGAGGGTTACGAGGCGTTCGCCGACGGCGCCATTGCCGAGCGCGAGGCGGCGCTGTGGCCGCCGTTCTCGCATTTGGCCCTGATTCGCGCCCGCGCCAAAGACGCGCAGTCACCGCTGCGGTTTTTAGAAGAAGTGCGCGCGGCGCTGCCCAAGATGGAGCAAGTCAGTGTGCTTGGACCCGCCAGCGCGCCCATGCTGCGCAGAGCAGATCGCTATCACGCTCAACTGCTGCTCCAGGCCGACAACCGGCGTGCGCTGAACGCCCTGCTCGCAAGCACGGGCGACAACCTCTCGCTGCTTGCGCGAAAACGCCATGTGCAGTTCAGCATCGACGTTGATCCGGTCGATTTGTACTAACTCTGGTGCATCGGCGGGCCTCGCCCGGTAGACTTCGAGTCCGATTATCCCGACCTGACCAGTGACTCTGTTGAAAGACCAAATCGCGAACCTACTTGGCGCCGCCATCGACGCTCTACGCGCCGGCGAGCTGCCCGACCTCGACCAGCCGCAAACGCTTGCTATCGAACGCACGCGCGATCCCAAACACGGGGATTTCGCCAGCAATGCAGCGATGGTGCTGGCCCGCAGCGCCAAAATGGCGCCGCGCGCACTGGCGGAAAAACTGGTGGCGGCGTTACCTGACAATGACGCCATCGCCGAGGTGCAGATTGCCGGCCCGGGTTTTATCAATTTCCGATTGGCGCAGGGCCAGGCGCAGTCGCTCGTGTTTCGCATCATTGATGGCGGCGATGCGTTTGGCCACAGTGACACCGGCGCAGGCAAGAAAGTGATTGTCGAATTTGTATCGGCGAACCCCACCGGACCGCTGCACGTGGGTCACGGTCGTCATGCCGCCTACGGCGAATGCGTCGCATCACTGCTCAAAGCCACGGGCTTCGACGTACATAAAGAATATTACGTCAACGATGCCGGCCGTCAGATGGACATCCTCGCCGCCAGCGTCTGGCTGCGCTACCTGCAGTCGCTGGGCGAAGAACTCCCGTTTCCAGCCAACGGTTACCGCGGCGATTACATTCGCGACATTGCCGCCACGCTGCGCGAGGCCCAGGGTGAAGCACTGCTCAAACCCGCCGCCAGCGTGCTCGCCCATTTGCCGGCCGACGAAGCGGACGGCGGCGACAAAGATGCCTACGTCGATGCTGTGATTGCCAACGCCAAAGCGCTGCTCGGCGAGGCGCACTACCTCACGCTGTTTGACTGCGGCCTGAACGCTATTTTGGATGATATCCGCGACGACCTGGCCGGCTTCGGCGTCACCATGGACAAGTACTTTTCCGAACGCAGCCTGACCAGCACCGGCACCGTCGATAACGCTCTGGAACGTCTGGCCGAACACGACAACACGTTCGAAAAAGAAGGCGCCGTGTGGTTCAAAGCCAGCAAGTACGGCGATGACAAAGACCGTGTCGTCGTGCGCGCCAACGGTCAGCGCACCTACATCGCCTCGGACATTGCCTACCATCTGGACAAGCGTCTGCGCGGTTACGATGAGCTGCTCGACATCCTGGGCTCCGACCACCACGGCTACGTGGCCCGTGTGCGCGCCGGCCTGACCGCCATGGGACAGCCCGCCGACAGTCTCGAAGTGCAGCTTATGCAGTTTGTCAGCCTGTTCCGCGACGGAGAGAAAGTGGCCATGACCACGCGCGGCGGCCAGTTCGTCACGCTGCGTGAACTGCGCGATGAGGTCGGCAACGACGCCGCCCGTTTTTTCTACGTGATGCGCTCGAACGATCAGCATCTGGACTTTGATCTCGATTTGGCCAAAAGCCATCGCGAGGAAAACCCCGTGTACTACGTGCAGTACGCTCATGCGCGTATCTGTCAGATGCTCGACAAGCTGCCGCAGCAGTCGCTCACCTACGACCCGCAGCGTGGTCGTGCCAGCGTCAACCGATTAACGCAAGACAAAGAACTGGCGCTCATCAAAACGCTGGACCGCTTTTGCGATCAGCTGGCGCTGGCCGCGCGTGAACGGGCACCGCAAACCATCGTGCACTATCTGCGCGAACTGGCCTCCGATCTGCACAGTTTTTACAACGACAAGAACTGCCGCGTCGTGATTGACGATAACGAACTGCGCGATGCCCGCGTTGCGCTCATTCTAGCCACGCGGCAAGTACTGCAAAATGGCCTCGCCCTGCTTGGGGTCAGCGCGCCGCAGCGTATGTAAATAGTGGCGCGCGACTACAAAAAACCGCGCCGCGGACGCGGCACACAGGAAGAAGCGTCCATGCCGTGGCGATTTTTGATCGGCGGTTTCTCGATGGGCGTGATTGCGGCCGCGATTGTCTATTACATGATGAGCCCGAGCGCCCCACGACGCCCGGCAGAGCCCATTCCCGAAACCCAGCGCCCGCCCGCCAGCGCCACCATCGACACGGTTCGCGAGGAGCGCCCAACACCGGCACCCGCACCGAAGCCCGCACCAAAACCTGCGGCCCAGCCCGAGCCCGAAGAAGAGAAATTCAAATTCTGGGAAATGCTGCAAAATTACGAGGTGATCGTGCCCGAGGCCGAGGAGCGGGTTGAAAAAACCAAGCCGCAAGCCCCCATTTCAAAACCAGGTAACTATCTGCTGCAAATTGGCGCCTTTCGTCGCTACGCCGATGCGGACCGCCTGAAGGCCAAGCTCGCGCTGCAGGGTATCGAGTGCTACATCGAGAAAGTGACCATCAACGACGATCAATACCATCGCGTGCGTATCGGCCCGGAAACCCAGCTCAAGCAGGTTAATGCGCTGCGCCGGCGGCTAAATGAGCAGGACATTAACGTTCTTGTGATCCGCATCCCGGCACCGTAGCTGGAAAAACGTTATGTTCAGGTGCGACTGAAACTCGAAAAGAAGGAAGATTCATGCCGCAACGCATGATTCGCGGTTGCGATTACTACGTAGAAGAAAACGGCACCGGCCAGGAAACCGTACTGTTCCTGCACGGACTGTTTATGAGCGGGCGCGCGTGGCACAACCAGGTGCTGGCGCTGCGCAGCCGCTTTCGCTGCGTGGCCATCGATCTGCGCGGCCATTCGCGCAGCGGTTCGCCGAGCGGTGGCTACGACATGGACAGCCTTGCCGAAGACATCGTCAAGCTCATCGAAGTGGGCGGCTATGCTCCCACCCATATCGTCGGCTGCGCAATGGGCGCCACGATCGCGATGCACGTGGCCGTCAAGCGTCCCGAACTCGTGCGCTCACTGACCCTGATGTCCGCCACCATGAGCGATGAGGAAGCAGGACAGCGACGCCAGTATTGGTTCTCATCCATCGCGATGCGTTTGCTGGGCACGCGGGTTTTTGCGGGCACGCTCATGCGCAAGCTCTTTGGTGAACATTTCCGGCGCGATGAGGACCGCAAAATTCAGGTCAACCACTGGCGCACAGAATTTGGCAAGCACAACGCCAAAGGTATTGCGCAAGCGCTGCGCGCCTACGCACGACGCGAGGATCTGGGAAACCTGGTGGGACGCATTCGTGCCCCCACGCTCATTTATTCGGGCGAACAGGACCGCATCTGTCATCCACGCGATGGCATTGCGCTGAACTCGGCCATCTCCGGCTCGCGCTATGTCACCAGCCCAAAAGCCGCGCACTGTCCCGCCGTCGAAACACCCGACGAGGTGAGCGAAGCGCTCATCGGTTTCCTAAGCTCGCTGCAACCGCGAAAACGCTAGTCGCGCATCACGCGAGCCAGCGTTTCGACACCACGCTGAATTTGCTCGTCACTCGACGCGGCATAACCCAACACCAGAGCATTGTCCGTCACCGCTTGCTGCCCCGCGTAGCGACCGATTGGCGCTATATCCACGCCTTGCAGGCTTGCGCGATGGGCAATATTGGTGGCCGTTGGATGAGCGTCAATTCGCAATTGCGCATTGAGTCCTGAGGCCATCCCCATCAACTTGGCGTTCAGGCCGACGGTCTCAATGGCGCGCTGCAACTGCTGGCGCTTGTGCGCATACCGACGCCGCATTTTTTGCACGTAGCGTTCGAACTGGCCGGATGCAATAAATCGCGCCAGCCCGCGCTGTACCAGCGAATTGGTTTGGTAGTCCGTGGCAACACGCAGCGCGGTTAGTCGACGAATGATGCGCCGATCACCGGCCGCATAGCCGATGCGCAGTGACGGAAAAAGCGTTTTGGAAAACGTGCCCAGATACAGAACGTGTCCGCACGGGGCCATGGAAATCATGGGTGGTAACGGCGCGATGTCGTAACGAAACTCACCGTCGTAGTCATCTTCGAGAATTAATACGCGCTGCTCGCAGGCCCAATCTAGAATTTTGCGCCGGCGCGCGAGCGACAATCGGCTGCCAGTCGGAAACTGATGCGACGGGGTCAGATAGGCCAGACGTATGCGCTGCGGCCCGCGCGGCAACGCACCGGTCATCAAGCCCTCCTCATCCACCCCAATCTCGCACATCGTGGCACCGTGGCCGGCAAACACCTGACGCGCCAGTGGATAGCCGGGGTTCTCGAACACGCAGCCATCACCCGGATTTAGGTACTGCCGCGCGACCAGATCGATGGCGGCAATCGCGCCGTTGGTCACAATGATCTGATCGGCTTCAATGTCCAGACCGCGGGCGCGGCACAAGTACGAGGCAATGGCGACGCGCAACTCCAGCTCGCCCTGAGGATCGCCGTAGTCTGACGAGGGCATGGCGCTTGCGGCATCGGCCATGCAGCGCCGCCACGCACCCTGTGGAAACGCTTCCAGCGACGGCCGGCAGGGTTGGAAATTGATCGGCGCCAGCGAGGACACGTCGACGTCGGGCTGCGCATCGCGCACGCCCAGTGGCGGTGCGTCGGCCGCATCCAACAGGGCGGTTGCCGTACAGGCAACCGACACAAACGTCCCCGAGCCGTGGCGCGCCTCGAGAATGCCCTCTGCCACCAGCGTTTCCAGCGCCGTGATGACGGTGCCACGCGCAATCTCCAGTTGTTTGGCCAGCGCACGACTGGATGGCAAACGATCGCCCCGCGTCAGGACGCCCTGCGCTACCATGTCGCGCAACTGGGCCGCCAGACTCACGGCGAGATTGTCTGGCGCAAGCTCACTAAAGCTCAGGGTCATAGGTTTTCCCTTCCGGCAAAGTGGTCCAACGAATTATCTAATAGTGGTTCATTTATATGAACCTATTTCACGCTATCGTGCTCCCAATCGCCGCACATTTCCAGCCCAATTTGGACGCTGACGCATGCGGTATCACGTAGAAAACTGAAAAAATAGGGATAAACATGAACAATGAGCTGAAAATGGGCACGCTGGAATGGCTGATGCTGGTCGCCCTCGCCGCGCTCTGGGGAGGTTCATTCTTCTTTGCCAAGATTGCCCTGGCCGATATACCACCTCTCACGCTCGTGTGGCTGCGTGTGACCATTGCCGCCACAACGCTGGCACTGGTGATGCGCTTTACCGGGCGCGCGATTCCCCGTGATCCAGCGCTGTGGAAAACCTTCATGCTCATGGGACTGGTGAATAACCTGATCCCGTTCAGCCTGCTGTTTTGGGGTCAGACCCATATCGGCGCCGGCCTGGCCTCCATCTTTAACGCCACCGTGCCCTTGTTTACCGTGATCATCGCCCAATTTACATTGGCCGATGAACGCCTCAACGCCGGCAAGCTCATTGGGGTGGGTCTTGGCATTGCAGGCGTTGCGGTGATGATCGGCATGGATCTGTCTCAGGGTGTCGGCACTTGGAACGTTCTTGCCATGCTCGCGTGCATCGCCGCCTCGCTGTCCTACGGGATCGCCAGTGTGTACGGCCGCCGCTTCAGCGCGCAGGGCATCGCCCCGATCAGCGTTGCGTTCGGTCAGCTGGCCAGCACCACGGTCATGCTGCTGCCTCTGGCACTGATCACGGAACAGCCGTGGACACTGGCCGCACCCTCAACCAACACCGTGCTCTCGGTTCTGGCCCTAGCACTGGCCTGCACGGCTCTGGCGTACATTTTGTTCTTCCGCATTCTCGCGCGCGGCGGCGCCACCAATATCTCACTGGTCACGCTTTTGATTCCGGTCAGCGCGGTGCTGTTAAGCACGGTCTTTCTGGACGAGCGATTGGGCCTTAATCACATGGCCGGTATGGCGCTCATTCTTATTGGTTTGCTTGCTCTGGACGGGCGCTTGCTCAACGCGCTGCGCGGCAAACGGCCATTGAATTCCGCCTGACGCTTGCCAAGCACGGCGCGGGTCTTTTTAATGGGGACACGCGCCTGCTCTGCCTCGGTCGGCGTGTCGCATTTTTTAAAGCAACCGTGCAGGCCAAATCATGCTCCGACGTTCTACCGCCGCTTCGTATCTTATTTTTATCACCTGCCTGCTACTAAACGGTTGCGCCACCGGCAGCCGCGGCATGAGTGCTTCCGAATGCACGGAAGCAGACTGGCAGGCCGTCGGCCTCGCCGACGGTCGCGACGGCGCCCACAGCGGCATTGGCGAGCAGCGTTTCACCCAGTGTGAAGGCGCAAGCGTGGCGCCGGATCGAGCCGCCTATCAGAAAGGTCTGGCCGCCGGTTTACTAGAATTCTGCGAACCACGCGGCGGTTTCTTGCACGGCGTTAAGGGCAAGGAGTACGCCTTCAACTGCGCCCGCGAACAAGAACCGAAATTCATTCGCGCGTATCAAATTGGCTACGACGAATACGAGCTCAAGCAAGCCGTGCGCGATGCCGATCGCCTGGTGAACCGCAATCGCACCGATATGCAAAGCGCGCAAACGGACGTCAAACGTCTGGAAGCGCAGTACTACGGTTCGGCCAACGCGTCACGCAGTGAGATCAATCGCATCAATGCCGAGCTCAATCGCATCCGCCGACGCGTGTTGCAGCTTCAGGGGGAACGCGCCGGTCATCGCGCAGCGCTCGATCAAGCGCAAACGCTACTAAAGAAATACCGCAAAACGCGCCCGCTGATTCCGGGGTTGGATAAAGACGAAGCGACCGCCGCGTCCGAACAAAACTAAGTGGCGCGAATGTGACTAAGCGGCGGGGGTTAGTCGTCGCCGCCGCTCTGACCAAAATCGACATTGAGCGTACGCAGCTTGCGATACAGATGCGTGCGCTCCATACCGACGCGCTGGGCAAGCTTGCCCACTTTCCCGCCACACAGGCTGAGCTGCAGGGTGAGGTAAGTGCGTTCGAAATGTTCTCGCGCTTCGCGCAGCGGCAGGGCCAGCAGGTCCTGCTTCACCAGCGGCAAACTCGCCGTGGGTTCGGAGGTCAGGTGGCTTTCCACTTCCTCGAGTGAGACCGACTCGCCGTCAGCGGTCATCAGCAAACGATGCACTAAATTGCGCAGCTCGCGGATGTTGCCGGGCCACGGGTAGTTCCGCAGCCGATTTTGCGCGGCAACCGAAAATTTTCGAATCGGCAGCGCCTCACTGTCGGCCAGCTTGTCGGTAAAGTGATTCAGAAGCTCGGGCACATCTTCGCTGTACTCACGCAGCGGCGGCACGCGCAACTGCACCAAACCCAGCTGTGCCAGAAGCTCGGGACGCATCGACGTATGCCCAGATGCTTGTTCTCCGCCAGCACCCACTGAACTGATCACCAAGGCATCGAATCGCTCAACGCCACGCGCCGTGGTGATGGTGCCCGATTCCAATACGCCCAGTAGAATGCGCTGCGCACGGTCGCACAGATCGTCAATACGACTTAAGAACAATGCGCCACCCTGCGCGCGCGCCAGAACGCCATTTTGCTCGTCGTCACCGAGCAACGTAGCCGTCGCATTGTCATCATCAAGCGCCGTGCACACGACCGACACAAACGGACCAGCCGCGTGCAGACTCAGTGAATGCAAATAGCGCGCAAATGATTCGCGTCCGGTGCCGGTCTCGCCGTGAAAAAGTACGTTGGCGCTGTGTTTTGCCACTTGGCCAACTTCTTCGCGCAATGCGCGCATGACGGCGCTCTTGCCTACCGGAGCAAGAACGCGTGGGACCAGCTGGCGCACCGGGTCGCGGCGCCGCACGCTGCCAGAATCCAGCGCGCGCTCGACCGTTTTGAGCAGCTTGGCAAGCGACAGAGGTTTTTCGACAAAATCGAAGGCGCCCAAACGGGTGGCTTCAACGGCCGTCTCCACCGTGCCGTGCCCGGACATCATGACCACCGGACAAGACAGCGCACCACTGTCCGACCACTCTTTGAGTAACGTAATGCCGTCGGTATCCGGCATCCAGATATCCAGCAACACCAGATCGACATCGGCCTTGCGCCACCAGCTGCGCGCCTCTTTGGCATCGGCCGCGACGGAGACTTCGTAGCCTTCTTCGGTAAGAATTTCCTGCAACAGGCCGCGGATTTCCGATTCGTCATCCACGACCAGAATCTGGGACGCATTCATGCGCGCTCCCTCCTGGTTTCGCCGGGCGCCAACGTGCGCGTCATCATTACGCTACGTGACTCCTCATTCATAGGCAACACGATGTCGACAAAAGCGCCACCGGTCTCGTTATTACCCGCTCGAATCTGGCCCGCATGCTCTTCCACCAGCTTTTTCACAATCGCAAGGCCAAGGCCGGTGCCTTTGGGCTTGCTCGTCACATACGGATCGAACAGCGACTCCATGATTTCGGCATCAAAGCCCGGGCCATTGTCGCGCACCACCAACTGGACGGTCTGCACATCCGACTTATTGTGCAGGCGCGTGGATACCACAACCTGCTTGTCGTCGCGTCCGCTCAGCGCCTCGATCGCATTGCGCAGCAGGTTGTGCACAATCTGGCGCACGCGGCCGGTGTCCGCCTCAATCGGGCCAAGGTCGGCCGCCAAATCCAGCGCAATGGCCGCGGCGCCATCGCGACTGCGGTACAGATCGGCCAGCTCCACGATCAGGCGATTCAGATCGAACGACTGCACGTCGATGTCCGGTGCGCGCGCGTAATCACGGAACGCATCGACCATTTCTTTCATCGATTCCACCTGGCCCACGATCGTGCGTGTGGCGCGCTCTAAGAGCTCGCCCTCTTCCTCGTCCATGCTCTCGAGATAACGCCGGCGCAAACGCTCGGCGGACAGCTGAATGGGCGTGAGTGGATTTTTAATTTCATGCGCCAGACGTCGCGCCACTTCGCCCCACGCCGCATCACGCTGCGCCTGCAAAAGCGCGGTGACATCATCAAAGACCACCACGTAGCCGCCGGGCTGTTGCGGGTTCTCAAACGGCAGGCCGGTGCACGCGCACATCAGCACCCGTCGTCCCACCTCACCACGCAGCACGATCTGCTCGCGCCACTCGCGATCTCCGCGATCCAGGTGCTCGCGACAGACCTCAACAAACTGTGAGTAAAGCCGCTTGTCTGGCGCCACCTCTTCAAGGCTGCGACCGCGCATGCCGTCGAAATCAACGCCCAAAATAGCGCCCGCGGCGCCGTTGAAGTTGCGGATGGTCAGATCGGTTTCCAACGCGACCACGCCTGTGGTGATGCGCCCAAGAATCGCTTTGAGGCTCGCACGCTCGGTCTCCATCGCATTCTGACTGGCGATGGCCAACTCACGGGTATCGGCCAGCCGTTTGGTCATGTCATTAAAAGAGCGCACGAGAAAACCCACATCGTCGCGCCCCGGCTCGGGCAGCCGGGTGTCAAAATCACCGGCGGCCACCGCACGCGTGCCGGCCACCAGATCCTGAATCGGCGCCACAATGCGGCGGGCGAAAAAGAACACGCCCCACAGTGCGATCAACAGTGACACCAGCAACACGAGCGTGAGCGTGAGCTTGAAACTGTCTTTGAGCGGTTCACGCAAGAACACGAGACTGTCGTATTCCTTGCTGGCCTGTTGCACGGAGGTGGCCAGCTCGCTCAGGCGCGGCGGTACCGAAAACGTGGCGTGCACAATGCGCGGCGTACGGCCCGGCGCGCCCGCATCCAGACGCCGCGCCGCGTGCACGATCAGGCCGCCGTCGGCGGTGGGCTCCAGTGTGATGCGAGGCACGCCGCTGCGCGCCTGACGCAGCAAATCATCGGGCGGCGCCGCCGGCATGATGCTGAGCTTGGCGCTGGAACTGGTGGCCAGAATTTGTCGGTTGGCGCCATAGATGGTGAGTTCGTCGGCGCGCAGTTCGCGTCGCAGCCGATCTATCTGCGACACGAACTCACTGTCCTGCCAGCGGCGTGTGGCGTCCACCAACATGCCCAGCGCGTTCATCTCTTCGCGTGCGCGCAAATCCAGCGCGCCACGACTTAATGTCAGCGCGTCGTCCAGGCCACGCTCTACGTCGGTATTAAAGTAGCTGTCGATGCCCCGATTGAGGAAATACATCGAATACAAATAGACGAGCATAATCGGCACGATGGCCAGGCTGACAAACATCGCGATCATGCGGGCTTTGAGGCGCGCACCGGGAATACCCTTGCGATAGTCGCGCACCAGACGCAATACGCTGACCAAAATAAGCGACAGAAGCAGCGCCACGCCCACGGCATTGAGCAGCACGATTACCACATGCATGCGGCCAAAGTCGTCGCTGTTCTGTGTGGTCTTGGCCAGCAGCGCCAAAGAAGCCACCAGCAACAACATGCCGGCCGCAGTTAGCGCACGCAGCGCCGTTCGGGTTACGGATTTAGCGCCCACGCGTGCCAGTCGCTGGCCAGGCGCCAGTCACCAATACGAAACAGGGACGCCAGCAGACGCAAAGGCCCGGACAGGGATTTGATGTCCAGCGTGGTGCGCATCGCGATGCGATAGTCACGCTCCGCGTTGAGCAGTGAGGCATCGATAACGGGCAGGCGATCGATTTCGCCCAGGCCGCGCAACGCCGATGACAAGGTGCCAAAGGAATTTTGCTCGCCGCTGTTGAGATTGCGCACGATATAGCGCTCGGTGAGCGCGTGAAACGACAGCTCGTAGCGCTGCAGCAACTCGTGCTCAGTATCGTCGGGCAGCCAGCGACGTTGCCGCTCCACCGAGATCTCAAGTTTGAAGGTGAGCGGCACGCCGTTGGTCAGCGCTTCGATGGCCGCGTCGGTGAGGCCGTAATCGATTTGCGCCGAGACGTGGTACACGCCGTCGAGCTCTTGGGTGTAGGCCGACCGCACTTCGAAACGACCTGACGTCGCATCTTCTTGTGCGAAGGCGGTGGTGCAGCCCGCCAACACGGCCATGACGATCAGCGTGCGAAGTACGCGCATCCGATCGGCAGGGAATAAAAAAGGCACCGTGACATTCATGTGGCGTGCTCAGGTCCGCTTAACGATACGTGAAAAGTAAAAACCGTCTGACTCCTCGAAACCGGGGAGTATCTGGCGTCCGTATTGGGTGGCCTGCCCCCAGTCGGGCGCGGCGGTCAAAGGTGCGTTAATTGCGTCGTCGTGCGCGTCCAAAAACGCACCCACGACAGCATCATTTTCAGCACGTAATACCGAACAGGTCACGTAGAGCAGCTCGCCACCTGGCTTTAGTCGGTCAAACAAATTGCGCAGCAAAGTCGTCTGCCGAACCCCTAGCTTGGCAGAATCATCGCCTCGGCGCAGCAGTTTAATGTCCGGGTGGCGGCGAATTACACCGCTGCCGGTACACGGCGCATCCAAAAGCACGCGTTCAAATTCGCCCAATTCACTGGTTGCCTCGGCATCCAGCAGATCAATACAGCGCACATCGGCACTGTGGCCAAGCCGCTCCAGGTTTTCCTGCAGGCGCCCGAGACGCGACCCGGAATGATCCACCGCCACCACCTCAACACCCGGCAAACGTTCGAGCAGATGACCGGTTTTTCCGCCCGGCGCGGCGCACGCATCGAGCACACGCCCTTGTTCAAGAGCCGTCACCAGCGAACCTGCCAGCTGAGCCGACTGGTCCTGCACCGATGCCGCACCGTCCGCGAATCCGGGCAATGCCGTGACCGGCTGAGCGGGCGTAACCTTAACAGCCGACTCGGCCAGCGTGCCGGCCACCGCCGCGACCTCGGGCAGTGCTTCAAGCAGCGCTAGATAGTCTGATCGCGATTGATGGCCACAGTTCACTCGCAGCCACATGGGCGCCGCGGCGTTGTTGGCCGCCACAATCTGCTGCCAGTGGTCAGGCCAGTCGGCTTTAAGGGCCTTAAGTAGCCACTGCGGATGATTGAAGCGCACTTCATCGTGCTTGAGCACGGCTTCGTGCAGCTTGTCGCGCTCGCGTTGATAGCGTCGCAGTACCGCATTGACCAGACCGGTGGCGCCTTTAAGCCCCACGCTACGCGCAGCGGCCACGGTCTCCGAAACGGCGGCATGGGGTGCCACGCGCATGTTTTCCTGCTGCTCGATGCCGAGCATCAGCAGCGCCTCAAGTTTGGGTTTGAGTTTTTGTCCGGGGCGGCTGAGCAACGCCCGCACGATGGCGCGATTAAAATACGCATGACGCACGGTGCCAAAGCACAGCGCGCCCAGAAAGCCGCGATCATCCGCACGCGACAGCTTGTCACGCGCCCGATCGAGCGGGCCATCAAGACTACTGCCCTGCAAGACTTCCGCCACGACCTCGGC
Organism: Gammaproteobacteria bacterium; assembly: GCA_045106455.1. Lineage (GTDB taxonomy): Bacteria > Pseudomonadota > Gammaproteobacteria > Steroidobacterales > JBCCMA01 > JBCCMA01. The sequence goes on from JBGCEL010000095.1 coordinate 39,128, forward strand.
GGCAAGCGCGCGCACCGGGCGACTCACGACGCGCCCAGGATCGTACCCACCTCAATATTCCCACGCGCAAACTCCGCGGCCGCCGTCGGACGCCCGCCCGACACCTGCACCTGCGACACGCGCAGAGCACCGCGACCGCAAGCCACAACCAGACCCTCTTCAACGCTCATGACTTCTCCCGGCGCCCCGCCACATGAATCGATGGCCGTGGCGCTCCAGATGCGCAGCTGCGCACCATCAAGCGTGGTTTGCGCCACCGGCCAGGGAACAAACGCGCGCACCGTATCGCACAATGCTTGCGCATCACGGGTGAAATCGAGCGTCGCTTCGGCTTTTAGAATTTTCGCCGCGTACGTGACCATACTGTCGTCCTGCGGGATCGGCGCGACGCCTGCAAAGATGTCGGGCAACGTATCCACGAGTTGCGCCGCGCCGGCCGCCGCCAGCTTGTCGTGCAACGTGCCGCCGGTGTCATCCGGTGCAATATCGATGGGTACATTGCGCCACAGCGCGCCGGTATCCAGCCCCTTGTCCATGGCCATGATGCCGATGCCTGTGACCGTATCGCCCGCGGCAATCGCGCGGTGAATGGGCGCCGCGCCGCGCCAGCGTGGCAGTAAAGACGCATGTACGTTCACGCAACCAAATTTGGGGGTGGCCAGCACGTCTTCGGGCAAAATGAGGCCGTAGGCAATCACAACCAGAAGATCGAGCTGCGCGGCAGCCATCTGCGCCACCGCGTCGGGGTCGCGCAGTGTGCGCGGCTGGAAAATATGGGTGCCGTGTTCGAGTGCCAGCGCCTTAACCGGCCCGGGCCTTATCTTGCGTCCGCGACCGGAAGGGCGATCCGGCTGGGTCCACACCCCCACGACTTCGCTGTCGCAGGTGGCGCACCAGCGATACAGCGCCGCAAGCGTCGGAACTGAAAAGTCCGGCGTGCCGGCAAAACCAAGACGCACCTTAAAAGAGGCTTCAGGCGGCGCCGGCGCGACCGCGCCGGTTTTTCGCAAGCCGCTTGCGAATCATGTTGCGCTTGAGATCGGACAGGTAGTCGACGAAGAGCTTCCCCTCCAGATGATCCATCTCATGCTGGATGCAGATTGCCAGCAGGCCGTCGGCGTCGAGCTCGGTGGTCTCACCGGCCGCATTTAGATAGCGCACTTTGATCGATTCTGCGCGTTTGACCTTCGCAAAGATGTCCGGCACCGAGAGGCAGCCCTCTTCATGAATGATCTCGCCATCGGCTTCAACGATCTCGGGGTTGATCAAAACGTGAGGTTGATCACGTTCCTCACTGACGTCTGCGACCAGCATACGGATATGGTGATCGACCTGTGTGGCGGCCAAACCAATGCCCGGCGCCTCGTACATAGTCTCCAGCATATCCGCTGAGAGCCTGACGATGGCGTCATCCACAACCTCGATCGCCTCGGCGCGAGTTCGCAGCCGTGGATCGGGGTATTCAAGAATTGTGAGTTTGGTCATATCGCGCCACCCGCACAGTCGTGTATTTTCTACCGATTGTTGATAAAGTTATGACAAGTCAAAGGATTTACTGAGAGTAAGACCCATTTCCGGCCGGTATGATCGCCAAATGCAGTGCATGCGGCGTCGCGTCACCAGTATACCGCCAAGCCGGACTCAGGTCCCCCACTTCTGAACACTTCGACAGACTACTGACGGACGGACATCTGCACATGGTTGCACACCACAAAAACGCCGGTCGCGTGATCGCGCTGACCTGCATCGCCCTGGCTCTATCAGGCTGCGCCGCTCGCGATGCGATTGGCGGCCTGTTTTCAAAGAAAGATGAGGAACGGCCCGAGCCGGTCCCCATCAGTCAGCCCAAGCCCTATAAAGATGGGGTCGAATTTCCCGTTCGACAACCCTTTCCAGCCAATGGCGCTGGTCAGCGCGAGGTCGATTCGGGCTCGGTCGCCACTCGCTTACGCGCCGACGCACCGGACCGCTACACGGTGGTTCGCGGCGACACGCTGTGGGACATCTCGGGCAAATTCCTGAGTGATCCGTGGTACTGGCCAGAAATCTGGCAGGCCAACAAAGAGATTGCGAACCCGCATCTTATTTACCCTGGCGACGTATTGCGCCTGGTATGGATCGACGGCAAACCACGCATCGTGCGCGACAACGGCGAAAACCGAATGGGTCCGCAAATTCGTGTGCAGTCACTCGAACAAGCCGTGGACACCATTCCGTTTGAAGCCATCGCTGGCTTCTTGTCACGACCAACAGTGATTGCCGACGATCAGCTTGACGGCTTGCCGTACATCGTCGACATCAAAGAAAGCCATTTGGTGGCCGGCTCTGGTTTCACGGTCTACGTGCGCGGCACCGACGCACCGGCCGGAACACGCTTCAACATCTTCAACATTGGCGACATCTATCGCGATCCGGAAACGGGCAAACGCCTGGGTCATGAAGCGCTTTATGTCGGCACCGGACGACTTGAAGACTCTGGCGATGTCGCACGTTTGTTTTTAACCGACACGGTGCGCGAAGCACTGCGCGGTGATCGCCTGCTGCTCGAAACGCCGGCACCCACTGCGAATTTTCTGCCACGCGCGCCAGAGGTACTGGTCGATGGCCGCATTATCTCGGTGGTCGACGGCGTACAGCTAATTGGTCAATACCAGATTGTGGTCATTAACCGCGGTACGGAAGACGGCATTGAGCCGGGCCAGGTGCTCTCCATTTTCCAAAGCGGACGCACGGCGATTGATCGCTGGAGCGGCAAGCGCAGCCTCTGGGGCATTGGCCCACGCGAGCGTGTGCAACTGCCCGACGAACACGCCGGCGAAATGATGATTTTCAAAACCGAGAGTGAACTTAGCTTCGCGCTGGTGATGAGCGCGATCAGTGAAATTCACGTGGGCGACACGGTGCGCAATCCGATTTAGCTCGCGGTTTTTCGCACTGGCGAAATTGAAGAGGCGGCCGTTTTGGCCGCCTTTTTTTGTGCGTGTGTTTTTCGTCGGCTTTGGTCGCTTCGATCCCCAGGGGTCGGCTTGGTGGGCTTCGATCCCGGGGAGCGGGAGTGAGGGGTTTCACTCCGGGACCGCCCGGGGACGGGCTAACAACCCGGAGCAAAACCCCTCACTCCCACTCCCCTAATTGAGTCGTAGCTCTGGGGTGGGGCGCCTCTAGCGGCGTAGCCTGAAAATGTGTCGTGCTTTCCGGCCCGCGCTGCACGATCGGCGGCACCTCTTCTCTCTTGCTCTTAAACCCCCCAAGCGCGCGGGATTCGAATTACGCACTTGGTTCGGCGTTCGGTTCGGTGGGTATGCCTCTGGACTGTAGCCGGTCCTCCGGCGTGTCCAGAGGTATACCCACCGAAGCGGACGACGGACCAACCGCAACAATGCGAACCC
>JBGCEL010000096.1:0-4325 GCA_045106455.1 Gammaproteobacteria bacterium
CCTTAAACTGACTTCAAAGTGAGTATCTATCCGCTCACCCGAGCCCGCGCTCGTCACGAGTTTGGGTCATCAGCGTAAAGCTAAGCGCTTTGCGCCGTTTTGCTTCTTGACCAATACACTCCCCTAGCCTCGCCTACCAAATGCCCGTCCGACGAATCGCAACTTTCGCTCTTTTTTCAGATCAGGGGCTCGTTTGCACTACTTCGGGTAGGCCGTTTATGCTTCCTATTCTCGATATCCATATCTTCAATCACCTGGGAAGAATCCAATGCAGCCAACTGCAATCGTAAGCGGGGCGCATGCTTGGCTTGGATACCAGCCTTCGTGCCATAATCGAATCATCGACTAAGACGCTCAGCTACCTTCGAAAAGAGTGAAGTTCTCTTAGGAACGAAAAACCCCCATGCGCCATTCGACAATTCACCCGCAGCAAATCGTTGGACCTTATCCGCACTGCGGAATTCATACACCGTTATCAAATGATGTTGAGACCGATACTGCGGATGTGCCACAGTGATTTGCGGCTCGTCCACAGTGTGCCATTCGGCGTTCCAGGGATTAAATCCGCCAACATCAATCGAACCCCCATCCGGCACAATCGATACAAGCCTCCACCCTGGCGTTACGCTTACCATGCCATCTAACGCCGAGGCTCAGCTGCGCTTGAGGCTGACGTGAGCTTCGCGATAGCGAAGGCCGCGGTAGGTAGGGTCAATTGTCTGCTGCAATGATTAGTCATACGGCATCTGCGCATTCCTTAACGCTCACTTCCCTACCCCAAAATATCATCGAACAAAAACCAAAATAGTTAGCCAATAACCTAAAACCATAGGAAGTCGAAAGAGGTTACAGAAACTGATACCCGACTCACTACCTGATGAAAGATACATTTTGCTTTGCATGTACTTTACAGTTGGCCAAGCACTTATAAAACTTTGATCACTCCAAATAGTCGGATTACCTGCGTGATACCAGTGCTCTCTATGCTTACTTTTTAATCGAAGCAAGAAAGTCCACTGGATTATGCTCGTAGCAAGGAGAGCGGTAGCCCTTTTTAAAATCGTGTTGTGCTCCTCAACCTGGCGCAACCTTTTCTCAAGCTCTTTGATTCGTCGCTGATCGGCTGTCATCGGGCTTTGCTTCGGCGTAATGCCGCGACGCTCTTGGCGCAACTGATTCACCCATTTACCCATTGTCGAGTGTCCGACCCCAACAGCGCTCGCCGCTTCTCTGACGGAGTAGTTTTAATCAACCACTAGTTGTGCTGACTCAAGCCGGAATTCCGGGCTGAAATTCGGTTTACTTTTTCTGCTCATTGTTAGCTCACTTAATGTGTCAGGTGATCTTATCACCTACAATTAAGTGGCCAAATTCACTATGCCACTACAGTCCATGCCTCCAGTGTAAACAAAAAATCTCGAATAACGCTAAACTGCAGAAAAAAGAAAAGTAGCGTGTGAGGGGTTCTAGACTTATGTTGAATGGTATGCAAGTGATCCGCGGATCACTGATCGGTGTGTGTGCGTTGGTTTTGACTGCCTGCGGCGGTGGCGGTGGCGGTGGCGGTAGTAACGGCGGCGGCAGCGGTGGCGGTGGTGGTGGCACTACCAACCAACCTCCGCAATTTTCCGGGGCGACCGACTTCACGTTCGCCGAAAACCAGACTATCGATTTCACGCTCGATGTGACTGACCCGGATAATGCGACGGTGACGATCCGTGTTGTCGCTGGCGGCGATAGCGGATTGTTCGTGCTGGATACGGCCAATGGCCGCGTAACGGCAAACACGGACAACGGCGCATTCAATTTCGAGGATCCGCTGGACGGCAATGGCGACAATGTCTACGAACAGCAAGTTGAGTTGTCGGACGGCACCAACACGGTCACCGAAACGATTACCGTGACGGTTACAGACGTCGATGAGGGTCCCGAGTTCGCTCAGCTCCCCGAGTTCCAGCTCAATGAAAACCAGACGGGGTTGATTGTCACCTTCGTCGGTGTTGATCCGGAAGGCGCGGCGGTCAGTGACTATCAGTTGTCGCAGGTCTCTAAGTTGGGTGAGGTCGTTAATGCCGATCGACTGGTTGAGGCATTTTCTGTGGATGCGGCAACCGGTGCGCTGAGTGTCGTGATCCCGTTCGATGCCGAAGTCGAGGGCACGCAGGACCCAATCACGGTCACGGTCTCGGCAACGGATGGCGTCAATCAGGGCTTTGGCGATGTCGTGATCCGTCTTGTCGATCTGCCGAGTCGCGTTGGCGATGCGGTGCGTATCACCGGTGAGGACACACTCAACACCGTCGGCGATACTGCTACTAACGTTGGTGACATAGATGGCGATGGTGTCGACGAGGTCTTTGTCGCACTCGCCACGGATCTCGGCGGTGTCGATAACGGTTTATTATTGTGGGGTGCGGCGCTGCGCGATGCGCTGGCGACGCAAGGTGCCGATCTGCAGGTCGCAGATTTGATGGCGGCCGAACGTGTCGTTTTCACCGGCGATGATCGACAGAATGGCGCCGGGCGCATCAGCCGACTGACGGGCGTGGACGTCGGCGATGTCGATAACGATGGTCTGGATGATCTTCTGATCCTGATGCAGCGTGACCCGAACAGCATTGACCCGATCGACCAGGACAACGGCCCGTTGGCCTACCTTGTATGGGGCAGTGCGCTTGCGCGCGGCACGACCGACAGTGTGTCGTTGACAGCATTGCCCGCGACCGACGGCGTGGCCATTGGTGGCGTCGCGCGAGGTGCGGCTACCGAGGTAGTGGGCACCGGCGCGGACTTCGATGGTGACAATCGCAATGAGGTTATTTTGGGACTGCCCAGCCAGAACCGCTCGGTTGCCATTTTCGGCGACGCGTTGGAGGCTGCCGGCGGCAGTCTCGATTTGTCGGCTGCAACCAGTGCCGAGATGATCGAAGTGCGCAGTGAGTTGACCGGGTTGGCGGTGATTCAGCAGACCGGTCAGCGCGTTGCCGTCATCGCCGATCTGAACAGCGATGATGTGCCGGAGCTTGTGGTTTCCGGAGCCGGGCTTGAACCAGCGTTTGCCAGCGGCGTGTTCGTTGCCGACGGCGCACTGATCGCGCAGGCGAAAGGTAATGCTGCAATTGTCAATCTGTCCTCTGATGCCAATGACAGTCGGGTGATACAGGCGACTGTTGAGGAAGTGACAGTCGATTCGCTGGCGACCGTGGGCGACCTTGATGCCGACGGTCTTGCCGATATCGCGATGGGGCATACCGGCAACGCCGGCGTGTCGCGTGTGGCAACGGTGATCTATGGGTCCGCGTTGTCGGCGAACTTTGGAACCGCGAACGACATTGATCTGACTAACGTTACGGCTACCGATGGCGCCGCGTTTAGCGACAATGGCTCTGCGGCTGCGCAAACGGTTGATGTAGACCCCGTCGCAGTGACCTGGGTCGGCGATGCAAATGGTGCCGCCGGCGATGAGTTGATGATCGCGGTACCGAACGCCGAACCATTGAGCCGCAAAGAGGCAGGTCATCTGCTGGTGTTCAGTAGCGCCAACGTTGCAGCGGCCGGCTCGCCGCAGGTGACGATCGACAGCACCGATCCGCTCGCTGCGCTGGTTCGCGTGTTGCAGGGTTACGGCAGCGGCGTGCGCACTGGGCGGCAACTGTTCGCAATCGATCTGAATGGCGATGCGGTGCTGGAAATCGGTACAGCGAGCCGGCTGGCAGGTAGCGAGGCCGCGGGCATCGACAATGGCGGACTCGTGATCTTTTCCGGTTCGGTGGTCAGCGATGCGATTGCGCAACCCGCAGGTGCGTCAGACCTTGCGACTTCGGTTGTGGTGGAAGCACCTTAAGGCTTCAGATTGGCAGTACCAAGAGCGTATAGCCGCTGTCGGTACTGCCAGTTTAGAAGGTAGGACCTTGAATCTGAGAAACCCGATGGCGCGCTTGGAAAAGCGCGGTTGATCGATATTGCCTTTCGAGAGAGTCTGCTATGCGGTTTGTGTCTGTCCTTTGGCGCATACGACTGACTTGCATAGAGCTATTGGCGAATAGCTCGCAGCACCGCAAATTTGTCGTTAGTGGCCACCGTCTCGCAGTTGCCGAAAATGTTCCGCAAACGCTTGTGATAACCGAGATGGCGGTTGCCGACCACCTGAATTTGGCCGCCTGTTTTTAGCACGCGCTTGGCCTCTGCAAACATTTCCAGCGCAACACTTGACGTCTTTGCGCCGCCGGCATGAAATGGCGGATTATTAAGCACCAAATCCACCGACTGATCGGCTACGCCCTCAAGACAGTGCCCGGCGCGGGTTAGATAGTGATGATTGGCGG
>JBGCEL010000097.1:0-15197 GCA_045106455.1 Gammaproteobacteria bacterium
CGCGCGGGATTCGAATTACGCACTTGGTTCGGCGTTCGGTTCGGTGGGTATGCGCCTGGGTTGTTAGCCCGTCCTCGGGCGGTCCCAGGGGTATACCCACCGAACCGAACGCCGGACCAACCGCACTAATGCGAACCCCGCGCAACAACAAACACCACCTGATACGATTCGCGCCACGATGGACAGCATAAAAAACATCCTGCGCTTTTCAATTCAAAGCAGCCTGCTCGGCGCGCTTGCCATAATCACGTTGCTGTTCGGATTGAGCACGCTCGGCCTGAACATGGCGAGCATGATCGGCATGGCCGGCATTGTGGTAATGCTCGCGGCGCTGTTTATTGGCTTTGTCGCCATCGTTGGCACCATCGGCTATTCGTTTGTCGTGTTTCGTGCCGCGGCCAACGGTCGGCGTGTGGTGCGCCCGGTCACGGCTGATGAGTTTCGCACGTTGTGGTCGCGGCGCTTCGCATCGTTTGTCGCGCTCATTGCTGTACTGATTTACGTGTCGATCAAACTGCGGGACGTTCTGCCTGCCCCCTACGGCGAATTGATCACCTCGGTTTTGTTGTTGCTGGTGCCGGCCAGCATGTCGCTGATGCTGCTTAACGAATCACTCGCTCAAGCCATCAATCCGGTGTTGCAGCTGCGCGTTGCGCGCGAACTCGGTGCGCCTTACTTTTTGCTGCCGCTGTGTTTTGGTGTGGCGCTGATCGTTGCGGGTTTCATTTTCTCCCGCAGCTGGGGCTGGCCGTGGACCGCCGCGGCAATTTGCTACGTGTGGTTTTTGAGTGCGCAGCTGGCCGGTCGGGTGATCTATACCTTTCATGATCGCGTGGGATTCGAACCCAACAACGACGACCTGATGCGTGCTGCCGAAGATGCCCGTCTCGAGCAGATCGATATCAATGAAATAATGGATAAAGCGTTTGCGCATGGTCGAACTAATTCGCAGCGCGCGCTCAGCGAAATAGAGTCGTTGTTTACCGGCGAACATGACACGCTCGAGTTTCGCGAGAAAATACTGCGGCAGGTGCAAACCTGGCCCAATCCCATGGTCGGTTTGCGGCTCGAGCAGTCGCTGATTACGCGCGCACTGGCACTGGGCGAAGAGACGTTGGCCTTCGAGCTGGTGCTCGACGGCATGCAGCGCAACCCGGCGTTTCGTCCGGCCGGCCCAAACGCCACGCTGAAGGTGGCGGCGATCGCCAAAACCCGCGCGCGGCCGCGGATCGTCACGGCATTACTGAGCGATTTCTGGGCCCGATTTGAAGATCACCCGCAGCGCGCGGCCGCGGCGCTGATGTGTGCGCGCGTCGCGATTGAGAAGACAAATGAGCCAGAGTTGGCGCAAGTACAGCTCGAACGGCTCGATCAGCTTAAAAAAACGCGGAACAATCCGCAGGTCCAGACGCTCAAAGAAGCCCTGAATCAGCAAAACCGGCGTAACTCATTAACATAGTGCCCCGCGCGCCCATCGACCCGCTGCGCACTTCGTGTTAGCATTCGTCGGCTGAATTCCAGCCTATTTAAAAACTACTTATTTATTAACCACTTATGCGGCGGCCGTCCCATATAGACGGCGCGCGACAGAGACATGACATGACCGACCTCAGCACTTATCGAAATATTGGCATCTTTGCCCACGTTGACGCGGGGAAAACCACGACGACGGAGCGGATTCTGAAGCTGACGGGCAAGATCCACAAAACCGGCGAAGTTCATGATGGCGAAGCCACCACAGACTTCATGGATCAGGAACAGGAACGCGGCATCACGATTCAATCGGCTGCGACCACCTGCGAGTGGGACGGTCATCGTCTGAACATCATCGACACCCCGGGACACGTTGACTTCACCATCGAAGTTTATCGTTCGCTCAAAGTGCTCGACGGTGGCGTCGGCGTCTTCTGCGGTTCGGGTGGCGTGGAGCCTCAGTCGGAAACGAACTGGCGCTATGCCAACGAATCCGAAGTGGCGCGCATCATCTTCGTCAACAAGCTTGACCGCATGGGCGCGGACTTCTACCGCGTGGTCGGTCAGATTAAAGACGTGCTGGGCGCCAAGCCGCTCGTCATGACGCTGCCCATCGGCACCGAAGACGACTTTGTGGGCGTCGTGGACCTGCTCGAGCGTAAAGCCTGGGTGTGGGACAACAGTGGCGACCCAAGCAAGTACGAACTGCAGGACGTGCCCGAAGACATGAAGGCCGACGTTGAGAAGTACCGCGAAGAGATGGTGGAGACCGCTCTTGAGCAGGACGACGATCTGATGGAAGCGTATCTCGAGGGCACCGAGCCGTCGATTGACGCGCTGAAACTTTGCGTCCGCAAGGGCACCATCGCGCTCGACTTCTTCCCAACCTTCTGCGGTTCGGCGTTTAAGAACAAAGGTGTTCAGAACGTGCTCAACGCTGTGGTCGATTACCTGCCAAACCCAACGGAAGTGGAAGCACAGCCGGAAATGGATCTGGAAGGTAACGAGACCGGTGGCCGCGCTATTGTGGATCCGGAAGGCCCACTGCGTGCACTGGCGTTCAAAATCATGGACGACAAGTACGGCGCTCTGACCTTTACTCGCGTGTACGCCGGTAGCCTGAAAAAAGGTGACACGGTTCTGAACACGTTTACGGGCAAAACGGAGCGCATCGGTCGTATCGTGGAAATGCACGCCGACTCACGTGAGGAACGTGATGTGGCGCAGGCCGGCGATATCGTCGCGCTGCTGGGTATGAAAAACACCCGCACGGGTCACACGCTGGCGGATGTCAAAAACCCGGCCACGCTTGAGCCAATGGTGTTCCCGGATCCCGTGATCTCGATTGCCATTTCGCCGAAAGATAAAGCCGGCACCGAGAAGATGGGCGTCGCACTGAACAAGATGATTCAGGAAGATCCCTCATTCCAGGTGATGACCGATGAAGATTCGGGCGAGACCATCATCAAAGGTATGGGCGAGCTGCATCTGGACATTAAGGTCGACATCCTCAAGCGTACGCACGGCATCGAAGTGGACGTTGGTAAGCCGCAGGTGGCCTATCGCGAAACGATCACGCAGACCATCGACGACACTTACACCCATAAGAAACAGACGGGTGGTTCGGGTCAGTTTGCAAAAATCGACTACACGATTGAGCCGGGCGAAACCAACAGCGGCTTCGAGTTTGAATCGAAAGTCACCGGCGGTAACGTGCCACGTGAATACTGGCCGGCAGTGGAAAAAGCATTCCGCGGCTGCATGGGCGAAGGCACGCTGGCAGGCTATCCCCTGCTGGATGTGAAAATCACCCTGAAAGACGGCGCGTTCCACGCGGTGGACTCCTCGGCTGTGGCCTTTGAGACCGCATCACGCGCGGCCTACCGTCAGAGTATTCCGAAGGCAGGCCCGCAGCTGCTTGAGCCGGTTATGAAAGTGGACGTGTTCACGCCAGACGATCACGTGGGTGATGTGATTGGTGATTTGAACCGTCGTCGCGGCATGATCAAAGCGCAGGACGCTGGTGTTACCGGTGTGCGCGTGAAAGCCGACTGCCCGCTGAGTGAGATGTTTGGCTACATCGGCGATCTGCGCACCATGACCTCCGGTCGTGGCCAGTTCTCGATGGAGTTCTCGCACTACGCCACCTGTCCAAGCAACATTGCTGAGGCCGTGATTGCCGAGACCAACGAGCGTCGCGCCAAGAAATAACGACCACTTCAGTCGTCTTAAACAAGACGCCACGCGGGATTTTCCCGGGTGGCGTTTTTTTGTGATCTGGCTTTCTCAATCGCACCGAATCGCGTAAAGATGACAGCGCTGTCAGAATTCGTTAGAGTTTTGACCTCCAAGATCAAGAAGAAAAACGACCGTGAACCGATCCATTCTGACCGTTGCCGCTGCCTGCCTTTTCACCCCAGCGGCGTTCGCCATCGACTCCGACGGCGATCTGGTCGACGACGCTGTCGACAATTGCCTGATCATCAGCAACCCGAATCAGACCGACGCTGACGGCGACGGCTTCGGCAATCGCTGCGACGCCGACTTCAACAACGACTGCGTGGTCAACGCCGTCGATCTTGGGATTATGCGACTGTCGTTTTTCACGGCGAACGCCAACACGGATCTCGACGGCAACGGCGCCGTGAACGCCACGGACCTCGGTCTGCTGCGCACGTTGTTTTTCTCAAACCCCGGTCCCAGCGCGCAGTTCACCGCATGCAACACGGCAAGCGAATTACCCGCGACGGCTTCTGCCGATGCGGGACTGCAACCCGCCGAGTTGGCCGTCGACGACAACTTAGGGACACGCTGGGAAACATTTCACGGCGTGGACCCCGGCGTTCTGACGCTGGACTTAGGCGCCAGCTATCCGCTGCAGCGCGTGGACATTCATTGGGAAGCGGCCAACGCACGCACCTACACCATCGACGGTTCTAATGACGGCGTGGCCTGGACAACGCTCGGCGGCGAAACCAACGGTGCCTTCGGCGAGCGCACCGATGTCATCGAGCTGGCCGGTTCATTCCGCTATGTGCGCATGAACGGTCAGACGCGCAGCAGCATGTACGGCTACTCGATTTGGGAGATGGACCTATTCGGTGACGCCGGCGCGCCCGTGGTAGTGAACGATCAGGACGGCGACGGCGTGATCGACGCGCTGGATCTTTGTCCCGACACACCACCCGGCAGCACCGTGGATATCGACGGCTGTGAAATCTTACCCAGCGTCAGCGAAGTCATTGCAGGCGACGGCATTTTGGTTGGCGGACCGGGCTCACCCCGTCCGGGCTTTGCGCTGTACGTGTTCGATAACGATCCGGGTACGGGCGGCAGCACCTGCAACGGGGGCTGCGCCACCAACTGGCCGCCGCTGCTGGTGGAAGACGGCGCGGCCTCAGGCGCTTCCGATTTAGGCATGATCACACGCGATGACAGTAGTCTTCAGGCGACCTATCAGGACCGGCCTCTGTACTTTTACGCCGGCGACAACACGGCGTCCGATACGAACGGTCAGGGCCTAGGTGGCGTGTGGTGGTTGGTGCCCTACACCAACACGTACGAGCCGCTTTACAACGCAAACACCGTGCTCGAGCCGGTGCTGCAGGAAGACACACCCGAGGCTCTGATCACGCGCTTCTCCGATCGCGCGCGCGACCGGCATGCACGCGAAGACCAGTTTATGGCCTACGATCACTATCTGTCGTTTTACTGGGAACACCGCACCGCCACGGTCGAGATCGTCGATCCGATCGGCAAAGGTGGCGACACGATCACCTTCAACGTGACCACCCAGTGGCCGCTGTCGTCAAACCAAGCCGAGCTACGGTTTTTCTATCGCGGTTTTAACACCGTAGCCGAGTATTACAACAACGGCGTGATGACCCAGCTCGATGGCCTCAATTACGCGCGCAGCGTCAGCTTCAATCCCAAAACCGGCACCTCATTGCAGGTGGGCGACCGGCTGGAATTCGAACTCAGTCAGTTTTTGTCCGGCGTACCGCGCGGTCGTAACAACTACTACGGCACGGCAACGCTTTATATCGTCGGCGAGGGCGTGGTGCCGTGGGAAGCACGTGGCGTGTTTGGGGATGCCTCATCCGAGCGCGAAGATTCTTTCCCTATCGCCGCAGAAGGCTGGTCCGGCGGCGGCACGACTTTGTCGTATCAATATTCGAATGAACCCGACAACCACTTCCTGCAAATGGCGACCAACCTGTCGAACGTCAACGGTCAGAAATTCGTGCTGGGACGTCGCGTGCATCACACCGACTTTGGTGACGGCTCGCACAACGAAGCCGATGCCAATCCGGATTTCACGGCACTCGCCGGACTGCTTGGTCCGTCGTATGGCAATCGTTCGTGCGTGGCCTGTCATGCGCGCAACGGCCGCGCCTTACCTTCGGCCGTCGGCGTACCGCTGCGTCAACACGTGATTCGGGTGGGCGATGAAAACGGCGCTGCGCACCCAATGCTCGGTCAGGTATTGCAGCCGTTGTCGACCACCGGCAACGCGGAGGGCAGCGTAGCGCTCGCGTCCTGGACAGAGGCTGACGGCCTGCGTGCGCCCAACTACGCCTTTACGCCAGAGATCCCCGCCACCTACTCCGTGCGCATCGCGCCACAGCTGGTTGGCATGGGATTGCTCGACGCCATTCCAGAATCGGCCATTGAAGCGCTAGCGGATCCAGACGATCAAAACGCCGACGGTATTTCGGGCCGGCTGCAGCGCGTCACGGACCCTGAGACCGGCGAGCAACGCGTGGGACGCTTTGGCTGGAAGGCCGGTCAAGCGAGCGTGCGCCATCAGGTGGCCTCGGCGCTTAATAACGACATTGGCGTAATGACCAGTGTGTTCCCGACGCCGGACTGTGGCAGCAGTCAGTCCAACTGCGGTGCGTCAGCCGTCGAGCTCGATGAGGATTCGCTCAAACAACTTTCGGCCTACGTGTCCCTGCTCGGCGTTCGGGCACGTCGCAACCTTGATGACCCGGTCGCACTGCAAGGTGAGAGCCTGTTCACCAGCATCGGCTGCGCGGCCTGTCACACGCCCACGCACCAAACCTCCGAGTTTCACCCGCACGCGGAGCTGCGCTCTCAAACCATCCACGCCTATACCGACCTGCTGCTGCACGACATGGGCAGCGGCCTGGCCGACAATTTAGGTGAAGGTGTCGCCACCGGCGCGGAGTGGCGCACGCCCCCGCTGTGGGGCATCGGACTGACATCCGGGGTAACGGGCGGCGAGGCCTATATGCACGACGGTCGTGCGCGCACGTTGCATGAGGCGATTCGATGGCACGGCGGCGAAGGCGCTGCCGCCAGCCAGGCGTTTGAGGGATTGAGCCCTGCGCAACGCAACGCGATCTTGGCGTTTCTGAGCACGCTGTAACGAACAGCCCGGCCATAGCGGACATATACAACCGGAGTGCCAATTCATCCCGCCGATGACGCTTGACACATGCAAATGCGAATCATTATTATTCGCACTTTCATATACACGAGCGCACGCGCATGTCGCATCATCTGGGCCGTACCGCCCTGATTACTGTTTTTGGCCTGTTGGGATTTACCGCTCAGGCGCAGGAAGAGCGTGCTTCGAGTCGGGCTAACGCCACCGATCTTGAGGAAATCACCATCGTGGGCGACCGCGATGGCATTGCCGGTTCCACCGGTGCGGCCACCATCATTGACGCCGAACAGCTCGACACGTTTGCGTACACCGACATCCAGAGCATTGTGCGCGATATCCCGGGGGTCTCCGTGCAGCTTGAAGATGGCTATGGCCTGCGCCCCAACTTAAGCATTCGCGGCACGGCCACCGAGCGCAGCGGCCGCATCACACTGCTTGAAGACAATGTGTTGATTGCGCCGGCCCCGTACTCGGCCCCTTCGGCTTACTATTTTCCGACCATCGGTCGCATGCATCAGGTTGAAGTCATCAAAGGCTCGGCCGCCGTTCGCCAGGGCCCGTACACCGTGGGCGGCGCGATGAACTTTGTCTCAACACCCATCACCTCCGAGCGTAGCGGCCGACTCACGCTTGAAGGCGGCGAAGACTCGACCACGCGTTTGCATGGCTGGTATAGCGACAGCAGTGCCCAGTGGGGCTGGCTACTCGAAACGCATCTATGGAACAGCGACGGCTTCCAGGAGCTCGATAACGGCGGCGATACCGGACTGAACAAGGACGA
Source organism: Gammaproteobacteria bacterium (assembly GCA_045106455.1). Taxonomy (GTDB): domain Bacteria; phylum Pseudomonadota; class Gammaproteobacteria; order Steroidobacterales; family JBCCMA01; genus JBCCMA01. Next base: position 7,668 of record JBGCEL010000097.1, read on the forward strand.
TATTACGGCCAAATTGCGATGGCATTCTGCCCCCGGTGCGTCGGTGTATCAGCAGTGGGATCTCAAACTCCAGTACGCGAAGGAAAGCTCGGACCAGAGTTATCTGGGTCTAACTGACGCCGATTTCGGCGCCAACTCCGTGCGCCGTTACGGCATCTCCGCACTGGATAACATCGCAACCGAACACGACCAGATTATTCTGCGTCATCTGGCCGAATTCCAAAACGGCGTGCGCGTGACCACCACCGCCTATGCCAACAACCACGAACGGGACTGGTTCAAAACCGAAGGTCTGGATCTCGATGGCAGCACCAGCGCCGACGATTTCCAGCGCACCAGTTGGTTCAACATCGTGCAAGCGGTAAACAACAATACCGACATTGGCACCATGGCAGCCGCCGACCTCAACGCCATTCTCAACGGTGGCGACACACCAGAAGGTGCGATTCAGCTGCGCAGCAACGCGCGCGAATATTATTCGCGCGGTATTCAGTCGCGCATTGACCTCGAGTTCGCCACTGGCAACGCGCGCCACGCTCTGGAGATGGGCATTCGTCTGCATGAAGACGAAGAAGATCGTCTGCAGCGCAACAGCAGTTACACCCAAACCGACGGCGCGCTGATCCTTGCAGATCTCGGTTCGCTGGGCAACGCGGGCAATCGCATCCAGTCCGCCGACGCGTTGTCTTTGCATATATACGATCGCATCGAGTGGCATGACTGGGTATTTACACCCGGCTTGCGCTATGAAGATATCGAACAGGAACGGGTGCGCTTTGAAACGCGTCTGGGTAACACCGGAGACCCGGCTTCGCGCAATCCCGACAACGTGCGTGATCAGCGTGCCAACGACACCAGCGTTCTGATTCCAGGCGTGGGTATTTTGCGCCAGATAACGCCTGAGCTTGCACTGTACGGCGGCATCCACAAGGGCTTTACAGCGCCATCCAATGCGCCGGGTGTAAACGAAGAGGAAAGCATCAACTACGAGTTTGGCCTGCGCTGGTTTGCTTCGCGCTTTACGCTCGACGCCGCGGCCTTTCTGACCGACTACGACAACATTCTGGGCGAATGCACGTCGTCCTCTGGCAGCGACTGTGAAGCGGGCGACGCCTTCAACGGCGATGCGGCGAGTATTTTAGGTCTTGAGGTGTCAGCGCGCTACGACCTGTCGCGCAGCGCCAACTACGCTCTGCCCGTGTCACTGAACTACACCTACCTTGACGGCGAATTCGATAGTGACATTGCCGATACCGATTTTTTTGGCAACGTCGCGGCCGGTGATCCACTGCCCTACATTCCTGAACATCAACTGCGCGCGTCGCTGGGCTTCGAACGCGGACGCGGTGCCACGTATCTGAATCTCAACTACGTGGATGAAACCTGCGTGCGTGCATCGTGCAACGCGTTTGAACAAACCGATTCGTTTCTGGTGCTCGATCTTGCCGCGAACTGGCAGGCTTCCGAACTCATGAACGTCTACGCCCGCATCGACAACCTGACGGATGAAGACGCCATCGTGGCACGTCAGCCCTACGGTGCCCGTCCGTATCGCGATCGCACGGTTACCGCCGGCGTCCGCTTCGAGCTGCGTTAGGTCGCAGCGCCCGGCGAAACCACCACAACACCAACAGCACCAGGCACAGCGCGATGCCGTATTGCCACGGGTCGCGCGGACTCACCGTGGGCGGCGGCGCGATCTCGCTCAGCGCGCCATTGAACAACTCCTGTCCACCCACCGCAACGCGCAGCGGTTTTTCCATCGTCGCACTGGTGTTCAGCGGCACGTAGTAAGCGCCGTTGCCTAAGTCCACAGCCGCAGCCTGGCGGATGCCGTCGAGATGCACGCGCACGCGTTCGGCGAAGCCGGGACCCAGATGATTGCCCGCATCATCGCGCGGTGTCACGTTCACGCCCCACCGCGACACGTTGTCCTGATCGCGTTCGAACCTCGCCTGAAGCGTACTTATTTTTGTAGTGGCCGGCCCGATGTTCACCATCACGCTGACGCTACGACTGCGCTGGAAGCGACCCAATTGCGGGTGCTCGCCGCTCACCACAAACTCCAATTGCCGACTGCCAGGCACCGTCAGTGGCGCGGACTGCCCCGCATACCGTCCGCGATCGTCCATGGTGAGCGGTTGGCTCTGTGTCGTGGTCACCAACTGATCGCTCAGCGCTTCAAATTGCGTGAGATGGGCAAAACTGCGTTGCGCCGCGGTGCCGGCCTGTTCCACGCTGGGCGCCTCACGCACGTCAAACAGCGTCTGTTGCGCCAGCACATTCGCCGCCGTGTCACTGGGGCGCTGCACGCTCACACTCACATCTACCGGTGACTGAATCACGCTGCCACCAACGGTGACCGTCGCTTCAAGTTGCAGCGATTCGCCTACAACATAGCTACGCCGACCGGCCGAGACGGTGAAGCCCAGCGCCGGTTCATCGACCAGCAGGCTGATGTCGTACTTTGTGCCAGGTTTGCCTTCGAGGGCCACGGTCCAGACCCCCGCAGGGCCAGCCGGCAGCGCCATGGTCCACAGCTGGTAACCGGTGCGCGAGATCAGTCGTCCCTGCTCGGTCATGTCCTGTTCATCGCGAGCGATGCGCGCCGTAACGCCACCGCGCACGGTCAGCATGACCCGGCGTACATTGGCGTTGACCGGGAAGCGATGACTCGCCGGCGTTTCGGTCAGCGCACCACGATGTCGCGCCACGCGCTGTGGACTAAAACCCTGCAGCGTATCGACGATGTTGTCGGTGAAAAAAGCCGCCAAATCATCGTCCGGACTAATGGTGGCGCGCGACACACCCCCGGTCGCGAGCGACAGGTCATTCAGCAAGCCCAGCCAGGCGTCGCCGACCCCGACGCCGATGGTGTCAACCGGAATGCCCATCGACACATCCAGCGCCAGCGGCGGTTCCTGATCGAGCACCAGCGGACAAGCGCCGTCCACACAATCGGCCGGCTGATAGTTAAGCGCAGGCGCGACGTTCTGCATGCCATCGGTTAAAAGGATGATGCGTTTGCGCGCGCCATCAAAAGACTGCAGCTGCGTGATCGCCGCGTGCAGGCCCGCGCCCAATGCGGTACCCCCCGCTGCGTTCTGATCGGCGATAAAGGTTTGAACCGGTCCGACCATGTCACGCACGGGCACGAGCAACTCGTGTGGCAAAACATCTCCCACGTCGGCGTCGGGCGCAAGTACCGCGCACGGCTCGCCAAGCACACAGCGCATCGCACGCGCGTCACTGCCAAACACCGTGACCCCGATACGATCTCCGGGCGCCGCCACCACCTGCCATAAATCGATAAAAAGACTGGCGGCCTGAGCCAGCACTTCCGACTTGGGCAAGCAGTCCGCACAGCCTGGCTGCTGCATACTGCCCGAAAAATCGAGCACCAATTCCACCCCCACGCGTTGGGCCGGTTCGATTTTCGGGACGCTCGCAGGCCCGGACTGACATTCGCCCGCCGTGGGCGGGGCATGATGAACCGCCGTATGCAGCGCCTGACAAATAACGTCGCCCACATGGACGGTATTGGCATGTACGTCCAGCGCGTCATCGCCTGGAATGCCGGCCAGCGATAAATTAATCGCGTCCTCCGCCAGGTTTCGCGCCAGCACCCGCCCCTGCTTGGTGGGTAACGTGCAGTCGGGGGTTTGCTCAACCGTGTTGCCCGGTGCGCCCGGCGGCAGGCCGCCGCCGACAAAATCCCGATTGCCGCTCGCATAGATCGTCACGTACAGCACACCGCTGGCCGGGTCTGAACCTGGCGCACGTGAGCCGGGCGCTTCCTGCGGGTAGCTGGCAAGCGGGACGGCGTCGGCATGACTGTCGGCCAAAGGATGACCGTTCAGGCGCTCGAAAAAATCGCGCGCTGAAGATGGGCCCGACGGCACGCACAATCCCGTCGCGCCGGCCGGCGGTGAATAACCGTTGTGCAATTCGGCGCCCGACTGCGAATTACCAAACAGACCCGCAATGGTGGTAAGGCCGTGGTTCGGTGGCGCAATCGCAATGAACTCCGACACGGGCCGCGCAGCGGGCTGTGGCGCTGGTAAACCCTCTACCTGCTCGAGCAACGATTTGAGCGCGAGCCGGCTGCTCAGTGCACCTTTGCTGTACGCGATGATAACGACCCGTGAAGATGGACCGTGGCGCGCGATAATCTGGTCAATAACGTCGCGAATATCTGCCGCGTCTTCGGTGATGGAGCGGCTCTGGTCGATAAAGCGAATAAAATACGGCTCGAGGCCCAGATCTGCATTTTCAGGCAAGCGTAAGGCCTGCACGAATGATGGCAAATTGCCGCGACCATCAATCCAGTTCTTACGAAAATTGAAATCTGTATCGGAATCGTCGAGCGCATTGTGACCATGCACGAACAGCACCGGCTGATTCGCGCCCGGCGTGGTCGGCGCATCCTCGACCAATTGCGGTTCACCGTCCGCATCCAGTACGTACAGCTCCTGGGCTGTCGCGCCCCACGACAAGGTTGTCGCGAGCAACAGACCACAGGCCGCAGACCAGATTCGTGACATCACAATGCATCTCCTCACGCACCCGGTCAGTCCGAGTGCTGCACCGCGAGTATGGGCCATGGCTTTTCGCATTGCCAAATGCGCCGTACGCCGTGCACTATTGCCCCGTACCTGTCACCCCTGCGGTGACCCGCCCTTTGATCTCGCCGTGGAGACTCAGTAGTCATGATGCCCCAGTCTGTTAAGAACCGCTTCAGAACTTTTCTTTCGTTGGTGCTCTGCGTCGCGACGCTTTCAAGCCATGCCGTCGATCAAAGCGGTGAGGGTCTGATCGATTTCCACTGGCAGGACAGCGAAGGCAAACTTTTCCTTGCCATCGACGATCTCGACTCGATGATGATCTATCAGGCATCTTTGGCGCGCGGCCTGGGGTCCAATGACATTGGCCTGGATCGCGGCCAACTTGGCACCACGGCCATGGTGAGCTTTGTACGCGTGGGACCGAAAGTGTTTTTGATGGAACACAATTTGATGTTCCGCGCGCCGTCGAATAATCCGGACGAGCAAAAAGCCATCGAGTCGTCGTTCGCCCGATCCGTGCTGTGGGGGTTTGATATTGTTGATCGCGATGATGATCGCCTGTGGGTCGATGCCTCCGCGTTCGCACTGCGCGACGTGCATGGCGTGGCGGCCACACTCAAAGATCAGGAGCGCGGCAACTACAAAGCCGACGCCACCCGTTCTGCCATTTTTCTGCCGCGCACCAAAGCCTTCCCGGACAACACCGAAATCGAGGCCATGGTGACATTCACGGGCGAGCCAACCGATTCGATCATGCAAACGGTCGCGCCAGACCCAACAGCGATTACGCTGCACATGCATCACTCGTTTGTGCGCCTGCCGGACGATGGCTACGAAGCGCTGCCTTACGATCCGCGCGCGGGTTTTATCGACCCGGCGTATTTTGGCAATTTCTCTGACTACGCGGTGGCCATCGACCAACCCACGACGCAGGTGTTAGCGCGCCGCCATCGGTTGCAAAAAACAACGCCTGGTGCTGCGCCCTCGCCGGTGGTGGAACCCATAATTTACTACGTCGATCGCGGTGCGCCGGAACCCGTGCGTCAGGCACTCATTGACGGTGCCAAATGGTGGCGCGATGCGTTCGAACAGGCGGGCTTTCAAGATGCCTACGACGTGCGGGTAATGCCTGAGGGCGCGGACCCCATGGACGTGCGCTACAACGTGATCCAGTGGGTGCATCGTTCAACGCGCGGCTGGTCGTACGGTGCATCCGTGGCCGACCCACGGACACAGGAAATCATCAAAGGACACGTAACGCTAGGCTCACTGCGTGTGCGACAAGACTTCCTCCTCGCTGAAGGACTGCTCTCACCGTACGCCAATGGCGACGACACTCAGCCCATGCGTGAAATGGCGCTCGCCCGTATACGCCAGCTCAGCGCGCACGAAGTAGGACACACGCTCGGGCTGGAGCACAATTTTGCCGGCAGCGCCGACAATCGATCGTCCGTCATGGATTACCCCTTCCCACTGGTACGCCTTGCCACCGACGGCAGCGTGGACTTGAGCGACGCCTACGCCGTGGGCGCCGGTCGGTGGGACATCCGCGCTATTGGCTGGGGCTACGGCGATTTTTCCGACGCGCCAGACCCGGCGGCGGCCAGAGCGAAATATTTAAGCGCGACCTATCAAAGCGGCCTGCGCTTTGTTGCCGACCGTCATTCGCGACGCGTTGGCGCTATGCATCCGGACGGCAGTCTTTGGGATAACGGCGCGGACCCGATAGCCGAACTCGGCAGTCTGCTCAAAGTTCGCGCGGTGGCTTTGTCGCAGATGGGTCAGGCGACGATTGCACCGGGCCGACCGTTGGCCACCATCGAGGAAACGCTGGTACCCATTTATCTTCTACACCGTTATCAGATTCAGGCTGTGGGCAAACTCATTGGCGGTGCGCGTTTTGGCTACCCGATGCAGGGCGATAAAAATGCCACCGTCGTGCCTGTCACCACCGATCGTCAGAGCGCCGCGCTCGCCGCACTGCTCGCAACGCTTGCGCCAGACGCGCTGGCCATGCCACCGGCTCTGCTCAATGCCATCCCACCACGCCCGCCGGGCTTCGGCGCCACGCGCGAATTGTTCACCCATGCCACGGGCGACGGTTTTGACCCACTTGCGCCGGCCGCCGCTTACACCGAGCTGCTGTTGGACGTGTTGCTGGACCCCACCCGCGCCACGCGACTCGATCGCAGCAAAGAACGCGACGAAGCTCAACTGGGCTTTGACGATGTGCTCAACCAATTGATGAACGCCACCTGGCTCGCCAATCGTCATACCGGAGCCACGGGTGCCCACGAACGCGTGGTGACGCGCGCCATCGCCAACCGCCTGATCGCACTGGCGCAAACCGACGGCACGGACGCGGCGGTACGCGGCCACGCGCTGCTCGCCATCGAACAGCTGCACGACAAGCTGGACAATCGACGCCTTAAGAGTCGCAGCGTGCACTGGCTGTTGCACGACACGGTGGTGATGAAGAGTTTCGCCAAAGTGCTGGACGGCGGTGCGGCGGATGTTTTGGTGGTGCCGCCCGTCGTGCCGCCTGGCTCACCAATCGGACACTAAAAGGGTTTTTGGGGTTGCGTGGGGTTCGCATTCTGGCGGTTGGTCCGGCGTCCGGTTCGGTGGGTATACCCCTGGGACCGCCCGAGGACGGGCTAATAACCCAGGCGCATACCCACCGAACCGAACGCCGAACCAAGTGCGTAATTCGAATCCCGCGCGCTTGGGGGGTTTAAGAGCAAGAGAGAAGAGGTGCCGCCGATCGGGCAGCGCGCTTCGAAAAGCACGACGCTCTATCAGGCTACGCCGCTAGAGGCGCCCACCCCCAAAGCTTCGACTCAATTAGGGGAGTGGGAGTGAGGGGTTTTGCTCTGGGTTGTTAGCCCGTTCCTCCGGCGGTCCCAGAGTGAAACCCCTCACTCCCGCTCCCCGGGATCGAAGCACCTAAAGCCGACCCCCGGGA
>JBGCEL010000098.1:0-29704 GCA_045106455.1 Gammaproteobacteria bacterium
TGGGCCACTATCTGGGGCTTCAGGTGCACGACGTGGGCGGCTTTATGGGCAACGAGTCTGGCACGCATGTCGCACCGCCCGAGGCCTATCCAACGCTGCGCCTAACACGCACGGTTGAGGCAAGCCACGTCATGACGATTGAGCCGGGCCTTTACTTTATCCGCCAGCTGCTCGAGCCAGTGCGACAGGGCAAATCCTCTGCCAACGTGAACTGGGCGTTGGTGGACGAGTTGTATCCGTTTGGCGGCATTCGCATTGAAGACAATGTGGTTGTAACTGCCGGCTCGCCGCGCAACCTCACGCGCGAGGCGTTTGCGCAAGCCTGATGGCAACCGCAGCGTATTGACCATCCCGACAGGTGCGCCTGCTAAAGACCGTCCCAACACACGTATTTGAGTTCCATATATTCTTCGATGCCGTAGTGCGACCCTTCGCGCCCAAGGCCGCTTTGCTTCACGCCCCCGAACGGCGCCACGTCGTTCGACATGACACCGCAATTGACCCCCACCATGCCGGCCTCAAGCGCCTCGCTCACACGCCATATCCGCGCGGCATCCGAGCTATACAAGTAGGCGGCCAGTCCAAACTCGGTGTTATTGGCCATGGCAATGGCTTCGCTTTCGGAAGCAAACGACAACAACGGCGTGACGGGGCTAAAGGACTCTTCCACAGCAATCTGTGCGTGAACCGGCACCTGCGATAGAACCGTCGGCTCGAAAAAGGCGCCACCAAGCTCATGGCGAGACCCACCGATGACCAGCTGCGCGCCAGCGGCAACGGCGTCGGTCACATGGCGCTGCGCTTTGGCAACCGCTGCCTCATTAATCATGGGGCCCTGTTGAACGCCTCGATCCATGCCGTTGCCCACGCGAATAGCGGCTACTTTGTCGGCCAATAGACGCGCAAACGCCTGTTGTATCCGCTCGTGCACCAACACTCGATTCGCGCTAACGCAGGTCTGACCCGCATTGCGGTATTTGCAGCCCATTAGGCCGTCCACCGCGGCATCCAAATCCGCGTCATCGAAAATCACGAACGGTGCGTTGCCCCCGAGTTCCATTGATACGCGTTTGACGGTGTCGGCGCTCTGGCGCAAAAGATGTCGGCCCACTTGCGTGGAACCGGTGAACGACACCTTGCGCACGGTCGGATGCTCGGTAAGCACGGCGCCGATGGCTTGCGCGTCATCGCCTGTCACCACATTAAAAACGCCCGCCGGCACATCTGCCTGCAACGCCAGCTCGGCCAACGCCAGCGCACTGAGCGGCGTTTCCGGTGACGGCTTGAGAACGATGGTGCAGCCCGCGGCTAATGCCGGTGCTACTTTGCGCGTCACCATAGCGCTTGGAAAATTCCACGGCGTAATAGCCGCGCATACACCCACAGGCTGTTTCAAGACCAAAAGGCGCTGGGATGGCCGCGGCGCCTCAAGGACATCACCGCGAATGCGCTTGGCCTCTTCGGCAAACCACTCAATAAACGAGGCCGCATAAGCCACCTCCCCACGAGATTCGGCCAGCGGCTTGCCCTGCTCAAGCGTAATCAGCCGGGCCAGCACATCGCGTTCCTGCAACATCAAATCGTGCCAACGACGCAAAACTTTAGAACGCTGTTTCGCGGTGGTGTCGCGCCAGCCGGGCAACGCCCGATCCGCCGCCTCGATCGCGTGGGTGGTTTCGTCAGCGCCACAGCGTGGAACATTGGCAAGTGACTCTCCGGTGGCCGGATTCAGTATCGGGTAACTACCACCCGGCACCGCGTCCAGCCAAACGCCGTCTATCAGAGCGCCGGTTTTCCACAGCTCATTGTTCTTGATATCTGTCATACGTTCTTGGTCTCTTGGGAATGACGTACGAAGTCTTCGCCGAGCCGGTCGAGAACCTCCGTGCGCTTACGTCGACTGACTGGCACACAGTGCCCATTGGACATCTCAAGCTGCCAGGCGCTGCCACCTTTGCGCATGCGTTGCACGGCGTCGAGCAAGACCCAGTGCGAGCGATGAACGCGCATACCAGCCTCACCAAAGGCCGTCTCGACTTCTTTGAGGGCACCCAGAATCATAGCACTACCCTGCCGCGTGGTGACCTGCAAATAGTGCAGGTCGGAACTGATCGCCACAACTTGCCGCCCCACCGCCGGCGGCAAGCGATTCAAAAACGCCCGCCGCGCTTCAGACACCACGTCATCTGACGGCGCCGGAGACGGCGCGCCGGGTGTGCTGCGCGACGTTCTGACCAAAGCCTCGCGATTGATCAGCAGCCAGGCAACCAGATACGACGGCGCCATTTCCAACAGCTCCACCAGCACCGCCGCAAACGGCGACGTGCTCGCAAAGCGATCGCTCCAGTCAGAGTCGGGCTCGGACACCGCCAGTGGAAACAGGCCCTCAAGCAGGTAGGCCATCGGCGCAAACAGCGTGACCCCAATCAGTCCTGAGATCAGCACGAGACGCCAGTCGTTCAACGCGGGAAATCGTTGAATCAACAATCTTGCCGCAAGCTCGGCCGTGAAAAGACCCAAGCCAATATGTAACGACCAGAAACAAAGTCGGGGAAAAAACGTGAGCGGCTGTGAAGTTTCCGGCGCTAAAACCGTAAACAACAGGATCAGACCAATCCCAGCGCCCAACAGACGCTGCGTAAAGACGCGGGATGGCCCGCGGGCGGGAAACCGTTCGTGCATGGCAACGAAGTCTAACGGCTATACCGGGTTGCCGCTCGTGCAAAAAACCAACCGCTGATTCAATTGCCGTTAAATCCGGTTGGCCACTGCCATTGCCGTGTGTATTCTGAGCTCAGACAATATTTTTCTGCTTATATTTCAACAAGATAGGTGTTACACAATGAAGCAAATTCGTTACATGCAAATACTCGCGACCGCGCTCATTTTTACGGCATCAAGCGCTCACGCACAGCGCGATTCTGACTTTTACGCCAGCGCCGTGGCCGGTATTGGTTTTCTCGGCAGCGAAGATCTGACCTACCGCGACGACCTATCAACCAGCACGGCCGAGGGCGACTTTGAAGCCTCGATCGCCGCAGGTGGCACGGTGGGGTATTACGTGAACGAGCAGTGGCGCATCGAAGGCGAACTGATGTACCGACGCAATGAACTTGAACCTGTGACGATCGATGGCATCGGTGCGGCAACGGAGGGCGATTTCGCCTCACTCAGCGCCGTGGTGAGCGCTCTGTATGACTTCAAACCGTTTGGCAATGATCGCCTGACCGCCTACGTGGGCGCGGGCATCGCGTTTGTGCAGGAAATCGACATAGATTTTGAAATTGAAGGTGTTGAAACCTCGTTTGAAAGCGACGAACTCGGGCTGCAACTCCAGTTTGGCGCCCGCTACGACATCAATGAATCATTATTTATTGACGCCGGCGTACGCTATCTAACGCTCAGCGGCGCGGAGATGGAATTTCCGTCCGACACCAGCCGCGTGGTGGAAGCCGACTACTCTCCGTTCACCATCTCCGCCGGACTCGGCTGGCGCTTCTAGCACACTCACAATGCCTATCGATCGGTGGCGACGTTCCCTCAAACGTCGCTGCCGGTCACTCTAGTTTTTCGCACGCACGTACACTTCCTTGGTGACGCGCGCCACGGCGGTCCCCGCCTCATCGTTCAGATCCGTTTCAAAATGAAACGTGCTTTTTCCAAGCCGGTCCACCTCAGCGCGCATTGTCTCAAGCCGTGACGGCGCAATTTCAAACACGCCGAGAATGGTGCCTTTCGCCGGGCGCAGAAAATCGATGCAGGCGGACTTGTCCCACACAATATAGTCGCCGCCGAAATTCAACGTCACAATAAACACGTAGAACGGGTCACTCATCGCGAACAGCGAACCGCCAAAGTGCGTTCCGAACAAATTTCGGTTGTACCAGCGAGCTCGCAATTCCACTTCAAAGCGAGTGAAGCCCTGATTGTGGCAACGCATCTTAACGCCCATACCCAGATACGGCGGATAGAGATTTATTCTACGGATCAGTGTTTCAAATTTCGTTTTTTTCATCGCAAGACTCGACGCTGTCTAAACCAAAATCGATTGCATAGCCCGGACCGGCTGGCGTACCGTAGGGGCATAAAATAAAGCCGCCCGGCGATACGCTCTGGTGGCAAACGAATAGTACAAGGAGTGACAATGAGACTTGGAAGGTTTCTGTTAACTTTCGTTTTTCTGAGCAGCCCTGCCGTTGCCCACGCTGACACCACACTGCCCGAACCCGTAACGAACGAAGAACTGAGCGTACTGATCGAGGCGGCCGACGCACTGTATCAGTCTGGCAAATATGTTGAGGCCTACACCGCGTATCGCAATGAGCTGGCGCCACGTGGCGACGCGTTCGGGCAGTATTTAACCGGCTACATGCTCACGCACGGACAGGGCGTAGAAAAAGACCCCATCACCGGCGCGGCATGGATGAAGCTTGCCTCCGATCAGGGCTATCTGCCGCTGATTCGCGCCAAGAAAAAAGCCCGCAAAGTGCTCGACGGCGTCGCGCAACAGCGTTCCGACGACACCTATCGAGAACTCAAACAAACCTATGGCGACTGCGCACTCCTGGCGGGCCGCATTGAATATCTGGAGGAGCATGTGGAGACCATAACCGGCTCGCGCATCCCTGAGAACGTCAGCCGGGTCACCGTGCTCTATCAATTCGGACCCGACTTGGGCTTTGCCCAACGCCAGATGCGATTGCGAGAAGTGCTCAAAGCGCAGCGTCGGGCTTATCGTCGCGAGTGTCGTTAGACGTTTTGGCTACGCGCACCTCCACCTACATTGCTCTGCTCCGAGGCATTAACGTGGGCGGCAGGAACAAGCTGCCGATGGCGCAATTGCGTGCACTGGTCAGCGCCAATGAATGCGACGATGTGACCACCCACATCCAAAGTGGCAACGTGGTTTTCAACGCCTCCGTAAAAGCACCCGCGCTGGAGCGACGTTTGGAACTCGCCATTGAAAAAGAATTCGGATTTCCTGTACCTGTGTTGGTGCGCACCGCCGCCGTTTGGTCACAGCAGGCCGCTGCGAACCCTTTTCCTCGGCAGAGCGAAGCTACCCCCAACTGGGTGCAGTTACTTCAAAGCAAGAAGAAACCGGCATCTAAAGCGGCCGTCGAACTGCAGGCGCGCGCCACACGCGGCGAGGAAATTGCGCACATTGACGATGCTCTGTGGGTCCACTACCCAAACGGCATCGGCGACTCGAAACTTACCTCCGCGCTGATCGACCGATGCGTCGGCTCAACGGTGACCGCGCGAAACTGGAAAACCGTGGAAAAATTGCGCGCGCTCGCCGCGACAATCGCCAGCACGTGAGACGCGCTGCGCCCCAATACAAATAAAATGGACAACAACACAATGCACAAGCCCCCACACGTTCGACGCGCACTATCCACAGCATTGATAGCCATCACCGCGCTGTGCCTGCCAACGACCGCAGCATTTGAATTGCACTACATTGGGCAGACGCAATTTTGCACAGTCACCTGCGATTCGTTCAGAGCCTTTGGCGGCGAAACCGGCGGATCGTCGAACTCGGTCAACTCCGCGGTGGTGGGTGTGATTGATGTGCCGGTCGATGAAAATGGCGCTTTCGACTTTTCGGCCGATGCCGGCGTGTTTTTTGATATTGACATCACCAGTGCCGCCTTCGAGCTGGTTGAGCCCGTGTTCTGGCCAAACAATGGCAGTTGCCCACCGCCAAACGTCCCAGGACAAATTTGCAATGCACCCAGCGCCAATCCGCTACCCTTAAATAATCAAACCGCCACAGTCGCCGGCAGCGGACAAATCGGCGACGACGGCCGCCCGATTAGCGGCGAGCTAATCTTTACGTGGACCGCAGCGCCTCTGTCGAATAACGGCGCAGTACTGCAACTTCAGTTGGTTGACGGCGCTTTCCAAGGCACTCTGTTCGACGGCGTCGTCACATTTACCATCGGTACCGGCACCATCAATGACGATGACAACGACACGATCGGCAATGCGGCAGACAACTGCCTGGAGCAGATCAACCCAGCGCAGCGGGATAGTAACAACGACGGCTACGGCAATCGCTGCGATGCCGACCTTGATGGCGACTGCGTGGTCAATGTCACCGACCTGGGACTTCTGCGTCAGGCCTTTTTCTCCACGCAACCAGACGCTGATCTCGATGGCGACGGCCAGGTTAACGTGGTGGATCTCGGCATCATACGCGCGCTGTTCTTCAGCCCGCCGGGTCCGAGCGCGCAGACGTCAGAATGCGCGACGTAGCGGTTTGAGAAAACGCTTCGGTGTTACACGCGACACAGTAATCGTGTCGCAGTTTTGGAAAACACTGAAGCGTTTCACGGCCGCGACAAACGCGTCGAGCACTCGGTCATCGGTGTAGTCCCAAGGATCAAAGTGCAGTGATTTGATTTCCAGCCGGCGCTCTTTGCGATGGGCCTTGCAATCCATCCTGCCGACAAACGTATCGCGGAACAGCAGCGGCAAACAAAAGTACCCATACTGACGTTTGCTTGCGGGTACGTAGCATTCAATTTGGTAGTCAAACCCAAAAATGGATGTCAAGCGCTCGCGCTGAATCACACTGTTATCAAACGGCGACAGGATGGCGAGCCGGTCGCTCACGCGCGGCATGGGTTGCTCAAACGTTTCGGCGGCAATGAAAAACACTTCACCATCGGCGGCCTGTATTTGCTGCAAAACACCGGCCTGCAATTGGTCAGCAACGAGCGCTTTCATGGTTTTGCGCAGCGCCGCGTTGCGGCGCAAATAGGTGAGCCCCTTCAGCGCGACCAGACCGTGGCAGCGCAACTGCTGCGCCAGAAGATGCTCAGCAAATTCCCGTATGCCGGGCCTTTTCGTGCTGACATTCGCAGGCAGAACACGCTCGGTCAGATCATAGGTCTTTTGAAAGCCCGACCGATCGCACACCATCAGGTCACCTTCCATGTAGAGCTGTTCCAGCGCCTTTTTCGAAGGCTTCCAATCCCACCAACCCGAGCGTTTCGCCGTCGTCGATTCGATATCTCTGGAGCGCAGCGGACCCTCGCTGCGTATACGTTTTAACAGCTGACGCATGAGTGTGCGATCGGGCGCTTTGTGCCAGTGGGTCTGACCGCTTTTGATCGCATGTTTATAGGGCAGCGAAAACCGAAAATCAGCGATAGGCAAGAACGCGGCGGCGTGCGACCAATATTCAAAAATGTCGCCGTCTATAAGCAGGCGATTGGCCATGTCGGGATGGAAGTTGGGAACTCGGCTGTACAGAACGTGATGATGCGCCCGCTCCACCACCGAGATGGTGTCCAGCTGCACGTAACCGATATGCTCAATGGCGGCTCTGGCGCCATTCAATCCGCGACCAAAGGGCTGTGCCTGCAAAAGCCCCTGCGCCGACAGCGCGATACGTCGTAGTCGCGTCAGGTTTGATGCGGACAAGATGGACAGACCTCACGACAACGCTAAAATGACGGGCGTCAGTCTATCATTGGCGACAGCCTCTCAGATCGCGAGAAAATGTGATCAGTCGTTACCCAACATCCGGTGCAAAATCGCCATCTGCGCGAGCATACGATTGCGCGATTGGCGAATCACCATGGAACGCGGACCGTCCAGAATATCGTCGGTCACCCCCACGCCGCGTCTTACCGGCAGTGTATGAAAGAACGTCGCCGTCTCTTGCGCGCGTTTAAACCACAGCTCGTCGATGCGCCAGTCGGCGTAGCGCGCTCTAAGCGCTTTGTCTTTCTCAGGCGCTGAATAAAACTGCGGTGCAATCCAGGACTCGGCATACACCACATGGGCACCATCCATTGCTCGCTCGCGATCGTCGGTTTCGAGCACAGCCCCACCCGATACCTCCGCCGCTTTTTGCGCCTTCGCAAGCACGGCTTTGGGCAAAGCAAATTCCGGTGGCCGCAAAACGGTCACACGCATGCCACGCATCGCCGCCATATGCAGGGTTGCCGCCGGCACGGCCAGAGGATGACCAACCGGATTGGCACTCCAAGACAACACAAGACGCCCACCGCGGCCCGGAACGTTCAGATCATCCAGTGTTTTCCAATCGGCAAGACTCTGGCAAGGATGATTCAATGCCGATTCAAGGTTGATCAGCGGGATATCGCAGGTCTGGCTTAGACTCGCGAAGGCGGTTTCTTTGATGTCCGCGCCCAGCGAGCTGTAGGTGCCCGGTGCACGGATACCGAGCACGTCGCTGCACGCCGTCATCGCAGGGATAAGCTCGCGTGCGTGATGGGCGGTGTCGCCATCCATGAGCACTTCCTCGCCGGTCTCGATACGCCAGCCGTCCAGCGCCGGTGCGATCGTGATGGTGCGACCGCCAAGTCGAGCCATCGCCGCTTCCATAGACACACGCGTGTGAAATGACGGTTTGAGCAGCAAGAGCGTCAGAATTTTTCCCGCCAGCGCGTCCGGCTGCGGAAACTGCTCCAGCGCGTTCGCGCGGGCAATAAGATCGTTAACCTGTGGCGCGGTGAGGCCGGCCAAATCCAGAAACCATTTCAAAGGTTCAACCCTCGTAATTTTTCTCAGGCCGGAATTCTAGCGCCGCCGCCGGAGAAAAAATGCGAGGTCACGCACAGATGTGCATCCTCGTCAGGGCGTACCGCTGAACTCAGGCAAACGCGTGATGAACGGGGTCAATTCGCGGGCTTTTGCCGCATCGGTCGGAGCTTTTAGAACCTCTCCATCGCACACCATGAAATAGCTGGTCGTGACGCTGCCGTCTTCGGTGGGACGCTCCGGACTGATCGGCCTGGCGTAGCTCACATCATTGACCGTCATGGTGAAGACACCGGCCTGCGCAATACTATATTGAACCTGCCGATACCCACGCTCACCGAAAAAAGTGGCGGTTACGGTGCGCAGCACATTGGCGGCGTCATAACCGTGCTCAATTCGTGCACCTTCAGCCGATTCACCGACCGGCCCATCGTATTCGCGTACCGTCAGCGTGCCGTCGGTGACAGCCGCCATCTGCTGCTCGCACGTTGGCGACGGCGGCTCGCAAGCGCCAAGAAAAAGCGCGCTAAAAACAATTAACCATTTTTTGCACATGAGAAAAAAGCCGTTGCGTCATTGAGCAACGGCTATCTTACTTCATAGGTTGACGTAGGGACCGTCGCGCTGACCGCTGTTGTACAGGCTCAGCAAATCGCGCGTGCTGTTGCCAAAGTCCATCTGGAAATGGGGTTTGTCGACAATGCTGCGGAAGTCGCCGCCCCAGTCGAAACCCATTTGCTTACCAAGCTGACCAATGGCGTCCCAATGCGGGCTGTCCCAGACCGGCTGGCCCTGAGCGTTCATCGGCACAACATCGAGCGCCAAGCCGTAGTTGTGATAACTGCTGCCGCCACGGGCGTTTGTCACAATGTTGCCGGGTGTCGTGCGGCCCTGAGCATACAGTGCGTTTTGCTCGGAGAACGTACGCAAACCACTGGTCACTCTGACCTGAATGCCAAGCTGTGCCTCCACCTGATTCACAAACGCCGCGGCTTGTGCCCGCACGTCGGGATGCAGAGATTGAATGCGTGTATCGGATACCGGATCCCAAGTCGGTGCGATCGGACCGCCGGGCGTCACCGTTGGCGGAGCGGCCGGACCTTCGGCATCGCCTGAACGCAGCGCGCTCAACGTATCGGCGTCAGCCACGCCGGTGGCCTCAAGCCCGTTCGCAGTTTGGAACTGACTCACGGCATTTTGGGTCAGCGGTCCAAACTGACCGTCGACCGGTCCGGCCGAGAAGCCCAGTTCGTTCAAGCCACGCTGCAATACGTTGACCTCCGGGCCGCTGGCACCAACCGCCAGCTCGCTGGGCGAATTGACCACTACGTCGAGCGCGGCACGGGTGGTGGCATCGGCCACGCCGGTTGCGGGGAGGCCAAAGTCGGTTTGGAACGTTTCGAGTGCTTGCTCGGTGCGTGGACCAAACTGCCCGTCTGCGCCACCGGGCGCGTAACCGAGTTGATCCAACGCCGTTTGCAGCGACTCGACCTGATCACCACTGCTGCCGCGCGACAGATCGACGTCCACCACCACCGGGGCATCCGGCGCGGGTGCTACGGTTCCGGTCGTGCCCGGAATACTGAGCACATCACCCACATAAATTAGATTCGGGTTATCGATCTGATTGGCACTGATAATCGCCTCCACACTCGAATCAAAACGTGCAGCAATCGAGGCCAGATTATCGCCCGACTGCACGGTGTACTGACCGGCCGTCGGAAGTACTACCGTGTCACCCACATAAATGACGTTTGGATTGGTGATGTCCGGATTGGCGGCCATCAGGTCGGCAACCTCCACACCATGTCGACTGGCAATGGAGCTAATCGTATCGCCCTGCTCTACCTCGTAGGTGGGCGCGCGCAGCTCGCTCGATGCATCAGAAAAACCACTTTGTAGCCCGTCGGAGGAGCTGGATGTAATAGACACGGACATAGCGGACTTCCCTGTAGCCAGATTAGGCTATTGAAGATAGCCCGACGTAAAAACTGGCGTAGCTGGGGGAAACCCGAGGCCAGACGACGGCGGCGCAGGCCGCCGGATGCCCCCTATCACCGCATACTTTTGTACGCGCGCAGAGGGAAGTATATCCTTTCGGCCACATTAGTCTTTGTCCGAAAACCACAACGGAGCGCGACATCATGTCGAAGCCCTCACTCGCCGATGCCTATCAACCCACCCATGACGAAGCCGCGCGGCAGAGTTTTGTCGGCGCTCTCAAAGGGTTTTTGAACGGCCCGCTCGAGGCACGGCTCGGCGCGCATTACGAGCAAACGCTGAAGCCCGCGTTTGAAGCGCACAACGCACGCGCGCCGGCAAACCGCGAGGAAGGCCTGAGGGCACTGGCCGACGATCCGCTCTATCAGCTGTGGGGTTCGTGTGTGTACACCTCGCAGGATTTGATGTGGGAGACGGTGGACGATACGTGCCAACGTGTACTGCCCGACTTTGTCGCGCGGCGCTCACAGATCGATCGCGAGAACCAGGGTGGACGGCTTGAACTCAACCCCGATTTGGCGCTGCCCGAGCCCATTCGCAGCGTGGAGATCCACCGCCAGGAGGGCGGTTACTTTGGCGAATTCGGCGAGTACTCAATGCTTACCGGCTTGCGCTACTTTGGCACGCTGGAACTCTATCGCGCCGCCAAAGGCATGTCGGCCGACACAAAGACCGGCGCTCCCGGCTTGGGCTTTTTTATTCTGAACGCCATCAAAAAGCGCTTTGGCGACCTCAAACCAAAACGAATTCTTGATCTTGGCTGCGGCACCGGCACCGAAACGATCGCCTATGCCATGGCGTTCCCGGACGCCGAAATCTGGGGCGTGGACTTGTCGGCGCCGTTGCTCAACTTTGCTCACACTTGGGCCACCGACAACGGACACCAGATCAACTGGCGCCAGGCCGACGCCCGTGACACAGGCTTTGATGAGGGCAGCTTCGATCTTATTGTATCGAACATTCTTTTCCACGAAACCTGGTTCGATATCGTGCCGCAGATCATGGACGAAGCGCGCAGGTTACTGGCACCCGGCGGCGTGTTTCTGAACGCCGACACTCCGTATCAGCCGCACCAGCTGAGCATCCCCAAACAGGTCACCAATCACTGGCAGGTACTCAATAACGGCGAACCGTTCTGGACCGGCTATGCCGATCTGGACATGGCAGAACAACTGCGCAATGCAGGTTTCAACCCCGAGCAAGTGTTTGCCGACTACGACCCGCTCGGACAAGGTGCGTTTCACATCTTTGGTGCACAAAAGGACGCGACATGAGCGACGACCCGACCAAGCCCAACACCAGCAAGTACCAGCGCCCGACACAAATTGAACACTTGAGTCACGACCAACTGGTGGCAGCCTTGCTCAGAATCACGATGGAGGTCAGCGTGATTCGGGATCGTCTGAGTACCTGCGAGTCGCTGCTGCACAAACACGGTATTTTCGATGTGGATGCCATCGAGAACTATCACATCGATGCGGACGAATCCGCGCAGCGCACCGCCGCTCGCATGTCGCTGATAGAAAAAGTGGTTGGCGACCTGAGTTAAGGCATCTGCGGCCCGACGCGTTTCATCTGTCGAGACATTCGCCGGGCCAGCACGCGCTTCGACAGCCGGCGTTGCCATACTGGCTGCGTGAAAATAGAACTCCACCAGTCGGGACGTGCCGGCCTTGATTTCGCGGCGTCGCTGGCGCGCGCGACGAACCAGCTCAATCGCCGGGTTGGCCAACACCTTGCGGCGACGTTAAGCGAGGACGAACTTGCCGACGATCTGGATGCGCGAGCAGAGCAAGTGGACACCACGTTAGGCAATCATCTCCCCCACGGCATGTCGCGACTGACCGCGGACTGGCTGTGGCGACAGCACGGCTCGATCTGCATTGACGCCTTCGACGAGGTGAGCGACCAACTCATCCCGGCGCTGGAAGAACTGAATAAAGGCCAGTGCACGCTGACCGCACGCAGCGACTTCGAGGCGCCGGACTACTTCACCCGCTACTGGTTTCACAACACGACGGGCGGCTGGGACGGCCATGACTTCATGGGCACGATTCAGGCCGAGCTCGTGCATCGTCGCTACGTCACAGCCAAGTACGGCAGCGGTCTGCGCAATTTGCGCCTGCAGTTACTCGACCAATTGCCCGCCGCACAGTACGCGCGCATTTTCGAGATGGGCGTGTCCGGCGGCTACTACACCGAACAATTGGCAAAGAAATTCCCTGACGCCACCATCTTGGGTTGTGACGTAAGCCGGCGCATGCTGGAACACGCTCAACGTGTCGGCAATGAAGCCGGTCACGGCTGGGAACTCCACTTGGCTGCAGCCGAAGATACCGGGCAGCGTGCCGCAACGTTTGATTTGGTTACCTCGTACGCACTGTTCCACGAACTCCCGGCGCCGGTGCAAGCGCGCGTGTGGCGAGAAGCACACCGCCTGCTGCGTCCCGGCGGCGTAGCGCTGATGGCCGACGGCGTGCCGCATCTGGATCACGTCAACAAGGCCATGGGCTGGCGCTTTACCCACGACTGGCGTCGCGGTGGCGAACCCTACGCACGTGATTTTTGTACCAGCGATGACGCGCAGCTGGCGCGTGACGCCGGCTTCGTCGACGTGCACAGTGCATGGCTCGGCGAGCGCCCGTTCCCCCGCTACACCATCGCGCACAAGCGCCCGACCAAGGATGGCCATGACTAAACGCAGACCCGTGGACCCCGCACTGAGAGATGAAGCTCTGGATCAAATGGGGCAGACCATTGTCACGCTGGCCAAAGAGCTCTGGCTCATGCGCGATCGCCAACTCATGCTCGAAGCTCAGCTGCGCGAGCACGGAATTCCTGTGAATGTGGACGCGACACCGACGCCCGAGGTTGCGGAGCAACTGTCGACGGAGCGCGAGGCGTTTGTCGAGAAGTTTCTAGCGTCGCTGGTGCCTTAACTAACGCGGTTGGGCGTTGAGCACCGCGCCTGCATTGCGCGCCAATTCGCGCAACACGGTATTCGGCAGATAAGCGTTGTCCCACTCCGTTCCTTTGGGCGGTGCGCTGCCCATGCGTAGAATCACCAAGTCCTGACTTGGGATGTGGTAGCTCACCTGATTGCCGCTACCGTCAAATAAAAACAGATCATCGGCCAGATACGGTTCGGAGTGATACGACTTGCGGTAGTTCACGTCCGGATTCGCATGGCCCCGACGCTCGATGTAACGCCCCGCCACGTACGTGCCCATGGCCGCATACGGGTACTGTGCCGTCGGCGTACGCATTGCTTTAACAAACCCTTCGGGCAATAGACGCTTGCCTTCCCATTGCCCGTCATTGAGCAACAACAACGACAACCGCAGCCAACTTTGCGCCGGCAACAATGCGCAGCAACCCGAGTGCGTCGTACCGCCCGGTCGGTTTACCCAAATTTGCCCACCGGCGGCACCAATGGGCTGCAGCACTTCACGTGCAAGCCACTGTTCGTAACGCCGCCCGGTCGCCCGCTCGATAATCGGCGCGACCAGTTCTGCGTTGGCATTGGAATAGTCGTAGCGCGTGCCGGGCGTGGTTTCCAATGGGTACTCGGCCACGATCACTTCAGTATGAAACGGATGCAGATACGCCCGATTGCTCACGGCCGCCGGATCAGGCGAACCGCCCTGCGGCGCCAGCCCGGATCGCATCTGCAAAATCTGGCCAATGGAAATCGCCGCCTTGGGCGTGCCCTGCCAGCTGCTTAAGAAATCTGCCGCCGGCTGATCCAGGCTTTTGATGTAGCCCCGCTCGATCGCCCGTCCGATTGCCATGACGCCCAGTGGCTTGGCCAGCGATCGCGACACCAGTGCGGATGTTGGCGTTGCATCGCCGAAATACGCCTCGTGTACCAGCGCATCACGGTGCCAAATCATAAACGCCGACGTATTCGCCGCGCTCAGGTAAGCATCGAGCTCGCGCCGCGTGGCGGCATCCAGCCACGCGGCCTCGGCACGCGGCAGTGCAAAGGGCTGTGCCGCGCCATCGAGTGCGATGAGTGGATCATAGCGATCAAGGCCCGTGCCGCGAGCAAACATTTTCATCAGCTCTTCAAGCCGCGCCAGATACACTTTCTGATGTGCCGGCGCCGTGTAGTCACGCCGTGCCTCCTCGGCCCGCGCTTCAATCAATCCGCGCAGAAGGTGGTTGACCACAATGGAATCGTCGTACGCAAAATTCACTTCGCCCACGCGCGCGACGACCAGTTTTTGCGACGGCACAACATAGACACGCTGACCGCCAAAACCGTCGAAGAAAATCACGTCCGGCGAAAGATACGGCGCGGAATGCGTCACCTTTAGTGCCGTGGCCGGACCGTAACTGCGCTTGGCCGACCAGGGTTCGCCGCGCCACAGATGCAGGCCATAGGCCGGGTTCGTTTTGCTCGGCGCGACCAGCTGGGCCATGGACTCAGGTGTCAGAATCTGGCGCTCACCGACGCGTCCATTGTTGGCAAGCAGGATACCTAGCGACAGCCAGTCCCCAAGCCCTGCTTCCAGTCCCGCCGGGAAACGCGCACTGCCTCCGGGTTTTTCAATCCAAAGCGCGGCGTCACGATTGCCGAGCGGCTGCCAGAGTCGTTCGCTCAGGTAGTCGGCATAGCGCAAGCCACGTTTGGCGAGCACGGCTTCCAGTGCGGTACCCAAAACTTGGGAATTAAAGCCGTTGTAATCAAACTGTTGATCGGCGTCGCCGACCCGCTCGACGGCCACTGCCGCGGCACGAATTTCGGCCGAGTAATTGAGTGCGATCGCGCGCGGATCGGTAAACGGATAGTGGGCAAGACCACTGCTGTGCGTCAGCAGTTGGCGCAGCGTAATTTGCCCGCGCGCATCGTTGGACCACTCTGGCAATACGGCGCCGACCGGTGTATCCAACGAGGGCAGCAAACCGTCTTCGACAGCGGCCAGAGCCATAAGGCCGACCACGCTTTTGTGCATTGAGTAGGTGGCCGTTGGCGTGGTGGCATCAAAGCCCTCGGCAAAATCGCTGGCCACGAGTACGCCGTCGTGCCAAATCATCAACCCCTGTCCCTGCTGACTGCGGGAATAATCGATGGCCGCCTGCACCGCCGCCGGAGCCACAAATTCACCGCGCGGCAAAGGCGTGCGCGACGCACCGCCCGCGACTTTTTCCTTGGGCGTGCGCCATTGCAGGTCGGCAATCCCGGGCTGCTTTTGGGCATAGCTCAGGTTGCGCGCCAGCACGTCAGCCGGGTCTTCTTGCACGACCGGCGCGGTGGCGGCGCAGCCCGCCAGCAGCGCGGCACTCAGCGCACCCAATCCAACCAGTTGCTTCAAGCGCCTCACGAACCGCCACCAATTTTTGGCAGCACCAGAGGCTTGTTTGGAATCATCATCGTCTTCTCCTCAGTGAGCAGTTCTACTGACGCGTGCAGGCCATCGCGACCGACGCCCGACATCTTGTAGCCACCAAACGGGGCCCGCAGATCCCGGGTCAACGGCGTGTTTACCCAGACCGTGCCGGCACGAATGTCGCGCGACACCGACATCACCGTTGGCAGATCATCCGACCAGACGTAACTCACCAATCCAAAATCCGATTCGTTCGCGACACGCACAGCCTCATCGGCGCTGGCGATACGTTGGATGGTGACGAAGGGCCCGAAAATTTCTTCCTGACACACGCGCGCTTTGTTGGAGGTGGTTAGCGCCACGGTGGGCTCAACGAAATAGCCGGATTCGAAATCAGCGCAGGCAACGCCACCGCACAGTATTTCGGCACCTTCGGCGCGCGCTATATCGGCATAGGACAAAACCTTGTCGCGATGCCGCTCAAACGCCAACGGCCCAAGCTCGGTATCGGCGGCAAACGGGTCACCCACCTTAACGTTGCGCATACGGGCAACAAATTTTTCGATGAATTCGTCCGCTACGTTATCGTGAACCAGAATTCGTGAGCCGGCCAGGCACTGCTCGCCATTGCCCGCAAGGATTGCCAGCATTGAACCGTCGATCGCCGTTTCGAGATTCGCGCTGTCCAAAATAATGTTGGCCGACTTGCCGCCGAGCTCAAGCCCAACCTTCTTCAGCGTGCCCGCCGCCGACGCCATAATTGAGGTGCCGGTTTGGGTACCGCCGACGAAACCAATGACATCCACGCCGGCATGCTCCACCAGCGCCTTGCCCGTGATGTGACCACGGCCGTTCACCAGATTAATGAGTCCCGGTGGCAGATCCGCCTCATGCAGCACCTCGACAAAGCGCAGCAACGACCACGGCGAATACTCCGAGGCTTTAATAACGCAGGTATTGCCCAGTGCGAGCGCTGCGGCGAGCTTCATGGACGACAACACCAGCGGCGCATTCCACGGCGAGATAAGTGCCACCACACCGGCCGCCTCACGCGTAACCACCGAGGTGTAGCGCCCGGTCTGGGTGTAGCTGTGCCCGCCCAGCGTGCCGGCCACCTCTATAAAAAAGTCGAAATTCTCCATGGTGCGCGGCATATGCATCATTTTGACGCCGTTCAACGGCAGCCCGACCTCCAGGGCCTGAATCGCCGCGAGCTCGTCGCTGTGACGTTCGATCACATCAATCAACCGCCGCAACACTGGCTTGCGCTGCGCGTGAGACAAACGTGACCAACTGGTCTCATCAAACACACGACGCGCAGCGCCCACGGCGCGATCCACCTCAGCGGCGCTGCACTCAGCCACGTCGTAAAGCACTTCTTCTGTGCCCGGGTATCGATGCGAAAACCGGTGTTCGGCTCCCGCACCATCGAGGGTAGCGCCGTCAACAAAGCCCGGAATAATGCCCGGCGGATCAAGATCGTAACGCTTTTTAATCTGCTCTATGGTAGCGACGCTTTTCACGGGCTCTCCTGTTGACAACAAATGGTCTGACGGTGGGTATTAAGACCCAGACGGTGCCAGCAATCCATGCCATTTTGGGATGACGGCTTTCACGATATTGAATCACGGTTCCGCAACGAAGGCTCTATGCTAGCCCAATTGGTGTACGCGGAGACGCTCGATGATTGAAACAGATGTACTGGTGGTTGGCGCCGGACCGGTGGGTACCGTGGCGGCCTACGCACTGGCAAAACGCGGCATCAACGTGGCGCTGTGCGAGGCCGGCAACACCTGCGCGCCCGATTTACGCGCCTCCACGTTCCATTCGCCAACCCTTGAGATGTTGGACGAGCTTGACGTGGCGACCGAGATTATTGAGCTTGGCCTGAAAGCACCCACGTACCACTTTCGCGAGCGCAGCACCGGCCAGACGGTCGAATTCGATCTGACTGAGCTCGCTGGCGAGACGCGCTTTCCCTATCGCGTCCAATGCGAGCAGCACGTGATGGCAAGCCTGCTTGCAGAGAAAATCGACGAAGATGCCAATGCTCACGTGCACTTCAACCATCGCCTGGTCAGTTTTGAGCAAGACGGCGACTACGTGGTGGCGGCTTTCGAGACGCCCTACAACATCGAGAAGATCCGTGCGCGCTATATGATCGCAGCGGACGGCGGCAGCTCAATTACACGCAAATGGCTGGGGGTCGAGTTTGAGGGCTTCACCTACCCTGAAAAATTCCTGTGTTTGTCGACCAAGGTAGAGCTTGCCGATCACATCGACAATCTGGTGTACGTCAACTACGTGGCCGACCCAAAAGAGTGGCTGGTACTTCTGCGTGTGCCCAGCGTGTGGCGTATTCTGGTGCCTGCCGATGAAACTCAGGATGATCAGGACCTGCTGTCCGACGCGAAACGAGACGCCGTGTTTGGCGGGCTAATCGGGCGCGAGGATGTGGTCACGGAGCACCGCACGATCTATCGCGTGCATCAGCGCGTCGCAACGCGCTTTGATCACGGGCGCGTTTTTCTGGTTGGCGATGCCGCACATTTGAACAATCCGCTGGGTGGATTTGGCATGAACAGCGGCATCCATGACGCCTGGGATGTGCAAAAGCGTATTGCGCAATGTCTGGATACGGGCCACGATGCAGCCTCATTTGAAAAATGGGATCGCCAGCGCCGCACGGTCACGCACAACTTTATTCAGGCACAGACGATGCAGAACAAAGAGCTGCTGGAACACGGCGCCGATGACGGTCACGCCCGACGGTTTGCGAAGATGCAGGCCACTCGTGATGACCCGGTGAAGCGCCGGAAATTTCTGTTGCGGCAGTCGATGATGACAAGCCTCGCCGATGCCGCGGCAATCGAATAAAACGGAGAATCGAAGCATGACCGACGCATTGGGTTGGCGCGCCAAATTTGGCGTTTTAGGACCGTCCACGAACACCATCGTGCAACCGGATTTTGATGATCTGCGCGTTGACGGCGTGACCAATCACTACAGTCGCATTGTGGTGCAAAACGCGCAGGCCATATCCAACGAGAGTTTCCATGCCGGTACTATGGAGATCTCGAACAACACGCTGGAGGCCGTCCGCGGCGTTCTGACTTGCGAGCCGGACTATCTGGTGATGGGCATGTCGGCCGTGACGTTCTACGGTGGCGCTGAAGGTGGCGCCAAATGGAAAGCCGGTATTGAAGAGGCCTCCGGATTGCGCATTTCCATTGGCTCTGAGGCGCTTGCAGCGGCGCTGCAGGCGTTCGGCAGTATCAAGAAAATTGCGTTCGTCTCGCCTTATTATCCGGTGGCCAACCATGAGGTAAAAAACTACCTCAGCGATTACGGTTTTGAGACCGTGCGCGACGTGTGTTTGCAGTGCCCAACCTGGACCGCCATCGCCCATGTCAGCGAAGACGAATTGACGCCCGTGCTTGGCGATTTGGACGGCGATGATGTGGACGCGTTGGTGCAGGTGGGCACCAACTTGTCCATGATGCGGCTGGCCGCAAAAACGGAGAAGGCGCTGGGCAAACCGGTCATCGCGATCAACGCCGCCACTTACTGGCACGCACTGCGTGCCAACGATATTAGCGACCGCGTCAGCGGCTTTGGACGATTGCTGGAGGCGTATTGAAACGCGCTACAACACCATGAACGTTGGCATTCATCCCCACGTTTCGGGTCTTGCGTAGCGCATCCGCGCTCAGCGCCAGTTTATGGCTCATGCCAAGTCGCTACCGGGCATCTGGTATCTGGACCACAACGTTGGCCATCGGTAACCGTCTCATCAAGTGAAACGGTCGGAAACGGGTGTACGTTGGCGGCTGCGGGCCAGTGGTAGCGTCGGTTTCTAGTTCAACACGTCGAGACCAAGCACGATGTCCAAGCGCGAGCAGATCAAGCAACAGGTTCTGGACCTGGTCAATTCGCTCGACGAAACGGTGCTGTGTAGCGAGGCCGAGAAAGACCAGCTCAAAGAGCTGTGCGACGCGCTGTGCCCCTACACCCCCGAGCCACGTCCCATCGACAACCAGCAGGCCGCACAAGGCGTTTGGCTGACCCGATTTGCAAGCTTCGGCGTAAAGCACTCGGACAACCAACCGATGCAGCACGCCTCTAACCTGCGCCGTCAGAGTTTTGGCAATCTGTCTGGCGGCGATGTGTACGTCACGCGCCTGCTGCAGGAAATCGAACGCTCAACCCAGGCCTACAACAACGTGGTGCACGTCCGCAATCCCGACGGTGACGCCACGGCTGTGATTCTCATGGAAGGGACCTACGCGCGGGATGACGAAGACCCAAGACGCTACGGCGTAGATTTCAAACGCGTCAGTTTCGCCGCCAGCGATGGCAAAGACGAAGCGCAGCTGCGCAAGAGTTTCGCCATTGCGGACGACGCGCCGCTCGCGGTTGAATTCAGACCACCTAAGCTGCACTCGGACATCGTCTATGTCGACGATGACTTACGCATCAATTACGGCAAGCTGGGCGGGTTCTACGTGCTGACACGCACGCAGGACAAAGGCTACTCGGTCGCCTTGAACCAGGGCTGATTGCGGTCTGCACACCTATTTGAATTTCTACGGGAGTCGGGTTTTGAAAAGTACAGCTATAGCCAGAATTGTCAGTGTTGCCGTCGCCGGTTCCACGCTAAGCGTCCCCGTCGCGAGCCACGCTCAGGACGCTGCCGAAGGCCCGTTTATTGAAGAACTCGTGGTGACCGCGCGCAAGAAGTCGGAATCGCTGCAGGATGTGCCGCTGTCGATCACCGCGCTGTCGCAGCAGGTACTCGAACGCGCCACCATCGCCTCAATGGAAGACGTTGCCGCGATGACGCCCGGCCTCACCTTCAACTCCTTTGCGGCCGGCAACTACGCCGTGCCAACCATTCGCGGTGTGGCTCAGACCGACATCACGAATATCGAAAATAACGTCTCGACATTTTTCAACGGCATTTACCTGTCGAACAAGTCGAGCCTCGATGTCTCCATGCTCGACCTCGAGCGCATCGAGGTCGTCAAAGGCCCGCAGTCGGCGCTGTACGGACGCAACTCATTTTCAGGTTCGATCAATTACGTCACACGTGATCCTGCGGACGAACTCAGCGGACGTGTGCAGGCCACACTCGGTAGCGACGAGCGTCAAGCGCTGATGGGTTCCATAAACATCCCACTGGGCGAGCGCGCCTCAGCGCGTTTAGCGGTGGGTAGCGACAGCTTTGACGGCACCATCGAGAACACGGCCGGTGGCGGCAACCTTGGCGGCTTTGATCGCACATCGCTGGCCGGCACCCTGATTATGGAGCCGACCGACGCGCTGTCGATCGATGCATTTTTCTTCTACACCGACGAAGACAACGACCACTCCGCGCTGCTGCAGGTCGACAATAACTGCGCGCCTGGCGTCAACAGCTTTGGCTTTGTGCTGCAGGTCAACGCGTCGTATTGCGGTGAACTGCCCAGCAGTGACAGTGTCGACATCGATCCTCGCGCCACGGGCGGGCAAAAAGAATCACTGCTCGGCGGCATCAGCCTCGACTACGATCTGGCCAACAACGGTACGCTCAGCGCGATGGCGAGTTACTCTGACGCCTCCAGTCGCGACAACGGTGATAACGACTTCACGTCGGCCGGCACCGACTATCGCGTGTTCAGCTTCACCACGTTTCAGGTCGTGGACACCATCAACCTCAGCACCTTTACGGGCAACGAGTTTGAAACCGAAGACACCTCATTGGAAGTGCGCTATCGCAGCGATCAGTCTGAGGCGTTCCGCTGGTTGGCGGGCGGCTTCTACTCCAAAACCAATCTGACCGAAAGCCTGTTTCAGTCAATTGTCGGCGATGCCAGTGGCCTGGCCTTTTTGACCGGACCGTTTCTCGCTCCCGGCGTCACGGTGCAAAACGACCCGAACAACTCCACGGTGCTGACGCTCAGCGACTACGATCTCGAATCACGGGCCATCTTCGGGGGCTTCGACTACGACATCAACGACATTTGGACCGCCACGGTGGAAATGCGCTTTACCGAAGAGACGCGCGACGCAAACCTGCCACTGAGCGTGGGCGCACCCGGTCCGGGCCGCGTCACCGAAGACTACTCGTTTTTTACGCCGCGCTTCATCTTGAGCAGCAAAGTGGGTGAAGACGGTCTTTTCTACGGCAGCATCGCTCAGGGTGTGAAATCGGGCGGCTTCAACAATACCAACTCCAGCGCCGCCTCCGATGCCATTTACGATGAAGAGTCGAACTGGACGTATGAAGTGGGCTACAAGAACACGTTCAACGATGGCCGCTTTAGCGTCAGCGCGGCCGCTTACTATATCGACTGGGAAGATCTGCAAATTCGTTCCTTTGGCGCCGCCAATCTGGCGCTAATTCAAAACGTCAGCAGTGCCGACGTGACCGGCTTCGAAGCCTCGTTCGTGGCTGCACTGTCTTCCCAGTTCACGCTTTCAGGCGGCTATGCGTTTACCGACCCGACTTACGGCAGTGGTGCGACCACGTCTGCAGCGCGTCGCGAGTGCGGAATCCCCGAGTCCATTTGCTCGCTGGATGCGACGGGCGCGGCGATCATTGACGGCAATCAGCTTGAACGCACGTCTCAACACCAGCTCTCGCTTGCCGGGGAATATGTCTTTGATCTGCCCAACGCCTGGGATGGGTTCGCGCGTCTTGACGTCAACTATCAATCCGAGCAGCCAAACGCCATCAATCAAAACAGCATTGAGGCACGCACGCTGGTGAACCTGCGCGTTGGCATACAAAACGATCGCTACTCGGTGGATCTGTGGGCCAAGAACCTCACGGATGAATCATTCGCACGCGCCGCACTGTTTTTCAATGTGCCGGACGCGTTTCCCGTATTTAGCTACAAGAGCATCCTCGGCGAACGACGCACAGTCGGTCTGACGGCCAGCGTTCGGTTTTGAACGCAACCCGAGTCTCGCGCTCCACGGAGATTCTCTGGTCTAGCGGATCGATCGCCACCGGCGCGGTATTCAACGCCATGGCCCTGTTCGCGTTGTTTTATATGACGTCGATACTTGGCATCGCGCCGGCGGTTGCCGGCGCGCTTATCTTCATCACCAAACTCTACGACGCCGTGACCGATCCGCTGATGGGCGCCATCAGCGATCGCACACGTCATCGCCTCGGGCCGCGACGGCCTTACCTACTCGTGGGCTCCGTTGCGTTGGCAATTAGCGTCGCCGCCTTTTTCAGCCTGCCGGTGCTCGAGGGCACACCTATGCTACTGCTGGTGACACTGGCGCTGCTGCTTTACTCGACCAGCTACACAATTTTTGCCGTGCCCTATCTTGCGATGCCACCATCGATCGCGCCCACCTATGACGCGCGCACCCGGCTGATGTCTTTCCGCGTGGCGTTTCTTATATTTGGTGTACTGATCGGCTCGGCCGGCGGGCCGCGCATTGTTCAGGCCGGTGGCGAGGGACGCGGCGGCTACGTAATGCTCGGCATTGTCATGGGTGCGCTGGTGCTCGTTGGCGGTGCGCTCGCTTTTTTTGGCACACGCCGCGTGATCGAATCCGTGCCAGACGACGCCCAGAGCGGCAGCCTGACTAACTGGCGCGCAGGACTGACGCAGATTCACTCAATATTCAGCCACGCCCCGTTCAGACTGCTCACCATTGTGAAGCTGCTTCAACTGGCCGTGCTGGCGTTGGCGCTGGCGTGCACGCCGTATTTTTTCCGGCTGGTGCTCGAGCGCTCAATTGGCGACATCACGGCTTATCTGACCACGTTCAGTTTGACCGGCCTGGCGTCTATTTTCTTCTGGCGCTGGGCGATCAGTCGCTTTGGCAAACATCGGATTTACGTCATCTCGATCACACTCTACGCGCTCGCGATGGCGAGCTGGATGCTGTGGCAGCCGGGCGAATCTGAAGTTTTTTTCTATGGTCGCGCGGTGTGGATCGGTATCGTCTCCAACGGCACGCTGTTGTGTGCACTGGCGCTGCTGCCCGACACGATGGAATACGACCGTCTCATGTCAGGCGATAATCGCAGCGGCATCATGAGCGGTGTCTTCACGACGGTGGAGAAAATTGCCGGCGCACTTGGGCCATTGATCATTGGCGTGATGCTGCAGGCGACGGGTTTGATCACAGGACCCGGGACACCGGAACAGCCGCCAGAGGCGCTGTTCGCCGTACGGCTTGGTATTTCTATTGTACCGGCCATCATCTGCCTGGCTGCCGTTCCCTTTCTCCTGCGTTACGGACTCACCGAAGAGCGCCTCAACGCGCTGCGCGACGGCCGGGCCGGTTCCTGAGCCGCTTGCCCCGGCCGCAACACATCGCTTAAGTTGGGGCATGGAAAAATCGTATCGCGTGCGCTCTTTGACACGTGGCCTGCGTTTGCTGTCGGCACTCAACGCCCGCGGCAGCGCAAGTCTCGCGCAGCTTGTGCAGGACACCGGTCTTGCCAAGCCCACAGCCTTTCGTTTGCTGCGCACGCTGCTCGAAGAAGAGTACATCAGCAAAGACGACGACACCGATGCCTATCGACCTGCGCCTCGTACTTGCTCGCTCAGCAGTGGCTTCGAGGAAAACGCGTGGCTGGTGGAGCACACACGCAGCGAATTGGTCACCCTCGGCGAGCACCTGGTGTGGCCACTGTCGGTGTGCACGCTCGCAGGCAGTCGCGTGCTGGTACGCGACAACACCGATTCGACGAGCCCCTTGAGCGTGCGTCAACTCGCGCCGGGCATGACCTTGCCAATCCTCGGCAGTGCTTCAGGGCATGTGCTGCTGGCGTACTCATCTGCGCGCGATCGTGAACAGATCCTAAGCGTGCTGCGCGCTTCGCGCGACACATGCGACCTGCTGGCGCGCGACACCGCCGCCGTCAAAAAAACGCTCAGCGACGTCGCGCAATTGGGTTACTCCAGCGTGCGTGTATCGCGCATGGTGTCGGAACTGGAGGTGATAGCGGTACCCATCTGGGTCAATGATTACGCCATTGCTGCGCTGGCCGTGCGCTTTTCTGCCGCGGCGGTACCCGGTCAGGATATTCAGGATAAATTCCTGCCCGCTATGCGCGATTGCGCCGGACGAATCGGCAGCGCCATCGCGAATGATGAGCGCGCTTCGCCCGTCCCGGCCAGATAACAAGATACTCGCCAACCGAAGTGTTGGCGGACTAAAACCTGCGAGTCGCTTCTGCACCCACACGGCATCTTCGATGCCGATGAATTCGCCCAGGGCGCTGCGGCCCGACTGTTTCTGATCGAGGAAATCGTGGCCGACGTGAGCTAGAGCACATTTCGCTACTGTTTTTTTGACTAAGCGGACACTCTCCAGTGCTAATTGACGGCCGATCACATAAAGTATGGGGACTGGAACACACCTGCTATCAAGGATGACCCATTTGAAATCGATTCGTTTCCTGGCGCCATGGATTGCGCCGCTCGCGATCTTGCTCTCAGGCTGCAGCTCAGACGATACAGCTGCGGTTGCCGTCTGCCCGCTAGCGGACGGCAAAACCTCGAACAGCATTGATGCTTCGGTTGCCGTGGCCAATCCTTTTGGCACTGCACCGCTCACTGCACTACTGACCGTCTCAACAGAGGAACCCGGACAGGTCACAGCAACGGTGCTCGGTCGCAACGGTGTTGCCTCCAATATCGAGCGCAAATCGATCAGCTGTTCGGTGACCGCGGACCTGCCCATCTACGGCCTGTATCCGGGCACCACGAACCAGGTCAAAATTGACATAATCAATGATGGCGTTGCCACGGTCAGTGAAACGTTGACGATCGAGACGCCGCCGCTGCCCGACAACATGCCGGGGTTTCGCATCGAGACCGATTACGCGGATGACACGGCAGCTTTCTTTTTAGTCAATTTCAGGCCCACGAATCTGCCGTTGATGGTTGACCGATTCGGCGAAATTCGCTGGTTCCTAAACGTACCTGGCGTTAAATACGGTTTGCAGCGTTTGGCCAACGGCAACATCGCCTTCGGTCTTGCCGCCGAGAGCCGCATCGAGGAATTTTCGCCATTTGGCGAACAACTGAACGTCTGGTCGGTAGAGCCCGGCTTCACCAACATTCATCACGACGTGTACGAGCAGGACGACGGCAATTTCCTGGTCACCGCGAATAAAGTTGGCATCGACACCGTTGAAGATTTTGTTGTCGAAGTGGACCGGGACAGCGGCCAGATTGTGAAGGAATGGGATATGCGGCCTATTCTTCCGCGGCGTTACACGCTAATCGAAGACGAGGAAGACTGGTTTCACATCAATGCCGTCATTCGCGACGAACGCGATGATTCGCTGATCATTTCCGGCCAGCGCTCCGCACTGGTCAAGGTGACACAAGACAACGAACTGCGTTGGATTCTGGCTCCACAACTGGGCTGGGAGGGCTTTGAGGACTTCCTTCTTACCGCCGAGGGCAGTGCCGAACACGAATGGAACTGGGGCCAGCATGCGCCCGAAGTTTTGCCCAACGGGGAGCTTCTGTTGTTCGACAACGGATTTGGCCGTGGTTACGGCGCAGGCGCGGACTACTCGCGCGCGGTGACCTATCGTATCGATGAAGACGTAAACGGTGGCGGCGTAACCCAACAGACATGGCAGTTCGGAAAAGAACGTGGCAGCGAATTTCATTCCCCTGTGATCAGCGACGTCGACTATTTGGCGGACGATGACCACGTACTCATTACTTCGGGCTCACTGGGCTTCGACCTCAATTACATCTCACCGTCGGACTTCGGCATCGACTTCATTGAGCAACCCGAAAAGGCCAGCATTGTTGAAGTGGACTTTGACGGCAACGTGATTTTCGAGATGATCGTCACCTCAACGCTTTCCCGTGGCTCGGTGTACCGAACAGAAAAATTCGACCACCTGGTGCAGCCGGACGAACAGCAATAAGCGCGGTATCTCCGTCGCCAATGAACCCGCACAGCGCGTCGCCCTGCCCGCTGCTCAACGTCTGTGCTATTTTGAAAGACATCGGCGTCGTTGTGTGCGCTGGATTCATTGGAGTAAGCACCATGGCCAATTCACTTCGCCGTTTGTTTTTGATCGCCTTTGTATTTTGCAGCGCTTCAGCCAAAGCGGTGAGTGTGTACATGGTGACCACCGGCCCGCTGGCTGTCGACAATGACACCTTCCTCGCGGTTGAAGGCGCCACCTACAACATCGAAATCTGGATGGATTTCACCGCTGACCGCACGCTCGGCGGCGGCTACGATGTGGTCTTCAATGAAGGCGCCTTCGATTTTGTAGAGTGGGAGTCAGCTGGCCTTGGAGAAGAAGTCTTCGCGCGCACTCCGGAGGTCTTTGATGGTTTGCTCGAAAGCGCGGCGGTGGGCGACTTCAACGGCCTGAGCGGCCCCGACTTGATGGCGACGGCCACATTTGTACTGACGGATCTGTCGGTACTTACTCAATTCGGCTCGATGACCACGGCGGCCACAGCTGGCATTGGCGGTCCATGGGTCAGCGCGGTGGATTTCATCTGTTGCCAGAAAGTGGATTTTTTCGGCGTGGACTTTGTCACGCCCGTGCCGGTGCCCGCGGCGATCTGGTTGTTTCTGGGCGGCCTGGGCTGGCTCTTTGGGTTGACGCGGACCCAGCGTGACTGATTCGCGAGGGTCAACATCGACGCCGTCGTCGATATAACCCCGTTTTCAACAGCGCGACGTTTATAGACTCCATCACCCATCTGAAGAGTCTAAAATCATGTCTACGCGTATTGCGCTCATCCTTGTTCTGCTGTCCGTGGGCGGCTGCTCCGTGCCCATTTCAACCACTACCCGGCCCGCCAGCTACTACGAGCCTGTCGCGGTCCAGACAGACTCATCGTCCACCTCACTTTTTAAAAACGACAGCGCGGTTCTGTCTGACGAGGCCATCGCCCGTGTTTTAGGTCACCGCTATCAGGCGCCGCCATTGAGCCGAGTTGCCTTGATGCCGTTTGGACGCGAAGTGTGGTCTTCGTGGTCTGAAGAATTGGCGCGTGCTTCGGCGAAAACGAAAACCAACGTGGTAACGGCTTTGCGCGCATCGCCGCGCATTTACGATGTATCGTTTCTACCCGACATTTTGATCCCTGAGCACAAATCGGTGCCGCACTTGCGTCAGGCCGCCGCGCGCTATCAGGCCGATTTGCTTTTAATCTATCGTACGGACTGCCGCAGTTTCGATCGCTACCGTTTGTTTGCCGCCGATGAATCGCGCTCGCATTGCTCGGTTGAGGCCGTACTGCTGGACACACGAACCGGGCTGGTGCCGTTTACCTCAGTGGTGTCCGAGTCATTTCAGGCTACGCAAACTGCGGCAGACATTAACTTTCGCGAGACGGTGCTAAAAGCGCAACTTGATGCCTCGGCGCGAGCACTGGCCACGGTGGCCGATGAGCTAAGAACGTTTATGGCGCGTAACTAGATCAGGCGCCGGAGGCATCATCAAGCGGATAACCCGTGCGATCCCTCATCTAAATCCAACTCGTACACGAAGTTTAGTAGCAGGTGCCACAGCGGAGAAAATCGATGCTCATACTCAATCGACTTTACGTGACGCTGTGCGTCTTTAGCCTCGCCTGCCTGCAAGCGTGCAGCGCGTCACCGGGCGACGACAACTACTCACGCAAAGCGCCTGCTCGCGACGGTACCGGCAAAGTCTATCTCGAACGCGAAATCTCCCACGTCATGGGCCATCGCGGCGCCGCGTGGCTTGAGCGCAGCGAGCGCGTGCGTGAAGAGCGCACGGACTTGCTCATTCAAAACCTGCCGCTTAACCCCGGCGACGTCGTCGCCGACATCGGCGTGGGCACCGGCTACTTCGCGTTCCCCATCGCCAAACGCGTGCCGCAGGGACGCGTGTTGGCCGTCGATATCCAGCAAGAGATGCTCGACATCGTTGCGGCGCGATCAAAATCTATGGGCGTGACCAACGTTGAGCCCGTGCTTGGCACCGAGCGTGATCCCGGCCTGGAAGCGAATACCGTTGATCTGATACTAATTGTCGATTCCTATCACGAATTTTCCTACCCACTGGAAATGGGGCTGGCCATGGCCGCGGCTCTAAAGCCCGGCGGCCAACTCGTATTGATTGAGTATCACGGCGAAGATCCGGAGCTCATGATCAAACCGCTGCACAAGATGACCGAAGCGCAGGCGCGACGCGAGATGAGCGCGATCGGCCTTGATTGGGTGCGCACCGAGTCGTTTCTGCCCACGCAGCACTTCATGGTGTTTAGAAAAGCACCGTAACGTGCAGGCAATTTGCACGACTCTGGCAACGGCATGATCGTTAGGCCAAAAGTTTCACCGTGTGCAGCATCACAGGCACAAGCCACAGATATTTATCACCATACACACTGCCTTGGGCGCGTGGGGCTACTTTCAAACACGCTATCGCAACCTCCGATTTGCGCGATGTTGCCGTATACTTAAGCACGTGATTATTGACTGCCCCTCTTGCGACCTGCGCCACGTCATTCTAGACCGCGCCGACGGCACGCTCATGCGCTGCGAGTGCTCGCATGAGTTTCGACTGCCGGCCGACAAGGACAACGATCCCGCCACCAAATGCAGCAACTGCGGCGCCAACCCGCCCGCGGGCGCTCGTCACTGCCCGTTCTGCGATGCGCATTTAGCCACGCTGCGCTGTGGCCGCTGCTTGGCCCAATCGGTGGAAGGCGATCGACACTGTCGTGCGTGCGGTCATGAACACGGTGTCTCAATGCCAACACCGACGGCTCGTGTCGATC
Organism: Gammaproteobacteria bacterium; assembly: GCA_045106455.1. Taxonomy (GTDB): domain Bacteria; phylum Pseudomonadota; class Gammaproteobacteria; order Steroidobacterales; family JBCCMA01; genus JBCCMA01. The sequence continues at coordinate 29,609 of JBGCEL010000098.1, forward strand.
ACGTGCTGGACTGCCCGCGTTGTGACAACCCGCTGCGCGCTTCCACCGCGGGCAATGCCACCATCGATGATTGCGAACACTGCGGCGGCGTGTGGC
>JBGCEL010000099.1:0-5511 GCA_045106455.1 Gammaproteobacteria bacterium
GCCGGTGAGGCTGGCGACGGTCCGCTCACGCTGCCCAATCTGTCGCGACTGGGGCTCATGCATGCGGCCCGCGACAGCCGCGGTAGTTTTCCCGACGGTTGCGAGGTGAAGACCGCACCGATCGGGGCCTATGGTTTCGCGCAAGAACTCAGCAGCGGCAAAGACACCTCCAGCGGTCACTGGGAAATTGCCGGCGTGCCCGTGCTGTTCGACTGGCACTATTTCACTGACCGGGCACAGAGTTTCAGCGACGAGTTGTTGCAACCTTGGATTGAGCACAACAACCTGCCCGGCGTCCTCGGCAACTGCCACGCTTCGGGCACCACCATTATCGCCGAGCTGGGCGACGAGCATCGCCGCAGCGGCAAACCTATTGTGTACACCTCGGCGGACAGTGTTTTCCAGGTCGCGTGTCACGAAGAGAGCTTTGGTCTTGAGCGACTGCTCGATATTTGTCGCGACGCGCGCCGCATGCTCAACGACATGAACGTTGGACGCGTAATCGCACGCCCGTTTGTCGGCAGCGGCCCGGACAACTACGAACGCACCGGCAATCGGCGCGATTTTTCCGTCCCGCCACCGGCACCGACTCTGCTCGATCGGCTGGTCGAAGACGGCGGCAGCGTCATTAGCGTTGGCAAGATTGCCGACATTTACGCACAGCAGGGAATCTCGAAAAAGATCAAAGCCACCGGCCTGCCAGCGCTGGTCGACGCTACGCTCGAGGCAATGCGCAGCGCGGATGATCGCTCTTTGGTGTTCACGAACTTTGTGGATTTTGATTCTGCCTATGGACATCGCCGCGACGTCGACGGTTACGCCCGCGCGCTGCAATATTTCGATCAGCGCTTGCCTGAGATCATCGACACGCTCGGCGACGACGATCTATTGCTGTTAACGGCCGATCACGGCTGCGATCCCACCTGGCCCGGCAGCGACCATACGCGCGAATACATTCCTGTGCTGTGCTTCGGTAAATCGGTGCCAGCAGGTTCGATCGGCCGCCGCGATACGTTTGCAGACATTGGCCAAACGCTGGCACAGCACTTCAATTTGTCCCCCCTTGAATATGGAACGAGTTTTATCTAATGGAAGCCAAACACTTTAATGCCCCGGAGGGTGCCTTCGCCGATTTCGTTATGATGCCGGGCGACCCGCTGCGCGCACGCTACATCGCCGAGGAATTTCTCGATGATGCTCGCGAGGTCACCAACGTGCGCAACATGCTTGGCTATACCGGCACGCATCAGGGCCGAGCCGTGTCGGTGGTTGGCAGCGGCATGGGCATTCCATCGGCCTCCATTTACGCTACCGAGCTGATCCAGTGCTACGGCGTCAAAGAAATTTTGCGCATCGGCAGCTGCGGTGCGTTGGCCGCCGACGCCAATCTGCGCGACGTGGTGATTGGCATGGGCGCGTGCACGGATTCCAACGTCAATCGCATGCGTTTTAAAGGCTATGATTTTTCCGCCATCGCGGACTATTCGATGCTGGCGCGCGCGGTGGCCGCGGCCGGTGCACTGGGCTTAAAAACCAAAGTCGGCAATATTTTCTCAGCGGATCTGTTTTACACGCCAGACCCCGAGATGTTCGACGTCATGGAAAAGTACGGCGTGCTCGGCGTCGAGATGGAAGCCGCTGGCCTGTACGGCGTTGCCGCCGAATTCGGCGCCCGCGCGCTGGCCGTGGTCACGGTCAGTGACCACATTCGCACCGGCGCGGCGCTCTCGGCCGATGAACGTCAAAGCTCACTGGACGACATGATTCGCCTCGCGTTGCAGATGCGCCTGATCGACGACGCCTAACCCATCTTTTTCGGAGACCGCCATGATTTCTCGCGCAACCACGCTCGCGTTGTTCTTGCTCTTGACGACGGTCGCCAACGCCACGTTCTCCATCGTTGCGTTCGATCCACGCACGCGCGAAGTGGGCAGCGCCGTGGCGACCTGCGTGTCCGATATTGACCTTGGTTTTTTTGTTTCGCGCTTTGCGCCGGGACGCGGTGCCATTAACGCGCAGTCGTTTGCTTCTGTGCCAAACCTTTTGAACGGGCGTGATCGTCTGGCCATGGGCGAGAGCGCGGAACAAACGCTGCAATGGCTCATCGATAACGACGTCAGCGGGCGTCCGCAGGATCGCCAGTATGCGATTGTGGATCTGGGCAATTCCAGTGACGACCACACGGTCACCTACTCCGGCGCGGCCAACTTCGAGTTTGCAGGCGGCGTTTGAGTCCAGCGAAGGCTGGCTCGGCGAGCGGCTCATGGCCACGCTGCAGGCCGCCAAAGAACCCATGGCCGACCAACGCTGCGACGACACTTCATCGCTGTCGGCCTACATCAGTGTGACGCGCGCCGACGACACGCAGGATCAGGAGTTCATGCGCATCAACACGCGCTCGCCGAGCACCGCTGTCGATCCGATAGACCTGCTGCAAACCGAATTCGACGCGTTCTTCGCCGCCAACGTGGCGCAGGACACCGACAACGACGGCGTGGTGGACATTATCGACAACTGCACTGAGCGCCCCAACCCCACGCAGTTTGATGCCGATGAAGACGGCTTTGGTAACGCCTGCGATATCGATTTTAATCAGGACTGCGTACACGCGATTATTGATCTGGGCATTTTCCGCACGGTGTTTTTCACCGCCAACGCGGAGGCCGACATCAATGAAGACGGCGTCGTCAATGCGTTGGATTTGGGTCTTTTTCGCTCGCTGTATTTTGCCGCACCGGGACCTTCGGGCTACGCCGACTGTGGGTTCGCCGCAAGCCGCCCTTAATCGTCGCGCAGCTTCTCGCTTTCGAATCTCGCGCCCATTTGCTGGACGGCTTGCGCACCACACCACGAGGCTAATCGCGCGCACGAGCGCAACGGCTTGTCGTTGGCATAGGCATGCAGGAAGCCGGCGGCGTAGGCATCACCGGCGCCGGTCGAATCGATCACCTTTTCAACGCGGTCCGCTTTTTGATCAATCCGCTCGCTGCCACGCACGATAACCGAACCTTCTGCGGCACGCGTAATGGCAAACAAATTGCCCAGTGCACTGGCCGCATCGATCGCTTCATCGAGGCTCTCGGTGGCAAATAACGCCAGCGCTTCGCTGTCGTCGGCAATCACAATATCTACAGATTCGTTCACCAGTCGGCGGAACGTCTCCAGATGCCGCTCAACACAGAACGAGTCCGACAACGACAGCGCCACTTCGCTACCGTGATCCTTGGCAATTCGAATCGCCTTTTCAATCAGCGCCGGACCGTGGGGTGCATCCAGCAGATATCCCTCAAACAAAACCACCTGCGGCACGCCGACGGACTCTTCGCTGACGTCAGACTCATTGAGCTCTAAACATGCCCCGAGGTAGGTGTGCATCGTGCGCTGACCATCCGGCGTCACCATCACGTAGCAGCGCGCGGTAGCGGCCTGCGCCGCGGCCGGCGGCCGCCGCATATCCACACCGAGTGAATTCATATCGTGGTCAAAAACGGTACCGAGCTCATCGTCAGCCACGCGCCCAATATAGGCAGCTCGACCACCCAGATTGGCGAACGCGGCAATGGTGTTGGCCACGGAACCGCCGGAGCGCTGAGTGGTGGGCCCCATCTTGTCGTAGATCGCCTGAGCCTGGTCGGCCTCAATCAGGTTCATCGAACCGGGCACGCAGCCCAGTTCGGCGATAAATTCGTGGCTGACCTGCGCCAGAACGTCGACGATGGCATTACTGACACCCAGAAGTTGCACGCTGTCGCTCATAGCTCTTAATCCATGTAGTTGGCTGACCGGCGCGCATCATAGCAGGGCAGCCCGCAGACTGCCCGCCAGTACCGCCCCAACCAAAGCGCACTGATTTGGGTCGCTTTTCACACTCCGCGCACTGATAAGAGTCGTGCGCTGCTTTTTTGCTCACTTCAAATTGACCCGATCGCTGCAAGTACACGCTCAGACCGTTGGCACGAATCCTGCTTTGTCAAAGCAATCGCCAATACAGGATCACCACGATGAAAATGATCACCGCCATTGTGAAGCCCTTCAAGCTCGACGACGTCCGTGAAGCCGTCGCCGACATCGGGATTCAGGGCATCACCGTCACAGAGGTCAAAGGCTTCGGTCGCCAGCGCGGGCATACCGAGCTCTATCGCGGCGCGGAATATGTCGTCGACTTTTTGCCCAAAACCAAAATCGAGCTAGCCGTGGCTGATGATCGTGTCGACGTTGTGCTGGAAGCGATCAGCAAAGCGGCACACACCGGCAAAATTGGCGACGGAAAAATATTCGTCGCCCCAATAGAACAAGCCATCCGCATTCGTACGGGTGAAACCGGCGCCGACGCCGTTTAAGTTAACAGGAGCAATTTCAAGTGGAAGAATTAACCACCGTCAGCACCCGTGTTGCAGAACTGGCCTACGCACTGGATACCTTTTATTTTCTGGTCATGGGGGCGCTGGTCATGTGGATGGCCGCCGGTTTCACAATGCTCGAGGCCGGACTGGTCCGCGCCAAGAACACGGCTGAAATTCTGACCAAGAACGTCGGCCTCTATTCAATTGCCTGCATCATGTACATGCTGACCGGCTACGGCATCATGTACCCCGGTGCATTTGAAGGCGGCATATTCCAAAGTCTCGGCACGATTGGCACGGGATTTTTGACCACATCAGATAATGATGTGGCCGGCGTAGTTGCCGGAGACGCCTACTACTCAAATCTGTCCGACTTCTTCTTTCAAGTCGTCTTCGTCGCTACCGCCATGTCCATCGTGTCGGGTGCGGTCGCCGAGCGCATGAAGCTGTGGGCGTTCCTGTTGTTTAGCATCGTACTGACCGGCTTTATCTATCCAGTGCAGGGCTTTTGGAAGTGGGGCGCTGGTTTTCTGGACGCCGGTGGCTTCCTGGATTTCGCCGGCTCCGGGGTCGTGCACTTGTGTGGCGCTTCAGCGGCACTGGCCGGCGTTTTGCTCCTCGGCGCACGCAAAGGCAAGTACGGCAAAAATGGCAGCGTCAATGCCATACCCGGTGCCAACTTGCCGCTGGCCACGCTGGGTACGCTAATTTTGTGGCTCGGCTGGTTCGGCTTTAACGGCGGCTCGGAGCTCAAAGTATCGGATGTAGGCGAGGCCAACGCCGTGGCTCTGGTGTTTGTGAATACCAACATGGCCGCCGCAGGTGGTCTTGTCGCAGCGCTGCTGCTCGCACGCATGTGGTTCGGCAAAGCCGACTTGACCATGGCGCTCAACGGCGCGCTGGCGGGCCTCGTTGCCATTACCGCCGAACCGCTGACGCCCGCGCCACTGCTGGCGACATTGATCGGCATTATCGGCGGACTAATCGTTGTGCCGTCCATCGTCATGCTCGACAAACTCAAAATTGACGATCCAGTGGGCGCCATTTCCGTTCACGGCGTGGTCGGCATTTGGGGTCTGCTGGCGGTCACACTCAGCAACGAAGAGGCCAGCCTGGGCGCTCAGCTGCTCGGCATCGCCTGCATCTTTGGCTGGACGTTTATCACCAG
>JBGCEL010000100.1:0-4117 GCA_045106455.1 Gammaproteobacteria bacterium
TTGAGGGCAAGGAATACATCGTCAATGAAGGCGATGTGATGCACTTTCGATTTAACGTTTAACGCCCGATTTTTCGGACGTCGGCGCTTGACAGCATGGCGGTCAGCGCGGACAATCTGCGGCCTTGGCAAATCTGTGCCAGGGTCCTCAAATGGCTATGTAGCTCAGCTGGTTAGAGCGCGGCATTCATAATGCTGAGGTCGGTGGTTCAAGTCCACCCATAGCCACCATCAAATCTCCCGCACCGTCTTCCACGTTTCGGTCATTCGCGACACTTAGTCGCATGGCATTGAATCCGTGCTGATCACTCCAGACGTGCCCGCACGATGCCCAAAATGATCGCCGCACCAGGGCTGGCCAATGACCAGCCCCGATAGCATTAGTCGCTCTGGCTGCCGAGCAGCAGGCGTCGCAGCGATTCGAAAACCGTGGTTTCCAATGCCTCCGCAGAATTCGCCTCTTCAGGGATTTCCACGCGCTCTGGCTGGGGCGGAGGGCTGTCATGGTTACCCATCGTCATGGTGTAGTTCGCTGCAGCCGGGCCGGCAAGCATCGTGCACAAAAATACGGCGGCGATTTTCTGATTAAGGGTTTTGGTTGCTTTCATGGCGTTCGATCTCTCTGGTTGTGAATGACACGTAAGCGCTATTCGCTGTGCGTGTTGGTGAGAAAGATCATAGTCAGCAACCGCGTGCGGAGTTGTTAGCGGCGCGTGATTTTGACGTTACTTCAGCGTTACCGTTCGTTTTGTCGTCGTCCCCCGCTCAATAAGCGAATGCCCAACAATCCGAGTATCAATCGGCAACGGCCCATCGCCGGCCGCCAAAACGGTTCGAACCGCCATCGCCGCCATCTCGGAAACAGGCTGGCGTAACGTTGTCAGCGGCGGCCAAACCACCGACGCAATCGACGAATCGTCAAAGCCCACAATCGAAAGTTCTTCGGGCACATTAACGCCGGCGTGCGCGGCGGCGGCGAGACATCCGGCTGCCATGTCGTCGTTGCTGGCGAAAATGGCGGTGGGTCGATTCGGTAATCGCAAAAGCGCGGTCGCCGCCTCCTGTCCTGATCGATACGTAAACAAGCCTTCCTGAACCAACGCTAAGTCTGATGAAATGCCGGCAGCGGCAAGCGCTTCTTGGTAGCCGGTAAGACGTGCTTGGCTCACCGTCTGGTTCGGGTTGCCCTTAATGAACCCGATCCGCGTGTGGCCATTGTCCAAAAGCAGCTGCGTCACTTCTAATGCGGCCTTGCGATCATCAATGCGAATTTCGTTGGCGCGCCCGGACTGGGTTGCGCTGGCAAGAAAAACCGCCGGCACGCCGCGTTCGTGAATACATTTGCGCAGGCCCGGAATATCGCTCATGGGCGGCGGCACAATGATCGCATCCCAGTCTCGCCCAAACCGCTGCACAAATTTTTCAGGATCCAGTGAAGGATCCGTTCGCTCCACCATCAAATGCACACCCACATCGCTCGCCGCCTCAAGCGCGCCTAACAGCAAATCGCCCAGATAGGCCGATGACGGGTTGCCGTACAAAAGACAGATACGGCGATTTTTGCTGCCAACCAGCGCTCGGGCCGCAATGTTGGGTGCGTAGTTGAGTTTGGCGATCGCTTTTTCTACGGTCGCGCGCGTGCTCGCTTTGACCTTGGGGTCGCGATTTACCACGCGCGACACGGTCATGGTCGACACGCCCGCGTGTTCGGCGACATCGACAATGGTGACGCGATTGGATTTAGACGGTGGCTTCATAGGTCTCCCTGAGCGTCATTCTAGGCCGCTGCCTTGTCAGGTCAATCCTCGAATGTTAACGTTAACATCACTGTGCAGATAAACGAAGCTCGATTGGGGGTAGGGGTGTTTTTAGGCATCGATATTGGTACGTCTGCCGTGAAGGTCGTGTTGATCGATGACACCGGTGCCAGCGTGGCAACGGGTAGCGCGCCGCTGACCGTTTCCCGCCCGCACCCAACCTGGTCGGAACAGGACCCCGAGAGCTGGTGGTCGGCCACGCAGTCTGCCGTGTTAGAACTGCCGATGGCAGCGCGAGCAAACGTAAAAGCGATTGGTCTGTCCGGGCAAATGCATGGCGCGACCGTGCTTGGCAAAAATCATCAGCCGCTGCGCGACGCGATTATTTGGAACGATGGGCGCAGTGATGCGCAGTGCGCCGAACTGACTGAACGCGAGCCGGCCTTTGTCGAGCGCGGCGCTAACCTTCTGATGCCGGGGTTCACGGGGCCAAAATTAAAGTGGCTGCAACAAAACGAGCCGGCGCTGTTCGACAAAATCGACAAAGTGCTGCTGCCCAAAGATTTCGTTCGATTGAAGATGACGGGCGAATTTGCCTCCGATTGTTCAGATAGCTCCGGCACGCTGTGGATGGATGTGGCGGCCAGGGCGTGGCACGCGCCGTTGTTGCACGCGTGCGGACTCACTACGGACCACATGCCGCGTCTATACGAAGGCACCGACGTCACCGGGCAGTTGCGACCCGACGTGGCCGCCGACTGGGGCATGCCTTGCGTCCCTGTGGTGGCAGGCGGCGGTGACAACGCGGCGGGTGCCATTGGCGCGGGCGTGGTGGACGAGGGACAAACGATGATGTCGCTCGGCACCTCCGGTGTCATATTTACCGCGTGCGAATCGTTCCGCTCGCGCCCGCAGTCCGCTGTGCATGCGTTTTGCCACGCCGTGCCCAGTCGCTGGCATTTGATGTCCGTGATGCTCAGCGCCGCGAGTTGTTTGCACTGGGCGTGCAAGGTCACCAAAACCGCCACGGTCGGCCAGCTGATCGAACTCGCTCAGACCACGCGTCCTGATAACCGAACGACATTTTTGCCCTATCTCTCAGGCGAACGCACGCCGCACAACGATCCCAATGCGTCGGGTGTGCTGCTGGGTCTAACGCACGATACCGGGCCGGCGGAAATCGTCGACGCCGTGCTGAAGGGCGTTGCGTTTGGAATGGCAGACGGCTTCGATGCGCTGGTGATGGCTGGCGCAAAAATTGGATCGCTGACGGTGATTGGCGGCGGTGCCCGATCAAGTTACTGGGGCGAAATATTGGCCGCGATCATCGGCCGGCCTTTGGTTTATCGTGATTCAGCGGCCGTCGGCCCCGCACTGGGCGCAGCGCGATTGGCCCAGTTCGCCCTACATGGCAACAGCGACGACGTGTTTGCGCCACCGGCGATCACGGCCACCATTGCGCCCAATCACGAGCTTGCCGAAAACCTCGCCACGCAACGCGCGCGTTACCAGGCGCTGTATCAAACGCTCAAAACAACCTTTGCGGAGAACGATCATGCCCAACCCTGAGTCACCGGGCGCGCACGCGCCGCTGTTCCCAAACGTTGATGTTGTGCGCTACGAGGGCCCGAGCAGTGCCAATCCGTTCGCGTATCGCTATTACGAGAAAGATCGCGTGGTCCTCGGCAAGCGTATGGAAGATCACTTGCGCATGGCCGTGTGCTACTGGCACACCTACTGCTGGAACGGCTTTGATATTTTTGGCGCCGGCACGTTTCAACGCCCGTGGCACGCGGTGGGTGATCAGCGCGCTGCCGCAGATTTGAAAATGGCCGCAGCGTTTGAATTTCTGACCAAACTCGATTTGCCGTTCTACTGTTTCCACGACGTGGACGTTGTGGAAAGCGCGGAGACGCCGGACGCGCTGGCCAGCAGTCTGCGCAGCGCGACAGACAACCTGGCCGCGTACCAGCAAAAAACCGGCAAGCGCCTGTTGTGGGGCACAGCCAATTTATTTAGCCATCCACGTTACGCGGCGGGCGGCCTGACCAATCCTAATCCGGAAGTGGCCGCCTGCGCGATTCGCCAAATTCGCGACTGCCTGAATGCCACTCATGAATTGGGCGGCGCGAACTATGTTCTTTGGGGCGGACGCGAGGGCTACGACACGCTGCTGAATACCGACTTGAAGCGCGAGCTGGAAAACTTCGGTCGCTTCTTGTCACTGGTGATCGAGCACAAACATAAGATCGGCTTCAAAGGCAAAATCCTGATCGAGCCCAAGCCGCACGAACCGATGTATCACCAGTACGATTTTGATACGGCGACCATCTACGGTTTCTTGAGTCGCTTTGATCTGCT
>JBGCEL010000101.1:0-19764 GCA_045106455.1 Gammaproteobacteria bacterium
CTTGAGTTCTGCTGCAACCTCTTTATCCACATCAACACCCTTCGCCACAATCATCCCCTCGCGTACTTGCTTACGCCAACGAGACAACATGAACGGATGAATGTAAAGAGATGCAGCGATATCTTGGACTTCAACGCCAGGCAAATGACTCAATCGCACTGCCGTCGCTTTAAAATGTTCGCTGTATTTGTAGGTCGCTCTTGGGCCGGGTTTCGGCATCGTATTCACTCCTGATCTGGTTAGGTCAGGGTGTCCACTAAACCGTAGGAACTATCTCGTCAGCTGCAACTTTTTGTTAGGCGGCGCCTCTTGGCACTTAGTCATTCGATGCGCCTCCCTCGCCTGCTTCACACTTGTCGATGCCGTTCTCCTTCGCATAGTCGTCAACAAACTTGTATCGCTCAACTATATCAGGCTCATACACCTCGCAATGTTCGTAGGCGTTCTCTGGCATCAGCGCGGCGGCTTCGAATGTCGCGAGATGCTCACAATCTCCCGCAACGCCCTTGCCCCTTTTCTCCGCCTCACACTTTGCTATCGCCATCTGCCTAAAATACTGGGCAACTGAGTCTTCGCACTTGGCCCGATTTGACTTGTAGTATGTGCGGACTACCTTCGCCAACACCTTGTACTCGCTAGTTCTTTTGCAGGACTGCGCGCTTGCTGAGAACAGGGAAAAATGTGCACACGCGACTATCGCAACTGCGCCCGCCACAATTTTTGGGAGAACCACCGTCGAGCCGCCTAACTATATGTCTGAATCAATAAAACCATAATCCAAATCTAGCACAATGGCGGAATATCATGTGTGCCAAATCAGGAAAGCCCCCGATAGCCTCACTGAGTTGCAAAATTGCCGCCGAGTTCGCCCGGCGTTATGCCGCTAGCGCCAACAAGAAATAGACGATGAAATCCAGGCCGCCAGACCACACGCCCAGAAAACCAAGAACGAACCGAGGCGAGTGGCATCTTTCAATACCACTCACCACCAGAATCACAAATCGTTAAAACGTAACAACCGACCGAATGCTCTCCCCAGAGTGCATAAGTTCAAACGCGTCGTTAATTTTATCCAGTGGCATCACATGCGTAATCAAATCATCGATGTTGATTTTGCCATCCATGTACCAGTCAACAATTCGCGGCACATCCGTACGTCCGCGGGCACCACCAAACGCCGTGCCCTTCCAAACACGACCCGTCACCAATTGAAACGGACGCGTCGCAATTTCCTGCCCGGCGCCGGCCACGCCAATAATCACGCTCTCACCCCAACCCTTGTGACAACACTCCAGCGCTTGGCGCATGGTGTTCACATTGCCGATGCACTCAAAACTGTAGTCCACACCGCCGTTGGTAATATCGATTATCTCCGCCACCACGTCGGCCGATGATTTCGCATTCACAAAGTCCGTCATCCCGAACTGACGGCCCAACGCCTCCCGCTCCGGGTTCAAGTCAACGCCAATAATGCGCGAAGCGCCAATCATGCGCGCACCTTGAATCACATTCAGACCAATCCCACCCAAACCAAACACCGCAATCGTCGAACCGGGCTCTGCCTTCGCCGTGTAGATCACCGCACCAATACCGGTGGTAACGCCGCAGCCGATGTAGCACACCTTGTCGAACGGCGCGTCTTCACGAATGCGTGCCAAGGCCACTTCCGGCATCACCGTGTAATTGGAAAACGTAGAACAGCCCATGTAATGCAGCACGTCCTGATCGCCGACGCGAAAACGACTCGTGCCGTCGGGCATCACGCCCTTGCCTTGGGTCTCACGAATCGACTGGCACAGGTTGGTTTTAGGATGCAGACAAAAATTGCAGGTACGGCATTCCGGCGTGTACAGCGGTATCACGTGATCGCCTTTTTTGAGGTCTTTCACACCCGGCCCCACATCAACCACCACGCCCGCACCTTCGTGCCCTAAGATGGCCGGAAACGCGCCCTCGGGATCATCACCGGACAACGTAAAGGCATCGGTATGACACACGCCCGTGGCATGAATCTCGACCAACACCTCGCCTTCACGCGGACCACCAACTTCTACGGTTTCAATACTCAACGGGGCGCCCGCTTTCCAGGCTACTGCTGCTTTGGTTTGCATACTCTTCTCCTAACGTGCGCGCTCTAGGGCAGACGCGTAATTATTTGTTCGGCTTCGTGTCGCTTTTGTACCGGCACGGTCTTGGGGTAACCGTAGGAAATTAATCCCACGACAAATTCTTTTTCCTGATCAATGCCCAGCGCATCCAGATAGCGTGCGTCACGGGTAATGGATCCTGTGGACCATTTCATGCCAATGCCCAGCTGCCACAAATACAGCGAGAATGACTGAATGGCACACGCGCAGGCCGCGTAATCTTCCTGTTGCATGAGCGCATCGCTGTTGCGTTTGCAGGTAACCACCACCCAGCCCGGCACGTCGGCCCATTTGGCGCGCTTGCGTGCACCGATCTCGGGGTTGGCTCGCTCACCCACGATCACTTCCACCCAATGCAGCGTGGCGTCGCGTGCCTTCTCGCCCAGCAGATAGAAGTGCCACGGCTGGGTCACATGATGGTTTGGCGCCCAACGCGCCAGATTAATCGCATCGGTAATGTGACGCTCCACCACGGGGCGCGGTTCAAACAACGCGATCGTACGTCGCTCGCGCAGGTTGTCGGACACCGCTTTCAGTGCGGCTACATCTTCTTCTTTATCGGTCGCTATCGACGCCATAAAACGAAACCTGTTTTTCTTAAGGTTGAAAATCCCGCGGGTCGAGCCGCCGGGTTCGTGCTCGAAAACGCCACGTAAAGTCCGGCCACAGCGCCACGTTTCGACCACTCGGATGCTTGTACCAACTGGTGCAGCCGCCGGTGTTCCAGACCGAGCCCGCGAGCCCGCCCTGCACCTTATCATTGTAGCGCTGTTGTACCGCCACGTTCACGTCAAGACGCGACACGTCGTGCTTGCGCTGATAGTCCAGCGCGGCCATCACATACTCAATTTGCGACTCGAGCATGTAGATCATCGAATTGTGCCCAAGGGCCGTGTTGGGACCCGCCAGCATAAACAGATTGGGAAAGCCCGCGATGACCGTGCCAAGGTAAGCCTCCGGGCCTGCCTGCCAGTGCGTGGCCAGATCAAGCCCATTCAGACCGCGGATAAAACCCGCGTCAAACGGCGCCGTCACGTTGAATCCAGTGCCCAACACCACCGCATCAACGGGCGTGTGCGTGCCATCCACAGCGATAACACCCGTCTCGTCGAGCGCCTCTACGCCCTGCGTCACCACCTCAACATGATCACGCGTCAGCGCAGGATAATAATCGTTGGAGATCAGCACCCGCTTGCAGCCGATGCGATAGTCCGGCGTCACCGTCGCGCGTAGCGCCGGGTCAGCAATGCTGCGCCGGATATGACGCTTGGCCAACCACTCGAACATCCGCAGCAGTCCGGGCTGATACACAAACGCGATGGCGCGCAGCTCGTTGGTCACGTAAATAAAACCGCGCAGCAATTTTTGCAAGCCCGGCACGCGCCGAAACAGCGAATGCTCTATCGCGCTAATCCGTCGATCTGGCTTAGGCAATATCCACGGTGGCGTGCGCTGAAACAACGTCACACTGGCCGCGCGCTTGGCCACGTGGGGTACGAACTGAATCGCACTGGCCCCCGTGCCAATCACCGCAACACGTTTGTCTTTTAGATCGTAATCATGATCCCAGCTCTGGGAATGAAACAGACGACCGCCAAATTTATCGAGCCCCGCGATGTCAGGCTCGGCCGGTTTCGACAACGCGCCCGTAGCGAGAATCACAGCACGGGCCACAAGCTCGCTGCCATCATCCAGCGCAACACGCCAGACGTTGTTCCCCTCATCAAACGCGAGCCGCTCCACTGCATGGCCAAAACGCAGGTGATCATCAAGCTTGAATTGCGCTGCGCAGTCTTTTAGGTAGCGCCAAATTTCCTCGCTGCCAGAGAAACTGCGTGACCATGAGGTATTGGGAGCAAAAGAATACGAATACAGATGCGAGGCCACATCACAGCCGCATCCCGGGTAGCGGTTCACAAGCCAGGTCCCACCCAGATCCTGCTCCTTCTCAAGAATCAGAAAATTGTGTTGGTCGCGTTTTTTCAACGCAATCGCCGCACCGAGACCGCCAAAGCCGGCCCCGATAATAAGCGTATCCAGAATATCGGTGGTCTTGTCCAAATCTACTGGCGCTGTGCGTACAGTCCCCGCTCGCATAGAAAATCCTGCACGCTGCCCACACCCGCAAGATGCCCGGCGCCCACGGCAAAAAAGACCGTGCCCGGCTGCGCCATGCGTTCGATGATCCAGTCGGCGAAACCTTCATTGCGATCGGTCAGCAGGGCTTCGGTCAGGGTCGGCACCTCATCGATCGATTCGAACATCTCTGTTGCGAACCCGGCCATGTCACCCGAAGACCATAGTGCCAACATGTTGTTAAGCGTTTCACCGGCCTTATCCCAGTCGCGCAGCGTTAGCTCCAGCCACAGAATCTGGTTCTCTTCTGAAAAGCTGTCAAGCAACGCCAGCTGCGCCTCGGCACCTTCAATACCGGTGAGCGTTTTGCCGGCCTCGCTGGCGCTGTTTTGCAATTTCGCGTCAACGCCGTAGCTGGCATTAAAGCCCGCCGCCTGCATTTGCTGCTGCGCCAGCGACGTTACCGCCAGCCACGGCTCCATGCGCTCTACCTGACCCAAAGACAAGTTAAGCGACGCGAGCCTCTCGGAGAGTGCCGCGGCGTTTTCCTCACCGATCACCTCAGACAGTTTTCGCCGTTGCGGATCCACACCGTATTTCAGAACTAACGCTTCCATCCGCTGTTGGTCCTGCGTATCGGTGGCTTCCAGCGCCACTTCGTCGGCCGCCTCGTAGGCCGCGCGCACCGGACCCTCAAACCAGCTCACCTCAGGCTTCAGCGCGTGAAACGTGCCAAACAAATAGACGGTCGTATCGTCATCACTCACCTTCCACAGCGCGGGCCCGGGCGCTGGTGCCGTTTCCAGAATTTGCACGGCGCAGGGCGCTTCTGCGGTCATTTTGTCTTCGCCACCACAGCCTGGCAGCGCGAACACGGCCACGGCTACGCCAAACGAGGTCAGAGCAGGCGTTGCAAGCCCGCGGGCATTTTTCCAATTCATGACTTGTGGGCGCTCCCCTGCGCAAAACGTGGCTGCATCATAAGCCATTCGCGACCTTTGATCTGCTGTCGCGCTTCACGCACACTTCGCTGTATCGCCCCTGTGGGCAGGAGATGTCGATGTTGACGAATGTATTGCTCGTGTTAGGACTCCTTATTCTGGCCGTCATGGTCCTGGAATTGGGGTTTCCCAAGTTGGCCACCAAGCTTGCCATGGGCTTGGAGCGGCGGCGCAACGGTCTGTCCTGGCGCGAGAAGACCGTGGATGGCATGACCATTCGCTACCTCGAAGGCGGTCAGGGCGACACGCTGGTGCTAGTACACGGCTTTGGTGCCGACAAAGACAACTTCACCCGCATCGCCGGCGCACTCACCAAACACTTCCACGTGGTGGTGCCGGATCTGCCGGGCTTTGGCGAATCCACGCGATTGCACGACGCGCCGTATCCCTTTGAGGATCAGACTCGCCGCCTGCACGGCATCCTGCATGGGCTGGGCATCACGCGCTGTCATATTGGCGGCAGTTCGATGGGCGGGGCCATTGCCGTGCTCTATGGCGCGTTCTATCCCGATGAGGTGATGACGCGCTGGCTGCTCGCGCCCGCCGGTGTGGAAGGGAGCGAAGACAGCGTTATGGCGGCGCACTATCGCGCAACGCAGGAAATGCTGCTTCTGCCCACCTCAGTCGCGGACTTCAAACGGGTGATGGAATTGGCGGTCGAGAAGAAGATCTTTTTGCCCGGTAGTGTGCGCCGCACGCTGGGCGAACGCGCCATGCAGGATCAGGTGTTGCACACGCGCATATTTGAGGAAATTGCGCTGGCGCCTCCGGTCAATGACACCGTGAGCACCTCGCCTGCGCCGACACTTGTGGTGTGGGGTGACAAAGATCAGGTGCTACACGTCAGTGGCGCACCTATCCTGCGCGACGCGCTGCCCACCGCTGAGATGATTGTGATGCCGGGCATAGGACATTTGCCAATGGTCGAGGCGCCCGCGCAAACCGCGCGGGATTACATCGACTTCGTGCAGCGTCACACGGCCGGCCACTAACGCTACATATTGCGGCGGTATTCGCCGCCCACGCTGTACAGCGCGTGCGAGATTTGTCCCAGCGATGCCACCTTCACGGCGTCCATAAGGGCTTCGAAAATATTGCCTCGATCACGCGCAACGGCTTGCAAATTCGCCAGCGCCGCTGATTGCTCAGCCTCATGAGTACTCTGGAAATCGCGCACGGTCGCGATCTGTGCGTTCTTTTCGTCATCATCAGAGCGCATAAGCTCGAGCGTGGTGATTTCGTCTTGCTGACCGTCCGCCGGCAGGAACGTATTCACCCCAATAATGGGCAGCGTGCCGTCGTGTTTCTGCTGCTCGTACACCATGCTCTCGTCCTGAATTTTGCCGCGCTGGTACATCGTGTCCATGGCGCCGAGCACGCCACCGCGCTCGCTGATGCGTTCAAATTCGCGATACACCGCCTCTTCCACCAGATCGGTCAGCTCGTCAATCACAAACGATCCCTGCAGCGGGTTTTCGCAGAAATTCAGGCCCAGCTCGCGGTTAATAATGAGCTGAATCGCCACCGCGCGACGCACCGACTGTTCGGTGGGCGTGGTAATCGCCTCATCAAACGCATTCGTATGCAGCGAATTACAATTATCGAACAATGCGTAGAGCGCCTGCAGCGTGGTGCGAATGTCGTTGAAGCTGATTTCCTGCGCGTGCAGCGAGCGTCCCGACGTTTGAATATGATATTTCATCATCTGGCTGCGCGAGCTGGCGCCGTAGCGCTCACGCATCGCACGCGACCAAATCCGCCGTGCCACACGACCAATCACGGCATATTCCGGGTCCATGCCGTTGGAGAAAAAGAACGACAGGTTGGGCGCGAAGTCATCAATGTTCATGCCGCGCGCGAGGTAGTACTCCACAATCGTGAAGCCGTTCGATAGCGTGAAGGCCAGCTGGCTAATCGGGTTCGCCCCGGCCTCGGCAATGTGATATCCGCTGATGGAAACGCTGTAGTAGTTGCGCACCTTGTGATCAATAAAATACTGCTGCACGTCGCCCATCATGCGCAGCGCAAATTCGGTGGAGAAAATACAGGTGTTTTGCGCCTGATCTTCTTTGAGAATATCGGCCTGCACCGTGCCACGCACCGAGGCCAGCGTGCGCGCTTTGATGGTGGCATAGGTTTCAGCATCCACCACCTGATCGCCGGCAACGCCCAGCAACCCCAGACCCAGACCTTCATTGCCCTCTGGCAACTCGCCGCGATACCCGGGACGAATTTTGCCCTCGAACGAGGCATCGATTTTTTTACTCACCGCGTCCCACTCGCCGTTTTCGCGCAGGTGTTTTTCGATCTGCTGATCGATGGCCGCGTTCATGAAAAACGCCAGGATCATCGGCGCCGGACCGTTGATGGTCATGGATACCGACGTGGTGGGGTCGCACAGATCAAAACCTGAGTAGAGTTTTTTCATATCGTCGACGCTTGCGATCGATACGCCTGAGTTACCGACCTTGCCGTAGATGTCGGGGCGCTCGTGCGGATCTTCGCCGTACAGCGTGACCGAATCGAACGCGGTAGAAAGCCGCGACGCCGGCTGACCTTTAGACAAATAATGAAAGCGCCTGTTGGTGCGCTCTGGCGTTCCCTCGCCCGCAAACATGCGAATGGGATCTTCACCGGTGCGACGATACGGGTACACGCCGGCCGTGTACGGATACGCACCCGGCAGGTTTTCTTTTTGCAAGAAGCGCAGCTGCTCGCCCCAGTCCTTAAACTTTGGCGCGGCGATCTTCGGAATCTGTTGTTGGCTTAAGCTGGTGCGGTAGTTGTTGCCCTCAATCGTGCGGTTGCGCACTTGATAGGCGTAGCGCTCGCTGCGCACGCCGGCCGCACGGTCGGGCCACTGTTTCAATTGTTCGATTGCGTCGACCGACAACGACTGCAGCGCAGTTTGATACGCCCTGCGCAATGTCGCCACGGCATCATCGCCTGTGAGCGCATCGTCACCGTAGAGCATGAACGGCGCCGGCAACGCGTCGTCACCGAGCGCGCGCAGCGACTCAAACAAATGCTGTGCACGCGTAGCCGCATCGGCCTGTGCATCGACCTGATCATTGATCGCGCGGCCCTGCTCGGCAATTTCTGCCAGATAGCGAATACGCGGCCCGGGAATGAGCGACACCGCATCGGGCATCCGTGTTTCATCGCGCCACGGCGTTTTCCAATGGTCCGCATCGAGCCCCACTTTTGCGGCCATCTGCTGACACAGACGATCGAACATGACGCTCACGCCCGGGTCATTAAATTGACTCGCGATGGTGGGATACACCGGCGTTTCATCATCGGTGGCCTGAAACTTCAGGTGATTGCGACGCCACTGTTTACGCACGTCGCGTAAGGCGTCTTTGGCGCCGCGCTTATCGAATTTGTTCAGTACGATCAGATCGGCATAGTCGATCATGTCGATTTTCTCGAGCTGACTGGCCGCCCCGTAATCGGAGGTCATCACGTACACCGAAAAATCCACCAGATCGACAATCTCACTGTCGCTCTGGCCAATACCGGCGGTTTCCACCACGATCAAATCAAAGCCCTGCGACTTCAAATACGCCACGGCGTCACCCAGAATATCGCTGGTCGCCAAATGCTGACGCCGCGTCGCAATCGAGCGCATAAACGTACGCTCGCTACGCAGCGCGTTCATGCGAATCCGGTCGCCGAGCAGCGCCCCACCGGTGCGCCGACGCGTGGGATCGACCGCCACCACGGCCACCCGTCGATCATCGAAGCTTTGCAAAAACCGATTGAGTACTTCGTCGGTGACACTCGATTTGCCGGCCCCGCCGGTGCCGGTAATGCCCACCACCGGCACGTTGCCGGCGCGCAGCTGCCAGGTCTTGCGCAGCGCGGCCAAATCTTCGTCGCTGTACAGGCCCTGTTCGATCGCCGAGATCGTGCGCGCCCGCGCGATGTCATCGTCACCCTCGACACGCGCCGCCGGCCGTCGCGCTTTTTGCGTACGCGAAACCAGATCCTGAATCATGGCTTCAAGACCCAGCTGCATGCCGTCGTTCGGGTGATAAATGCGCTCTACCCCGTAGGCGATGAGCTCCTGAATTTCTTCGGGGGTAATGGTGCCGCCGCCGCCGCCAAAAACACGAATGTGCTCGGCGCCGCGCTCGCGCAGCATGTCGACCATGTAGCGAAAATATTCCATGTGGCCGCCCTGATACGAGCTAACCGCGATGCCGTCGGCATCTTCCTGCAGAGCCGCGTTGACCACGTCGGCGACGCTGCGATTGTGCCCAAGGTGGATTACCTCAACGCCCTGCGACTGAATCAGGCGACGCATAATGTTGATGGCAGCATCGTGCCCGTCAAACAGCGACGCGGCCGTGACAAAACGCAGTGGCGCCTTGGCGGCAGTGGTGGCGGTACCTGGGACGTCAGCGGCGGGACGGCTCATGGCGGCTCCTGATCAGAATTCGGCCGGCCAGTATAGCGCAGACCGGTGGTGTTCCGCCCAACCCAGCGGCCTGCAGGC
The DNA here is from genome assembly GCA_045106455.1 of Gammaproteobacteria bacterium. Taxonomy (GTDB): domain Bacteria; phylum Pseudomonadota; class Gammaproteobacteria; order Steroidobacterales; family JBCCMA01; genus JBCCMA01. The sequence continues at coordinate 9,726 of JBGCEL010000101.1, forward strand.
CTTTTTTCAGGTGCCCTCTGAGCGACTGGCCAGCGCCAGCACTTTGTGTGCGCCCTCCAGATGCGGACGATCCAACATCTGACCGGCCAGCGAGACGGCCCCGGCCTCGGGGAATTCTTCAAACGCGGCCACGATCAAACGGGCCTTCGCCACCTCGTCATCCGACGGCGTCATGGCCTCGTGAATGACCGCCACCTGCGCAGGATGAATGGCCAGTTTGCCGGTAAAACCTGACTGCCGGGCGCGACGCGCGTGCGCTCTAAGACCCTCGGCATCACGAAAATCGGCATGCAGCGTATCGATCGCCTCGACGCCGGCGGCGTGGGCCGCAAACAGGGTAAGACTGCGGACCATCTCGTAAGGCTGCAGCCATTCGCCGTGCTCGTCGCGGCGGGCACTGGCACCAATCGCAGCACCAAGATCTTCTGCGCCCCACGTCAGCCCCACCAGTCTTGGCACGCCCACGGTGTAGCTGCCGAGCTGAAACACCGCTTTGGGCGTTTCGGTCACGATGGGTAAAATCCGCGTGCTGCCGCGCTCAATGCCGTGCTGATTTTCTTGCGCCGTAATCGCCGCGCCCAGCGCGATGACGTCCTGCGCTGATTCGGATTTCGGTTGCACGATGCCAACCGGCGCACTGGCCATGACGGTCTCCAGATCTTCGGCGCATAGCGACGTGCTCCACGGATTGACACGCACGTACACCGACGCCGCGCTTTCCTTCGCCGGTCCGGCCAGAAACTCGGCAACGATGCGTCGAGCGGCATCTTTGCGCGCAGGCGCCACGGCATCTTCCAAATCCAGGATAATCGCGTCGGCACCAACACCCAGTGATTTTTCGAGTTTGCGTTCGCTGTCGCCGGGCACAAACAACCAGGATCGATGCATGACTCAGGCGTCCTTGTGATCGTCAGGCACGCGCAGCATCAGCGCGCTGCGCTTACACACGCCCACCAGCTCGTCGTGCTGATTAAACGCACGATGTTCGAAAATCACGATGCCGTTGGTGGGCCTGGATTTGCTGTCGCGCAGCTCCAGCACTTCGCTTTCCACTCGAATCGTATCGCCGTGAAAAAGCGGCTTGGGAAAACGCACGGCGTCCCAGCCAAGATTCGCCACGGTGGTTCCCATGGTGGTGTCACCCACCGAGATGCCCACCATCATGGAAAGCGTGAGGCAGCTATTGACCAGCCGCTGACCGAATTCGGTTTGCGTGCGGCAGTATTCTGCATCGAGATGCAGCGCTGCGGGATTGTGGGTCATCGCACTAAAGAAGGTGTTGTCCGCTTCGGTAATGGTGCGATGCAGGTCGTGTCGGAACACGTCACCCACGCTAAATTGTTCATAGTATTTTCCAGCCATGGGCCGGATTATCGCTGTACGCCGGTCGCGACGCCAGTGCGGCCATTGGCGGCAACGCATGGGGGCTGCCGAGCGCTGCGGATCTGTTGTACCGTTGGCCTCGAATTTAAGGAGAGGCTGACATGACCTACATACTCGCGCTCGATCAGGGCACCACCAGTTCACGCGCCATAGCCTTCGACGCGAGCGGCACGCCGCGTCAGGTTGCCCAGCGCGAGTTTACGCAGCACTTTCCCGCCGACGGCTGGGTCGAGCACGACGCCAATGAAATCTGGGACAGCCAGCTGGCCGTCGCGCGCGAGGTGATCGAGAAAGTCGGCGTCGACAACGTCGCCGGCATCGGCATCACCAATCAGCGCGAAACCACGGTGGTCTGGGACCGCGCCAGCGGCAAACCGATTCACCACGCCATTGTCTGGCAGGATCGGCGCACGGCGGCTTTCTGCGAACAGCTCGTCGCGGACGGTCACGGGGCTGCCATCACGAAGAAAACCGGTCTGGTGGTGGATGCGTATTTTTCCGGCACGAAAATCCGCTGGCTGCTCGACAATGTGGACGGCGCACGCGAGAAAGCCGAGCGCGGCGAACTGGCGTTCGGCACGGTGGACAGCTGGCTTGTTTACAACCTGACCGGTGGCAAGCGGCACGTCACCGATGCGACCAACGCGTCACGCACCATGCTGTTCGATGTGCACAGTGGATCGTTTTGCCCCGAGCTTTTGTCCCTTCTTGATGTGCCCGCCTCCATGATGCCGGAGGTGCTCGACTCCAGCGGTACGTTTGGACGCACCAGCGACCAGATGTTTGGTCAGCCACTGACCATCGGCGGCGTCGCCGGCGATCAGCAGGCGGCGCTGTTTGGGCAAGCGTGCTGGACCCCGGGTATGACCAAAAACACCTACGGCACGGGCTGCTTTTTGCTCATGAACACGGGCGACAAGGCGATTGCCTCGCGCAATCAGCTGCTCACCACCGTGGCGTGGCGTCTTGATGGCAAGCTGACCTACGCACTGGAGGGCAGCATTTTTATGGGCGGTGCGACGGTGCAGTGGCTGCGCGACGGCCTGGGCATTATTAAGGACTCGGCGGAAGTGGAGGCACTGGCTACGTCCGTTCCCGACAGCGGTGGCGTGATGTTGGTACCGGCCTTCACAGGCCTTGGCGCCCCGCACTGGGACCCGTATGCCCGCGGCACGTTGGTGGGGTTATCGCGCGGTTCTACCGCGGCCCACATCGCGCGCGCCGCCCTTGAGGGCATCGCGCTGCAGTCGATGGATGTCATTCAAGCCATGGCCGACGATGCCGGCGTGCCGATCGAAGAAGTTCGCGTGGACGGCGGTGCCAGCCAAAACGCGCTGATGATGCAGTTTCAGGCCGACGTGCTGGGCGTCGATGTGGTGCGCGCGCAAATCGCCGAGACCACCGCGCTGGGTGCGGCGTATCTTGCAGGACTTGCGACGGGCTTTTGGCCCGACACCGATACCATTGGAGCGCAATGGCAGGCCGCGGCGCGCTACACGCCGACGGCAAGCGATGAAGATCGCACCCGCCTGCAGACTCGCTGGCAAGATGCACTCCAACGGGCGGCAGGCTGGGCCAACGTTTAAGTGCGCAGTTACGAGTTAAGGGCGGTGAGCGCCTGCTTCTCTTGCTTGGCCCACGAATCACGCAGCGACACCACGCGATGGAACAGCGTTGGTTCGTCGCGGTCGCGTGTGAAGTAGCCAAGACGCTCAAACTGCACCACCTCGCCCACCGGCAACTCCCCCAGCGATGGTTCGAGCCGCGCGGCTGAGACGTCCAGCGACTGTTCATTAAGCGCTTCGTGCCAATCATCGACGCGGCCGGGTGAGGCGTCTGAAAACAAGCGATCGTAAACCCGCACGGTGGCCTCCACTGCGTGCTCGGCGCTCACCCAGTGAATGGTGCCTTTCACTTTGCGATCGGCATTTTCGCTGCCGCTGCGCGTGGTTTCGTCGTACGTGCACAGCAGCTCTACCACGTTGCCCGCATCGTCCTTGATCACCTCATTGCACTGAATAATGTAGGCGTAGCGCAAACGCACTTCACCGCCGGGCTTGAGGCGGAAAAATTTACGCGGCGCCTCTTCCATGAAGTCGTCTTGTTCCACGTACAGCGTGCGCGCGAACGGAATCGAGCGCTGCCCCATGTCCGGATTGCCCGGATGGTTTTGTGCGGTCATGGTTTCGACCTGATCTTCCGGGTAATTGGTCAACGTAATTTTCAGCGGTTTGAGGACACCCATCACGCGCGGTGACGGATCGCCCAAACTCTCGCGCACACTGTTTTCCAGCACGCCCATCTCCATGACGTAGTGTTTTTTGGTCACGCCGCCGCGACGAACGAAGTCACGCACGGCGCTGGCCGGATAACCACGTCGACGCATGCCCGCAAGCGTGGCCATTCGCGGATCGTTCCAGCCGGTGACAACGCCCTCCTCAACCAACGCGTTGAGTTTGCGTTTACTGGTGAGCGTATAGGCCAGATTCAAACGAGAAAATTCGATCTGACGCGGGCGGCGCTCGGGCTGCAGCTGATCCAAAAACCAGTCGTACAGCGGACGATGATCTTCAAATTCCAGCGTGCACAGCGAATGCGTAATGCGCTCGTAGGCATCGCACAGCGTGTGCGCGTAGTCATACATCGGATAAATGCACCACGTGTCACCGGTGCGCTGATGCGTGACGTGACGAATGCGATAGAGCGTGGGATCACGCAAATTCATATTCGGCGAGGCCATATCGATGCGTGCGCGCAGCACGCGCTCACCGTCACCAAAATCGCCCGCGCGCATGCGCTCAAACAGCGCACGGTTTTCATCCACGGAGCGCTCACGCCCGGGGCTGTTGCGGCCCGGTTCGGTGAGCGTGCCCCGATACGCCCGGATTTCCTCGGCATTGAGATCGTCGACGTAGGCTACGCCTGCATCGATCAGGCGCAGTGCATCGTCGTACAAGCGTTGAAAATAGTCGGAAGCGTGGGTCAGGCGATCTTCCCAATCGAAGCCGAGCCAGCGCACGTCGTCTTCGATGGCACGCGCGTACACCTCATCTTCTTTGATCGGATTGGTATCATCGAACCGCAGGTAGGTGCTGCCGCCGAATTCTTTTGCGACGCCAAAATTCAGGCAGATAGACTTCGCATGACCCACGTGCAAAAACCCGTTGGGCTCGGGTGGGAAACGCGTGACCACGTCGCCGCCGTGTTTTCCGGCGGCCTGATCATCGGCAATGATCTGGCGAATGAAGTCCAGTTTCGGGCCGTCGTCGTGATCGCTTGATGTGCTCATTGCTGCTCTGTGGGTAAGAATATCCGCCGCAGTATACGAGAAAACGGACCCCGAGATTGGCCCCCATGCAGCAGTGCGTTAGGGTGGCGCTCTAATTTGAATTTTGCGGAGTTTGTCATGGTGCATCGACCTGTGTTCAGAGCCCCTCGCCTTATGCTTGGCCTCCTCACGCTTGCACTGCTCAGCGCCTGCGCAACCCGGGACACCAATGTCCCCACCCCCAGCGCAAAAGATCAGGCATCACAGGCGGCGCTGGCCATGCCGGACGCGCTGTCAGCCGATGTGGTTGAGGCCATTCTGGCGCGCGGCGGCAACGCCGTAGACGCGGCCATCGCGGGCGCGTTGGCACTGGCCGTCACCTATCCGGAGGCTGGCAACATCGGCGGTGGTGGCTTCATGCTGATCCATCACGAGGGACAAGACTACTTTTTGGACTATCGCGAAGTGGCGCCGGCCGCCGCATCGCGCGATATGTATCTGGATGCCGACGGCAACGTGGTCGACAAACTCAGTCTGGTTGGTCATTTGGCCGCCGGCGTACCCGGCACCGTCGCGGGCCTCGCCGCTGCCCACGAACGTTTCGGCAGCCTGCCGTGGACTGACCTGGTCGCGCCGGCGCTGGCGCTGGCACGCGACGGCTTTATCGCCCCGCCGCTTCTGGCCGAACGTGTCGCGGGGGAACTGGAGAGTTTTGACGGGCGCACCAACTTCGCCGACTACTTCGCCAACATGACAGCACAACAACGGTTTGCGCAGTCGGAGCTGGCCGCAACACTACGCCGCATCCAGACCGACGGGCGCGACGGGTTTTATCGTGGTGAAACGGCCGATTTCATTGCGCGCGACATGCGCCGCCACGGCGGCCTGATCACGACCGAAGATTTAAGCACCTATCAGCCGATCTGGCGCGAACCGTTGCGCGCACGCTGGCGCGACCAAACCATTGTCTCAGCGCCACCGCCGAGCTCGGGCGGCTTTGCGGTAATCCAGCTGTTAAAAATGCACGAGCTTTTAGCCGCCGAGTTTGCCGGCCTTGACCACAACAGCGCGCAGTACGTGCATCTGATTGCTGAGATGGAAAAGCGCGTGTTCGCCGATCGCGCCGAGTACTTCGGCGATCCGGATTTCGTTGACGTGCCGATTCAACGCCTGATCGATGCGGCGTACATTGCACGGCGCGCAAGCGATGTGAACACTCGCCAAATCTCGCAGCTTGAGTCTGTGCGTCCGGGCCTCGAAAGCCGTCACACCACGCATTTCTCCATCGTTGATCATGCGGGCAACGCGGTGTCGAACACCTACACACTGAACACCATGTTCGGCAGTGGTGCCGTGGTGGAAGGCGCCGGTTTTCTGCTCAACAACGAGATGGATGACTTCAGCGCCAAACCCGGTGTGCCCAATTTCTACGGCGTCATCGGTCGTGATGCCAACGCCATTGAACCACGCAAGCGCATGCTCTCCTCCATGTCCCCCACCATACTGCTACGCAACGGCAGCGTAGACATGGTGCTCGGTTCGCCCGGCGGCTCCACCATCTTTACCTCGGTTTTCCAGGGCGTGCTAAACGTCAAGGACTTTGGCATGAGCGCCACCGAGGCTGCCTCGGTCGGTCGCTTCCATCATCAGCTCCTGCCGCCGGACGAGGTGACCTTTAGCCGCGGCTATCCGCTGGCCGATGAGGTGATCCGCAAATTGAGAACCCGTGGCTACAATGCCCACCCACACCCGTGGGAATTTGGCGATCTGCAGATCATTGCGCGCACGCCAAACGGTTTTGATGCCGGCGCCGATGCGCGCGGCCGCGGCGTGGCGCGCGTGCTCGCACCGCGCTAACGCGTTAAAACCGCAGACGCGCTGCAACCTTTTGCGCAACTGCGGCATCTAACCCCCACACGCGTGCCGCTCACGGTCCGCGTGCTTCTTTTTGCTGGGGGAAACCACATGATCGGATTACTGAAAAACCGCCGCCGTCGGCTTACGCTTAACCTCGTGGGCGCGCTGGTCGCCGTGGGCCTTGCCAGCGGCGCACGTGCGGACGGCGACACCAGCTGGGTCGACACCAGCAACGAGCACGCGCAGGTGCTGCTCAAGATCTTTGCCAAATACAGCCCCGAAGGCGCCGGCAGCCTGGGCGTGGACGGTCTGGATGAAGATATTTTCGATCTGGGCGAGAACATCTATGAACGCTCGACTGCGGACATTCAAAGCGGCATCGAAGAACTCGAAAAACGACTGACCACGGCCACACACCCTAAAGTGCGCCAGGACATTCGCATCCTCATTAAAACGGCGCAAGACAACGTGCGCTCATCCAGACTGCAGCGCGAAAACATGCTGCCGTACATCAACATCACGCAGACCATTTTTCAGGGCACGCGCGGCCTGCTCGATCCGCAGGTCCCCAAGGAACGTTACCCGGCCGCCGTCGTTCGCTTGAAAAAATATGCGGGGCTTACGCGCGGCTATGAACCGATCACCGAACTTGCCAAAGCGCGCACGCTGGAGCGGCTGAACATCGAGGGCCTCATTGGACCCTATAAAGGCGAAATTGAGCAGGACCTCGAACGCGCCGAGACCTTTGTGAGCGGCATGGAAGAGCTGCTCAAGGAGTCCGGTGTAAAAGGCTGGAAGAAGCCTTACAAAAAACTGGCCAAGCAAATGCGCGCCTACAACGACTGGTTGCGAGCCGAGATTTTGCCGCGCGCCCGCACCGATTTTCGTCTGCCGGCCGTGATGTATGAAGACGCTCTGCACAACTGGGGTGTGGACGCCTCACCCGAGTCGCTGATCGCGGATGCCACGCAAGGTTACATGGACATCCGCAATGAAATGGATGCGCTGGCACCGCTGATTGCCGAGCGCAAGGAATACGACACCAAGGACTATCGCGAAGTGATTCGGCTTCTCAAAGAAGAGCGTATTGACGGCGATGAGTTACTGCCCTACTACCGCGATGTACTGACCAAGCTCGAGGAAATCATTGCGCGCGAACGCCTCGTCAGCCTGCCCGAGCGCGAAGCCGGTATTCGCATCGCGTCAGCGGCTGAAACCGCCGCGCAACCCTCGGCCCATCTCGATATTCCACGCCTGATTGGCAACACGGGTGAGTTTCCGAGTTTTGTCCTGCCGCAGCTGCAAAAAGATGACGACGGCAACTGGATGCATACCGACGACACCTATGAGGCCGGCACCTGGACGCTCACGGCACACGAAGCTCGCCCGGGCCACGAGTTACAGTTCTCAAGCATGATTGAGGGCGGCATTTCTATTACGCGTGGCATTTTCGCGTTCAACAGCGCCAACGTGGAAGGCTGGGCACTCTACGCCGAAGCCATTGCCAAACCGTACATGCCGCTGGACGCGCAGATGATTTCGCTGCAATACCGATTGGCTCGTGCCGCACGGATGTATCTGGACCCAATGCTGAACTTGGGCCTGATCACGCCCGAAGATGCCAAGCGCATTCTGACCGACGACGTGGTGCTCGGCGAGAGCTGGGCGCAAAATGAAATTGAGCGCTACACCTATCGTATTCCCGGTCAGGCGACCGCCTACTACCACGGCTACCGTCAGCTGCAGGCGCTGCGCACGCAAACCGAGTTAGCGCTCAAAGATCGCTTTGACGCACAGGCGTATCACGACTTTATTCTGGCTCAGGGTCTGCTGCCGCCAGACATTTTGCGCAAGGCGATATTTGAGGAATTCGTGCCGGCACAAATGGGCACCGACTCAACCGCCGCGCTCTAAAACCCCCTACTCCTCGTCAGCAACACCCAGGCGTTGCTGCACAAGGGGGCTGGTCGTGGTGTATTGCAAATGCACCTTTTTGCCCGGCTCGATATGCGCTTTGGCCGCTACGGCGGCCAGAGCCGCTTCATGAAAGCCGCTCAAGATAAGTTTCTTCTTGCCGGGGTAGTTGTTGATATCGCCCACGGCGAAAATGCCCGGCACGTTGGTCTGAAATTTTTCAGTATCCACGTCGATGGTTTTGCGGGTGATGCTCAAACCCCATTCTGCGATCGGCCCAAGCTTTGGCGCCAGACCAAAAAACACCAGAATGTCTGTGGCGTTCAGGCGCTGCTCGGTTTCCTTATTGATCAGAATATCCACACCGGTGATGGCATCATCTTCGTGATCGATGTTTTTGATCACCGTGTTTTCGATCATCGTGAGCTTGCCCGCAGACTGCAGCGCTCTGGCCTGCGCTACGGTGGCCTCTGCCGCGCGGTACTCATCGCGTCGATGAATCAACGTTACACTGTTGGCCGACTCAGCCAGTGCCACGGCCCAATCCAGCGCCGAGTCACCGCCACCGGCCACGATCACGTCACGGCCATCAAACTGTGAGGCATCGCGCACGCGATAGAAGACGGACTTGTCTTCCAGCACATCGGCACCTTTGGCCCGTATGCGACGCGGCTGAAACGATCCCACACCGCCGGCGATAATCACCGTTTTGGTCAAAAACTCCGTGCCGGCATTGGTCACCACTCGAAACGGCTCGCTGCCATCGCCGTGCACCTCCACCACCTCTTCACCCAGATGCATGCCCGGCTCAAACGGCTTGATCTGCTCCAGAAGACGCTCCACCAACTCTTCAGCCGTACACACCGGGATGGCCGGGATGTCGTAGATAGGCTTGTCGGGGTAGAGCTCGATGCACTGCCCACCGGCCGCGCTGATCGAATCCACCACGTGCGCGGACAATCCGTGCAATCCGAGCTCAAACACCTGGAACAGGCCGCAAGGTCCTGCGCCGACGATCACCGCATCGGTCTCAATGGCCATGAATTATTTTCCTTTGAACGACGGCGTGCGTTTTTCAAGAAACGCGGTGATACCTTCGGTGCTGTCTTCGCTTAAACGGCACACCTGCTGCTCGACCGCCTCTTCGCGATAAACCGCGTCGAAACTCTGATGCATCGCGCCGCGCAAAATTTTCTTAATGGCCGCCATGGCCATCGGCGCGCGATCGGCAAACGAATCCGCCCATTTGAGCGTGGCTTCCTGCAACTCGTCGCCGGGCACCACTTTATTAACCAAACCGTACTCAAGCGCATCGGCGGCCGGCACACGCTGCGCCTCCACCAAAATTTCAAAGGCGCGCTTGTAGCCCAACTGACGTCCCATCAAGAAATGGGCGCCGCCGTCGGGAATCAAACCAATGGTCGTAAACGGCGCCAGCAAAAATGCGTTATCCGCCATGACGGTCAGATCACACGACAAAGCCACCGACAAACTCACCCCGGCCGCGGCACCGTTAATGGCACTGATCACAGGCTTGGTGCACGCCTCAATGGCGTCAAACGTGGGGCGATACTCGTCGTTGAGCTGTTGGGTCAGGTCATCCGGAAACCCTTCCTT
>JBGCEL010000102.1:0-112854 GCA_045106455.1 Gammaproteobacteria bacterium
CCCCCAAAGCTTCGACTCAATTAGGGGAGTGGGAGTGAGGGGTTTTGCTCTGGGTTGTTAGCCCGTTCCTCCGGCGGTCCCAGAGTGAAACCCCTCACTCCCGCTCCCCGGGATCGAAGCACCTAAAGCCGACCCCCGGGATCGAAGCACCAAAAGCCGACCTTTTGGATTGGAGTGGCCATAGACCGCGCCAATTGCGTCCTTGTGGCCAACAAAAAAGCCGCCTTCGGACAACCGAAGGCGGCTCTTAATCTTACGCCGGCGCTAAAAAGCGATCAGGTTTTCGATGCTGCGAAAATGCTCGCGATCGATTCGTTCAGCGTGTCGTTGAAACCCGCTTCATCCTGTTGCGCCGAGAGCCCCTCCGACAGTGCGCGCGAGAAGCTCGCGATCATGCCGTGGTTTTTGCCCAGACGATCGTTGGCTTCCGCACGCGAGTACCCACCTGATAGTGCAACAACTCGCAATACGTTGGTGTGATCAATGCAGCCGCGGAACAGATCCACTTTTTCCGGCAACGTGAGTTTAAGCATCACGTATTCGCCTTCGCCGAGCTTGCTCAGCTCGTCATGCAACGCGGCGTTGAGTAGCACTTCAGCCGCTTCTTTCTCAGGGCAGTGAATGTCCACTTCGGGTTCGATGATAGGTACTAAGCCCTTGGCCACAATCTGACGACCAATTTCGAACTGTTGCGCGACCACGGCTTTAATACCGGCCGGATCGGCCTGCTTGATAACAGAGCGCATTTTCGTGCCGAAGATCCCTTTGGACTTGGCCTTGTCGAGAAGAGCATCCAGTCCACCAATAGGCTTCATGACCTGAGCGCCGTTTTCCTCGTCAGCAAGACCCTTGTCGACTTTCAGGAACGGTACGACGTTTTTGACATTCCACAGGTAGTCCGCCGTGGCGTGACCTTCAATGTCGCGATCCATTGTGTTCTCAAACAAAATGGCGCCAAGAATCCGACTGCCGTCGAACGACGGGCTGGTTATAATGCGCGAGCGCATCTGATGCACCAGATCAAACATCTCGTGGTCGTTGTTGAAAGCACTTTCTTCTACGCCGTACAGACGCAGAGCCTTGGGCGTGCTACCACCACTTTGATCCAGAGCGGCAATAAAGCCATCGGCACTTTTGATTTTTTGCAGTTGCTGATCGAAATTACTCACGGTATCCCTCTTTCGAATTGGGCAAATTCAGCCAGCGATTGTACTAAAACTGATCCATTTCGGTGCGAAACAACGTCACAAAGTACGATTTTGCAGGGCTTTTACGGTATCTGAGGGTTCCAAATCACGAACCCCGGCGTCATCTGTGCGCAACGCGCCGGTCTGCAGCGCCAGTGGCAGCACACCGGCCCAGATTGGAATCGCGTAGTCCTCTTCTTCGTCGTTGGGCATCCCCGCCGACACTTTGGCCGCTGCACTGGCAATCGGAAGCGCCAATACGCCCGTCATTTTGACCTCGTTGTCATGGGAGGGGCGTGCCTCTTCCCAGCGCCCGGGCATCAAATGATCAGAAATCACGCGCATGGCGGCGAGCTTCTCATCATGATCTTCCACCAAGTAGGGTTCGCCAAAGACGCTCACAGAACGATAGTTCATCGAGCAGTTGAACATTGAGCGGGCAATCACCACACCGTCGAGCAGCGTCACGTTGACGCAGGCGCGCGGCGAGTTGGCAAGCAACTTGATGATGCGCGCTTTGCGGGCGCCGTGGAGATACACGCAATGGTCTTTGCGGCCGTAGAGCATCGGCATGACAATCGGCGCCCCGTCATCAACGAAACCAACCTGGGCCAGATGACCGGCGTCGAGAATCGCGTGCACCGTGGCGTGATCGTAAGCCGCTTTGCGCTTGATCTGGCGTACGCGGTTTTGCTTGGTTACCTCAAACGAGGGGGCGTCACTCATGATTCTCTCCGTCAAAATTCGATGCAAGATCCTGCCAGCAGTCCGTGTAGTCACTTTGCAGCCCCGCGGAAGCCATCGCCTCTGCCGTGGGATTAATGCGCATGAACGACTCAAACATAAACGCCATGGTGGCATCGAGTTTCTGTGGCTGCAGATCCGCGCTGGAGGCTTTTGCATAAGCATCAGCACTCGGCCCATGGGGCGACATGGCGTTGTGCAAACTGGCGCCACCGGGTACGAAACCGTCGGGCTTGGCATCGTATTCGCCGTAGATCAGCCCCATAAACTCGCTCATCACATTGCGATGAAACCACGGCGGTCGGAACGTGTTTTCCGCCACCAGCCAGCGCGGCGGAAAAATAACAAAATCGGCATTGGCCACACCTTCGCTATCGGTCTGCGACGTCAGCACGGTGAAGATGGACGGATCAGGATGATCAAAGCTGATTGAGCCAATCGTGTTGAAGCGACGCAGATCATATTTGTACGGCGCGTAATCGCCGTGCCATGCCACCACATCCAACGGGGACGCCGGCAGGTCGCAGCGGAAAAACGCCCCTTGGGTTTTGAACACTAGCTCGCAAGTTTCGGCACGATCTTCGTAGCGCGCGACGGGGTAGAGAAAATCTCGCGGATTGGCCAGCGCATTCGAACCGATCGGACCGAGCTCGGGCAACTCGAACAGCGCGCCGTAGTTTTCGCAGATGTAGCCACGCGCGCTGGCCTCACGCAGCGACACGCTGAATTTCACACCACGCGGCAACACGGCAATCTCACCCGGCGCTACATTGATCTCGCCCATCTCAGTGTGCAGCTGCAAGGCGCCCTGCTGCGGCACAATCAGCATCTCACCATCGCTGTTGCATAGAAAACGCTCGGGTGCCGAACGCGTACTTGTATACATCAACACACCGATACCGATGCGCGCATTGGCGTCGCCGTTGGTGGCCAGTGTGCGCATGCCGTCAATAAAATCGAGCGCCGCATCCGGAATCGGTGGCGGTGCCCAACGCAACTGCTCGGGGGTGATCACGGCACTGGCCGACGGGGCGGTTTGCCACCCGGTTACCGCGCACGGTGTGAAGCGACCGTGGCGCACAGAAGGTCGAATTCGGTACATCCAGGTGCGCCGATTGAGCGCACGCGGTGCCGTAAACGCACTACCACTAATCAATTCGGGATACAGCCCGTAGGGCGGCTTCTGCGGTGAATTCTGCCCTTCTGGCAGAGCCCCCGGCAATGCTTCGGTTGCAAACTCGTTGCCGAAACCGGACAGGTAATTGTGGGTCGGGCTGGTCATGACAGGTTCTCTCGCAAAGAATCCGAATTGATGTGGGAGTGTAGCGCTTTCGAAAACAGAACCAAATGCGCAGGGCGTCAAAGAATAGGCGTGAGGATTCGATTAAACTCCAGCGCTTATGGAAAGTATCAATAGCATTGTTATCGGCGCCGGCGTCGTGGGCCTTGCCACGGCCCGAGCACTGGCGTTGCGGGGCCACGAAGTGCTGGTGCTGGAGGCGGAGCCGGATATAGGCACCGGCATCAGCTCGCGTAATTCCGAGGTGGTGCATGCGGGTATTTACTATCCGCAAGATTCCGTCAAAGCACGCGTGTGCGTCTCTGGCCGTCATCAATTGATGGCCTACTGCGACAAAACCGGCGTGGAAGTAAAACGCTGTGGCAAGCTCATCGTGGGCGGCCACGATGACGAGGCAACGTTGCGGCGCCTGCTCGCCTCCGGCCTGCGCAACGGCGTCGACGATTTGGTGCTGATTTCGGGCGATGAGGCGCGCGCGATGGAGCCTGCGCTCGAGTGCCAAATCGCACTCCACTCCCCCTCCACCGGCATCGTCGACTCCCACGCCCTGATGCTCGCGATGATTGGCGATATTGAGGCCGCCGGCGGCATGGTGGTCTGTCGTACGCCCGTGCACAGCGCGCGCGTTACCCACCAGGGCATTGTGGTTCAAACCGGTGGCGACGAGCCGATGACGCTGTTGGCCCAACACGTGGTGAATGCCGCCGGCCTCGCCGCGGTAGACGTGGCGCGACGCATTGATGGTCTGGATGGCGTGCCCGATCTGTTTTTCGCCAAGGGCAACTATTTTGATCTGCGCGGCCGAGCGCCTTTTTCGCGGCTTATATATCCCGCCCCCGTGCCGGGTGGTCTGGGCATTCATTTAACGCTGGATCTCACCGGACGTGCGCGTTTCGGGCCCGACGTGGAATGGATTGACGAACCGGACTATGACGTCGATCTCAAACGCGCGGACAGTTTCTACGCGGCTATCCGGCGCTACTGGCCCGACCTGCCCGACGGCGCTTTGTACAGCGCTTACGCCGGCGTGCGCCCCAAACTCACGCGGCCGGGCGAGCCGGCGGCAGATTTTCGCATCGATGGCCCGGCCGAACACGGCGTTGCCGGGCTGGTCAATCTGTTTGGTATCGAATCACCGGGACTCACCTCTTCAATGGCGATCGCTGATGACGTGGTCGGCAAACTCTAGACACGCATAAAAAAACCGGCCGCGATTCGCATCGCGGCCGGCTTTTTTTCGATGCTTGAACTTAAGCGTTGCGCGAGCTCATGCGGCGACGCAGACCCATGGCACCGATACCAAGACCGAACAACAGTGCAGAGGCAGGCTCTGGCACGGCCGTGACACAGCCGTTGTTGGCATTGTTGCAATCGCCGTCCCAGTTGGTGTCGAGCCAGCCGTTGCTGCGTGGCGTGAACTGGTTCAGACCGTCTTCGTCGCCCGCTGCCGTCAGGTTGGCCGACGGGTGGAACCAGATGCCGATACGCTCACCGAACGCAAAACCCGTTTCGAGCTGTGCGTTGATATCGCTGGCATCAAACGCCAGCGTCGCAATGCCGTCGATGGTCGAGTAGGCGTCTTCGAAGTACGCAAGAAAAGGCGTCTCTTCCCAGCTGTTGTCGTTGTTCTCACCGTTGTAGGCGTAGATCCAAGCGTCACCGCTGAGTGCGTCGAAGTAGGCAATGCCCAGCTCGTCGGTTGAGTTCTTTGGATTCGCTCCCGGGCTAATCACAAGCCAGCCGCCGTCAGCGGCCTGACCGTCATAATCGACCGTGAACGAGAACTCTTCCGTGGTGTCGTTGTACGAGGCGTTCACACTGTCGTAAGACAGCCCGCTGTTGCCGCCAAACGTACCTGCACTTCGGTTGTAATCGTAAATAATCGTGGCAGAAGCGCTGGCGCTTGCTGCAAGTACGGCACTCAGTACGGCTGCTTTAACGATATTCGTTTTCATTTTTATCCTCAGATGGTTTGAAGTAGCTATCGGTATATACGAAGCAAACATCGGGCCAAAAAAGAGGATATCGAATGTGGACAAGCAGTTAGATCGGATCCGAGAAATTAAGTCCAACGGCCAATACGGGTGCAGTAAAAAGCGTCGACACCCTGTTAACGAAGTATTGTTAAGTGCTGATAAATAAAGGAAAAAATGAAAAATTTTGTGAAATCGGTTACCAGTCGCTTCCACTGGGTCCTGAGTGCCAGGCGCGACGAGATTCACGCCCCGGGAGCACGTATGGGGACGGGTCGATACCGGTTTCGTCGAGCTGTCGATCCACTTCGACACGCGACTTCACCCAGTTATTACCTTCACGTGAATCGCTCTGCATCCGCACAATAACGCTAGCCTGAATCGGAATGCGACCGTCTGCGAGCATGGCGCGCTTTTTGTTGCGCTCGTAGCCACGAAACGGCGTACTCCAGTTCACGATACGGGCAATAATCGGCCCGGCGAACGGCACGTCCAACTGATAGCCGTAGACCACATTGAGCTTGAGCAAATTGGCATCCTGGAGATTAACGCCACTTTGGCTGCCCGGCGTCGTTGATTTCAGATGCAGGCGCTCGTTGGGAATCGCACGGTAATTGTTGCCGGGTTTAAACTCTGCGAAATCGCTAAACGCCTCACGCGTTGGGTTCAGCACCTGAAACACCGTGTGGTTGCGCGAATCCAGATAAGAGCGGGCGTAAGCAGATAGCCGTCCGTTGGGGTTCTTGCGCGGCGAATAGAGCGGCACCATCGCACGCGAAAACGCACGCCGAATCGGATCCTGACGCAACTCGCTCACCGCACCGGCGCGCGCCGCCATCAGCGCGGCATAATTAAGTGTGGCGCGTGCCTCATAGATCAGCGCAAACTGGATGGTCGACAGACCCACCAGCAACAGCATCGGCAACACGATCACCATCTCGGTGATCGCGGCCCCACGCTGACGACGAATCACGCCCACAACCAATGCTACCCGGCCACCACGATGACACTGCGATCATCTGTACTCGTAGCCGCCGCTTGCACCAACGCATCGGCCAGCGCAGCCGGCCGCGCCATGTGATCGACCATAATATTCGCGCATTCAAAATCGGCCAGTACATCCGTGATCCCGTCGGTGCACAGCATCGCAATGTCGCCCTGCTGCCAGTCTGTTTCGGTCACTTCCACACGTAAAGCCGAACCCATACCCAGTGCGCGCGTGATTGCACGCACAGACTGTTTTGACAAACCAATATGCTCACGCACGTCGGACTCTCGATGGTGATCACGCGTGATGCGATCGAGACGAAAATCTCGCATCCGATAGACGCGACTGTCTCCGGCATGCAAACAGGTCATGGTTTGATCGTGAATCCAACACAGTGCAACGGTCGTACCCATTGTCTGACCGCCGGCATTGCGCGCGGCATCACGCACGATGGCGTCGTTGGCGGCGCAAATAGATTGCTCCAGAAATCTTGCATTGTGCTGAGCCGCGCCGTGAATCGCGCGCTGCAATGTTGCCACCGCGATCGCGCTGGCACGCGCGCCGTTTTGGTGGCCACCCATGCCGTCAAAGACACCGAAAATGCCGTAGTCGTTGAGGCACAGCATCGCGTCTTCATTGACCGGCGAGCGCGGCCCGCTCACCGTGGCGGTGTAGCTCGGCAGCCCGCTGGGCGGGCGCATGGAGACGACGGCCGTCACGGCGCCGGTGCTCCCGATCCGAGCAGCTCACCGAGGCTGTCCAATGGATCACGTGCTTTTACCGCCGGTGCTTTTTCTTCCTTACCCGTCGCAAAGGCTTCGAGGTCAGCAAGCAAACGTACGAGCGGTCGATCAATCGCGCGACTGCTGTCAAGGGTCGCGGCGTAGTAATTAAAATGATCCTCGGCCTTGCCCAGATGAATCACCGCCAGGTTGTAATGCGCCCGCGCAAACTGGGGATCAATCGCCAGCGTCCGTTCGTAGTAGCCCTCGGCCGCATCGGGATTATTTTCATACAACGCAATATTACCCAGCCGAAACAAAGCCTGAGCATTGCCCGGTGCTTCTTCAACCGCCACCAAATAGTGTTCGCGTGCGCGTGCGTAGTCACGTGTCTCGAACGCTTCATTGCCGAGGCGCATGCGATCCGCCTCACCGTTAATGTCGCGCGCAACGCCGGTTACACAACCGGTCATCAATACTGCAGCGCCTAACAGTCCCATTCGCCAACCGCTCATCATCCTCGTTCCCCCTGTTCATGCCAACGTAACTTGGCGCGTGCTTTTGTATGGTATTCGGTGCCCGGTGGCAGAATTTCCGTCACCTGCGTCCACAGTGCCTTGGCGCGCTCGAGATTCACGCCTTCAAGACGATAGCCCTCGCGAAACAGTTCCTGACCACGTTGCTCCAGCCGCGCCAACGACTCTTTCGCAACACCATCAGGTTCGTACTGCAGCGCCTTCGTCCACGACAGGTGCGCATCATGAAAACGGCCTTCGGCATTCGCCGAATCACCATCGCGGATGTACTGCTCGGCGACGACCCGTCCAATGCGTTTGGCAAAGACACTCGTGCTACCACCAAACAGCTGCGACTCATCACGCAAGAAACGCGCCCACGAAGCCGCCGCTTCGCCGCGATCACCGCGATCCAATGCGCTCTGCCCCTGCTTGTAATTGCTCACCAACCCTTCAATTTGCACCTGCAGGCCCGCAGCCTCATCACGAAACTGACGCTGATTGCGCAGCGAGCGCGACATGATGCCAAGACGCTGGATCGCGTTGTCGCTGTCGCCATCGAGATACATTTGCAACGCCGTATCAATGTAGGCGCGACTAAACTCTGAGGAACGCCGCACTGGCTTGGGCTTGCCGGCCGGCCGTGGTGGCCGACTGTTTATTTTGGGTGCGGCCGCAAGCTCTTCTTGAAACGGTGCCTCCACCGGCCGGTCCTGCTGCACAGGTTCTGGTTGCGGCTGCGGCACTGTGGCCAGCGGCTGCGTGATCTCGACCTGCTCCGTGGCAGCCGGCGCTTTGGGTGCGGGCAGCGGACGGGTGTTGGCCATACTCTGATCCATGAGCAAGCTGCGCGACTCCAACGACGCCGTCGACCCAGCCTGTTCCGTCGCGCGCGATGTAGATTCATTGGCGGGCGCCACTGCCGGTGTCGCAACCTGCTCAGGTGCTGACCCGTTTTGATCGGTCGGCGCAGAAACAGCTGGCCGTGACCCAGGTGGCGTGGCGAGCGATTTAGCCTGCTCAAACGGAACATCAACCGGCGCTGCCGCGACCAATTCCGATTCGGGCAACGCTGGCAGTACAACCGTCCGCGGCGTCCGATTCACAAACATTGCCAGTGCGACCGCCGCGGCTGCGACCGACACCACCAGTGGCAGAAATTTCTTCAAATCGAAATGAAATGTCGGATCGTAGCCCGACGGGCCTGACGATCCGGCCACGGTCGCCGCCGCAGGTACTGCCGCAACATTGACCTCGCCCGGTGGCTGGGTACTGATGCGCAAGCTAACGCGCCCGAGTTCGAAGCGATCGCCGTCCATCAACAACATACGTTCGACGCGTTGACCCTCCACCCGAATGCCGTTTGAACTGCCCAAATCCTCAACCACAAGGGTGCCATCGGCCTCGACCGCAATGTGGGCGTGGCGACGCGACACACTTGGGTGATCCACCGTGATCGCCGCACGCTCATGTCGGCCGATCACAGCCGGAAATTCACGCACGGACAGCCATTCGTCAGAGCCGGCCACGTTTAGATAAATGGTGGTCACTTCGTCATCGGCGATCAGAATCGTTTTCTCGCCGACCCATTCAGCCGCCGAGTCTCCCGCTACCGGTGCGACCGGCGCCGGCACATCGGCCAACAAGGGTGTGGGTTCGGGCTCAAACGGCCGATCGTGCGCTGTACTCATGCCAGACTCTCTTCGTAGTTTGTGGATGGCGATGCAGGCGTCAAGTGCAGCCGCTCGCCAATTTGCAGTTCCAGTCGGTCAATTGACCCGGCCGCAAGCTCAACCACCGAGCTGGCCCGGGCCAGGGCGCATCGCCACGGCTTCAGGGCCGTCACGGCACGCACGATGCGCTGCTCGTCGTCGAGAAAAAGCACATCGATGTCGAATCGCATGCCAAAAGTATGAATGCTGTTGCACGGTTTAATCCAAAGCCCTTCACTGTGGGTCAGACCGCGCCGCCCCAAAAGTCCGGTCAGACGCTCGCGCCAATGTTCAGCGTGGCGCACCCGATGAACGAGCGGTTGCTCATCGGCAGCACGCCCGAGTGTGAGCACGTTAGCCACCGAAGATCGACAGCGCGCCACTTTCGCGCCCTTTAATGTAAATGGGAAAACCAATGATGATAAAGAGCATCGGAAACAGCACGCCGATCAACGGCAACATCATCTTTACCGGCGCCTGATTGGCGAGTTTTTCCGCGCGCAAAAAGCGTTCCGCACGTCTTTGCCGCGCCTGCGACGTGAGTATCGGACCCAACTCACCGCCGATTTCCTCAGCCTGATTGACGGCACTAACAAAATTGGTCACGGACGCTAATCCGATACGCCGACCCAGCGAGTTGAGCGCTTCGCGTCGGCGCGCACCGGTGCGCACCTCGCGCAAAAACTGGGCGAATTCCTGCTTCACGGGCCCGTCAGTCATTTTGTCCACCGAATGGGCCATGGCGCTGGAGAAGTTGAGTCCAGCCCGCATCGTCAACACGAGCAGGTCCAGAAAAAACGGGAACTGTTTTTCGATCCGCGCATGACGTCGCTTAATAGAGTCGCGCAACCACATATCGGGATAGAAGTAGCCAAACGGAATAAACATGGCGACAAGAAGAATCGTACGCACGGTTTCGGGACGCATTACAAAGTAGCAATACGCAAACACCAAAATGCCGACGCCCAGACCGACGCGTCTGGTTGCAATGACCTCTGCGGGACGCAGCGCGTAACCCATCCCCGCGGCATCCAGTTTGTCCTGCACCACCTCGAGCTGGAACGGACTTTGCGAGCTTTCCACTTTCTTGATGATCATGCCGACAAAAGGACTCAGCAAACGAAAGAACAACGGCGGCCGATCACGCCAGTCCTCTTTGCCCACCTCATCCCGCGACATCCACACGGACACCACAACCCACAGCAAACTACCCACGGACAAGGCGAGCATAAAAGCCGGGATACTGGGAATATTGCTAAACATCAATGGTCACGATTTTTTTGATCATGACGGCGGCGATCGCCGTCATCAGAAACAGTACGGTAAGCACCAGCCAGCCGATGGGCTCAAAAAACAATGCGCGCATTGCGCCGGGCTCCTGACGCAGCAAAAACAAACCCAACAAATAAGGCATCAAGCCGACCACCCAACCCTGCATTCGACCCATTGCCGTCATGGCCTGAATCTTACCCTCCATCTGCGCCTTTTCGCGCAGCGTCTCGGCGAGGATCAGCAAGGTTTCTGCCAGGTTGCCGCCCACGCTGCGAGAGATCCCCACGGCGGAGTTGAACAATTCGACTTCCGGCATCTTGACCCGGCCGTACATGTCATCGAGTGCGTCGTTAAGATCGCGACCGAGCTTGTACTCGGCGACGACCAGCGAAAATTCCTGACTGATTGGAATGGGTTGTTGCTGCGCCGCTTGCTCAATGGCCCGCGTCAGATTGGTGCCGGCGCGCAACGCGGCCGCCATTGAGGACAGACAATCCGGCAACTGATAGACAAATTTCTCGGCGCGCTTTTTACGCAAGGTGCGCATCGCGAGACCCGGCAGCAGCGAAGTGATGACGATGGCCAAAATGGCACCAACGGGCCCCAGAGAAAAATAGCCGATGGCGCCGGCGATCACCAACAACGCAATGTTGACGAAAAACAAAAAGCGCGGATCAAGATAAAGGAACGAGTCTTTGAGCGTGCCCCCGACCTTGCGCACAAATTGCTGCTGATAGAGTCCCGCACCCTGAACCAAATATTGATAGGAGCCGAGCACCAGGCACACGCCAAAAATCACGGAGAAGATGACGACGTAGGTCACGCACTGGCCTCCCAGTCATCGTCATCATCGCCACCCAAATTGAAGATGGACGTATCCGGTTCGAAGCCGGCTTTTTGCAGATCTGCATAGAATTGGGGCGCGTAGCCGCAACCACGAAACACCCCATTGGTCGCACCGGACGAGCTTTGACTTTCACGATCAAAGCGGAAGATGGGCTGGAGCAAAATCACATCGCCCTCCATGCCGTCCACTTCCACAATACTCGTGATGCGCCGACTACCGTCGGCGAAACGTGTCTGCTGCAACACAATGTCGACGGCCGATGCGACTTGTTCACGAATGGCGCGAACCGGCAGTTCAAACCCGGCCATCAGCACCATCACCTCAAGTCGCGCCAACAGATCGCGCGCCGAGTTGGCGTGTCCGGTGGTCATCGAACCGTCGTGACCTGTGTTCATGGCCTGCAGCATGTCGATGGCCTCGCCACCACGACACTCACCCACGACAATTCTGTCCGGGCGCATGCGCAGCGAGTTTTTCACCAGATCGCGAATGGCAACGGCGCCTTTACCCTCAACGTTAGGCGGACGACTCTCAAGCGCCACCACGTGGGTCTGCGCCAACCGTAGCTCTGCCGCATCCTCAATCGTGACGATGCGTTCGGTTTCTGGAATAAAGTTGGACAAGATGTTGAGCGTGGTCGTCTTGCCCGAACCCGTGCCGCCGGACACAACGATATTGCGCCGGTGCTGCACGCACACTTCCAGAAAATCGGCCATTTCCTGCGTGAGCGTGCCGTACGCCACCAGATCGTTCATATTCAGTTCGCGTTTGGCGAACTTTCGAATCGTCACCGTCGGGCCGTTGAGTGCCAGCGGCGGGATGATTGCATTGACGCGAGAGCCATCCGGCAATCGCGCATCGACCATTGGCGAGCCCTCATCGATGCGTCGACCCAGCGGCGTCACGATGCGCTCAATGATGGCCATCAACGAACTCTCGTCGTGAAACCTGACCGGCTCCAGTGTCAATCGTCCAGCACGCTCAACGTAAAGTTGATCGGGTCCGTTGACCATGACCTCCGTAATGCCCTCATCGGCCAGCAGCGGCTCCAGCGGT
Source organism: Gammaproteobacteria bacterium (assembly GCA_045106455.1). Lineage (GTDB taxonomy): Bacteria > Pseudomonadota > Gammaproteobacteria > Steroidobacterales > JBCCMA01 > JBCCMA01. The sequence continues at coordinate 12,317 of JBGCEL010000102.1, forward strand.
CCCAGACCAATCGCTTCGGCGACGATTTCCTCGATGATGTCGTCTTCATCGCGACCGCCCGGAAATTTCCAGTCTTTCTCGCTAATGATTTCACGCGCCGCCCGTGTGGCTTCTCCGCGCAGCTCGTCGGTCGACATTTTGTGAATTTCGCCACGCTTGTGCAGCCCCAGATACTCGAGTACCTCGACATGCACACGCGATTTAAATTCGAGCAAGGCCGCCGTAATTTTAGGGTCCACCAGTATTTCAACCGGCTCAGGCACATCGGCGGCCGCCACGGGGGAGTCCACCAGCTTCGGCATTTCCACCGTGGAGGGCACGGTTGCCGCCCCGGCCCGATCAATCACCAATTCGGTGCGACCGATCCGTATGCGCTCACCCACGACGACGCGCGCCGTGCCACGCATCACCTGTTGATCTTTCCAAATACCGTTGGTACTGCCAGCATCTCTGATCGTGACCTGATTCGGTGCCACGATCAGATCCGCGTGATGACGCGATGCGTGCCGATCTTGCACGACGATATCGCATTCCTGCGATTTCCCGATGCGATAGGCACCGTGCGTCAGAGGCACAATGGTGGTGCCACCGGCAGCGTTATAAAGCGTCAACTCAAACATGATCAGTCCTTGAGACTAAAGCGCAGCGACTCGTCCGTGCGGTCTCGCAGTTCTTGCGCATGATCAAGCATCTGCTTATTAATTTTGTGGTCCGGATCAATAAGGCTCGGCGTGACAAACACGACCAGCTCGGTTTCGTCATCCCGAAACTCGCGTGATTTGAACAACTCGCCGAGAATCGGCACTTTGCTCAAGCCCGGCAGTTTGTTGACATCCTTGCCCCGGTCGCTGCTGAGCAGGCCCGACAGCACCATCGTGTCACCATTGCGCACGTTCATTTCAGTATTCGTGCGGCGCGTGATGAAACCGGGAATCCCCAGCACTTGAATCGAAGGATCAATATCACTGACCTCGACGCCCACGCGGGAGGAAATATACCCACTTGGATCGGACACCGGCTCCAGCGTCAGGCCAATACCAAATTCTTTAAACTGAACGGCAATGGATCCGTCCGGGTTGGTCACCGGAATGGGCACCTCACCACCGGCCAAAAAATCGGCGGTGCCGCCACTGCGACAGACCAACTTAGGCTCAGCCAAAAAGCGCGCCTCGCCCGAGTTAGCCAAAATATTAAGCGTGGACGTGAGCGAGGTGGAAACGCCGAGAAAAACGTTACCGCCGCCGGTATCTAACGGGACCGCGCCACCCAACGCCTGATTGGCAATTCGGGAGCCGTCTGCAGCAAGCGGAAAATTCGTACCACGAAACAGGTTGTTCGTACTGTAATCACCCATATAGGAATACGTGGGGCCATCGATAAAATCACCCCAGTCGATACCCAGCCGGGTCAGGCTTTGTTTGCGAATCTCAACCACTTTGACGTCAAAGTAAATCATCGCCTCAACATTCAACCCAACCGGACTGGTGAAGTTGACGGCCGAATGCAGTTTCGCAATCGCCTCAACCCGCGCGTAGTCCGACGCCGTCAAGACCTGCCCCTCGATGATGATTTGGGTGCCCACCTGGCGTGCCTGCACGCCCTCGATTTCCGACAACGATTCGGTGACCTGCACGAGCTTATCCTGCGGAGCCTCAAGCAACACCGTCACCTGGTGACTCATTTGATCGCCGTTGCGAAACCAAATGCGGATATCTGTGATGCCCTGCGACTTGCCGATCAGGAGTAATTGATTGACGTCGGCCAGTTCCACCACATCCAACGTCGTCTTGTCGCCGATGGCCACCCGCGTGACGTTCTTGGCCGGCAACACAATAGTCTGGCTCACAAGGACGGTAAGCGGCTCACCATTGATCTGTTCTGCGGCACTGCTAAAACTCAGTGCGAGCAGCGCCGTCATGACGACGCAACGTAGTAAAACGCGCACTCTAGCGACTCCCGCCGCGAATAATCTCGATGCCGCGTTTTCGCTTGGGCTTCGGCCCCATCAAATAATCATCGTCTACGCGTTTGGGAAACGTCGCACCCTGATCATCAGGCGCACGCAGTATCACCGACAGCGTGCCGGACTCGCGGGCGTGCGTTATGCGAGCGGCGCTCTCCGACGTCACTGCCACGGTTATGGTTTGATAGCGATCACCGGTTTCTGTGGCGTCGAGTTCATCAACGGCCTCGCCCGTGGCAAGCACGGTAACGTCTGTGAGTAGTGGCATGGTTTGTGTCTTATTGTTGCGATCGTCCATCGTGACCAGTAAGTCAATTTTGTCAGCGGGTCGAAGCAGACCATTGACTGACGAAATTTGATCAACCGGAAAGGTGAGCGCGCGCTGCCCCTTCGGAATCATGGTTGAAAAAGTGTTGCCCAGCTTGGTGGCCGCATGCGACTGCAGCAGCACCTCGCCCCGACGAATGGGATACAGCAGGCGACGGCCCACAATATTCTCAACGTAATCCGGCGTAATCGCGTCAGCGTGCAAGAAACCGCTGGGCACTTCCCGGATGAGAAGATTTTCAAACGACAGCATTTCGCCAACCCGTATATCAAACGCGGCCACGACCGCTTCGACCGGTTGATACTGCTCGTTGATCGCCGCCTTTTGCCGTGCGATCGAGTCATTGATCATTTGCTGCCCGAAATACGCGGCGGCGCCACCGCTGACCAGCGCAACCGCCAGTACGACTGAAGTACCCTTATTCATGCCACCCCCGTAGCCTGATTTTTTTTCTATTCCTAGTGCGGTTTCGCCATAGCGTCCGCGTACTCGTCGTTATGCTCCTGCACACCTTCGAGATACATCTCTACAAAACTCCATGTGGCCACGAGCGCCAGTGCGATGACGACGTACTCGACCAGCGCAGATCCCCTCTGCTGTGAGCGTTTCATTTTCATCACTATCCCCCTTTAACCCAATGAATCAGCAGCATCGTTTTCCCACGATAACCGGGCTGATCCGGCACCAGCGTTAGCTGGCATAATTCTGCGTCGCGCTGAAAGGCGAGCACTTTTTGTGCGGATTCGGACTCGTTGGCGTAATGATCGAACGACCAACCCAGTCGCGCCAATTCACGTCGGTACCACTGCTCATTTTGCAACGGACTGCCCGGTGCATACGCCACGATGCTCTCCGCGCGCGTCCCCGCATCCAGCGAATCTATTTTGCTGACCGTCGTGGTTTTACGCGGCAGCGGAAACGCGGTTTCACGACTCGGACTCGCAATCTGTCGCGATACGGTGATACGCCCTTCGCTGCCGCCGCGGCGGTCGCGCACCTGAATACTGAAATAGACGTTGTCCTCACCGGCACCGAGTGTTTGATAGTCGCCGTAGCCTTCGAGCCGGGGTGAGAGCCCCGCCTCGCGCCACTCTCGTTCATAAAAATCGAGGACCTTTTGTGCAGAGCGACGTGAGGTGAACGTCTTGATGCTCATCGGTACGCCGTTCATGGCCATATTCTGCGCGGCCCATGAGGTTTCCATTCCTTTCATCTCGTCCAACTCGGGCAGATTCACTTTCAGCGGGTCGGTGGCGGCAACGCACAACAGCGCTGCGCAGCAGACGATCATTCGCACGATCACCGCTAGCGCTCCATGTACCTTGGCAACGTGCGCGACGTGGCCGAGCTGCTCGAATTGAAATCTTCGACCGGATTAGACTGCATACCCTCGCCAAACAAGAATCGCCCGCCGCCAAGTGATGTCAGCGTGCCAATGCCCTTCCCAAGTAGTGTGATGCAACCGGCCATATCGCCGATCGACATGTTGTCGACGCGTTTGGCAAACAGCGACTCGTCCGGTGCCGACCAGGCGTTGCCAAGCACGGCGCTACTGGCCGTAAATGCGTAGCGCACCGGTTGATCACCGTGCATGTAGTCGTTCGCAAGCATGGTGACTTCGGCACTGGCAAAACCTCGGGCACCAAGATCGAGGCCATCGTTAATGTCGATACCGGTGGGATTGCATTGCAAGTTGCCACCGGAAATATGACCGATGAGTTCCGAATTGCTGGCCTCACCAAACACGCTGCTGTTTTGCGCGCCGAGCACACCAGCAAGGTGGCTGTCTGACGGGTCCATCGCAAACGCGATTTTGTCCACCTGACGCGCCGCGTAGCGCGCCGCCGACGGCAGTCGGTCGGTGGGGTTTTCGTGTTTGAGGGTCAATAGAGATCGTCGTGGCGTGGTGGGCGGCGCCTCGGTGACATCGCCGCGCAGCATAAATTCGCCGTGGCGATTGCGATAGTAGTAGTTAATGCTCGGTGTCAGATCGTGTAACCCCTGCACGGGATTGCCGAAGAAACGATGATCAATTTCTTTGTTGATCTGATCCTGCGATTTGAAAATTTCACGTCGCCCGTCATTGCGCTGGGCCGAGCGATCGGACCAGACGGTGCGCTCCCAAGCGGCGTAACGCGAGGCTTCAATCGTTTTGCTTTTGATGTCGCTGTATTTGGCTATCAACGGCATACCGACGATGACGGGCACGAAAAAGATCATGACCACCACAAATTCGGTTAATGCCGCTCCGCGTTGCGCCGTATTCATCAGCCCGTGACCTCTTCGAGATCCACGCGATCGGGGGCAGCGAGCATTTGATCTGATACGCACAGGTCATGCTCGATTTTCACGGCGGTCTGGCTGTAAACACCACGCGACGAACTATCCATGCCGTGCAGCACCACCGTGTGCTCGCCAAACTGTGCGTAACACGTTTCATGCACGCGATCACCCGAGCGGCGGCGAAGCATTTCACATTCGTGCCCCGCGAAAGACGCTGAGCTGACGTCGAGGCCGGCCGTCAAACCTGGCTGCAGCGCGACAAACTGTTGCGCAAACAGCGCCGCGTTAATTTGCTCAGGGTCAAAGCGAAACTGCCGTTCGCGCCATTTCTGTCCTACGTGCGGCGCCATAGGATCAATGCCATAGCGATAGCTGTAGCGTGGGGCTGGCGTCCGAAACTCTGCCCATTCGATGGGTACGGTTTTCATGGGAATGTCGTCGCCGGCTTTCTCCCACGCCCTGCCCTGATCCATGCGTTCCTGCGCCGTCAAATCGGTGCTGCGCATGAACTCGCCGTCGTCTTTCCACGCCCACCACTTTTGTGGGTCCTTCACGTAGGTTTTGCCTGTGCGTCGGATCAGGCGGGACTGCTCACGAATCAGAAGCTCGGAGCGAGTGTGGCCTTTGGCCTGCGCCGGTGCGCCAGCCCGTTTCAAGGCATCGCGTTCGTGGGTATTGGTAACGTCGTAGACGACGCGCAATGTGAAAGTATCTCCCGCGTGCGCCGAGCAAGCCTGACGGTTTGGTTCGGATACGTTCTCCGCCATGCTAACGCTTTCAAGCGAATCGACACCGCATCCGGCCAGCGCACCACAAACAGCGGCGCTGGCGACGAAGCTTGCCGCGCGTCGCATCATGGCTACAGCACGCCCTGCAGCATTTCGCGTGGCGAAGTGGTCAAGCGCGCCTCCCAAAACGGGTTGTACACGTTGGCGTATTCGCCGGCGCTGCCATTGAACGGTGAAAAGCCTTCAACGGGACGATCATAGAAAAGTTCGGCGCGACTGATCGCCGCCATGCGTTCGGCGGTGGTATCCAGACCCATCAGATTTGACAAGCGCACGCGGCTGATTGGCATCGTGGCGTAGGCGGTAAACGAAAAGCGCTGAATCGTGTCTGAGTCAGGATTGGTGTCCTGCACGTCGTAATAGCCGGTGATGCCGTTATAGCGTCCGTTTGTAAACTCGCCGGCCGTTGCGCTTTTGTCAGCCAATGTTTCCCACTTGCCGCCGGGCCACTTGAATTCGAAGGTATCGCTGGCGCTCCAGTCGGCATGGTGACCCAGCGTCTGGGTGGTGGTGGCCGTCTTGCGCACCGAGCCCACATAGATAAAGCGTGTGCCCCAGCCTCGCTCTTCGATAAACCCGCGTGACGAACCAAAACTCGTTGCCGCAAATTGCGCCATCCGGCCGCCGTCATTGCGACCCGCCGTATAACCCCGAATGAACGAGTTGAGATCGGTGGTTTCAGAGGCCAGGTCAACGGTGACACCAAGCGAACGCAGTACGCCGATGTCGGTGGCGTGATTCACGCGAATTTTTGGATCGTAGACCAGCGCCGTCGCTTTCATGATCTCGGCCTGCGGCGTCAGTGAAGCGTGGGATGCCATGCTCACATGCGCTGCGCTTTGCGCAAGTGAGAGACCGTCATTTAGCGAGTCTGCGGCACGAATGAAAATCGGGGCGAAACGTTCGCTGATGCTTTTTGCGGTGCTTGCACCGCTCTGAGCAATGATCAAACCCTGATGCAGGGACGCGCCACCCGGAATGGCGTTGAGGATCGGCGATATCTTGTTGATCTCGACGATGGCCTCGTCAACGTAGCGTGTCCAAGACACGTAGCTTACGTAGTGCCCAACGGCCACATGATTCGCGACCATGGCACGGTTGGTGTAGGCCATGAAATTCATATTGCGCGCGGCCCAAACCGCGCCGCTGTAAGCGGCGCCGTCGGCAGCGTTCACCAAACGCGATTTCTCGGTGGCCATTTGTGATGTGTTGTACATCACAAATACCGCGGTCGCGCAGACCGCCATCAGCACCAATCCAAGGATCAGTGCTTGTCCCCTCTGTCGGCGACGTATCTTCACGGCTTTCCCCCTTCGGCCGTAACGACAACGACGATTGCCGTCGCATCCATCCGTGATCCAATCTCCGCACAGCGGTCGACCTGCGGCCGACCGCCGATCGGCGCGACTTTACGGCTGTCCGTTGTCCGTATAGTTGCCCATCGTGTGCGGAGTTTGTGACCCGGCCGTGCTGGCTTCGTCACCCGCATTGCTCGCAGCGGCCTGATCGGCAGAGCCGTCATTGCCTGCGACTTCCTGCGCAATACCACTCAACTGAGCTGTAACCGTGTCACCGAAAAAGCCCATGACCCCGATCGCCGCAACAGCAACCAGCGCCACGATGATGGCGTACTCGGTCAGTCCTTGCCCGAGCTGACGCGTCTTCATCCGTATCGACTGCATTGTTTCCTCTCCTGACATTGTCGTCGCTACTGCGACGGTACCCATAGCCCGGAGTCGGTTCACCCGACTCCACCCCCGGTTTTACGACTATTTGGTTGAAAGTCAAAACAGGGCCGTGTGGCCACACCGTGGGATAAAACAACACGAGACTACGAACAGTTTCGGTACAAATTAAAAAAAGCTGCTTTTCATGCTGTTACGCGGACACCGTCCAATTTCTGAAAAAATATTAGTAACAGAGAAAACAAATCCAAATTTTTTCAAAGTGCTCCATCATCGCGCAAAACGTCTTGTAGGCGTTGCCCTGAGATTGACGTGAATTGAACCGCACGCAAAAACAATGTCATGCTCGTGCGTCGCATCTAAAGTTTGGACTGACTCAGGTTGAAATTCCTCTGAACGTAGCCACCGCCACGACCACCCAGCCACAACCTCGATCAAGGATCTGGACCGCACTGTGCCCGACGTTTAGCGTCGCGCTTTGTGTGCTGGCGCTGCCACCTTTTGCATGGTGGCCGCTCGCGCTGGTCCAATGGGTACCGCTCATCTGGTGGGCGTCGCAAACCACATCGAAACAGGCCGCCCTCGGCGGTGCGCTGACAGGTGCCGGGCTTGGCGCGTATCTCTACTTTGGTGCGGCGGTATTGGATGTCCCCACTTATCTGGCCGCGATGTTTACGCTGGCGCTTGCACTGAGCATCTTCTGCGCGCTGCTGCCGCGAATGTTTCGTGATGCCGGCGCGTTCGCGCCTTACGCGCTGGGTGCGCTGTGGGCGGCGCTTGAACTTGGCCTCGCACTCGCCAAACTCCCCTTTTCTCTGGCGCTCACACTGACGGGCTCGCCAGCGCTGCTGCAAGCGGCCGCGCTGGGTGGCGCCACGCTGGTCGTCGCACTGCTCATCGCCATGCAGTGCGCCGTAGCGCGCTGCCTGCTTCCGGCCGTGCGCATGAGACACGTGCGGATCGTACTGTCTACGCTTTTGGTTGCCAGCGCACTGACGATCCTCGGCAACGCTCACCGCCCCGTCGCGAGCGGGACGCTCGAGGTCGCCGCCGCGCAAACCGACTTGCACCCGTTTTTCTACGTGCACGCCGAGGCAGACCATCATTTGGGCTTGATCAGCGCACAACGCCAGGCACTCTATAAACAGGTGGCATCAACCCAGACACAGCTTCTGGTTTGGCCCGAGGTGCCGTTCGCGCGCTTTGATTTACGCCGTCCCGTTCAGAGCACGGCGCTGCCGGCCGTGGCGGAGCTCATCGCGGGCAATGATCTCGACGTGCGCGGTCGACAGTTTAATGCCGTGATCGGCATTGATACGACCGGACAGGTAAAAAGTCGGCACACCAAATCGGTGCTGCTGCCGCGCCTGGAAAATAAGTACGAGCCCGGACGCGTGCCACAGCCGCACCATGCCCTGCCGGGCAAGCCAGGCTCATTAATCTGTTTTGAATCGGCGTTCGCTGCGCCGGCCCGTACTCTTAGCCTCGGTGGCGCGGGCATTCTTGCCATTGCGACCAGTGATGCCTACGCCGGGCCGTCAGGCCTTGCCGCATTTCACGGATCGTTTACGATTTTACGCGCCATAGAGACTCGCAGAGCGGTCGTGCGTGCCGCTAACGGCGGGCCGTCAATGATTGTCGACCCGCATGGCAGGACACTTGCCACCAGCGCGCCATTTACCGCCGACGTCATCACCGCTCGCGTTGATGTCATGACCCAGCCAAGTTTGTACGCACGCCACGCCAGACTCATCGAACTGGCCATCGTTGCACTCGGGCTCACACCCTTGCTTATGACACTATACCGCGGTCCGGTTGCGCCGCCGCGCGCCGTACGCTTGCGCGTCATACCAACTGGCCTCGCTATCGCCGTCATTACGGCTTGTCTGACGATGCTGCAAATCAGTATTAACGCCAACACGTTTGCCCGCGCGCATCAGCGTGATGGCCCACCCTCGTTGGGTTTTATTGACACGCTGGACACCACGATCTCCTACGCTGCGCTCACCTCCAACAACCGTCGCGACGATCTGGACGCCGCCGTGGCCGGCGCACTCAAGCGATTCGGCATAGATCAAGGCGCGTCCGACGTCGCCGAGCGACGCTCTTCCCTTGCAGCAGCATCCGTTTTTCAAGTCGATGCCCAGCGCCTCCTTCGTGACTACGGCCTGATGACGGTGCCGTGGAATGCAACGCGGGATCACTCTATTATTCCGTGCGTGGCAAAACTCAATGATGAATCCGTAGTGCTAATGACGAACATGGCGCCCACTGCCATCGAAATATTCACACCGGCCGAGGGCCTTTACTCTAACGTTCCGCGGCAGTGGTTCACCGAGGCCTTGCGCGACACGCCCACCTGCATTATTGGCCGTGCGTTTCCCTGGGATCTGCCGTCTTGAACGCAGACACCAGCCATCATCTTCGCCGTCACTTGCGCGATCACACGAGTCGAATTGAGGCGACACTGAAACCCATTGCGCATGGCGCCCTCGCGCGCGTCTGGAAACTCTCCAGCGTGCGTTCGGAATATTCGCTGGCGATGAAAATCATGCACGGTCGATTGCGCGGCACGGCCATGGCGTACGAGGCCATGGAGCGTGAGTATCGAATTCTGTCGGCGCTTGAGCATCCCGGGTTACCGGATGTGACCGGTCTTGTGTCGTGGCACGGTCGCGCCGCATTGTGCTATCACTTTATCGATGGTGAGTCGTTGCTCAGCGTGCTGGCACGCGGTGCGTGCAGTCCCGCCCAGAGCCTCGATCTGGGCATTCGACTCATGGAGATACTGATCTATGTTCACGAGCACCCGCTGCACATCGTGCACAGTGATATCAGCCCGGAAAACCTCATCGTTAATGAACGCGGACGACTGCATTTAATCGATTTTGGCGCCGCCCGCACCAACGACGACGACACGCGCGGCGGCGGACCAGGCAAACCGTCTTACATGTCACCCGAGCAGGCGCAGGGACGCCCCTGGACTCTGCGCAGCGACCTGTATCAATGCGGCATCATTTTGTTCGAAATGCTGACCGGCAAGCGCTACAACCCGGGAGCGACGCCCATGGCCCGACGTGCGTTTTCAGCCAATCCGAATATCGACATTGACAATTTTCTGGACGTGCCGTGGCGCGCCACAATGCGCCGACTGCTGGACCCGGATCCGGCGCAGCGCTGGCCGACCGCGCGTGCTTGTTTAAGCGCGCTCTATCGTTTGCGCGACGAAGGCATTCTGGACATCAAGACCGGTACGCAAGCTTGACCGAGCGCCCTGAATTTACCCAATTGGCCATCAGCGCAGACGCCCGCCCCACATCGTCCGGCGAGAGACTTGCACTATGGATTTTTGGCATCGCGTTTTGCTCGATCATGGGCGCTGCCGTGCTGCAAGAGTTTATCCCGCAGAAGTGGAGCATTCTTTTTTTCGTGATTTTTTGGGTCATCATGTTGGTGGTGCACGAACTCGGGCACGCGGGCATGGCGCGTCTGTTGGGTTGGCATGTCGCCCGGATATCGATTGGCTTCGGACCCGTCATTTGGACCGGACGGGCAGGACCAACAAAAATCAGCGTGCGTCTAATTCCGATTGAGGGCTATGTCTTGCCCGCACCGGTGACCGCGCGCGGGGCGCGCTGGAAGTCCGCGCTTGTTTACGCTGCCGGCCCCGGTGCCGAGTTGCTCATTCTCGGACTTCTGATCGCATGGCTCGGGGTCGACGTGGTCTTTAGCGACGCGCCGACGATTAGCGCCATCGCACTGAAGACGCTTGCGATCGTGATCATCTGGGGCGCCGGTTTCAATTTACTGCCCTTCAGTGTGAACGGCGGCGCCAGCGATGGACTCGGTATTCTACTCAGTCCCTTTATGACCCGCGACACCATAGAACAACGCTTGCTCGCGCTGGACGAACTCGACGTGGAGGCGAAAGCCGCCAGCGGTGCGACCGATGAGGCGCTGGCAATGCTCGATGCTTTGGGCCAACGCGGTTTGCAGCCAGAGCGTCTTGCGCAGCGTCGCATCACCATGCTGGCCGGTGCCAATCGCTATGCAGACGCGCGCGCGGCGATGGACCAAGTGTTGGACGGTCGCCCGATTGTTGAGATTGACGATATTGTCGTGCTGCATCTCGAGGCGCTGGTAGAAATGCAACGCCCCACAGACAGTGCACTGACAACAGATATCGCGCTTAACAAAGCACTGCGGCTCGCGCCGGACAATCCAAGTTTGCACATTACCCGCGGCATCGCCGATGTCATGACGGGCCATGCGGTGCGCGGTGGCAATCGCATTGCAGAGCACTACCTTAGTGCGCTGGAGCCGCAAGATCGCGTGCGCGCACTGGGCTATCTCTACGCGGCGTCCACGTTGTGCCACGACTCGCCGTCCGCCGAACGCTTTTTGGCGGCGTTCGAACATCTAAATACTGACCAACTTTTAGCAGCCGCGGTACAGCGCGTCGCACGTCCGCTACCAATGACCGGTTGACGGCTCACCTTTCACCGGACCCGCTACATCATCGGTCACCCAGCCGCCATAGAACCCGCCCGGCTGCGGCCGCACGCGTTCATCGTCAACAAAGCAGGCAACGCGACCGGGGTAGAACGACACATACTCAGCGATACTTGCGAACGCCGGCTGTGGCGCCGCGTAGGCCCACGCCACGGGCAGCTGCGACCCATCCTCTGCCAGAGCGTAGTAATGCGCGGCACCCTTCCATTCGCACATCGACGCCCCGCCGACTCGAACCAGACGGCGCATATCGACATCGGCCGTTGGCACGTAAAAAGTGGGTGGACTTGCGGTTTCTAATATTCGATAGCTTTTGCGGCTGTCAGCCAGCGTCCCGTGCGTGCACGTCACGAGTACCCGGCGCTCGCACGTCACCAGCGCCGGGGGCCGCGGATAGTCCCAAACTGATTCCTGACCTTCGCCCGGCACTTGTGCAAAGTCCGGCCGATCTTTCCCCGTGTATCGCCACATCGTCGTCTTCCTCTTGCATTGGCCGTGGGTCCGAAAGGCGTTAGTGTAGTGCAGTGATGTCCAACCGCCCACTGCACCAGCGCTTCGCGCAGCTTGCCGAAAAATTGCCACACGTGGCGTTGGCCAAGTTGCCCACGCCGACAACACTGCTCGATCTTAACGGCACCCCGTTGCTCGCGAAACTCGATGGCGAAACCAGCGCACTGTATGGCGGCAACAAGGTGCGCAAACTCGAGTACCTGTTGGCGCAGGCACAGTCCCATGGTTGCACACGAGTCGCCACGTTTGGGGCGGCGGGTTCCAACCACGCCACGGCCACGGCCGTGCACGCCCATGCCCAGGGCCTGCGCTGCACGACGTTTCTAAGCCGTCAGCGTGCGACACCGTGGATCGCAGACAACCTCTGGCGACAGCTGAACGTCGACACCGATATTGTTTATGTGGATGGCGCGCGTGCGCAGCGCGAGCATCAGGCACGTGAATGGATAAAAAAGTGTGACGAACGCGTATGGCGAATTCCGATGGGCGGCTCTTCGCTTGCTGGCGCACTGGGCTACGTCAATGCCGGTCTGGAATTTGCCCATCAACTCGAAAACTCCGCGCTCCCGGATCGTCTCTATGTGCCACTGGGCACCATGGGAACCGCCGTCGGATTGGCGATTGGACTCAAGCTCGCCGGCCTGCCGATACCGCTGCATGCGATACGAGTCGTGCACAAGACTATTGGTAGCGCGGCTCTGGCGCCGCGATTTTTCGATTGCATATCGCGCCTGCTTACAACGCTTGCCCCGTCCATTCCACGACTCACCTTTAACGCAACTGAGTTTGTCGTGCGCGAGGAGTTTTTCGGTGCAGGCTATGCGCAGGCGACCGATGGCGCCATCGCGGCTGTGATGCTCGCACGGGAGAAATGGGGCTTACCGCTGGAAACCACGTATAGCGGCAAAACACTCGCGGCCGTATTGGCCGACCAGCGCTGTGTGGATGCACCCAAACGACCCGCTCTGTGGTGCACGTACAGCGGGCACCAAACCGAACCCAAAAGGCCCGCCGATCAACTGGCCCGGCTTCCCCAATCGCTCCACCCGTACATCTGAATCCACGGTTTCGACGAAGATAGCAAAGTGATGCAGCCGGAGTCCGGCACGCGTACACTTCGTTTATGTTTCGATAGATAGATATTTCAAGAGGTTTGATATGGCCCAAGAGGGTACTCCTGCGATCGATCGCCCTAGCCGCGATGAAGCCGAAGCAGCTGTTCGTGTATTACTACGCTGGGCTCGTGAAGACCCGGATCGTGAAGGACTGGTCGATACGCCAAAGCGCGTCGTGCGCGCGTACGAAGACTGGTTTCGCGGCTATGAGCAAGATCCGGTGGAATATCTGGCGCGCACCTTTGAAGAAGTCGAGGGTTACGACGAGCTAATCGTCCTGCGCAACATTCCGTTTGAGTCGCACTGCGAACACCACATGGCCGCTATCATCGGCGTCGCCCACGTGGGCTACCTGCCGAGCCGCAAGGTGGTCGGCATTAGCAAACTGGCGCGCGTCGTCGAGGCCTTTGCACGTCGTTTCCAGGTACAGGAAAAAATGACGGCACAAATCGCAACGTGTATCCAGGAAGTACTGCAGCCCAAAGGGGTGGGTGTCATTGTAGAAGGCGTGCATGAATGCATGACCACGCGCGGCATTCATAAGCCCGGCGTGTCGATGATCACCTCGCAGCTGCTGGGCGATGTGCGCACGGATGGCCGCACGCGCACCGAGTTTTTGAACATCGTGGGCAAAAACTAACGCTGGCGTTGCGTTATTCCTTTGCCCTGAACAATATCGATCGCAACGTTGGCCGCATTATCGAGCGGCCAGCGTTCGTCTTCACCGCCCGGCCAGATCACCCGCACTTCTCTCGCCGCATTCTGGCCCAGACCAAAATGCACGCGAATGTCGCTGGCCGATAAATAACTGCCATCCGTGTGCGCACGCCGCCACAACACGCGGTCATCGGTGAGCGTCAAAGCAACGCGCGTGCCGGCCGCATCGCGGTTTGAACTCGTGCCCTCCAGCGTCACGCGCAGCCAGCCTTGTTCGTTACCTACGCGATTGCGCAGCACGCGCAGCGGTGCGTTAGCGTTCGACACAACGATGTCGATATCGCCATCATTATCCAGGTCACCAAACGCCGCACCGCGACTTGTATCGCGCCATTGAAAACTCTCGCCCGCGACGGTACTGACATCAACAAAGCGCCCGTCCACATTACGCAGAAGTTGGTTGATCTGCCCATAGGGAAACTGTGCGTCGGCCTTCGCGTCATCGACCGCGGTGACGGCACCGTTGGCGATAAATAAGTCCAGCCAACCGTCGTTGTCGTAGTCGATCCAGCCGGTGCCAAAGCCGGTCAGGCGCAAACTTGTGGCGGCCAGATTGGCGCTGTCGGTGATATCAAAGAAATTGCCGTCGCCGTCGTTGAGATACAGCGTGTTGGTCTCCGCGGCCAAATGGGTCATGAATAAATCCTCGTCGCCATCGCCATCGAAATCACCGGCCGTCACGCCCATGCTCGCCTCCGCCGCGCCGCTGCCGTTGTAGGCGCTGCCGGCCATCAGCGCAGTGTCGGAAAAGCGACCGTCATCATCCTGGGTCCAGAGGCGGTTCTCCATTAGATCGTTGGCGACGTAAATATCCACATCACCGTCGCCGTCAAAATCGGTCGCGCTGGTGCCAAGACCATTTCCGGCCGCAGAGGAAATCAGTGCTTCGCGGGTAATGTCGACAAAGACGTTGTCGCCATCGTTGCGCCACAAACGATCAATCGTCGGTGGAAACGTGTTCGGGCCGCAGTACTCGCGCTGGCCGTTCGCACTGGTGCAGCGGATATTGTTGCCCACGGTAAAGCCGATGTAATTGGTGGCGAATACGTCCAGATCGCCGTCCAGATCAACATCGGCCAGACTGGCGCTGGTGGTCCACTCTTCGGCTTCATCAACCTGCAGCGCCGCTTCAACCAGAGCAAACTTGCCATTGCCCAGGTTTTCATAGAACCGATTGGGGCCAAAATTGGTCACGACCAGATCGACATCGCCGTCATTGTCGGTATCCCCGGTGACCACGCCCATACCGTAGCCCGCGTCCGCCAGTCCCGCCTGACCGGTCACGTCGGTAAATCGAAAATCGCCAGTTGGCACCAGTTCATTGCGATAGAGCCGATTGGTGATCGGCAAGGCATGCCGCGGTTTGAATATCGAATCGTCTGCGCTTTTGGTCGCATCAAGCATGGCGCCCTGCACCGCGTAGATGTCAAGATCGCCATCATTGTCGTAGTCGAACACGGCCACACCCGACGCCGCAATTTCCGGAAAGAAGTAATCACCGGTGGCGCCCAAATAATGAAAAAAGTCGATACCAACGGCAGCGGCCACCTCGTCGAAATATGGGCCATCGATGGGCGCCGCGGGCTCGTTGACCGGAGCCTGCGCAGCCACCGGTGGAGGTGGCGCGTCCTTCTCAGCGCAAGCGGCCAATACCAGCATCGCCACAGTAACGAACAAAGCGCGCATCAAGGTGTCACTATTTGCAGCGCAGCGCGCTGATTTTCCAAGCGCGCCACCAAACGCGCCTGTCCCAGCCATTTTGCTCTGTCGATGCCACGCTCCAGGGCATCGACTGCGTCGTCGCGTCGATCCAACTTGAGTAGCACTTGAGCCAGCGTGCCGAGGATAATCGGTTCGTCGCGCGCCGGTGCACGCACCATCGCCTCGAGCACCTCGGCAGCCGCCTGCGGATCGTTACGTGCCAGCACCCAGCGTGCATAAAACCGACGCGTGACCAAACTTTGCGGATCGATGGCGAAAGCCTCTGCGTAAACTCGGTCGGCATCCGCCGTCGCACCGCTCAGTTCAAACACACGACCAAGCCACGCACGCGATGCGGCGTGTTTTGGCGAGCGCTCCGTTAGCCCAAGCAAACGCGAACGCGCGTCGTTCAGTTTGCCCTGTTGCAACCGGACGCGTGCAATCGCCAAACCCAATTCGAGGTGCTGCGCATCGATAGCAAGCCCTTCTTCAATGTGACGCTCTACCGAGGCAAAATCCGACTCCGCGGCATAGCCCATAATCAGCGAGGCACGCGTCTCCAGATTGTCCGGGAACCGCTCGAGCGCTTTTTCCAACAGCTCAAGCGCGCGTTTTGCATCGCCTTCTCGTTTTGCCGCTTGCGCTGCTAGCACCAGTGCGCGATCCGATCGATTCAAACGAAACAGCTCGGCCAGACGCGGATCATAGACCGGCGGCTCTTCTGCGCCTACGGTGTTAAACAACCAAAGCTGTTGCTCAGCTGCCGCATCATCGCCGCGTCGACGATAGAGCTGGGCCAGCGCATAGTGCGCCACCTTGAATTGCCCCACCTGTTCGATGGCTGTCTCCCAGATTTTTACGGCATCATCCGTGCGCCCCGCGCGCGTAAGCGCCTGCGCATACGCCACATGCACATCGCCCACCTGCGGCGCCTCGGCGTAGAGCGGCGCCAGTGCCTCGAGCGCGGCATCGATATTATTCAGAGAGGTTTGCAATCTTGCCGCGCGCAGTCGGCCGGCCAGATCGCGTGGTTCGCGCTGCAAAAAATCGTGCAGCGCTGACAGTGCCGGGGCGTACTGCGCCTTCTGCTCCAGCACTTCCGCATGGTAGTAAGACCAGTCCGGATCACGCGGCGCCAATGCTCGCGCACGCGCAAACAACGCATCGGCCGCATCAAAGTCCCGATACGCACGATAGAGCATGCCCAGTTCGCCATTGGCTCCGGCATGCAGCGGCTTGCGTTCAAATAATTTGTGCGCGGTCTTGAGCTGTTCACGAACGGCGGGCTGGTATCCGGCCACATTGACCTGCGGCACCGCCGGCAGCGATGACTCATCAACAGCGGGCCCGCAGCCGATCAGCATGAGCAAGGCGGTCATTACGATCGCATTCCGTAGTCCGTTCATTCGTTCGGTTTCTCCGCCGGCCACGGCGTACCGCGTCCTTTCATTATTTCGTGATAGCGATTTGTATCCAGCGCGCTCCAGCGCTCACGTGAACCGTCTGGCCAAACCACGCCGATAGCGACGGCGCCGGTCGCACGCCCAAGACCCATGACCACGCGCGGATCATTGGAAGACAAATAGCTGCCGTCGCGCGCAACGCGGCGCCACGCCGTGGCTTTGCCAGCGCTTAACAGCGCGACACGCGCGCCGAGTGCGTAGCGCTGTGTCTCGGGTAAGCGCAGCGAAAGACCCACCCAGTCGTTTTTCGTGTCGAGCGTATTGAGCAACATCTGCGCCGGCGCATGGGTGTTGGTGACCACAATATCCACGTCACCATCATTATCCAGATCGCCAAACGCGGCACCGCGACTCGTGAACATTGCGTTCAGCGGACCCGCGACTGCGCCGATTTGTTCCTGATAAACCCGCGGGCGCACTTGGATATAGAGCTGATTGCGCTGCTCGTAAGGAAACTCGGATTGACCCACTCGATCCGGCTCGGTGACCACCGCGCCATTGGCTATAAACAAATCCAGGTCGGCGTCGTTTTCCAGATCGAACCAGCGCACACCAAACCCCGTGTAGGCCATCGACGAACTGCCGAGCTTTGCCTGATCGGTCGCATCCGCAAAGCCGCCACGGCCGTCGTTTTCGTACAGCGTGTTGGTCTGGCTCGACAGATGCGTTACGAACAAATCGATATCACCATCGGCGTCGAAATCCTGCGCAGAAATTCCCATGCTCGCTTCGGCCATGCCGTGGCCGTTGTACGCGCTGCCCGACATGAGACCCGCTTCTTCAAACGACCCGTCGCCCCGGTTGCGCCACAGAAAATTTGCCGTCTGATCGTTGGCGACGAATAAATCGAGGCGCTCATCGCCGTCAAAGTCGGCCGCCACTACGCCCAAACCCGCGCCCCTGGCCTCGCTGATGCCCGCGCTTGCGGAGACATTTTCAAAGGTCAGATCGCCGCCATTTAAATAGAGAAAGTCACTCGTACCCGGATAGGTGGTCGGCGAACAATAATCCACTTCGCCCAGCGTATTCTGGCATTCCCGGTGATTGGCCAGAGGATCATCAACATAGTGGGTAACGAAAACATCGAGCAGGCCGTCGCCATTTAGATCGGCAATCGACGCACTCGTACTCCAGTGGGTGTCGCCCAAACCGGACGCCGCGGTCACGTCGCTAAACGTGCCGTCGCCGTTGTTTCGATACAGCGTATCGCGCGAAAAATTGGTGACCAGCAGATCGACATCACCGTCATTGTCCAAATCTGCGGCGGCCGCACCCATGCCAAAGCCCGTATCGCCAAGACCCGTCGTCGCGGTCGCGTCCACGAACGTCACACGACCCGATGGAATAAACTCATTGCGAAAAAGGCGATTGGGTTTGACGTTGCGCGGTGTCTCCAACGTATCGCCTCCCTGAACGAGATAGACATCCAAATCGCCATCCGCGTCGTAGTCCAATAACGCGACGCCGGCCCCAATAATTTCGGGCAAATACCGGTTGCCGCTGTAGGCCGTGTCGTGCACGAAATCTACGCCGCTGGTCGCCGTGACATCCGTGAACGCCGGTCGCTCGACCGGCGCATCAACAACAGAGGAATCCGGCGTACAGGCCACGGCGCTGGCACAGATCAGACCCGTGAGATGAACTCGGCTAAGGCGTCTCAACACCAATCTCGGCCAGCTGCGCCAGCTCGGCATCAATTTCCGTGACCACCGACGTCTGGCCAAAATTCAGCGCAATCGCTCGCGCTTTATCGAGCGCTTCGCCAGATTTGCCAAACTCACCGGCGTTGTAATTGGCCTGCGCAAGGCCGCGCAAATACGCCGGCGTGCGCCGGGACACCGGCTCGATGATACGACTGAATTTATCCGCTGCCGCTGCATACTCGCCCTTCCCGATCAGCGAATTGCCCAGCAGGTAACCGGCTTGAAAATCTAGCGGGTCCTGATCGAAGGCCGTCTGGAAGCTGGTCAACGCCGCATCGGTGTCACCCTTGCGCTGCAGAGCGATACCTCGATACCGATGGGCGCTGGCCGGGCTGTCGTCGGCCGCGATGGCTTTGTCGAATGCCGCGAGCGCCGCATCATCGTCACCCTCGCGCAGCATCAGGATGCCAAAGTTGGACTGCAGCGCGGCTACGTTTGGCGCAATCGCGGCGCCCGCTTCGTAATGCTCACGGGCCTTTGCAACGTTGCCCATCTGACCGTACAGCCCAATCAAATTGGTATGGGCAACAACATTTTCCGGCTGCACCTTGAGCAGTTCTTCAAATATGGCCGCCGCTTCGGCAAATTTGCCGGCTGCGCTCAAGCGCCCGGCACGTACCAGCGCTTGTTGTGGTGATGCCCGCATGTCCTGCACCCGCGTGAGCAGTCGATCGCCATTCGGTGGCGCACCGCGTTGATGCTTTTCAAACAACGCGCGGTGCGTTGCTGCCAGAGCATCCTGATTGTTGGCTTCGTAGGCGGCCGCAAGCGAATAATGCGCCGCGCCGTAATGAGGGGTAATGCGTACGGCTTCAGACAGCTGTTCAATGGCTGTGTCGTTATTGCCCACATCCAGTGCCAGTTTCCCCAAATGGTAGCGGGCCTTGGCATAGCCGGGTGAGGCGTTGATGATTTCCATCAAGAGCGTACTCGCCTTCGCGGCATCACCGCCTTTGGCAATGAGTTGAGCCTGGCGCAATGCCATCGGCGGATAACTCGTGCCCAGCGCCGCGGCCTCATCCAGAGCAGTGAGCGCCTCGGCATCACGCCCGGCATCCATCAAAACCACGCCGCGCAGATACGGCCACGCCATATTGTCCGGGGCAAGTTCGGCTGCGCGAGCGTAATACTGTGTCGCCAGCTGCGGTCGCTCGTACGCGTGCGCAAACATTCCGGCGAGCGCTGCCGATTCGGCATCGTTTGGCGCGGCGTTGACCGCCTCAATCAGGGCATTAGCCCGTTGACGCGCGCTTTCAGGAAATCCACTCAAATCCACGGTCACCAAAGAACGATCGGACGCCGGCACGGCGGACTCTGTCGTCTCGTTGGCGGGCTCGCAGCCGGTGGCCAACAGGCCGGCCATCAGCATCAATGTCGTGAGTCGGATGTTCATAGTGGAAAACCTCGATCGCAATGTTTCTTCAGGGGCAGCGTTGTGCCGCCGGGAAGTGTGCCACAGTCGCCGATTGGGTAGCGAACGCAGGACACAAAAAAACCCCGCCGGTTGCCCGACGGGGTTTTAAGACTTACGTCTTAGCGCTTAGGCGCGACGGCGTGCAACGCCCATGCCAGCGACACCAAGGCCGATCAGCAGAAGGGTAGCAGGAACCGGAACCTGAACCTGGTTGATTTCGATGAACGAACCAGCAAGGAAACGGCCGTCGATACCAGCATCGTCGAACGAGTCGGCGATGAGGATCTGCCAGTCGCCTGAACCGTCAGCGATTGGATCCAGAAACGTAACGTTACCCATGGCGGTGAACGTACCGGAGGTATCGTCCCACATCAGGTCGAATTCGCAAGCAACGCCGAAAGATGCGCAACCGCCGGCTTCGGTACCGATCTGAGCGAACGTGCCGCTGTCGAGGTGACCGACTTCAACAACCAGCTCCGAACCCCAAGAGATGTTCGCGCCATTGTCACCAGCGTCGTACACAAACTCGAAGCTCATGTCGATAACTTCGCTGCTGTCAGCGTTGTTCACGGTGAAGATGTTGAAGTCAGCGCCGTCTGCCGTCTGACCTTCGAGGTCGATGAACAGTGCGTTGGCAGAAGTGCTCAGAAGCAGCGTAGCAGCAGCCGTAGCCATCATTGATTTAAGTTTCATTTTTATCCCCTGTACGCCCGTATGTATTAGAAGAGGCGAAATTGTATATTCAAATTCATTCGCAGCATCTGCCGCGACTGGAGACAGTGTTGCAAAACGTGTGCCAAAAAAATAAATTACTGTTTTTAAAAGCTTTTATACCTAGAGGCAGTCCATAGGACCCGGTTGGATACCCAATGTGTGAAATTTCTCGACAGCCTTTATGTGAAAACACCCGAGCAGGTCGGCGCGGCAGCGTCCATTTGGCGGAATTTTGAGCAATATTCTGGATGCCATGGTCGTGGGTCAGGGGCTAGCCGGCACCGCTCTGGCCTGGGCTCTGCTCGAGCGAGGCGCCACCATTGAGATTTATGACCCGGGATTGGCGTCCGCCTCAAGCGTGGCGGCGGGCCTTGTTACGCCTGTCACAGGACGCGCGCTGCGCATTGAGCCGGGCTTTGCCCAAGACCGCGCCCAGGCTGCGGCGCACTACACTAATATAGAGCGGCTTGTTGAAGCGCGTTTCTGGTGGCCACGACCGGCCTTGCGTATCGCCCAGGATGGCAAGCACAGCCAGCGACTCGTCGAACGTCTCGCGGCACCGGGCGCTGGCCTGACAGACACAAAAGAGCCGCCAGCAGAGAGTTTTCGTGATGTGGCCGC
The DNA here is from genome assembly GCA_045106455.1 of Gammaproteobacteria bacterium. Lineage (GTDB taxonomy): Bacteria > Pseudomonadota > Gammaproteobacteria > Steroidobacterales > JBCCMA01 > JBCCMA01. The sequence goes on from JBGCEL010000102.1 coordinate 33,834, forward strand.
GTGTGCTGCGATGCCTGACGCCGCCCGGCTCGATGTCGCGGCTTACGTGGCGGCTTCGCGACAGGAATTTCGGCACCGCGGCCTGTTCGTGGATGCGGCGCTTGCGCCGGATGATGTCAGCATCGACCCTGACACGGGTCTTATACAGAGCAAGGGCCGCCCTGCCCGCCATTTGATTTGGTGCCGTGGTTACCAGGATGCCGACAATCCCTGGCTCCCCGAAGACGCGCTGTCACCGGCCAAAGGCGAGATCATCGATTTGCGCATTCCAAACTGGGACATCTCATGTGTTACCCATTGCGCGGGCCACTGGCTGTTGCCGCCAGACAGCGCGGGTCTGTGCGCGTTTGGCGCCACTTACGACCATGACGACATCAGCATCATGCCCACCCAGGCGGCTCGACAACGACTCGAATTCCGCGCACGGGAACTGCTGGCTGTTGATTTTGAGGTGGTGGGCCAGCGCGCCGGCATCCGGCCCGTCGGGGCAAAACGGCGTCCTATTACGGGCTGTCATCCGGTCCACCGGCAGATAATGATGTTGAACGGCCTCGGATCGAAGGGCGTACTCTGGGCGCCACGCGAAGCGGCACGACTGGCCGACATGATCGTGGGCCGCGCCCAGCTGCAAAGTCCATGAGCACGCGACGCACGGTGCAGGCCCACGACGTGATCGCAAAACATCTGGCCACGGGTGGCTGCGCGATTGACGCCACCGTCGGCAACGGTCACGACACCTTATTTTTGGCGAGTTGCGTTGGGGCGCAAGGCAAAGTGTTCGGCTTTGATATTCAGTCGGCTGCGATTGACGCCACCGGTCGTCGTCTGCAAGCACTCGGCGAACAGCAACGCGGGGAAATAGCTCAGGAGATTGCGCTTTATCAGGCAAGTCACGCTGATATGGCGCATCACGTACCGCAGGAGATACACGGTCACATCCACGCCATCATGTTCAACCTGGGCTATCTGCCGGGGTGCGACCACACACTGACTACGCAGGTAGAGACGACGCTGGCCGCCGTGCGCGCCGCCGGCCGGTTACTCGCACCCGGTGGCGTGCTCAGTGTTCTGGCCTATCCGGGTCATGCGGCCGGCCGCGAAGAACTCGAGCAACTGCTGAGCTTTATGCAACGCGGCGAGGATCAAATCCAGTGGCACGAACATGATCCCCGAGAGGCGGCGCCGGACACGGCGCCGCGCTTGTTCGTGGGTAAAAAAGTGGACTAACGATCGCGGCGAATACGCACGCCGCCGCCGCTGCTGCTCAAACGCATCAGCGGACCGCCGCCATTAAGGCTGCCGCGCAGACGACGCTTGGCGCTTTTCTTGCCGTCGATGGGCCAATCAGAGGTGACACGACCGCCGCCCGAGCTGGCATTGATATCCACCGCGAACTCACCCGCCATATTTAATGTGACCGTACCGCCCGAGGTGGACAGCTTGCAGTCGCTGGTGGGCTGTTGCAAAAGCGTTGCCTCCACACTGCCACCGGACGTGGTCGCATCCACATTGCCCTGCACACCGTCGATGCGGACCGAACCGCCGGAGGTATGTGCGTGAAGATCACCCGCCACGCGACCGACGCGAATGCTGCCCCCCGATGTATTGACCCGCGCGGACGCGCCACCACCATCAAGCTTGATGCTGCCACCGGAGGTGTTGGCGTCCACTTCGCCGGCAATCACACCCATCTGGATGCTGCCGCCTGAGGTGCGTGCCCGCAGCGAGCCACCCAGATCCGCCACGCGCAGCGAACCGCCGCTACTGTCGAGATCCAGATTGAAATTCGGCGGCACGGTCACGCGAAATTCGATGCGCGCTTTGGGTCGCGAGCGCCACGAATTCAGACCATCCGGCCACTCCCCCACCACGGTCACGTCGTCCCCGTCTTGTTCAAACTCAACGATGAACTCTTCAGCTCGGGACCCATCGCGCAGCACTTCGATCTGCACATCGCGACCATCCGTGCGCACGTCAATTTTGCCGTGTTCGGTATCGATTTTGAGCAAACCGCCGTCGGCTACGTCGAAGTTTCGCTGCAGATCGCCGGCGGAGGCTGACAGTGCGGGCAGGCTAAATGCCAGAGCAAGCGCAACCGCGCGAGCGGTGGATAGGTACGACATGGTGTGTCTCCTGAGTGTGTGTTGTGAGCTTCGATGACACACACCGCGTCAGGGTTTAAACGCATGTCGATGTTTCGGTGGCGGGTCAGGGCTTACCAGCGCAGTCCATTGCCCTGACACGCCTTTTGATCATCTTGACCTCGACTAATCCATGAGACCGAGAAGCCAGTCCATAATAGAAAGCTCGCTGGCGTCAGCGCGATCACGATCGCCCTGCGGACGGCCGCCCCGGTCGGTGGCGTCGACGCCGTAGCCACTCGCCGCGTCGTTGAATGTTTGACTGGCTACGTCGCTGTCGGCGTCGGTCCCCTGCGCGCTCAGAGCGCCCATGGAAAGAGTAAGGGTAGCGATAGCGGCAATGGAAAGTGATGAACGGTTCATAAGTGACTCCTCGGTTTCGGTTGAAACAAAGGCGCGTGAACGCCTTCGTTAGCAACACGATGCAAGGAGTCACCGTCGCTATCTGAAAACCGATAATGCGCGGATTTCGATACGTGACTTCGTTGTGTGCCTACGCCTCAGCCGTACGCACTGATCGCACCATCGGACCCGTCGATAGCGATCTGATCGGGGCTCAAGCGCAGGCCATAATGTTTGCGCTGTGGCCGCCGATAGATTCGATAATCGGAGTAACTGGAGCCGCTGCGCAGGAGTCCGGCAAGCGTCCGGCCTATTCGACTGCGAGCGGAGCGCAGGCCCGCACGCGTCAACCCGGACGCGTTGAGCGTGCGCTCAGACTTAATTTCGCCGCCCAGCAAACAGGCCTCATAAAGCTCCAGATAATCATCGGGATCGTCGAGGATTTTTTCGTCGCTCACAAACGGCTGCTTCAGGTACGCGGACTGCGCGTAGTAGGCATACAGTGCCGCAGCACGCGGTTCAAAACGCGGCTCAGACACCCGATGCGAACTGTCACATCGGATATCGAAGGCGTCGGAAAAACGAAAACTTAAGCCGCGAAACTCGTTGCGCACGCGAAGGTGCGCCGGCCCGCTCAAGCCCCGGCAAAGGGTCGCGTAGTCGGCATTGCGGGTTAGCGCACGCATCGACGTCACGCGCTCAATGCGCATGTAGGAAAGATCTGTCACTTCGATCTGCGGGGACGACGTGTCGACCGGAAAAAAGAAATCCGGCTGGAGTTGCGCGCCGTTCACACTCACTTCAATGAGTCTGTCTTGAGGCCGCCCCAACATGGACATCACCTGACCCACAACGAAGCCCGAGAACACGGAGCTATCTTGCGCCAGACACACGCACAGCTCGGTGTCGGTTTGATCTGTAATCGCCTGTACGCGGGCGAGGAAAAAACTGGACGTTTGCTGGCGTCGCTGCGATTTACTGACATGCTGCAGTCGCGGATCAGCCGTGTCGTGGGCTCCCACCACCTCAACATTCAATGCCAAATTATCCGCACCATGTACGCCGACACGCCGGCACAACTCTCGAAAACGCGGCTGACGAATCAATCTGGCCTGCAACTCATGCGCGCCACGCTGGTTGGTGATGACAATCACTTCATCCGGCAACCAGGAGTTTGGCGCGGTCGCGAGCCCGTAGATGGCCTGTGTGACCAGATGCGGCCTCTCTCCCGGCAGGCAAATCAGAACTCTACGCGGGCACAGGGAATCTGCCGCGCCGTGTGTCGGCGCTCGCCGCTGTTGAAACACTCCACCCTCCAGTCCCTCAGCACGCGATCCAGCCCATCAGCGGCAGCCTGCCCTACGGAATTCAAATCCTTGTGTCATTCGTCAGGCTCGGGCTCACCTCCACCTGAGATTTGATAGACGCCGAAGCCAAGTCGCATCGTGGCATCTTCATCATTCGTTTCGAGTTCTTTTTTGTCCTTCAACCAGCGTTCGATGCGCTGGTAAAATTTGGTCGCTTCCTTGTCCAGAACTTTGTAAAAATCCGGTTCGTGCCGCGCCGCGATATCCTGCTCCGTCGTCCGAATCTCCAGCCGCGAGGATGCTCCCGGTGCGCGCTGCAGGTTGTGACTCACGGTGCCAAAAAAATCTTCGATCAGGCCACCGGTACGCTCGATGTTCTGAACGTTGCCCACCGGCGGAAGAAAATAATCTCGCAGCGCACGAACGTTGCCCGCCGCATCTCGCTCCACCGCACCACCCTCAACCAGCTCGCGCAGCGTAGTGGTGGCGGGCACGTCACTGAAAAATCGGCGCGCGAGCCCGGCGAACGAGGGTTCACCGCCATCAAAAACCAGCGTGGCAGGCCGACCGTCACGATCGAGATAGGTGGTGTTTGTGTGCCATTCGCGGAGCAAAGTACCCAAACCGTATCGCTTATTGTCCGAGCGAATCGTTGCATCACCGGACATGCCGGCGCTTCGGATTCGCTTCACATCATTGCGCGACAACCCCGTTATAAGTGCCGTCCGCGCGATATTAGTTGGGCGGCCGGACCGTCCATAGTCCGCGGTGACCACATCGACATAGGCTTGCTTGACCAGGTCGCCAAACTGTCTTCCATTGATGCCGCCCGTGAGCGCCAGTCGAACAACGCTGGGTAGAAACCGCGCTATGGCTGCGCGCAAAGCGTCATCGTTGTCGTTCGTCATATATGATAATTAATTACAATATAAGTTGCTAAGATAGCGGACTTGGGCAGAAAAGACGATTCCATACAAATACGAGCCCGATATTGGTCGAGGCTCATATATGCAAAAAATGAATCGAATTCAGTGAAAATGACGGCCAGCGAGCTGGCTGAAAGACAGAATTGCCCGCCAAAATCGTGCAAATTGCACCAAAAAAGCGCAACCAATATTGAAAGAAGCGCAGACCGCGCGAAATTCTGCGCAAGAACGGGACAAGGTCAAAATCGGCGCGAACGAAGCGGCCGCGCCTCAGTAAATCCCCGCGAGGATTATTTGCGACGCGGCGCCCTTTGGAATGGTTAACGCATCAATGTTTGCACGAAGAACATGTACTCCATGGCCGTGCGATACGCGAGCTGATCCTGATTGGCGGTACCACCGTGGCCGCCCTCGATATTCTCGTAATAGAGAAAATCGTGACCGTAAGCGGCCATCTTCGCCCCCATCTTTCTGGCGTGACCAGGATGTACCCGGTCGTCTTTGGTTGAGGTGTAGAACAACACGTCAGGGTACGCGCCCTTTTTGGTCAGCGCCTGATAGGGCGAATACGCCTCGATGTAGGCCAGCTCCTCGGGCACATCTGGATTGCCGTACTCGCCTATCCAGCTCGCGCCGGCCAGCAGCTTGTGATAGCGCAGCATATCGAGCAGCGGCACACCGCAGTCAATGGCCGCATAGAGTTCCGGCCTTTGAATCATCGCAGCACCCATCAGCAGGCCGCCATTGGAACGTCCAATGGCCCCGAGTTTGTCGGCACTGGTCAGTCCTGATTCAATCAGAGCTTCACCAATCGCAAAGAAGTCGTCGAACGCGCGCTGACGATTGGCCTTAAGTGCAGCTTGATGCCACGTGGGACCATACTCACCGCCGCCACGGATGTTCGACAGCACCATCACGCCGCCGCGTGACACCCACAACTTTCCGGCCAGCGCACCGTGCTGTGGTCGACCCGGGTCCGCGTAGTAGTTCGGTACGATCGATGCCTGAAAGCCACCGTAACCATACTGAATGGTAGGCGCATCACCGCGCGCCAAAACCGACGCTTTGCCCATGACAAAATACGGTATGCGCGTGCCATCACGACTGGTAGCAAAACGCTGCTCGACCACCACATCTGAAGCGTCATACATCCGTGGCAATGATTGGACCGTAACCAGCGCATCGTCCTCACCCACGTAATACAACCGATCCGGCACGGTCATACTCTCGTAGCTCACCAGCAAATCATCACCAGAGCCGTTTGCGCTGGCAATCGACACGGTGCCATTTGCCGGCAAATCCACTTCCGTTGCAGACCAGCCGTCCGTCCCTTGGGTCAGACGCTTGAGCTTGCCAATGACGTTATCGAGCACCACCACAAACATGTCGTTTTCACCGGCCACAATTTGCTCTAGCGCCTCAGTTGGCGCCGGCGTGAACACCAACTCGGTCGGAAAATTACGTGCGGCATCTACCGTCATTGTGACCAATGCGTCGCCGGGGTAGCTCACACCGTTGTGCTGCCAGGGCTCTTTCAAATGCGCCACAACCTGTTCGTTCATCATGCCCACAATCGACACACGTCGTGGCAGTGGCAACGCCTGAACCTTGCCATTGGCATCACGAATATGAACGATAAATTCAAAGAACGTCTCGCCCTGAATCACCATTGGCCAGGCAGAATCGTCCGAGCGCAATACGGCGGGGAAAAGCCCTACGTCAGACGCCGCACCTTCGAGCATTAACGGGGCATCTTCCAAACGCTGGCCACGCTCCCACAGTTTGACCTGCGACGGATAACCGCTGTCTGTCATAGTGCCCGCACCAAAATCCGACGCCACGAGCAAGTGATCTTCATCAAGCCATGACACACCACTCTTGGCCTGCGGCACATAAAATCCGTCTTTGACAAACTGCCGCGTACGCAGCGAATACTCGCGATAAATGGCAGCGTCGGTGCCGCCATCGGAAAGCTCAATCAGGCACAACTCATTGGCCGGCGGCAGGCAGGTCGTTCCGCTGTACACCCAGTTGCGCCCCTCGGTCGCGGCCAGCGCGTCAACATCCAGCAGCGTGTCCCACTCAGGCTTCCCGCTTAAGAAACTCTGCGTGCTCGCACGTCGCCAAATACCGCGAACGTGACGGGTGTCTTGCCAGAAGTTGTAGACAAAGCCACCGTCGATATTGCCGTAAGGGATACGCGCATCGTTGCCAAGAATCGCCAGCGCTTCGTCGTACAGCGACTGAAACCTTGGATCATCGACCAGCGCTTCTTTGCTGCGCTTATTCTGGTCAAGCACCCAGGTCATGGCGCGCTTGCCGTCAACCTCTTCCAGCCATAAGAATGGATCGGTTTCCATTGCCTTGGCGACGGCGGGTTCTGGAGCGGACGGTGGCGTGCTGCAGGCCGTTGCGAAAAGAGCCAGCACAAGAGGGAGAAAAAAGTGGCGCATTAGGAGATCCCGGTAAACACGATCTCCGGATTGTGCCAGTCCGCCCGCGCGCCGACTAGCTTATTGCATCACCGCAGGTCATTTCGTAACCGATAACCTGAGCAAGGACGCGTACGACGGAACGCGCCGTCTCGCCAAATATATGGCCATTTGAGGTACCACTTGCGAACACTGCAAGTGCCTCGGGCCGCCGCCCAATGCGCACTGGCAATGCAATCATGTCACCCGCGCCATGGGGTCCGGCGCAGTCCAGCGGCATTAACAGACGCAAACACTCATCTCTGTCCGTCAAAAAATCTGCCGTGCGCAGTGCCGCCAGCATCGTGGCCGGTTCGGCCGCAATCCGCGCGCCTTGCATCACTCGGCCCGACGGATCATTGACGTGACTGACCACGACACCTTGCTGATCAATAGCCACCACCAGCGCGAAGTCCAAATCGAGAAATCGATAGCCGAGACTCAGCAGACGGCCTACACGATCATTGCAGTTTAGTCCTTGCGTTTCGCCGAGTTCAGCGATGGCTTCACGCAACGCATTATGGCGCTTGCTCGCACTGACATCCTGCAGCGAGCCCGCCATTCGTTTGACGTTTTCCTGCTGGTCTCGCAGCGCTTCACCGCGCAGGCGCAGCCACTTTATCTCGCGATTGCCAAGACAAACGCGAAATTCGACATCAAGCGGATTGCGTTGCTCTTTAAATGGCGCACGTACACCCGCCTGGTCCTCCACAACCACCGCATCCAGAAATTCGTCGCTGGTGCAGGGTGACCGTAGTCCGGTAAGGCGCGCGGCGCGTTCCGATAAATGCAGCTCATCGGCGTCGACGTCCCAATCCCACAGACCCACGCCAGCCCCAAGCATGGCCAGATCGAATCGCTCGACCTGCTGCTCGAGTTTGAGCTGAACGTCGCGCTCGCCTGTCACGTCTTGCACGACCCCGAATACCGACACCACAGTATCGCTGGCGTCCATCTGCACCAGCGCACGTGAATGCACAATGCGCTGAACACCGTCCGGTCGAATAAGTCGGAATTCGAATTCAAAGGGCCGTCGATCCGAGATGGCGCTGTCAATCAACGTTGCGACTCGCGCGGCATCATCGGGGTGATAAAAATCAATGGCAGAGTCAATGTCGGGCGTGTAGTCATCCCGCGTTACACCGTGAATGCGAAACACGCCGTCCGACCAAAAAAGACGGCCTTCTTTCAAATCGAGCTGCCAATGTCCGAATGAGGCCATACACTCCGCGAGCTCGAGCAGCGCGGTGCGCTGGGACGACGGCTCGACGGCGTGTGGGCCACTTCCCTCGGGCGCGTCGGGCATGTACGTAACACTATGAGACATATAACGTTTAGGAAACGAGTGAACAAACGGGATCGCGGCTACATAAGATAGCGGCCGCAAATCCGCTGGCTTGAGCGAAACGGCGTACAATCAAGACCGTGTATAGATAATTCATCGAGAGCGAACGCGTGACGAAGCTTGGTCGAACACTAATTTTTGTGCTTTTGCTCATCGGCGCAGGTTCGGGGCAAGCCTTGGCACAGGAAAAAAGCGACGCTTCCGCGCTCAGCGACCGGATGGAAAAAACCGAGCAAACTCTGCGCGAGCGGATTGAATCCAGCCGCTTGAACGATCTGCCCGAAGCCCGCGGCGAACACTTATTCGCGCTGGCCGAGCTGCGCCGACAGCAAGGTCGCCTCGACGATGCGCACGCACATCTGGTTGAGGCCTATGCCCTTCAGCGTGAAGCTAATGCGCACGCAGCCAGAGCCAAAACGTCGCTGGCACTGTCACTGGTGCTCAAACAACTCGGCCGTCTGCGCAGCGCCGAAGATGCGGCGCGCGATGCTCTGGTCCTTGACAGCGATTTGCCCATTGTCAGCGGCGCGCTAAACCAGCTTGAACAGATCGCCGTGGTGTACAGCGGCCGCGGTGATTACGACGAGGAACGACGTGTACTGGGCGATATCGTCAGCATTCGCGATCCGGCCCTTGCCGACCTGCAGAAAATTGACGACTACCTGAAGCTGGCTCAGCAATCGCTCGACAGCGGAGCGTTCGGGCGTGTGAAAGATCTGGGGGAAGACATCGTGCAATTTTCCGCACGTCATGATGCGTGGCGCCAGTCCGCTCAGGCTTATGAACTAATGGCCGCGGCTTTAAAAGAACAAGACCAGGCTGCCGAGGCATTGCAGCTTTACAAACAAGGACTGGAATTTGCGCGGCGCTGCGGTCAGTGCGATCTTGCCCGCCGCCTGACGGTTGCGGTCACGGATGTATCGCGCACGCAAACCCTTATTCTCAAGGACAATCCGACCGAGAAAAAACGCCGCGGCTCACCAAACGTTCGCTTCGAGCCGCTGCCGCGTTAGCGTAAACGGTCAGCACCAACTCACACACGTTCTGCCCTTCACGCAATTCAAACACGGCTAGCCGATCGCCATTGAGCGTGCACTCGGGCGTGTCGAGAAAAACAAGCTGCGCACCATTTGACGCGGGTTGAACGAGGTACGTTGTGGGTTCGCATGCACCGGCCACAAGCTCAGCAGACGATATATGAAGCGGTTCAAGCGCGTAGTACACGGCACTCTTGGGTAACCATTTGCCTTTAAAACGCTCGTCCAAATTAGGCACTGCGCGACCGGCGAGGCGCCACGTGTCGTCAACCTGAAGATAGGCCCAGCGCAAGCCGTTGGCGCCAGCAAGACACGCATGCACGGCATCCACGATCAGATCATCGCGCCCGTCCGCATCCAAATCGATAAAGCGATGCGCGATAGCATCGTTTGGAATGATCACCGACTCGCCGGGTGACGCCGCGAAGCAATCCAGCACGGCGGGGTCGGTATTGAGACCTCGAATAACATCCGTAGGCATGACGTCGGGCGTGTGCTCGGTGGTTACCACGGCGGGGTCAGTGCCCGAACCGCTGCAGCCAACCATGGCCGCAATGCAGGCAAAGAAAAAACCGGGACGTATCATGCGCCCAGTATAACCGCGCTCGCAGGATGCGCGTTACAGGCTATCGATGCCGTCGAACGTGCCGTCCAGTAAATCGTCGACCCAGCTTTCAATGACGCTGTCGGGCGCCTCTATATGCACGTGCGGGCCAGTGGAATGACCTGTGGAACCCTGATTGCCCAAATCCTGTCCGTACGTGACCTGCTGGCCCACACTTACGTCGACTGCAGACATGTGGAAGATATAGACCAGCTGTCCCGACTCGCTGCGCAGAACAACAGAGTTACCCGCGTTGCCATTGGGCCCGGCCTGAATCACCTCACCGGTCACCGGCGAGGGAATGGCCTGAGCGGACTGCGACTCGCCGGGTCGATGCAGCACGACATCGCGCACCTCTAAAATCTGGCCATCGCGATTGCGCGTTTCGTAATCGTGATGCGCCTGTAGCTCGGAAGCATCAGACACGGCAAACGCGGGGCGATCGCCAGTGCTGTAAACCGTATAGGGTTCATAGGTCGGCGCGACCCCGTCCACCGGAGCAGGTGTGGGCGTGGCCGGCGGGCTGTCGACCGTGGCCGAGCCTGACACCGTGAGCTCCTGCCCGGGATAAATCAGGTTAACGTTGCCGATCTGCGGATTCATCGCCACCAGCTCGTTCATCGGCACACCCGTTGCCATCGCGATGCCGGACAACGTGTCACCGGGTTTCACGGTGTAGGTGCTCGTGGGCGCCGGCGCGTCCCCGGGAAGGTTGATCACCTGCCCAGGCATGATCAGATTTGGATTAGAAATTTGCGGATTGGCCGCAATTAAGGCGTCAACGGACACACCGTTGGTCTGCGCAATACCGGAAAGGGTGTCACCCGCACGTACCGTGTAGGCATTCGTGGACGGTGCATCCGGGCTGTCTGGTTCTGTCGGCGTGTCGGTACCGGACGGTCCCTCGCTACCGAACAAAGCGGCCTCATCCCCACGTCGACGCACCAGGCCTTCAAGACGCTGACCATCGGCATTCACCCAGCGGCCAAACTGTTCCTGTGCGCCGGCGTAGTCACCAGCATTCAAATTACGCAGCAGCGTGCTACCTGCGAAGGCACCCGCGCCGACGTTAAATGTGAAACTGACCAACGCATCAAACTGGTTCTGCGTAAGCGGCACATCCACGTTGTCGCGCACGGCATTCTCAGCCCACTGAACATCCTGACGCAAAAACGAATCGGCTTGCGCCTGCGTAATGGTCTGACCAGGCCCAACACCCGATGTGTGCCCGTAGCCAATCGTCCAAACCCCACCCGAATCCTGATAGCTATTGAGCCGCAAACCCTCAAAACTCTTGATCAGATCAACGCCGTCCTGACTCAGTGATAGATCAGCCGCGGCCGTGCCCTCTCCAGTAGCACCGCCCGTTTGCTGTAACGCGCCGGGCAGTACCAGCGTGTCGTCGACATAGATCATGTCGGGGTTTGATATCTGTGGATTGGCGGCCATCAGCGCGTCCACCGTGGTGCCCTCGCGCGCGGCAATGGCACTCAGGCTGTCGCCCTGACCTACCGTATAGGTGGCTGACGCTTGCGCGGCATTGACTCCGGTATCGAGTTGCGGGTTCGAACCCTGAATTGGAACCATGGCGAATCCATCCTGCGGTCAAAATGGTGTGACACTGCATTACTCTGACGCAAAACTGTCGTTTTGCCAGCTAGGGCAATCCCCAGAACTCGATCTGGGGTTTACCCTAGGTCGGCAAGCTCACATCGCCGCGCCTCAGACGGTAAGATGTAGCAAAGCTAACCGGCAATAAGGATCAGGCAACATGACCGCGACTGACACCGTTACCCTGCGTGAGAGCAGTGACTATCTGGCTCTGGATTTCGACTACGATCCCGGCGTGTCCAAGCTCGTACTCGCAGAGACCGTCGATACGCTGGCACGTGGTAACCCCACGTATCGTCAAGTGGTTGAAAAAGAGCTGGCCTCGCGCGACGTGACGGCCGAATACCGCGAGGCCTTCGGCGAGCTTGGTCTACGCCACGATAATCTGGCAGACACCATGGCGGCCTACTGGATCAGCATGTGGACGGTCATTCATAACAAACCGCTGGCCACTGCCGAACAAACGGCGGCTGTCCTGGCTCAAGTGATGCCCCGCATTCAAACCAGCGCGCTTACCAAATCGGCGCGCAAACGTCAGATGATGGGCGAGGCGCTGGTCTATGAGGCCACCATTGCACTCACCGTCTATAACGAAGCGAAAGCTAATAATCAGGAACTTCAGCTTCGGCAAATGGCGCAAAGCGCGAAGAAAAATACGCGCAAAAAGGGCTTTGAGCTCGCCAAAATGAAACTCACCGATCAAGGTATGCAGCGCCGCTAATGACAGCGGCGTTCGAACTGCGTGGCAGGCGCCTGGTCCTGCGTCGCTTCGAATACGCGGACGCGCAAGATTTGCTCTCTCTCGATGATAACGACCGCGTACGACGTTATCTGATCGACGACCCGGTGGACACGCCGACTCAGGCACTTCTTCTGGTGGACCATTTGCTTACCCTGTACGCGGACGGTCGCGGTTTGGGCATCTGGCACGCCAGCGATGAACACCAGCAGTTTCTTGGGCACTTCTCACTAATGCCCGTGAGCGACACTGACGACGTCGAAATCGGCGTGCGCCTGGGGCCCCAGGCCTGGGGCAAGCATTACGCTTTGGAGGGCGGTCGTCTTTTGTGTCAGTACGGATTCGAACAACTGCAGCTGCCGCGCATCGTTGGTTTTTGCGACCCGGAAAATCGAGTTGTGGACGTGTTGTTACGTCGCCTGCGTTTTGATGCCCTTGGCCTGCAGACCATCAAAGGGCGCGAGGTGCTCGCGTTTAGTCGTGAGAATCCTCGGCAAGTGTCACCTGAAGATCGAGCTCGCCAAGACCGCGCTCGCTAAAGCGCTCCTGCAACTGCGGCGCCAGATCCCGAATAACGCGGTACGAATCGGTGGACGTGGAACTCGACGCGAGTTGCCAGCCACCCTCTGTTTGCGTCAGCGTCAATTGAGTGCCGGGCAACACGGCGTCGGTTAAATTCAGCATGACCTGCGGCGTATCACCACGCGCACTGCGTGATTCGGACACCAGTAACTGGCGCACGTGTTTTTCCAGAAGCTGAGCGACGGCCGCTGCATTGTACGCGGGGCCGGCAGAGCCCGTTGCGGTAGCTGCCGCAGCGACCTGCCCCGGTGAGGTGGCGGCCAGTGCACCCACCGTAATTGGCGGCAATGTGTCCATATCCATCGCGCCGCTGTCACGCGTGTCGTAATGCACAGCTTGATCCGGTGATGAGCTCGCCTGTTGTTCGCGGGTTTCGTGGTCGGGCAATGGGGCGACGACCTCTTCTTCGGTAATGCCCTCGGTCTGCTGCTGGGTTTCACCTTTGCCTGCCAACGCCGCCCGAAAACGATCGACCAGAGCCTGCTCAACCGGCGTGGCGCGACGTACGCTCTTGCCGCTGCTACTGCTCGGCGGCGGCGGTGGTGGTGCATCCTGCGTTTTCATATCAAAGCTACCCTGCGCGATGCGATCTCTTCTGTTTCTTCCTCTTCACTGCGTAGCGCGAGCTGACGCTCCTCGGCCAGCGCCTTGTCCATGACGTTCACCAGCGCATCGTGCTTGGCCATGGCATGGCGCAGCGCACGGCGCGCCGCAACCGCTTCTTCTTCAGCCTTCGCCAGCGCCTTCCTTGCGGCCACGATTTCCTGGCCGATACTGGTTGCCACATCGGTCAATCGACCTACGTAGTTCTCGGAGTATTGCGCATCGGCAATCGTCAATGCCGCACTTGCCTGTGCGCCCAGGTGTTCATTGAAATCACGCTGCTCGGACAGTCGCTTGAGCAAGGTTTCCTCCAGCCGCTTCTGCAGGCGCTCGCACTCTGCCTTACACGCGTCGACAATGCGTCGCTTGGCCTCAAGCGCCGCACGCGCCACATCCACACGGTGCTCACGCACTTTCAAGAGCTTTCTCAGCTGCTTGATATTCATGACCCGGCGCTACTCATCGAAATAACGACTTCAGCGTCGCCTCTGTGTCATTAGCCGGAGCCACTTCTTCCTCACCCTGACGCAAAAACTGATTGATCGCATCGCGATACTGGATGGCCGCATCCGACGTTGCATCTTTGCCTGGCTCGTATTCACCCAGCTGCAGCAGGAGTTCGATGTCCTCGTAACGCGCCAGATATTCGCGCAACGTAGACGCACTGTCGCGATGCTCGTCGTCAGTCACTTTTGGCATGAGCCGCGAGATGCTACGCAGCACGTCAATCGCCGGATAGTGGTTAGCGGAGGCCAGCTTTTTCGACAGCACGATATGACCGTCGATGATAGAACGCGTTTCTTCGGCAATCGGATCAACATCGTTGTCGTCTTCCACCAGCACGCTGTAGACGGCCGTCATCGTGCCGTTGGCACTGTTGCCCGCGCGCTCAAACAACAGCGGCAGTGAAGAAAACACGGTAGGCGTAAAACCGCGACGCACGGGTGGCTCGCCAACGGCCAAACCCACATCGCGCAGCGCACGTGCAAAGCGCGTAATGGAATCTACCAACAGCAAAACGCGCTGCCCCTTCTCGCGAAAATATTCGGCAATCGCGGTACCCACATAGGCCGCACGTGAGCGCTCCAGCGCCGGGCGATCCGACGTCGCCACTACCACGACGCTGCGTTTCATGCCCTCTTCACCGAGGCTGTCCTGAATGAACTCACTCACCTCACGGCCGCGCTCACCTACCAGAACAATCACGTTGACGTCAGCATCACTGCGCCGCGCCAGCATGCCCATCAGTGTACTTTTACCACCACCAGCGGATGCGAAAATCCCCACGCGCTGACCCTCGCCCATGGTAAGCATGGAATCGATAGAGCGTACGCCGGTATCAAAACGTTTCGCGATGCGCTGACGCGTAAGCGGATTGGGCGCCGCGCCATACACCGGCATGCGATCGGCAAGCACCAGCTCCGGACCGTCGTCCATTGTGACGCCGTGTGCATCGAGGACTCGACCCTTGAGCTGCTCACCCACCGCCACCGAGGCGCGATGCCCTGTGGCGGTCACCTCCGCCGCAGCGGACAGACCTTCCAATGAGCCAAGCGGGGTCAGCAAAGTTTCGCCCCCGGCAATACCCACCACCTCACCCACCAGACGAAAATCGTCGTCAGGGTTGCGTAATTCGCACAACTCGCCGATGCGCGCGCGGATGCCGGTCACGCGGATCAGCGTACCGAAAGCACGCGCGACATGACCGACGCGCTGGACGGTATCGACCTGACCTACGCGCGCCAGGCGCTGGCGATGGACGTTAGCCGTTGGCGTCATTCGAATCGTCTTCATCATCGCGCAGCGGTGCAAACAGCGCGCTGCGAATCGCGGCAAGCTGTTGCTCCAGACTCGCGCGCACGGCACCCACTTCGGTTTCAACAACGCATGACAGCGCGTCGACATTTTCGTCGCTGATAACCTGGTAGCTCCCTACGGCAGGATGCACGTTACCCAGTTGTTCTATTGCCTCGCGAGCGACACCAGCCTGCGATGGATGTACTTTCACCTGCAAATATTGATCGGCCTGCGCCGCCAATATGGCGCGCGTTACCATGGGACGAACCAGCTCTGCGGCGTCAAGTTCCGGTGCCAGACGCTCCACAATGGCAAGCGCCATTTCCTGCACCATCGCACTTTGCTTTTCGAACAAAGCGTGGCCGCGTCGGTGTTGATCCGCCAGCGCCGCGGTCATTTCTTCGCTGGCCTGCTCTTTGCCCTCTGCGTAACCCTCTTCACGGGCACGTTCGCGCAATGTTGTCGCATCGGTCTGCGCCTCGGTAAACACCGTGTTCGCTGTCGCGAGCAATTGATCCATGTTGTCAAAATGCTCGCGCTGCTGAGCCGGAATAATGCTGCCGTCATCGGCACGCGCCAGCGCCTTCATATCAATAATCTGGGCGTCTGCCATATCAAACGGCCTCTGCGGTGGTGACATCGATCTTGGGTAACGGCTGCGGAATCGGTGCATCGCTGCCGCCGGAGCGCAGCAGACGCAGCGCGCGGCCGGGCGGTAGCCAGGCATCCGGCACGCTGCCACGCGCACCGGGCGCAAATAAAAGTCTCACACGGTCGCGCAAAAGTGCGGGCGCACCGGTCAGCGCGCCGCCGATTTCCTGCAGTCCGCGATTTTCGACCAGCTGCATGAAACGCGTGTCGTCGTCCAGATGGCGATCGACCAAACGCCAGCCTTTGAGCTGATACACATCGGCGATGGCGCTGTCGATATCCGGATCGCAGGCCATAAGCCACGAATAACGCTCAGGAGTGAGCACGCGGCGCAGTGTTTGCACGGCACTTCGATCGACGAGCTTGCGCAGCCCGGGTGCCAGTGCCAGCGTGCCCAAATCGATCACGCGGCTACGCAGTGTCGCGCCGCGTTCAAACATCCAATCGCATTCGGGCAGCATGCCCATTTGCTTGATGCCGTCCAAGCGCATCAAAGCCGTTGCGCCATGCGTCGCCAAATGTCGCGCCAGCAGACGGCGCCCGCGCGCCGATCCGCGCAGACCCGCCATCAGTGCCGCGTCGGCGCCGGGAAGCCACGCCGCATGGCAATCATCCACAGTACAGCTGACTAATCTTTGCCACGCTGCAAAATCGACCGGAACGCTCATGGTTGTGTTCTAGAGATCGAGTGACGCCGCTTTACGCTGCGCTTCGCGCACGCGTCGCTGGCCCACCGTAAAGCGCCAATGCAGCAGCCACCAAAGTGCGATGCCACCCACCGCCACGGCGATACCGATCTGGGACTCCGGATACGGCAGTGAGGCGATCGACAGTTGTTCGCGCGGTGCCATCTGCTCCATTTGCGGCGCGTCGAAAAACTTCACGGTGACTTTATTAACGTCATCAAGCCCTTCGATACCGTCTTTGACAATGGCTTTGATGTCGGTCTCGCGCGATGTAATGGACGCACCGGGATGCACGACGATCACCACGGATGCCGAGGACGGTTTGGCCTCGGCGGTCAGTGCGTCACGTTCTGGCATGGCGATATGAATCCGCGCATCGCGCACACCATCGATGGCCGTTAGCGTCTGTGCCAATTCCTGCGACAGACCGTGAACGTAGCGTGCCTTTTCCTCCAGCGGAGACGATACAAAGCCTTTCTTGGCGAAAACATCACCCAAGCTTTTGTACTCCGGCCGCGGAAGTCCTGCGCCGCTTAGAACGCGCATCGCATCGGCCATATCAGCTTTAGCAACAGATACGACCCAGCCCTTTTTATCATCGGCACGACGCTTGTCCGCACCGATTTGCTTGGCAAGCAATGCGGCCGCCACTTCGTTCGCCTGAATTTCGCTCAGGCCGTTGTACAGATCCACTTTGCCGCAGGCCGTGAGCAACAAAGCCAACCCGACGATCAACAGTGCTTTTGCTGCTTTCATCTTTTCACTCCGTAAAGGGATCCATGCATTGTCTTAACCCTGCTGACGGAACAACTGCTGGACACCATCCGACGTGCGGTTGGCGACGTTCGCGGTTAATTCGCAGTGGAATAAGAACTCATGGGATTCGACCGTGAGCATCAGCATATCGCCGGGACTCATATCGCGATCACCGGACGTGAACACGCTGGACTTTTGTTCCAGCGTTTGCGCACGGCCGTTGAGCGTATCGAGCGTCGAGAACACGGCACGCAGACCTTCCGACTCCGCCGGCGTTACCGCCTCCGGGGTCGCACTGGTCGCTGGATTCAGGGTTTGCGCCCGCTCCATAGACTGGCGATACGACGCAATGTCATGCGCCGACGCCTCCTGCGCACCGGCCGCGCCGGGCGTGTTCTGCGCCGACGTGGTGTTGCTCAAACCCGCGATCTGGATCACGGCATCGTTGACCACTTCCATTACTGCTTGCGTCCCAACGATTCGAGCGCCTGACCCACACTGTTATTCGCCGTGGCCGCGTTGTTCGACAAGAACTGCATGCGCAGTGATTCTGCCGTCAACTGCACAATGCTGGAGGGCTGATCGCCACCTTCCTGACCAATCGAGTCGGACAGATTACTAATCACCTGCGCCTGTTGGTCAAGCGTTTCGCCCCACGCACGCGCCATCGCTTCGTACCAGCTTTTCACATCGCGTGAATCTGGTCCCAGCGTCGAGGTTGAAGAACCCGTTGCTGCCGATGTTGTCAGCGACTGACCGCCGTCCGCACCACCTGGAAGTACGCCGTAAAATGAACTCATCGTTTTCTCCTTGGGGCGTCTTGCCCATCCTCTTCACTAACTGCAGAACGGGAAACATGTGAGAACTCAGGATCGAGTCGCTCAATTTCATCGTCCACAATGACCCAAACATCTTCACTCGTAATATCGTGCAGGCGCGCGCCGCCGGGCAGCTGCGCACCAATGTAATAGCGCGCGCCGTCGGCCGTGACCAAATACGGATCTTCACCGCGCACCACCGCCACAATTTTCTTGCCGATCGGAATCGTGTTGTCCACCAGCTTCTCAATCGGCACCGTCTGGTTTTCAACCATAACTTTCACCAGCCCGACCACGTCGAGCACGGCGCGCGACTGCAGCGCCTCCGCCAATTTCTTTTCATCTTCAAACGCGCCGCTGACGATCACCTCGCCCGCACCGGTATATTTGGTGCGCGCATTCAGACCCGACATGCGCAGCACCTCACGCACATCGCTGGCAATCTCGTCACCCGTGCGCACAGCGAAATCAAGCCCGCTGCCCATTAGCGCCATTTTTTCCGCCAGCGAATCTCGCACGGCGGCTTTGGCGACCACGCCCTGCACGCGGATCTCGTCGCCGGCTTTCACGACACTCACCTCTGGCAGCTTCATTTCTTTAACCGTGCGTTTCACCTCGACCATTTGGGCCGGCACCGTGACCAAAGAGTCATCGCGCAGCATCATCGCGGCGGCCGTCACACTGGCGGCAATCGCGAACATCGCTGCGGTAGCGACGGGCCAGCGACGCGGCGGCGCAGGTGTGTCGAGCGAGCGCACGGCAACGTCTTTGAGCAGAGTCTGCCATTTCTGATCGCTCTGCTCGCCCACCAGCACCTGCACGGTGTCGGTCAGTTCAAGTGCTTCAAAAGCAGGCAGCGGACGCGGATCACCTGGTTCAATACGATGCCCGTTGACGGTCACCGCGCCGTCAACGGCGCGTACCATCAATACGTCATCGACGTTCGAGACAATGCAGTGGTGTGGCGCAACGCCCTCGTCAGACAAAATGACATCGCAGTCATCGCGCTGGCCGATCACGGCCACCGTGCCGCGCCGCAATGTACAGCTCGCACCGCGATGCGATCCGCTCATCACGCACAAACGTTGGCGTGGCGTATCGTCAACCGAGGCGCTGTGCTGAGCATCCCACATGTCAGAAATTCTCCAACTCTTCGTCAAATGTATCTTCAATGCGCTGCGCGTCTTCACGCAATTCCAGCACCTGCTGGCGACCAATGAGTCGCGGCGTAATCAGGAACAAGCGCTCCGCGGCGTCTTTCTGATTTTGCTCATTGCTAAACACTTTCTTGACCACCGGAATATTACGCAAGAAAGGCACGCCACGTTTGCGCTTAATTTCCTGGGTGCGTCGCAGACCCCCGATCAGAAGGCTCTGACCTTCATCGATAATGGCCTGAGTGTTGACCGAATTGCGATTAACCACCGGCAGCTCAGCTTTTTGCACGGACGATGACACCAGCTGCACATCGCCATCTTCGATCGACGTTGCGATACGAATGCGTCGGCGTCCGCGATCATTAATGACGTGCGGTGTAACGCGCAATGTCGTGCCGGCAATCACGTCGAAAAGATCGACCTCAAACGTGCCACCTACCGGAACAAAAATCTCCCGGTTGCTCTGAATCACCGCTTCCATATCGTTGAGCGTAACGATCTGTGGACTCGACACGACCTTGGCCAGATTGCGATCGTCCAGCGCGTTGAGTCGTGCAGAGAAACGCAGCGTATCCCCCACCACAACACCTGCCGTCAAGCCGGCCAGCGCCGGGATCAGGTCAACCTCATTGGCAATGTCGGCGTTGATCAAATCCTGCACCGCGGCGTTGTCACCAAAACCGATCCCGAGATCCGTGCCACGCAACCGCATGTCCACACCCGTGCGACGCAACTGATCGCGATCCAGATCAATGACGGTGGCCACAATCTCCACCAGCTCTGGCTCAACATCCAGCACCTGAATCAGGCTTTCATACATCGCCATACGTGACGGCTTGTCGCGAATCATAATGCCGTTTTGCATGCCGTTGGCCACAATATACGGACCGTCGGGCGACGCCGCCGGTGCAGCGGCCTGCATGGTGTACGTCGGCGCATTGCGTGAAAACTGGTCGGCGTACTGGCGCGCGTCGCCCTGTACGTCGCCATCATCGCCGGCCAAGCCGCGCGCCGCGCGTTCTGCGGCCAAGCCGCTACCGCGCAAACGATTCGCACCGCGTCGCGATGTATCAGGCACCACCACACTGCCAACGCCGCCGCGGCCGGTCACGGCCTGGCGTAAAAGCGTCGCGACACCCGGCACGACCGTCTCACGCCGTCCCATATAAATGGTGGTGTCCGACGCGAAGGCATAGCGCAGCGGAAAATAGCGCAGCGTGTTTTCAGAATCGGGCATGGCAATCGGTTCGTTGCCGATGGCATCGATCAACTGCGCGACCTGCTCAACAAAGAACTGCGCTCCGGTCGCCGCGACCACGCCGTTGGCCCCCGAGATATTGACTTTGTTGTTCTTGTTGCCCAGCTTCAAATCACCATACAAACGGCCAAACTTGGAGGCCTTAGCACGCCCCACGGTGAAGTAGCGGGACACCTGCTCCTGCGGCTTGTACAGATGCACCACCGATCCATCGTAGTAGGCAAGGATCTGATTGGAACGGCTGATACTTTCGAACAGCGATTCGGGCGAACCACGCCGCGGACCGTTCAACGTGCCGCGCTGTTTCGCCACCGCCGGACTCATTGATACGGCCATTCCCTGCTCAGCAAAAAATCCCTCGAAAAAACTCTGCAGTGGTTGTCCATCAAATTCATAAAACAGCTCAGCGTCGCTGAACGGGATACTGGCCGCCTGAGCGACCGGCTGTGACAGGCCGATCAGCACGCACGCTGTCAGCACTGTTTTCCATGCCTTTGCTTTCAAACTGCTCCCCTCATTTTTAAGGTTCCAACACGTTGGATTGTTGTGTTTTTTCTTCATGCCGTTATGTGCCCCACACGAACGATGCGCAAATCAGAAAAAAGCTCCTGAAAAGACAACACCGGTAACGCCGGAAATTCGGTTTCAATGAGCGTGCGCAGGTGTCGACGCACATCCGGAGAACACAGAACAACCGGCCGTTTGGCGGTCGCTGACTCCGATGCTCGAATGGATCCCATTACCGCTTTGGCCGTATCGGGATCGACGGCCAGCTGCGGCACGCCATTCGTGACGCGCACACTTTGGCGCAGTCGATCTTCTAATTCTGGCTGCACCAGCAGAGCTTCAAGGCTGCGATCCTGCGCTGCAAACCGATCCGACACCTGACGCTTAAGCGCGGCGCGCACCAGTTCCGTGAGTTGAATAATGTCTTTTTCACGCACGCCGGCATCGGCAATGGCTTCGAAAATACTGCGCGCGTCACGGATCGGAATGTCTTCACTGACCAAACGTTTCAATATTTCGGTGATCCGCTGCGGCGCGACCGCGCGCAGCGTCTCTTTCACCAGGTCCGGGAAATCGCGACTAAGCGTTTGGTAGATACGCGCGGCTTCCTGAATACCCATAAATTCAGCCAGCGAACGCTTCAGCGACATTGTGCAGTGTTCAAACATAAACGCTTCGGGCGACTCGGACACGGCTTCGCCCACCGTAGCCGGCACTTTCCATGCGCCTGCACGACGCGGATGGCAATCGCTCGCAGGCTCATCCTCCAGCGCCTCAGCACCGGGCACAAACACACGATCGGCGTGCACGACGCCCCAAGCAATGCGCGAACCCGAGGCGAGCAACGTGTATTCACCCTCGCGCAACGTTGGATCAATACTGAATGAAGGCATTGGCAGCGGGACGCCATATTCATTGCGCAAACCACGCGCCACTTCGCGAATGCGCCCACTCAGCACCTCGCGCCCCATCGACGCACCCAATGATGGATCCACGCGCAACAACAACGGTGCCGGCATCTCGAGCGCACCAAACTGACCGCTTTGCTCTTGCTCTTCATCAATGCCAGAGGGCTCGGGGCGTTCGCCCAAAAATTTCTTCATGA
Source organism: Gammaproteobacteria bacterium (assembly GCA_045106455.1). Classification (GTDB taxonomy): domain Bacteria; phylum Pseudomonadota; class Gammaproteobacteria; order Steroidobacterales; family JBCCMA01; genus JBCCMA01. Next base: position 56,277 of record JBGCEL010000102.1, read on the forward strand.
TTGGCAGCTCGTCGCGCATCCGATACGCCGAAATACCCAGAAGAAGAACCGCTAGAAGCAAGAAGACCGGCTTTGGAAAACCCGGTACGGCCACCATGCCCAGCGCAATAAAACCCGTTACCAGAAGTACGCGCGGCTGTGCCGCAATCTGGCGTGTAATGGCTTCGCCCAAATGCTTGTCTTTGTCGCCGTTGGCGGTGCGCGTCACGATAAGGCCGGCCGAAATGGCGGACAGCAGCGCCGGAATCTGGGCAACCAGACCGTCACCAATCGTGAGCACGCTATACGTGGTTACCGCTTCGCCCAAAGGCATGCCGTTTTGCAAAATGCCGATGGCCAATCCGCCAAGCAGGTTAATAATGATAATGATGATGCCCGCGATGGCATCACCTTTAACAAATTTCATAGCACCGTCGAGGCTGCCGTGAAGCTGGCTTTCAATCTCGAGATGACGGCGTTTGGCCTTGGCATCGTCTTTATCCATCAAACCGGATCTCAAATCCGAATCAATGGACATTTGCTTACCCGGCATGCCGTCGAGCGTAAATCGCGCGGCCACTTCCGCCACACGTTCAGCGCCCTTCGCGACCACGATGAACTGCACCACGGTAATGATCAGGAACACCACCAGACCCACAACAATGTTGCCGCCAGCGACCACCGTGCCAAAGGTCTCAATAATGTGCCCGCCATCGGCACGCATCAGAATTTGGCGGGTTACTGCAATCGACAGGCTCAAGCGAAACAGCGTGGAGAGCAACAGCACGCTTGGAAAACTGGGGAAAGCGACGGGCGATGGGATGTAGATAGCCACAAGCAACAGACCGATGCCGATGGAGATGTTCACCGCCACCAGAGCATCGATCAGCCACAGCGGAAGCGGCCAGATCATCAGTGCGATGATGGCCACGACCCCAAATGTCAGCAACACGTCGCTGTAACTCGCGCCACGCAGGCTGCGAGTTTTTTCGGCCATCCCGGCCATCAACGATCCTGACGTTGCGTCCTGCGTTTTCACTAAACAGCAAGCCTCCGTTACCGCACTATCGTTCACTCACCCGCCACCGACGTTCGACGTCAGCCGCAAATGATTCAAATAGCTCGTTCAGACTCTCGCTCGGGGCAATCCGTTATACCGGGCAATCTACGCCGCCCTTTGGATTTATTAATCTACAGACGGAATGAAACACTAAAAGTGTGACAATTCAATCTGGGGCCGATCGGCGACATTGCCGCATTGCAATGACGGACCTCTGGCGCAACGTCCAAAGACTTTCGCTATACCTTGAATCAAGGTGTTTTCGTTCGATACGAAAAACGGTGTAGCCATTCGCTCAATTAGTTTTGTTTGCAATCAATTGTCGAGCGTTGTCGCGACTGGTGCGCGCATTTTTTTACATTTGTAACGTCACCTTGTGTCGCGCGCGCCAAATGGGAACGACACAACGCATTGTCACGGCATCAGAACTTCGGTTACGCTCACGTCATTGGCCAACAAGAGCCAAACATGAAAGCCCCGAAAATTTATTGGTTATGCGCGTCGCTCAACAGTGTGTACGAATAGGACACACCCGAACGACGTGATCTTGAACGCTGGTGTCAGCTGGTCGGATCGTCGAGATCCGTGGGGTCGATCATGGAAAGCAAACTAACGCGTCCGCTCGCGACGCCTACCACCATGATGCGTTTGCCGGCATCGAGCACGACCACGCGTTCACGCGAGCTCACGGCGAGCACCTGCAACAATTTCAGTGGCCCGGTATTACGATACAGTCCCCGTCCTTTGTTTAGCCACACCAGCGCCGCCAACAGGGCACCCAGTACCACCATCAGCGGCAACAGCACGGCGAGGAACTGGCCGCCAAGCCCTGCGGACGCTTGTGCAAACGCTGCGGGCGCGAGCGCCAATGTGAGCACAGCGACCGTGCCGCGTGTGGTTGCGCGCGAAAAGCTATTCATCGTGGGCCGTCTCCGAAACCGTTTATGGCGCGGCAGTATAGCCCACGGCTTGCCGCGCAAAAGGCTACTGCCGTGAGCAACCTGCATTCGACCAACGTATCACCCACTCACGAGGCGCAGCCGGCGGTTAACCCGACGGTTAGCAAGGAGCGAGTGGCGGCAGCGACAGTGCTCGAAGCACTCCCCGCACCATGCGCCGTCTATTCGCAGCGAGACCAATCGCTGCGCTTTGCCAACGAGCCATTTCGCGCCATGTTCGGGCAGGGTGATGCCATCGCCTCGCGCAGTGTGTTTGAGGCGCGATTCCAGCGCTACGCGCAGTCAGGCGAAGCCTTGCCCAGTGAAGCCGCCGACACCACCCTGCATTACGATGCCTTTGAACCGGCGTCAAACAATTGGTTTGCGATGCAGTGGTCAGAATTTCAGTGGTCGGATGGCGAAAGGCACACGCTGGTCATGGTCTCGAACACCAGCGCTAAACATGCCGCCGTACGCGACCAGGTGCACGAGCGCGACAAACTCTTGTTTACCTCACGCATGATGTCAGTCGGTGAGATGGCCTCGACGATCGCCCATGAGCTCAACCAACCGCTCGCGGCCATCATGAATTATCTCGCGGTGTGCACGCGGCTGCTGGAAAAACCCGAAACCGTGAACGACGCACGTGAAGCCGTCGATATGGCACGAGCGCAGGCCGAGCATGCAAGCTCGGTGATCCGGCACTTGCGCGAATTTGTCCGCGCACGCGAACCCAAACGCAGCGGACACGCCGTGGCCGCAATTATCGAGAAAGTATTGCAACTGACCGAACTTGATGTGAAGCAAAGTCTGGTGAGCGTGACCCACAGCTGCGAGAACGATCTGCCGCTCGTGCACGCCGATGACGTTATGATCGAGCAGGTATTGCTCAATTTGATTCGCAACGCCATTGGCGCCATGCGTGAAGTTCACCCAATGCACCGACGCATTAAAGTACATGCCGCCATGAACCTCGACGATGACGTGGAAGTTCGTGTCACCGATAGTGGTAGCGGGGTCAGCAGCGCCGCCGAACATCGGCTTTTCGAACCCCTGTTCACGACCAAGCCCGACGGTCTCGGCATCGGGCTTGCCATCTGTCGCTCGATTCTCGAATACCACGGCGGTCGCCTCTGGTTCGAGCGCGACGCCGACGGACTCACCGTATTTGCTCTAACACTTCCGACCATCTCGCCCCAGGGAGATTCTGATGACTGACCAGACCGTTGTACTGGTGGACGACAATGACGCGTTCCGCAAATCCACGACGTGGCTTCTTAAAACCGCCGGCTTTGCGGTGGACGAATTTGATAATGCCGTGAGCGCACTGCATGCGCTCAAACATCAGCGACGTGGTGGCGGCACGTGCCTTTTGAGTGACGTGCGCATGCCGGAGATGAACGGCCTGCAGCTGCACGAAGAAATGAAGAAAGCCGCGATCGACGTGCCGGTGGTACTGATGACCGGGCATGGCGATATTCCACTGGCCGTGGACGCCATGCGCAACGGCGCAATCGACTTCGTCGAAAAACCCTTTAGCGAACAACGCATCGTCAACGCCGTGCGTGGCGCATTTGCGGCGCACGGCGCACGCAATGAAAACCCGGATGCGAAAGAACGCATCGAAACACTCACGCCCAGAGAACGACAGGTGCTGGATCTGGTCGTCGCCGGAAAATCCAACAAAGTGATTGCCGGTCTTCTGGACATCAGCATCAAAACAGTAGAGCTTCATCGCGCCAACATGATGGGCAAGATGAAAGTGCGCACGGTTCCCGATCTGATGAAGCTTGTACTGGGACATCAGGAGGCATGAGCGAAGCAAGCGCTGTGCATGCCGTGCGATCGCTTGGCGACGCGCTACGCAACATCGAACTACCCCGCTACGACGAGCGTCAAAAATTACTTGGCCAACGTTTTGAGTGGCGCAATGACGAAACGCACATCCGTTTTACCTTGAGCGTGCATACGCCCGCCGGCGACTGGGTACACGGGCTGTTCAGCCACCAGGCGGTGTGCATTCAGGTGGCACCTGAACAACACCATCGCATCGGCGAGCGCAGCTGGACTGATTACGACCGGGATGCGCAGCTGATGGCCTGGACTCTGCTGCACGACGATCTGCTCGACGCGTTCGGTCAGATCTTTGCTGGTCCATTTACGCCCATCAGCATTGTTCGTTCACCCGCATCCGCAACGCCAGATTTAGCCGGTCCGGTGATGACGTTTGAGGTATTGGGCGACGAAGAATTGACCCTGTGGCGAGGCACACTGGCGCTCGACGATACGGCTTGCAGCGCAATCATCGAAGGCGCGACGGCCAGCCAAAACGAACGCGCGCCGGTCGCCTGGCCCGCGCTGCCGCTACCAATCGCCCTGCGCTATGACGGCCCGGTGGTGGATGCCTCCGCGCTGCGCAGCTGTGCGGCCGGTGACATGATTGTTATCGCCGACCGTCAACGTCTCATGGAGCGCATTACAGCCTTCGGACCCAACGGTCAGCGTCTACCAATTTTGTGTCAGAACGAAGCCGATGGCGTACGCATCACGCTTCAAAGAAAAACTGCGCCTTCCACCACCACAAACAAGGAGACTCAGGCCATGAGTCAGACCCCGACGTCGCCGCAGAGCGACACGTCACTGGCAAGTCAGATTCCGGTTCGACTCGCTATCCAAACGGCGGCCGTCGACGTTAGTCTGGCCGAGCTTGAGCAAATGGAATCAGGCATGATCGTGCCGCTGGAGGCGCCGGTGGCCGGTACCAACGTGACGATTCTCGCGAACGGCGCGCCCATTGGCGATGGCGAACTGGTGGCCGCCGGTGACAAACTGGCCGTGTGCATCCGACGCTGGAGACCTGATGGACTTTAGTAATTTCTCGCCAGCGCTGATCATCGTCACGGTGGTCTCGCTGGCGGTGGCGCCGTTTATCGCCGTCATGGTCACGTCGTTCACGAAAATCGTGGTGGTCTTGAGCCTGTTGCGCAACGCGTTGGGGCTGCAGCAAACGCCGCCCAATGTGGTGATCAACGGAATGGCCATGGTGCTGTCGATCTACGTGATGTTTCCGGTCATTCTCGCCACCTCAGACGCTATCGCCGAGCCGCTCGAGATCGCTACGGATCAGGGCATTACACTCGACACCATGCTCGACGTGGTCAATGACGGCAAAGAACCCATGCGCGACTTCCTGCTTGAGCACTCAAGCGAAACCGAACGCGGATTTTTTCTACGCAGCGCGCAGCGGCTTTTGCCAGAGGAGCGACGCGACACCATCACGGCCAATGATTTCATTGTCGTAGTGCCAAGCTTTACGGTGAGCGAACTCACGGCGGCATTCCAGATTGGCGTACTGATTTTTTTGCCGTTTTTGGTGATCGATCTTATTGTGTCGAACATTCTGCTGGCGCTGGGCATGATGATGTTACCGCCCACGGTTGTCTCGCTGCCGTTCAAGCTTCTGCTGTTTGTGCTGATCGACGGCTGGGCCCAGCTGGTGCACGGCATCGTGATGACCTACTAGCGATGAAATAAAATGAATAACGAAGTTCTTGAGCTTGCCAAATATTCGCTGTGGCTCGTACTCCTGCTGTCATCCCCGCCCATCATTGCAGCATCGGTGGTGGGATTGCTGGTGGCCTTTTTACAGGCGGCCACGCAGCTCCAGGAGCAAACCCTGACGTTTGCGGTGAAGCTGGTGGTCATTGTTGTCGCCATTTTTGTGACGGCCAGCCTGATCGGCGGCACGTTGTTTAATTTTGCCCAGCGAATCTTCACCGACATACCGGCGCTTGTGCCCTGACGGATGGATTTCTCCCTAGTTGAAAGCTCGCTTGGACCGCTGTCGCTAACGCTGCCGCGGATCGCCTCCGCGTTCATCATGTTGCCTCTGCTCACGCCGGAGAACATGCCCGCCACGGCGCGCAACAGCTTTTATCTATCACTCGCGATCGTTGCCTTTCCGGCCATCAGCGCAGCGGGCACCTTGCCACCGATCACCACGTTGTCGTGGCCGCTCATCGTGATCAAAGAAATCATGCTGGGGCTGATCATCGGCTTCGCATTCGGCGTTATTTTCTGGGCAATCGGCTCTGCCGGCAACCTGATCGATGCGAAAGTTGGCTCGAGCATAGCCGTGGTGGCCGATCCATTGCAGGGTCATCAAACGTCTTTGTGGGGACTGTTTTTCTCGCAGCTCGCGGCCTGGTTGTTTATGGCCAGCGGCGCGTTTTTAATTTTCCTGGATATTCTTCTTGGCAGCTACGCGGTGTGGCCGGTGGGCGAATACACGCCCAAATACGACGGCGCCGGTCTCGATTTTATTGTGCAGCAGTTTCATTTTTTTATGACCACGGCGTTTGTGCTCGCAGCACCGGCCATTGTCACCATGATGCTGGTGGACATTGGTCTTGGACTGGTGAATCGCTATGCCCAGCAAATTCAGCTCATCTCGTTTTCCATGCCGATTAAATCGCTGATCGCCAACTGGATCATTATTTTAATGCTCGGCGTGCTGGTGGAATTTACGCTGCGCGGTATCGCCAACAACCGATCATTGCTGGCGACGCTGGAGGCGTTGTTTTGATGGCCGCTGGCCCAGCTTAAGCGAAGCGCCGACGTCTCAGCGAACGCCGGCACCGGGCCCCGGTGCGCCAAAGAAAAATGCGCGCATCGTGCCAAGATCAATAACATTTACCACATCATCGCCATTAAAGTCTGCATCCGCTTCCCAGTTGCTGTTGTCTGGCGTACTGAAAAAGACGCTACGCAGTAGACCGAGATCCACGACGTTAACAACGTTGTCGTTGTTCAAATCCGGATCACACGCGCTACCGAAGCCATCGCCATTGGTGTCGCGCTGAGCGGCATTCGGTACGTCCCGACAGTTGTCCGTCGCATCACTCACACCATCGCCGTCGGTGTCACTCGGGCTGCCATCCAGACTCAAATGAACCAGCAACCCATCGCGCAGCCCGCCAAGCGTCGGCTGCTGGGCATCCACGCTGATCGCAAAACCACTGCTTTCGGTTGATGCGGCGATCACCGGTCGGCCGGGGCCGGCCATATCCAGCCCAAACGATTCGAGCTCCGATCCGGGACCACCAAGATAGGTAGCAAAGTCGGCGTTGGTCAGATCCGCGAGGAGGCGAACAATGTAGAGATCCACGCTGCCGATGGCAGCGCGTGTCACGCCAGCCTGCGCGCCTGAGAACACCTGATTGCGAGTACCCCGAGGAGCCGCCAGTGCAACGGCAGGTAAAACGGCAGGCTGTTCATTAATTAGCGCTAACGTGTCATCACCTGATGCAAGGTAGAAGCGGTACACGGTGTCATGGGCCGTGACAAAACCATTACCGTCTACGGTCGTCACGGCATTGGTTGGAGGTCCTTCAAATTCCGTCACCTGAGCATCGAGGGCTTGGCCCGCGATACCGAGCGCGATGAAGCCCCCGCCATTGCGATCCGCGGCCACAAGATAGTTACCGTTAGGGAAAAAACCATCCGCGTCGATATCCACGATATCGCGCCCGGCAAACGTGTATGACTCGGACGGCAACACGTTCGGCGGATCGAGGCACTGGTCGTAGACGGTAATTTCATCTGCGGCCGAGACCTCTATCATTTCGACCTCAGTGGAGATCACATCACGCGAGGCGGTGACCCGCGCACCGAACGCCGTGCCCGTGCCGACAAAACCACTGCTAGCGCTGGCGTAGTCATATTGGGTATTGCCGGCATTCTCGCCAAAATCGACAATGCATGCGCCGGTATTTGATGTGATAACGCCCAGCGCCACCGTTGGCGCCGCCGGATCGCCAAAAGCCACCGGCGCCTCAAACTCACCTTCGGCGGTGCCAATATAAAGATAATTCGGTGCTTGATAGTTACCCGTGACGACGTCTAGTAGTCCGTCGTTGTTGATGTCATTTAGCAGCACAGCGCGAGTGTCCAGCGCGCCCTCAGACAGCTCAGTGAGTAGCGTATGCCGGCTATTGGCAGCCTGTACGTAAACCCGGTTGACACCGGTTCCTGCGGCAACAAACGGATACAGGGTTGGTGGTCCAAAAAACAAGGGCGAATCAGCGATCACGCTAACGGGAATCTGCGCATCGAACGCCAAGAATGCATCGAGGTCACCGGCTTTCGAACTCTGTAGTGCATCAACGGTGGGCAGACCAGAGGAATTGGTCATCATCTGCACCACGGGCTGATCCGCATCGAGTGCCAGAGCGAATCCCGAGTCGTCTCCACTACCACCAATATAGGTTGAAGAGATCAGTTCATCGAACTGCGCTGAGAGCACGAAGACGACAGCATCCAGCAAAAAGGGTCCGAACTGATCGATAACGTGGCCGACGGCCGGCTGCCATGCATCGGCGGAGATGGGGAAGTCCGGGCCCGCTGAGGAACCGAGCACGACCAATTCTCCGGCACTGTTCATCTTGATGGTCTGCAGAAAGTCGTTGTTCGATCCGCCAATGCGCACGGAACGTAAGATCTGAGCACCGTCCGAACTGAGCGCGGTAATGGTACCGTCATAGGCTGCAAAGGCACTGCTCCCTGGGCCCAGCATCGGCTCGGTGAACGGGTAGTCGGTGGAGCGTGTGTGTCCAATGGCGTAAATCAAACCATCGTCAGCCACCAGCACATCGCGACCGGTGTCCCGTGCGTTGCCGCTAATACATGTCGCAAAGTCGAGGCTGCCCGATGGAGATAACCGCACCACGAACTGGTCGGTGACAAAACTAGAGTCGATCGGCGGCACCGCATCGAGCCCACATTCGCCGTCGCCCAAAACAATGGTGGTCGGAAAATCAACGGACGAGGTGTTACCCGTGACCACGATGCGATTGCTGCTATCGATGGCCAAGCCGCGCACGGTCTCGTTACCCACCAATCCACCCGGTCCGGTACCGTCCAGTTCGGTACCACCCAAATAGGTAGAGAAAACGACGGTACTACCATCGCCTGCCAGCTTCGCGACGTAGCCGTCCGAGGAAAAACCGGTCGTCGGCAGTTCGCCCTCGCCATAGGTGTCGTCGAAGCCGTTTGGAACGGGAAAATCAGGGGATTGCGTAAGACCTACAATGACGATGTCGCCCGCATTATCCAACGCGACGCGATTGCAACGATCTTCACCCGAGCCGCCGAGATAGGTCAAAAACTTTAACGTCCGGCCGTCGGCGCTGTAGCGCGCAACGATCGCATCTCGGCGACCGCGATTGACAGACTGATAGGCACCTGCGGTAGCAAGTCCCTCGGATTCGGAATCACCACAAACAACGCGATCACCATTCGGCGCGACAACGACGCTATTGACGAATTCATCTTTGGCGCCGCCGATGTAACTACTGTACGTCGTTGTTGCCTGGCTTTACGCGACAGGTGCCATGAAAAATAATCCGATGCCACCCAGCGCAAAGACATAGCGCGGCCAACTCCGCGGCAAAGAGCTTTTCAGTTGTTGCATATTCCGATCCCGTTGCAGAATTTGACAGACTCGCGGCTTGGCTTATTCCCGACTTGCGCAACGCGCGAAACCATCAGCGTCCATAGCGCTGATTAGAAATCGACTCCGCCCATTGCAACACTTCGGCTACCGCGTCGAAAAACGGTGCGGTAACGTAATCTTCAACGTTCAAGTCTGCGTACAGACCGCGCGCCAACGGCACGTTTTCCATGATCGGAATGCCCTCTTCTTCGGCCACCTGACGAATCATTTGCGCATCATAACCCTCGCCCATCGCGGTAATCATGGGCAGGTCGGTTTCATTTTCTTCGTAGTACAGCGCCACGGCAATGTGCGTCGGGTTGGTGACGACCACTGAAGATTTACGTACGGCCTGCAGCTGGTTTTGCTGCGCCCACTCCTGCTGCAGCTGACGACGTTGGCTCTTGATCATCGGATCGCCCTCGTTTTCTTTCACTTCTTGCTTGATGTCACGCCGACTCATCATGAGGTCTTTGGTGTAGGCATGACGCTGGTACAACGCGTCGAGCACCGCCACAAAGAAAAACACGAACACCACGGCCGTACATATCAGCACCAGTCCGCGCCAAAACAACGGACCAATCGGGCCGGGGCCCAGTAACGGGAGCGAGATAATGTCGTCCAGAAAGCGAAGCATCACAAAAGCGATAATGCCCACCAGCAAAATGGTCTTCGCCAACGCTTTGACCACCTCGACGAAATTGCGCATGGAGAACATGCGCTTGAGCCCTTCCACCGGATTAATGTGGGCGGCATTGGGCTTTATCTTGGTCGGCGCGAAAATCACTCCTACCTGAAGAAAATCGGTAAACGTGCCAATTACAATCGCCGGTAGCAGCAATATGGCCATAATAAAAAGAAACACCATGAGCGAATTAAAGCCAAGGTTGTAAATGGCCATACCGAAAGGCTGGTTAATGGCGATGAACATCTCGGAGAACAGACCGTTGATTTGCTTTCCCATGATGGGCGAGAGCAGCCACCCCATGAGTACCCACAGCAGCACCAGAACCGTGCTCGTCAGCTCTTTACTTTTATGGACATCACCTTCACGTCTGGCATCGCGCAGACGCTTGGCTGTGGGTTTCTCTGTTTGGCTTGCGCCCTTTTCTTTCGGCATCTTGGCTTGTCGTGCGGATCAGCTTGAATCGTAACGATTAATGGTCATGACCACCCTCGGGTTTACCCTAGGGTGCAGACGTCCGCAACTGCGTTTATTGTCACGCCGATATCGAAGCGCGGCGCAGGGTAATTGACAACGCTGTCAATCCAGCGATAAATTGGTGTCATAAGCGGCTGGTTCAAGGGCTTAGCCGCGCCAACAACATGCATCATCAGACACGAGCAGTACGCTATGACGTCTTACCTGGTCGCCGATATCGGTGGCACGAATGCCCGCTGCGCTCGCGCTGCGGTCGATCCCAAACAGCGCAGCGCGGCACTGTCGGACACGCGCACCTATCGCTGCGCCGAGCTCGAGAGCATCGACGCCATGCTGGCGCGCTATGGCAACGATACCGAACACGCCCTGCCCTCGCACGTTTCGCTGGCCGTCGCGGGTCCGGTGACGGGCGACCGAATTACACTGACCAACAACGACTGGAATTTCTCGACCGAGCAACTGCGCCGACGCTTTGCGTTTGCGGACCTCGTGGTCATGAACGATCTGGCTGCCGTCGCCTATGCCACGCGTTTTTTGCACAACGATGATTTACTGGCTGTAAAAAGCGGCAGCGAAACTCAAACTGCCACGCGTGCCGTCATTGGGGTTGGCACCGGCCTCGGCACCGCCGCATTGCACTATGCCAAGGGCAGCTGGCGGGCCATTGCGAGCGAAGGAGGCCACGCCACGTTCGCGCCGGTAACGCGCGCTGAGACAGAAGCCGCCAACGCACTGGTTGAAGCCACAGGCGCCGCCTCTTGGGAAAACATGCTCTCTGGCCCAGGCCTTGTGCACGTCTACCGGACGGTCGCCAACATGGCGGGGCGTCATGACTCGACGCTCGGCTCACACGACATTGTGCGGCTCGCAATAGAAAACGACGACCGTTACTGCGTGCGCGCCGTGCAGGTTTTTTGCCGCGCGCTGGCGCGCTTTGCCAGCGATGCAGCACTTTGGTTTGGCGCCACGGGCGGGGTATATCTTGCCGGTCACCTGCTGCGTGACTTGAGTCCATGGCTCGCGGACGAGGCGTTTGCGGTGCATTTTTCGGACAAAGGCGTCATGTCGGATCTCATTGAGACCATTCCCGTTTCACTCATACTGGCCGATCAGCCGGGCCTGATTGGCGCGGCAGCCGGAGCGCAGACGCTGCGCAATGATGTGGATCAGAGGGCGCCGAGCGCCATTCCAACGGTATGACACAGGGCGCGCACGGCCGGCTACTTTGACAGCGCTGTCAGAATGATGAATAATTAAGCAGTTGAGAGGCATCAACAAGTACAAAAATGCGGCGCCTCGAGACGGACATGAATTGAACGGCGCGCGCTTTGGGTCGTGCTTTTGCAAGATTCAATTCAGCACACAGATAATGAAAAGTAAGCGGACCTTCAGGATCGAATGGCCGCGTCCATGAACTGACTGGCCGAAACCGGATAACCCGGTTTCGGCCTTTTTTTCCAGCTCAAATACCCTTTGTGGAGAGTGCCATGATGTCACGACTGTACACCGTCTTTTTGCTTGGTTGCGCGTTCATGAGCGCCCAGGTTGTTCAAGCCCAATGCGTCGATATTCCGGACTGCCGCCTTGTGTGGGCCGATGAATTTGATGGTGACTCGCTCGATCTGACCAAATGGGAATACATGTTGGGCGATGGCAGTCAGTTTGGCATTCCAGGCTGGGGCAACAACGAGCTGCAGTACTACACCACCAACAACACGACGGTCAGCGATGGCGTGCTAACGATCACCGCACGTGAAGAGCAAATCGCGAACAAAAATTACTCGTCGGCACGACTGCGCTCGCTGGGTCGCGGCGACTGGACCTTCGGCCGTTTTGAAATGCGCGCAAAGCTGCCGGTAGGCCAGGGCATGTGGCCGGCCTTCTGGATGTTGTCGTCAAGCCCACAGGCCTACGGCGTTTGGGCGGCCAGCGGTGAGATCGATATTATGGAATCCACCGGTGATGATCCGGAGCGTATTTTGGGCACCATCCACTACGGCGGCTCGTCGCCGGACAATGTGTTCTCCGGCGAATCAACTCGTCTTGCGGCCGGCACCGTTGATGAGTTTCATGAGTACGCCGTGGAGTGGCGCTTCGGCGAAATCCGCTGGTATCTGGACGGGCAACTGTATGGCGTACGCACCAACTGGTGGTCGACCGGTGGTCCCTTCCCCGCTCCGTTCGATCTCGACTTTCATTTGCTTCTGAACCTCGCCGTGGGTGGCAACCTTCCCGGCGCGCCCGACGCGAGCACCGTGTTCCCACAGGAATACGCCATCGACTACGTGCGCGTTTATCAAACGCCACCGGAGGGCACGCCCGGCGCACTGGTGGTGTTTGATGATATGGAACACGGTAATCCGTTCGGCAACGACTGGTTTGTGTTTAACGGCAACGCGGGTAGCGGTTCGATTGGCGCCACAACCACGGATCTTCCACCTGCCGACGGTGGCAACGCCGCGATCTTCGCCTCCTACAGCACGGGCGGCGACACGGGCTTTACCGGTGGCTTTGGACGTACAGCCCGGCGCAGCCTTGCTGGCATCACGGAGTTTTCATTCTGGATTAACCCGGATGCGGATCAGGCCTACACGCTGCAGGTTAATTTGCAGGAAGACGACAACGCCGATGGCAATATCACCACGCCGGCCGACGACGAATTTCAATACAACTGCGTGGTCTCACCCGTTGGCCCCTGTGCCATCAGCGGTGGTGGTTGGCAACGCGTTAGCGTTCCGCTCACCAGTTTCTATGATGACAACGGCTTTTTGACCGGCGGTAACGGCGATCTGGATGCGGACGGTGCAGAAGAACTGGTCAACATTGTGTTCGCCATCATTGCCGCAGGCAACGGCGACGTGAGTTTCCGCACCGACTACTGGGCGTTCAATGGCCCGGCTGACGGTGATGCCGATATGGTGGCGGACGTGCAGGACAATTGCCTCACCGTCCCCAACCCGGCTCAGCGCGACACCAACAATGATGGCTACGGCAATTTGTGCGACGGCGATTTGAATAATGATTGCGTGGTGAACGTGACTGATCTGGGCGCATTGCGCGTGTCATTTTTCACCACCAACGCCAATGCCGATCTCAACGGCGACAACGTAGTCAACGTGCTGGATCTGGGCATTCTGCGCACGCTGTTTTTCAGCGCGCCGGGCCCGAGCGGCGTGACGTCGGATTGCGACGCGCCGTAAGGATGGCGTTGGCGAAGGTTAGCCGCGGTTGCCTGGTGCGGCGGCCGTAGAGTCGCGCATCACCAAACCGCAATCCAGCGTGCGTGCCAGTTCGTCGGTGTTTTCGCCGGCCAGCTGGCGCAACAATACCGCGGTCGCGCGTTCGGCCATCGTCTTGATGGGCTGGCGAATGGTGGTCAGCGCCGGCCATACTTGCGCGGCAATGGGTGTGTCATCAAAACCGGCTACCGAGAGTTTTTCGGGCACGCGTATGCCAAGTGCATGCGCCGCACGCAGAGCGCCGGCCGCCATATCGTCGTTGGCCGCAAAAATAGCCGTCGGCCTCGTTGCGAGTTTTAGTAATTCCCGCGCGCACGCTTCCCCGGACTCAACAGAGTTGTAACCCTGCACCACAAGCTCGGGCCGCAGCGGTATCTCGTTTTCATTCAGCGCGTCTTTATAGCCATCGTAGCGATTGCACACGGCGCCGTGATCCGGATGACCACGCACAAACGCAATATCGCGATGCCCCAGGTCAAGTAAATGCTGGGTCATCTTGGCCGAGATCGCGCGGTCATTGGTGACAATAGAATGCTCACCAAATTTCATATCAGCGGGCGAGATTCGCGAGAACGGAACACCCAGCGCCTGCAGCGCATCGGTGACCAGCGCCATGTCGCACAATGGCGGCGTCAGGATCACGCCATCGACCCGGGTCTGGCGCACCATGGCCCGCAAATCGTCGGTGAGTCGCTCACTGCGATAGTCGCAGGGATAGATCACAAGGTCGTACCCTTCGGCGCGACAAGTGGTCAGCGAACCGTTCTGGATATTGATCAGATAGCTGGGACTCGGGTTGTCGTACAGCAGGCCCACAAGATAGGAACGGCGCGACGCCAGCGAACGCGCTGACGGATTGGGGCGATACCCAAGCTCATCGATCGCAGCGCGCACCTTCACGCGCGTGTCTGCACGCACGTTTGGTTCGTTATTGGTGACCCGCGACACCGTTTTGATCGAGACGCCGGCAAGCGTTGCCACGTCCGCGATGGTCGCTTTATTCACTATGCGCCCACGCTCCTGTTTTACTTATGCGCCGCACTCTACCACGCCACCTACCCTGCTCGCACGCCTGATTTGACAGCGTTGTCATTCTTCTGCCAGACTCATTAATCAAGACGCATTCATAAGAAAAACCGCGTCACCGACTTGCACTTCGAGGGCCCACTTCCATGCTTAATAAAAACACTCTGCTGGCGTTGACCGCCACGGCGGCTGCCGCCATTTCTGCACCCGCCGCATTCGCAACGCTTGCGACCTACAGTCAGGATTTCGAAAGCCTGAACGCCGCTGACCCAGCCGCGCTTGCGGGCGACAACTGGAAAATTTTTGCCAACGTGTTTGATTCATCAGGCACCGGCTTCCTGTACAACTACGGCGTTTTTGACGCACCGAACGGCTCGGGCGGTTTCTCGAACGTGGCGACCGGCGAAGGTGGTGCTGACCAGGGCGCGCAGCAGCTCGTTACGTTCAGCGACTACAACAACACCGATCACGGCGTGGGCAACCGCATCGAAACCAACGTGTTCCAGGAACAGATCATTGATTCCAGCGACGCGGGTTCCGAGTGGGTCTTCAGTTTTGACGCCAAAATGGGCGATCTGGCCGGTGACAGCACGGCTTTGGCGTTCATCAAAACGCTGGACCCAGGTGCCGGTTTCGCCACGACGAACTTCGTCACCATCGACATGACGACCATCGCCTCTACGTGGGACACGTACACAATGTCACTGTTCATCGACCCGGCGCTGAGCGGCCAAATCCTGCAGTTCGGTTTTGCGACCACCGCATCGGGTTTCGATCCTTCGGGCATCTTGTATGACAACGTCGACTTCCGCCCGGTACCACTGCCTGGCGCCGTGTGGCTGATGGCCTCTGGCCTGCTGGCGTTCTCGCGCCTGCGCCGTAAAGACGGCTAAGCTGTTTCCTAACAGCTGAGCTGAAAAGGCCGATCCTTTCGAGGATCGGCCTTTTTTTTTGGCGCTGGTATTGGGTCGCTTCGAACCTCGAGATCGGCTTGTTGCGCTTCGATCCCGGTGAGTGGGAGTGAGGGGTGGGCGCCTCTAGCGGCTTGGTCTGATCGCGCGCCGCCACAGCGCAAGATCCAAATCCCCGCCTTTCAACGCTCCTTACGACGAACGTTACAACGGATGCCCCGCAATACTAATGTTCACACTGTTTCGCTCTGGCTTCTAATACTCTTAGACTAATTTTGACGCAAACAGTCAACCACTAGACAAGGAGCGCATCCATGATGCCGTCGTATTGCAAACAAAAATGGCTGACTGCTCGCCGCTCCATGGTGTTCGCGTTGCTGACTTGTGTGAGCCTCGCCGGTTGCGGCGGTGGCGGAGACGGCGGTGCACCCGCCGCACCGACACCACCTGTCACACCGCCACCCGTGACGCCCCCGCCTGTCACGCCACCACCGGTCACACCGCCGCCCACCAATGCGGCACCGGTGTTCACAGGTGATGCGGCGGCTATGGCTGCGGAAAACGTGATTGTCACGATTGATGCGAACATCACCGATCCGGACGGCGATGCGCTGACGTTTTCACTGTCGGGTGCAGACGCCGCCCTCTTCACATTTGATGAAGGCGCTGTGGCGATCATCTCCAACGCGACGTTCGACTTCGAGGCACCCGGCGATCAGGACGGCAACAATTCGTACCAATTTTCGCTGAGCGCCAGCGATGGCACGGACGACGTCGTGGTCGACTTTACGCTTAGCGTCACCAACATCTCCGATGTGCCACCCCTGATCGCGGGCCAGTTCGATTTGAATACGGACGAGGGCGAATCTGTCATGACGGCCTTCGCCGTCTCTGATGCGGATGGCGATGACATCGCGTTGACGTTGAGTGGCCCGGATGCGGCGCTTTTCAACCTCGATAGCGCGACGCTCACGATTAGTGCCGATGAGGCGTTCGACTTTGAGACGCCCACCGATGCCAATGCCGACAACGTGTACGAATTCCAAGTCACGGCAAGCGACGTTGCGGACAGTACAACTCAGAGTTTTACGCTGACCGTTCAGAACATTATTGACGCGTTTGAGGGCATGGATCTGCTTGACCCGAATCCCGCCACAGGCAGCTTTTTCGGTAGCGAGATCACGGTGCTTGCCAATGGCGCGATCGCCGTTGGGAAAACGCGCGATTCAACCGCCGCCTTTCAAGCCGGTGCAGTGCATCTTTTTGACCCCACGACCCAAGCACTGATCAGCAGTTTCTTCGGAGCGGAAATCAGTCAGGAAGTCGGTTTCCAGCTCACGCCACTGCGCGACGGCAACCTTGTCGCCAGAAGCGGCGCTTTCGGTCAATTGGATGCTTTGCAGGCCGCGAGTTCTGTGGTGCTTCTCAATGGCGACAACGCGGCTGAAATTCAGACGCTGGGCGGGGATAACGAGTTCGATTTCTTCGGCGGATCAGGTGTTGTGGAACTCCTGGGGCCGAATCAGGGACGTTTTGTGATCGCTTCGCGTTCAGATGGTATCAGTCGCGGCTCGAACGAAGGCTCGGTCACGTTGGTGAACGGCTTTTCGGGAGAAACCGTTGCACGGATTGAGGGAGATGATCCAACCGACTTTTTTGGCGGTCGGGTAGAAGCCCTTAGCAATGGCAATTTCGTGATTCTGAGTGACTCCGATGATGTGAACGGCTTTAATCAGGCTGGTTCGGCTGTTCTAGCCGATGGCACCACGGGCGTTGAAATTGCACGCTTTGCGGGCGAGGCAGCCGATGAACTATTCGGCAGCCGGTTTGCAGCATTGCCAAACGGAAATTTTGTCCTGACGAATCCACTTAGTGATGGGGCGTTCGTCGACGAAGGGACTGTGTTGCTGATCAACGGCGTGACGGGCGACCTGATTGCCGAGATTCGCGGCGCCGATGTGGATGCCACCGGGTTGGGAAACACTCTGGTGGCACTCGACAACGGCAACTTTGTCGTGAGCTCTGCCGATTCAAGCCGTGCCGGCTTGGATCGCAACGGATTTGTTGGTCTGTTCGATGAGACGGGCGCGGTGCTTGCCTCCATCGCCGGTGACAACAACGAAGATGGGTTCGGAGGGGAAATCGTGGTGCTGAACAACGGCCGATTCCTGTCCGTCAATTCGAATGACGATGTAGACGGACAAGCCGATGTCGGCTCTGTCATTGTCTTCGACAGCGCCGGTGATGAGTTGGCGCGCCTGACCGGAGAAAACGCTGGCGATGCGTTCGGCTTTGGTGGGAATTTTCTCGCGACGCTGTTGGACAACGGCAATATCGTGATTCCTTCAAGCGAGGTCGCCGTCAACGGTGTGCCCGCTGCCGGGAGCATGAGGCTGATTGACGGGACCGACTTCACCGAAATCGGCCGTCTCGATTTTGACGATGAGTTTGACCTTGGGTCTCCCGAGGGTGACATCGCGGTATTGCCGAACGGTAATTTCGTGATCCTTGCTCCCGGTGACGATGTGAATGGGATTGAGGACGCCGGGTCGGCGACGCTGGTCGATGGTTCCACTGGCGCCATCCTTTTTGAGCTCGCCGGCGCGGCCGAATTAGAATTGGGATCGTCCAGCGCACAAGCGCTGGCCAGCGATCACGTCGTTCTCGCGACGGCGGGCGAGACGGCTGCTGGCGTATCCGAGGCGGGCGTGGTGCGCGTGATCAACGCCACCACAGGAGACGTGCTGCGGACGTTTCAAGGCGATCAGGCCAATGACAGATTTGGCAGTGAAATCGTTGTGCTCGAAAACGGTGGTTTTGTTATCGGCAACTCAAACGACAATTTCAACGGGCTGGAGAGTGCTGGTTCGATTATCCTGGTGACGGCTCAATAGCGCTCAAATATGTCCCCTCGGGTATACCCTAGGGGCTGAAAGACCCGCATTTAGGTATGCTCTTCGTACAATAATGAAAGTGCATCCTGACCAACCCCTAAACGATTGAATGAACGTCTCATGGACATCAAACCGCCCTTAATACCGAATTCGCTTCCGGTAAACGACACGCAGCGCCTCGACCAGACATCGCGTCAGGTGGACTCGGCGGAGCGCACGGCGTTTGAGAACGAATTTAATCATGCCGCCACCACCACGCCCGAAGCGGTCCCCGCACCGGTTGCGGATGCCGGCGAGGCACGGGTGGGACAAGATCCCTGGCTCGGCGAAGACAGCTCAGCGCAGCGGTTACTGCTCACCGGTCTGTCACCGCAGACCAACCTCGGTGATGTGGCGGCGCAAACGCTGCCCGACGCCGTACGCAGCGCGGTCGATTTCGTCTTCACGCCGTCGTCATGAGCACGGCGGGCGCCCCCCGCTCCGATACACCTGAGCTGGATGCGACGGTCAATCTGGCACGCCGGATGACCTTTGCCCTTGGCCTGCGCGATGAAGAAGACTTTCGCCTCGCGGTTCTAAAGCGCGTAGCGCGGCGTTTCGGGGATGACAACTATCCTGAGTTCATCCGGCTGCTCCTGATTATCGCCTGCAGTCATGACGTGCGCGCCAAGCGGCGAGTCTCGTCTGCCCTGGCAATTGGATTGCGACGCACCGATCTGCCGTCCGGTCGTCTCTCATCCTGGGGCGCTTCAACGCTCAGTCAGCCTTCGGAGGGCGTAACGGCGTCGGAGCTCTCGGGACAATTTTTCCGCGGCGCCCCGCAGCGCCAACTTGGCCCGCTGGAATACCTCACTGTCTGGCACCATCAGCGAACGCAACGAGAGACGCTTGGGCGTGAGGCTTATTGCTTTGCGCTGAGCCAACTAATTGAACTGCTCAATCATGACGACGAAGCGCGAAAACGCTATATCACCCGTCTGACGGCAGAAAGTGAGCGCCAGATTGAAGGGGCCTACACCGGCGCCAGTCGTGATGCGCTCGCACGCTTGAGTACGGCATGGTCTGAAGGCGAGGCCGCAAGCGCGATTGCACAGGCCACGGCAAAGAACAGCGATGCCGCCGAGCCCGGCAGCGAACGATTCTCAGATTGGGTCGTCAGGCCACTCTAATTATATAGGGCGCCCGTCGCCTAGGGTTAACCCGAGCCTAGGTAAAGCCCCAGTTAACGCCCCTCCCCTTTCCATGGAAACTACTTCCCAAGCCCGGCAGCGAAGCCTGCTCTCATTGAACGGATGCACACGGCGCCAGGGCGAACACTTGAACACACAAAGTTTTTGTCTGGAGAAATATCATGGGTAGTGGAATTAATTTTGGCAGCATCGTTTCATCGGCAATCGGTGGCCTGCTGGGCGGCCCCATCGGCATGATGGTGGCACAACTGGGTAAACAGATCATGACGTCGGTGATCGACTCTGTGATCGACCAGTTGCCAATCGATCAGGGCCTCAAGGACATCCTGCAGGCTGGCTTCCATGCCGGGATCGGCGACATCCCAGGCGCACTGGAAAACATCAACGAAGCCATCGAAGCATTCGGTCAGCAGGCCGGTGGTTCACCTTCTGACATCGGTCAGATGCAGGGCGCGGTTGATGACTTCCGCGGCGAAATGGAAGACATGTTTTCGCAGCTGGTGCAGACCATCATCGACAGCGCTGACGAGTCAGATGACGGTGCGCAGGGCGCTGGCGGCCGCGGCAACGCACCGGGCTGGCTGTACGCCATCGCTGAAGTCATGGGCAAAAAGCTCGACGAAACGGCACACAAAATGGCCGATCTGGCAGAAAAAGTGGACAGCGACGATCCTTCGACCGCTACCGACTTCCAGGTTGCTTCACAACAGTTCTCGATCATGATGAACACCACCTCGACGGCACTGAAAGCCATCGGTGAAGGCATGGTTGCAGGCGCTCGTAAGCAGTAAGCCTAAGACCAACTCCGATACAAGCAGCGGGCCCGTTTACGGGCCCGCTGTTTTTCGTTGCGGAGTGTAAAAAAATGCGGCAGCGCGGCCACAGACAGCTGCCGTTCAGGCATAGTAAGATAGAGTCGAGAGAAGGATTTAAGGTCGCATGACCGTCATGGGAGGGAGAGAGCCATGAACAGAACCACGAAACGATCACTGATCACGTTGTTATTCGCCGCCGCGGGTTTTGCACCCCACGCCGTCGCCCAGGACTACATGGGCATGTTCAACGCATCCAACACCGCCGGCATTAACATCGCGGGCACCATCGCTGTCAACGGCGCCATCAAGAAACAAGCCAAAAATGCCTCCGGTCGGGCGCGCGAAGCCTTAAGCCCGGAAGCCACCGAGGCACTCACCTACACACCAGACGCCACCGTGTCGCGCCGGGTTAAGGAAGAATTTAAAACGGCAGTTCAACGTGCCGACCCGGCCAAATCGGACCACATTGCCCGTGTGCTGGACGCCCAGGACGTGCTCGCTGACTTTGATCGCGACATGGCGCCCTACGGCTTCCGCTCCAATAACGTTGCCGATGCCATGAGCGCCTACTGGATTACCATGTGGATGATCGCCAATCAAAAAGCGATCCCGACTCGCAAACGCGTAGCGGCCGTGCATCAACAGGTCACGCGCAATATGCTGACCAACCAGATGCTGGCCAAAGCCACGCTCGAGCAACGCCAGGAGATGGCCGAAGGCTTGGTGTACGAAACGATGTTTGCACTGGGTCAGCGTGCCGACGTTGAGCGTCGCCGCGACTACACTCGCCAGCGCGAGCTGGCCCGGGTCGCCCACAAGAACGTGCTGCGCAACGGCATTGATCTAAAGAATCTGCGCATGACCTCCAGCGGCTTCGTCAGTAACTAATTTGCCCCACCCTAGGGTTAACCCTTTCGGGGGTATGTCCTAGCTCCACGGGTCGACCCTACGTGTTCTTATAGATGACAGGATCTAAAGAATAATACAGGGGAAGATCATGAGCGGGATTCAATCGACTTCGTTGGCAGACGCCGCGCAAAATTGCTGTTGCGCCTGCCCGACTCAGGAACCCACCGTGGGCCGCGACGCTCAGGGCAACGTACTTTTCGAAAACGAAAACTACACCATCAAAGTGACCGACATGGGTGAGGTCATTACGACGAACAAAAACACCGGCGAAACCTACCGTGTATGGGGCGACCCGCACGTGCAAATCGACGGTGAGCACGCCTTTGATTTTTGGGGCACGACAACCTTCTCGCTCGACGACGGCACGAAGATCACCATGCAGACCACACCATGGGCCGGCAACGAAGATATGACCGTTGCGTCCAAGGTCACCATCACCGATGGCGACTTCGGCGTCCACATTACCGGTGTCGATCCGAACAACCGCGGTGATTTGAGCATGGTCGAAGTCAACGGCGATTTAGCCGACTTCGTGATCCGTGACGGCAACACATTGTATGAAAACCCGTTTGGTTCTGGCTTTCTGGGTATCGACCAAAACGGCTCCATGGCTCAGGTTGATCAAGCATTTATTAACGGTACCGATGAGAAACTGCTTGGCGAATTCGCCAATCCGTACGCCGAGATGTTTGAAAACATCGGCGGTCTCATGGCCATTAGTTTTATGGGCGCATTTCTTTCGGGCTTTGCCATCGGTCAGGAATTGACCGATTCGGCACAGTCGGACAACAGCTTTCTATTGACGTTAGCGCGCTCACTGTAAATCGCGACCGGGGTGTCTCGACTTTTAGCGGCTGGTCGCGGTAACGTGACTGGCCGCTTTTTTTTGCCGGGAGGCCTCGTGAAACATCGAACTGCTCTGCTGCCGCTGATCGCTACCATTCTGGCTCTGGTTGCCTGCACCACCTCGCCCACCGGCCGCACACAGCTCACTCTCATTCCTGACGCCATGATCAGCCAGTTTGGCGTCACGGCGTTTAATGACATTCGGCGCAGCACGGCGGAAGTCAGTGACGGATTTGTGTCGGCGTATGTGAACTGCGTCGCCGATGCCATCTTGCGCGAGTTACCCGACGACGCCCGCCAGCGCGACTGGCAGGTGGTGGTTTTTGCCGATCGCAGCGCGAACGCATTTGCCGTGCCAGGTGGACGTATCGGCGTGCATGAAGGTCTGCTACGCGTGGCCGAAGACCAGCATCAGCTTGCCACCGTAGTGGGCCATGAGATCGCACACGTATTAGCGCGTCACGCCAACGAGCGGATGTCCACCACATTGATTGCCCAAAGCGGTTTGCAGGCACTGGACAAGGCCATGAGCAACAGCTCCTCGCGACGCGAAATCATCACCGTATTGGGACTCGGTGCTCAGTACGGGGCACTTCTGCCCTACAACCGAATCCGCGAGGCTGAGGCCGATGTGATGGGATTGGAGTTCATGGCGCGCGCAGGCTTTGATCCACGGGCAAGTGTGGTGCTGTGGCAAAACATGGCACAGGACAGCGGCGGACAGAGTCGGCCGGAATTCATGTCGACACATCCGTCACACAACACGCGCATCGACGGTCTGGGCCATCGTATTCCCGATGCCGTTGCCATTCGCGACGCCGCCATTGCCAGCGGGCGCCAACCGGACTGCGATCGACTGCGCAGCGATTTCTAAGGGCTTGAAAATTATTCTTGCGTAACCGAAGGCGGCGGAACACCCAGTGCAAGTTTAATCGGCGTGCCTTCGGCGGCCGGTTCGGTTTCCTCGAACGCCGTCTCCACCTGAATGCTGGACAGAAAATTGCCAGCCAGGGTGATTCCCATCAGATTGCTAAATAGACGCAGGTACTTCAGCACTTCCGGTGTGAGTCGCTCAATATTGCGTAAATCCGAGGCGGACAGTGAATCCTGATCCACCACGCGCAAATTGCCCTGTTCGTCCACCTGCACAAAGCCTGGCCCGTAGGGGTTCTCATAGATGGTGTTGCCGTCGGGCGTGAAGGCATCGAGCATGGGACCGAAGGATTCGCGAAAAGATAGATCCCCCTCGATAACAGGCTCCACGCCGCGAATCTGCACGCCGTAACTGCCGCTGATAATTGACACGACGGACGCGATCGTCATGCCCGGCGCCGATTCCCAGGGAATGGTCTCAATGATGGCTTTGGTGCCACCTTCGAATGAAAACGTGGTGTGCCCCCAAAAATCGAAAACCTGATCGTCACCCTGAGTGAAATGCATCCCACTCCAGATTTCATAGGTTTCGCCAGACGCTTTGTTAAGCACGTCAATCTGGCCGCGGTCGGTCACAAGGATCGCGTAATTGGTGTCTTCAAACAACGCGCTGCCATCGGACGTCAATGTTGTATTTGGGGCAATTTGGCTGGCGGCCAATGTCGTCAGCAGGCCAGCGGCATCCAGAGGATTGACAGCACTCATGGCTCTCTCCGCAGTCATCGTTTTGATTATCGAATACAATAAGACCACGGGACAGAAGACCTGACATCTAGGACTTACCCCAGCAAAAAACCCAGCGAAAAATCAGGAAACTAACTTGACCCATTCTACGCCCACGATGTCATCCGCCGTCGACGCCCCGCGCATTGAGATCGCCAGTGCGGCCGGTCATTTGAGCTATTACGTCGCGGGCGAAGGCGCGCCGCTTTTATTGATTCACAGCATTAACGCGGCGGGCTCGGTGTATGAAGTCAAACCGATTTTTGAGCACTACCGCCGCACGCGTCGTGTGTACGCTCTCGATTTGCCCGGCTTTGGCTTTTCCGAGCGTAGCGCGCGCCGCTACGACGTGGCGCTGTACACAAGCGCACTTGACGCTATGTTTGAGGTCATGAACGTCGACAACGATGGGCAGTCGGTGGACGCTCTGGCGCTGTCTTTATCCAGTGAGTTTTTAGCGCGCGTGGCATCCAACGCTCGCCACGAAGCGCTGCGCAGTCTGGCACTGATCACACCGACCGGATTCAATCGCGGCGCCGACCAGATGCGTGAAGCCCAAGGCAGCACGCGCGAAATGGCGTGGCTGCACAGCGTGCTGACCGTAGGACTGTGGCGCAAAGGACTGTACGGCCTGCTGACAAGGCCAGGTACGATTCGGTATTTTCTAAAACGCACGAATGGCTCCGACACCTTTGATGAAGGACTCGCCGCTTACGATGACGTGATCACCGATCAGCCCGGCGCCGAGCATGCGCCCTACGCTTTTTTAAGTGGCGGCCTGTTTAGCAAAGACATCCGCAACGTGTACGAGTCGTTAACTCTGCCGGTGTTTCTGGGCCACGGTACACGAGGGGATTTCAAAGACTTCAGCGAAGCTACATGGACCGAAACCCGTGCTAACTGGACGCGCGCGGCGTTCGAATCAGGGGCCCTTCCCCATTTCGATGTGCCGGACCCTTTCTTCAGCGCGCTTGATGCTTTTTACGCAAGCGTTGCGGCAAACGCGACTGCACCCGATCCAGAATAAAGGCTTCGGCACTGTCACCGCGGCGCGGCATCAGACGCCACGATAAAAATACGATCGAGACAAAGATCAGCGCCCCAATGGAAGCGGCAAGCACAATATTAAGTACGTCTGACGACGTCAGATGCAATATCTGGCGCACGACAAAGTACATGATTGCCGCTGCCAGAGCGGGTCGCAGCAGAATCGTGAACATATCTGCTGCGCGCAGATGCAAGAACTTCATGGCGACCGCAAAATAGATCGGCAGGAAAATACCAGCCACCAGCAATACGCCTAACGCCGCGCCTTGTACGCCATCAAGCGTACTCATGTAGGTTACCGCGCTCAATAGCACCACGGCGTTAAAAAGCGACAGCCCCGCCACCACGTGTGGCTTGCCCAAGGCAATCAGACAAGAGGTAATTGGCGACGCAATCGCCGTGACCACGCCGGCCACCGCCAGCAATTCGATTAGCGGTACGGCGCCCAACCATTTCTCACCCAACACGACAGTGCCAATCAGCGGTGCAGTGGCGGCAATGCCGAGCGCCACCGGCAAAGAAAAGAGCGCCATGACCGATGCGGCTTTCACAAATGCGGCGCGGGCCCGCTCTGCGTCGTGAGCGATTTTGGCAAAACCGGGCAACAGCGCCCGATTGATCGGCGCGATTAACTCAGTGGTCGCGAGATTCGAAATTTCGTAGGCCACGGTATAGAGGCCAAGGCCCTGCGTGCCCGCCATTTTGCCGATAATAAAGTCGGGTCCGCGCAGACGCGCGACGATGCCCATATTGTTGAAGAAAATCCAGCGCGAGAAACGAAATAGTTTTCGTAGCGACCGCAAGCTAAACGACGGCCTGTACTCGTGCATGGTGTAGCTCAAAACCAAACCGCTCAGTTTGCCAACGGAAATGCCAATCATCAGTGCCCAGTACGAACGCAAAAACCAGGCACTGGTAATGGTGGCGACAAACGCCACCACTTTGATACTGACGTTGTAGCGAAATTCTTTGTCAAACTGCAGCTGTTTGCGAAAATCCACGATGCCGATGTTGCGGAATCCATGCAGAAAGTTGATGCCGGCGATAATGTAGAGCAGCTGCGTAAGACGCGGATCGTCGTAGTAGGCTCCAGCCCATCTGGCAATCAAAATCAGCAGAAGCCCCGTGCCCGCGGCCATGAGAATTTCCATGGTCCAGACCGTGTTGTATTCGTCCGGGCCGGCATCCTGATCCTGAATCAGCGCCAGTTCGAAGCCAAACGCACGCAGTAATTCAATCGTGGCCACGGTCGACATGACCAGCGCCATCAAACCAAAATCCGCGGGCGCCAGCAGTCGCAGAAGAATCAACGTGCTGATCAAGCCGATGAAACGAATCGACATGCGCATCACCACCATCCAGATGGCACCCAGCGCAATTTTCGAGCCCAGATTTTTCACGGGCTGCGTCGCGGGTTTTCGTACATCAGCACGCGACCATGACCCCAGCCAATCGACACCACGTCCAGATCGCCGTCACCATCGAAATCCGCGAGCTGCGCGCCGTCGTGGTGTTCGTCGCCCCGCCCGATCAGGTGTGGCACCCACACGTGCGCGCGACGCTCAAACCAAACCAGTCGAGCGCGTGACGGGTCGTCCAGATTGTGTTCACCGGCCACGATGTCCACATCGCCATCCAGATCGATATCACCCACGTCGAGACTCATTGGTCCCGTGAGTACACCGACCGGTTGCGCTGTCCATGTGCCAGTCGCATAAGAATACAGGGTGATCCGACCCGCACGCGAAATCGCCTCGTCGCCCACGACAACCTGAAGTGGTTGATTAACCCGCGCCGGAATCACCACGTGACGATCCGGGACGGTGGTGCTCATCCCGATTTGATGCACATCGCCGGTACTGCCATCGATCCACTGCGTGCCGGTGACAAGGTCCATGCGCCCATCAAGATCAACGTCGACGGCCGATAGCGCCTCGTTTTGCGAATGCGGCGATTCGCTAATCACATCCCAGTCTCCGGATGCGGCGTCCTCGGGCACCGCCAACGTCACAACGGGCGTGTTGGGCCCGTGCATCGAGAGACTCACGCTGACACGGCCATTGTCGGTCGCCGTCGTGGTGCCGTGTGGCCAATCACCAGGCAAACTCTGCGCGACCACCGTGCTTTGTGCATCCGTTGACGCCGGATTGAAATGAACAATCAGAGTGTTGCCTTGCTTTTGCCACGGGTCCGGCCCGAGGCCGACTTTTGCTTTCAACCGCGCCATCAAGGTTGGCGTGGAATAACCCGACCAGGCAGTGGATAGGACATCCAGCGTGTCATCCGCATCCAGATCGATCGTCAGAAGTGCATTGCCACGGCCACTACCCAATTCGCGTCGCTGCCAGGATTTATCCAACGTGCCGGGGTTTTGATACCAGTACGCACCGGTCACAACATCAACAAGTCCATCGCCATCAAGATCGGCCGGTAGAACGTTAACCGCCTGACCGGGACGAGCGTCGTCGATGACATGACGCGGCCACAGCGATGTCGCGCGATCGTTGCGCCACAGCGTCACCGGGTAGTCACCGTCGAAATTGTCTTTCTGCCAATTGGCACCCACAAGATCCGGGTCGAAATCGCCATCGGCATCCACCACGTGAAGGTTATGCGAACCATCGGTCGAGAGGACCTGCGATGTGAAGGCTTCACCGTTACCGCTGTTGCGCAGCAATAGCACGGCGTCGGGATCGTCGCCCTGTGTCATGCGGGCGGTGGCCAGATCGATATGCCCGTCGCCGTCGAAGTCCGCCGCCACCAATGCATGATGGACCGCTTCGGTGTCGGCCAGAATCACATGTTCACGCCACGGATCGATCGTGTTAGCCGGCGCTTCGAACCACGATAAACGATAGCGCTGGCCTTTTTCTTCCGCTGGTGCCAGAGCAACGTCGAGTCTGCCGTCCGCGTTGAAATCGGCTGCCGCGACGACCACATGCGGCCACGACCACGCTGCGGTCGTGTAACGCGTTTTGCGCCACGCGGCGGCATTGCCCACTTGTTCTTGCGCCGGCGCTGTAAACATTGCGTCGTTGACAATGATCGCTACGCGCTTGCCCTCAATCACCTGCAATCCCTCGCCCTGCGGCGCGTCCAACCCGACCCGCTGCCACTGACCTTCCGCAGCAGACAACAAGACCTCCAGCGCATCGCCGTTGCCATAGCCAAACAACGATTGATTTCGCAGCACCAGGTCTGGGCGCGCATCCTGCGTTGTATTGATCTGCGCCAATTCCACGTCATGAAACTTGCGCTCGTCTATCCGGTGCGGTTGCCAGCCTGGTGCTTCGAACCAGTACACGCCGCTGTCGGTCAATGCCACCACGTCGATGTCGCCATCGCCATCAAGATCGCCTGCCTCCACATCCGTGCGCACAGCAAACGATGTGCTGATGACATGGCGCCGCCAATGCGGTGCCTCATACCACACCAGTTCGCCCCGCTCGCGAGCGATATCCGACAGACCGAGTTTGTTGGCGATGCGTTCCAGAAATGAAAATGCTCGCGGCCGATGACCGCCGATAAGCACGTCCGCCAAACCGTCCTGATTAATGTCAGCGACACCTTTGGCCCACGGGGCGACGGGACCGACGGTATCGATAGCCTGTTCAGAAAATGGAAGCTCAGAGGCTGCGCATGGCGTCACGGCGGCGCTGCAAAGCAACGCCGCAAGAATCATGGATTGAGCGCTGCCGAATTTTAAACGCAGCACGGTTGTTCCCCCGCTAGCGCGCGGGCAAGCGCTCGCGGACGATGTCGTACTGAGCGTCGATGGACGTACGAACCTCTTCACTGCGGGCCGACACTTTCGCAAGCTCAACCGCGCGCGCATCGATCAGCTTATCGTAGGCCGCACACAGCTGATCAGCCGTCATCTCATCCAGCATCAACGCATAGTCGCTTTGGCCCGCGGCGACCATCGCTTCGCGGGCTTTGGCCTGATAGCACACGCTCAGCACCAGACGCTTGGCAAGAATACCCAGGATGGTGCCGTGGAAACGGGTCGGCACAATTACGTGGGCAGACTGGATCACACGCATCACGTCCTGACTGCTGTTGGTGTCGATCACCTGCAGCGCATCGGCGACGATCGGTGAATGACGGCGCGTGATCTCCACCAAATCATTCGCCGCGTCGAGGTCACGGGTTTGAGTTGGAAACAAAATCACTTCGCAGCCGCGTCCGTGGGTATGAATCGCAAGCTTTGCAAGCTTGGTCAAATACGCCTCGTATTTTACCTTGTCGGTGGTGAACCAATAGTCGCCATAGACCGGCATGGGATTAATGGCGATCCGCAGAGCGTCCGTTTCGTAGTCGATCGCCTCAGCCGCAAACTGCAAATTACAGGCGAGATCCGGATACACAACGCCACCCAAGCGCGCTTCCTGACCCTCAATCAAGCGCAACGATCCCGGGTCACGATAAGAATGAAACAGGCTTTGCTTGATGGCCTTGCGCACCATAAATCGACTGAGCGGTTTATCGATAGGCCCGGCGCCAATGCTCAAAAACACCAGCGACGTATTGGTTTTCTTGCACAGATTCGCCCACTTCATGAGCGTGTACGGAAAACCCCACGTCCCACCAAAATTATCCAGATACTGGTTCGATCCAGCCACGATGATCAGATCTACGTCCGCGAGTACTTTTTCGGAAGCCGCAAGAAACTGTCTTTCCGCAGCAAAGCGCCCTGGAGCGGAGACGGCGGACCGAGCCAAATTGACGCCAGCGCGCAGCAGTTTCGAACGCTTTAACAAGCCCTTGATGCCGCCCTCGGGCGGCGGCTGTGCACTAACAGCTGTCGCGGTCGCTGCAGGCGCCGGTCGGTGCCATGGCGTGCCGGCGCTGGCCGGCTTGGCAGAGCGGCGAATCGGATAGGCATCGAGATTGTGACGCGCGGCTGAATCGCCGGGCACAATCGAAAACAGCGTGACGCGGTCTGCGCCAAGCAGGCGACGCGCGCTGTCTACGCACGCCTCGGTAATCGCTTCGTCACCGAGATTGCCGTTGCCGTAGTGGCCAAAGACGCCGACATGAAGGCTCACAGTAGTGACATCTTGTTGCAGTAGAACGCCTCAGCGTAGGGCGTAGCACCGTGCACGCCGCGCATGCGCGCCATGGCATGGAACACATCTGGCGTGAACCACTGCTTGTCGAGCTGAGATTTAAAGCAACGCATGAGCGTGTCGATTTTGCTCTCCAGTTGTTTCTCGGTCAGGGGTACGAAAACGTTTGGATTACCCAGATCACCGTCATATTTGAGAATTTCGTACTCGAGCACCAGATGATCGCGAAACGTGTTGGCCGTCAACTCGCTCACGGTGCGGTGGTCCTGATGATGATCATGACGATAGTGGGTGAACACCAGCTGAGGATCAAACGCCTTGTATTTTTCAATATGGGCTTTGATTTCCGTTGCCTGCCACGGGAAGTGTCCGTTGCGAAAGCGAAAGACGTCGACGTCGTGCTTCGGATGCGCACCAAGCATTTCGGCGGTCGCCACCATGGTCTCCTGCGTACGCTCTTTATTACCGGTTAGCACGCACACCTGGATTTCGACGTCCGGCCGGCGTCGTGCCAACTCGGCAAGCGTCGCGCCCATGCCAATTTCCACGTCATCGCAGTGCGCACCCAGACACAGCACGCGCTGCAGCTCGGGGCGATCAAACAAGGGCAGTTTAAGCATCGTAACCCGCCGCTAGAATTTTTCTTGCCAGATTTCCCACGGGCGATCGCCCGCTTCGTGCATATCGTCAAATTTCTTCTTGTCTTTAAACGTATCCATCGCACGCCAAAAACCGTCGTAGCGATAGGTCATCAGTTTACCGGCCTCGATCAATCGTGCGAACGGTTGTTCAACCAATTCGTCACCCGGTTCGATGTAGTCAAAAATACTCGGGCGCAACACGAAGAAGCCACCGTTGATCAAAACCGAATTGCTCAAATAGTCGATGGCCGTGACAATGCCATCATCGCGGTACTCAATTTTGGACAAACTGTTGGACGGACGCACCGCAATGAACGCCGCCACCGCGTCACTGGCCCTAAATTTGTCGATCATGTCCTGCAACGGTAGATCGCTCAGCGCGTCGCTGTAATTCGCGAGAAACATCTCTTCGTTTTCCAGTTCTGACTTCACCGCCAACAAGCGTTGGCCGATGTTGTTGTGCAGACCGGTATCACGAAAAAGAACTTTCCAGTCCGATATGTCAGGACCAAGCAGACGCACCTGACGATCACGTCGGTCGCGGGTGGGCGTCAGCTCGAAGTCTGTCGACAGACACTCGTCATAGGTCAGGAAAAACTTCTTAATCAGATCGCCGCGGTAGCCAAGACACAGGACGAAATCCTTGTGACCGTGATGCGCGTAGTACTTCATCAGGTTCCACATGATCGGGCGGTTGCCCACCTCTACCAGAGGTTTGGGTACCTGGTCCGAATAGTCGCGCAATCGGGTGCCAAAGCCCCCGCAAAAAAGTACCGTCTTCATAGCTTGTTCTGTTCCACTCGCAGCGCGTCCACCAGTCGACCTTCTGGCACAGACACGTCCGCGTAAGTAATCGGCTGATCTTTGGCCACAGCCTTGACCATAGTGCAGCCTTCCGAAATCCCCATCGGCAGGCAATTATCCGCCACGCTCGTCGCATAGTTGTCGATAAGAGCATACGCGGCAAACCCACCGAGCCCGTCGAGCAGCTCACCCGGCTGCAGATCTTTCTTGGCGATCGCAATGGAATCACAAGTCGGGGCGCCAATGGGCGCTACGGTGGCATCGTCGAGCAACACAGCTCGCGCGATGGTGTTTGGAATCTCGAGCTGCGGCAGATGAAACGGGGTGTAGAACGCGTACAGCGGCCCCTCACCCATCTTCAAGTATTTTAGAAAATCAGCGCGCATCGGGTCTTCGCTGTAACCGAGCACGAAGGCACCGTTAGAAGGCGCGGCGCCCACCAGAAAGTCGACCATGCCACCGTCCACCATTTTGTCGCGGTAGTACGCCGGGCTGTCGTTCACGTGCTCCAGCGAGGGGCCGAACATGCCGCGTTTTGCCACCCCAAAGCCTGCACCATTGGCAAGCACTGTCAGCTCCATCGAGAGCTTGGTGCCGTCTGCAAAATGCGCCATGGTTGCCGGCTTTTGGTTGTTCGCGGCGGCGAAGGCCTGTTGTGTCTCCGGGTTGCGATACGGATCGTACAAACCCTTCAGATTGCCCGCGACCACAGGCTTCAGACCGATAGACTTGACGAAGCGAATCATGTTCATGGCCACGCCAGGCTCGTCACCATCACTATTGGAATACACGACGCCGTTGGCACGCGCCTTCTCGCTGAGAATGGCGCCAACTGTCGCATCCATTTCAACGTTCATGAGAATCAGGTGTTTTTTATTTTCCAGCGCCGAGACGGCCACTTCGGCACCGTAGGTAACAACACCCGTGGCATCGACAATGACTTCAATTTGCTCAGACTGGGTCAGCGCCTCGTAGTCATCGCTAATCACGGCTTTGCCGGCGGCAATACTGCGATCCACACCGGCTGCATCCGAGGCTTCATTCACCTCTTTAATGCCCGCGTAGGCGTAGGCTTCGCGCGCGTGCTCAGGCGTGCGATTGCAAATGGCCACCACGTCCATGCCGTCGATACCATCGGTGATCTGATACGCGATTTTGCGACCACTGTAGCCCGCGCCAATCAGGCCGACCCGAATGGGGTTGTTCGCTTTCACGCGTTTTTTCAATGCCGTATCGACAATAAACATGTCAGGTGATCTCCAATGATTGTGCCGTTCTAGTTGGTCAAAGGTTGGTCAGAGGTCGGTCAGGTGCGGCCAGGTTTGATCCTGATCCGACACCACCGTAGGCGTCAGCGGCCAGTCGATGCCAAACGCCGGGTCGTCATAGCGTACGCCCGTCGCCGCGTCCGGCGCGTACAGCGCCGTGGTGTGATAGTACATCTCTGTATCGTCTTCGAGCGTCATATAGCCGGTCGCACAGCCCTCTGGCACGTACAGGGCGTGATGATTGGCCGGACTTAACTCAAAACCCACCCACTTCTTATACGTGGGCGAGTTCGGACGCACGTCCACGATGACATCAAACATGGCGCCGCGAACGCAACGAACGATCTTCACCTCGCGATGCGGCTCGGTCTGATAATGCAGTCCGCGCAGCGTACCCTTGTCTTTGCTCACCGCCATGTTGCTCTGAACAATCGTGGGATTCAATCCGGCGTCACGAAATTCCTGCTCGCACCAGGCACGGGCGAAAAAGCCGCGATCATCGCCAATTTTGCGCGGTACGATCAAAAACGCGCCGTCGATATCGAGTGGTTTAAATTCCATCAATCAGGCCCAGCGCATGGTCTCGTCGAGCTGACCGGAGCTGATCAACGATTTGAGCTGCGCAATACGCTTGTATTTCGGTCCTTCATAGTCATCTTTATCCAAACCAAATTTCGCGTACGAAGCGTAAATGGAACGCGCACCTTCGAGCGCACTCCACTGCAGCGCATGGTCCGGAAACGTCTTCTCGAACTTGTCGAAATTGACCCGGTAGTTGCGCAAATCCGGGCTGGCATCGCCGGCAAAGCTGATCTCACAGTTCGGGATGGTCTGGCGCACAAAATCGGCCAGTTGCTTCACCTGATAGTTTTCGCTGTTGCGGCCAACGTTAAACGCTTCGTTATGCACTTTCTCACGTGGCGATTCAAGCGCCGCAATCACGCCGCGGGAAATATCTTCAATGTGCACCAGCGGGCGCCACGGCGTGCCGTCACTCTTCATGTGCACTTTGCCCGTGGTGTAGGCCCAGGCCGACAGGTTGTTGAGCACCACGTCAAAACGAATGCGTGGCGATACGCCGTAAGCCGTCGAGTTGCGCATGAAGGTAGGACTAAAATCGTCATTCGCCATCTGGCTCACATCGCGCTCCACCCAAACCTTCGAGGTAGCGTAAGCGGTCACCGGATTAAACTCCGCACTTTCATCGAGCACTTTGTCGCCGGCGGCGCCATACATGCTGCACGAGGATGCGAATACGTAACGACGGATTCCAAGTTCAATGGCCAGTTCGGCCAAGCGTACGGACGCCTGATGATTAATCTGATACGTGAGATCGGGATTAAAATCACCCAGCATGTCGTTGGACAGTGCGGCCAGACTCACAATGGCTTCAACGCCTTCCAAATCGGCTTTTTCAATATCGCGCACGTCTTTGATGATCTCATCGACAGGCGCCGGCGGCGTACCGTAGGTGCTGTTGCGATACAGATCGCTGTCGATGCCAAGCACCGAGTGACCGCGTGCCTGCAGCATGGGCACCATAACCGTGCCGATGTATCCCTTATGGCCTGTGACCAGTACTCGCATGAAGAATCTCCGTCTCGAAAAGTGGTTAGAAACCGGTATTAATAAGCTCGGTTGACAGCCGACGCTTGTTCGCCCAAATCATCCCAAGAAGTATGCGGTAGAGGGCCAAATTTTCCTTGAGCGGCACCGCAGTTTTGGAGATCGCCCGGCGATACGCCATAACACGCTTCCAGGCTGGACGTGACAGCTTGGCCTTACCGGCGCTCCAAAATGACTCTTGCTTCTCTTTGTCGTAGCGATCGGAACTGCTGCTTTGCTCGTGCATGCGACGATAAAACAGCGGCTCGTCCAGCATCACAAATTTGCCCTGCAGAACCAGATGCGCCATGAAAACAATATCGGCCGACGGCACGGAGCCGTCACCCATGAGTTCGGTTCGGCCAAGCGGTTCGCGGCGCATCAGACCATAAATCACGTTGGTCAGCCCCACCTGATCGAAAAACATGGCAAGACGCTCACTGGGGCGCTCCGCCAAAATGTTTAAATTATCGTTGTAGCGCTCGGTCTCATTGCCGTCGCTATCAATCAGTACGCTGGTGCCGGCCGCCAAAACCGCATCGGGATTGGACGTCAGGGCATTCCAGCAGCGCTCATGCAGTGTGGGCTCGAGCAAATCATCGGCATTGTTCCAGCGAAAGAAATCGCAACGTGCCTCGGCGAACAGCAGATTGTAGTTTGCCGCGGCGCCAATGTTTGTTTCGTTGCGAAGGTAGCGGATGCGTGGATCACGCGCTGCGTAGTCCTGGCATATATCGCTCGAACGATCCTCGGACGCGTTGTCCGCGATGATCAGTTCAAAGTCATCAAACGTCTGAGCCAACACCGAATCGATCGCCGATTCGAGGTATTGCTCGCCGTTATAGACCGGCATGCCTACGCTTATCTTCGCCATGGTTCCGAGGGTAATTTAATGCACTTGCGGGGCGCGGGTGAGCCACCCACGTTAACACTGGCGTTATAGTAGTAGCGGCCACGGCACTTGTATATGTCGGTGGGGCAAAAGTGTGACAGGTGCCCGTCTCAGGCGCTTCATCTGTCTGTTTTCTTTACAGTTTGAGCCGAAAATCGATCAAAATTTCGGCATCGATCAAGACCACTTCCAAAGCGCCCCAGACCGGTGCACTACGGCGATCTATTCCCCAAATCGGTAAACACCGCGGGGAGCCCCTGATTTTCCAATATTGTGGCGCCCAGCTCCCAAGATGCCGGAATGGTCAGATGGCTGCGATCGTAAAAAATTGGGCGCCCGTCATCAGCGATCACCTGACAGCGATCCTCAGGGCAAAGTATCGGATTGGGATCAAAAAACGTGATCCCCGGTGTGCGCGCCGCGTAGGCCGCCAGCTGTTCGTTGCCGCGCCGCACATCCGGATCGAACGGCACGTCCTCCATCGAACAATCCATGAACGCCAAGCTCAGCACTTTTTCTCGACACAGACGATCGTAGCCGGGGATCAACGGTGGCTTGGCGATCACGATGATCTGTTTGCCTGCCGCCAACAGCGGCGCCATGGTGGCCTCAAACGCATCGAAGAAGTCGGCGGATTGACCTTGATAATACGACCAGGCCGAACCGATAATTATGAC
Source organism: Gammaproteobacteria bacterium (assembly GCA_045106455.1). Classification (GTDB taxonomy): domain Bacteria; phylum Pseudomonadota; class Gammaproteobacteria; order Steroidobacterales; family JBCCMA01; genus JBCCMA01. Next base: position 92,397 of record JBGCEL010000102.1, read on the forward strand.
GTCGTAGTTATCGAGCGCCGGCCGGATCACCTCCAGCGACACGCGGCAGTTCGCCACACGTGGCGCGGTGATGTAGGGCGCCGGATCGGCGTTGATGGTCGGACATGCGCTGGCTGCCACATTGTGAAAGCCGAACCCTGCGGCCTCCCCGAACGCTCCAAGCATGCCCACATACTGCGCGGCGATGGAATCGCCTACCAGCAGCACGGAGGGTTCGGTTTCCGGACCAACCAAGCAGTCAGGATCGGCAAAATCGGCGGCGGTGATGATTTGTTTCTGGCACACGTAGTCGTAAGCAAACGGCGGTTTGGCTGCTTCTCGAACTGCCTCGAGACGTGCCGGGTAGTCACCCACAAACGCCCGCGGTCCGAAGCCATCTAGCTTCATGGCCAGCAGCGCCGCGCAGCCGAGCACCCCAACGGGCAATACAAACTGACGTATGAAAACGGCCATGGCCCCGCGTTGGGTACGTCGCAATGGCTGCTCCACAAAACGATAATTCAGTGCGGCTAAACCCAAAGTCGCGAGCAGCACAACGGCGCCTACAACGAAGGTAAGCTCTACACGGGCGTAACGCAGGAAGGCCAGAACGGGCCAGTGAATCAGATACGCGGAATACGAAATTAGCCCGATCAAAACCAACGGCCTTAATGCGAAAAAGCGACTCACCGGCGTGGAATGCTGATGCCCCGCTAACAATAATAACGCGGTGCCAATTGTGGGCGGGACGGCCTGAAATCCTGGAAAGACCCGGTCCTCGGACAACCACCATAACGATGAAACAACCAACGCCAGGCCAACAAAGCTCGCGCCCTGTGCCACCATCACTCGTTTGAGCCATGCCGGATTGGCGGTGACCAGATGTGCCAGCAGCGCCCCGACCAGCAACTCCCCCGCCCGTGTGGGCAACATGTAATACACGAACGACGGATCGCGTTCGAAAAACACCTCACCCAAAACGAACGAGGCTACGGCCACCACCAACATGACCAAACAAAAACGCAGTCGCCGCGCCGCGCTGTAGACGGCCATCAGCAGCAGCGGCCAAATAATATAAAACTGTTCCTCAACACCCAGCGACCACAAATGCAGCAACGGCTGCTCGGCGCTGGACGCGGCGAAATAACCATTGTCCTGAAACAGCCAAAAATAGACATTGGCCAAAGACAGCAGCGACCACAGCGAACTCTCCGCCACTTTCTCGGCGTCCGGTGGACGCATAAGCAGCTGGCTTGCCAGAAGCGTTACCGCCACCACCACCAGCATCGCGGGCACAATGCGCTTGATACGCCGACGATAGAACTCTGCCAGCGAGAAGCGACCACGATCAATTTCGCTGACGATATGCAGCGTGATCAGATAGCCGGAGATAACAAAGAAAATATCCACGCCCACGAACCCGCCTGGCAGCACGTGGGCACTGATGTGGAAGATTATGACCGAGAGCACCGCCAGCGCTCTGAGTCCGTCAATGTCAGTACGGTATGTCACAGCCGGGCAGTCTAGCTGCCCACAGGCGGAGTGTCATGCGACGGTGTCACACGTGCTTGTCTTGCGTGCGCAACTCAAAGTCACTTGCGTCGTGCCGCTCATGCAGCTGTTCCGAGAGCTCGCCCCATGTACGATTCACCATGCGACCACGCTGCACCGCCGGCCGCTCGGCAATCTGATCGGCCCAGCGCTGCACGTGCTCGTATTCGTTCACGCTCAAAAACTCTGCCGCACCGTATAGCGCACCGCGCGCCAGTACTCCGTACCAAGGCCACACGGCAATGTCCGCAATCGTATAGTCGTCACCTGCCAGGTAAGCATTCTTCGCCAAGCGCTGGTTGAGCACGTCCAGCTGCCGCTTGGTCTCCATCGTGAATCGATCGATACAGTATTCGATTTTGATCGGCGCGTATTGATAGAAGTGGCCGAAACCTCCACCCAAGTAAGGCGCGCTTCCCATTTGCCAGAACAACCACGACAAACATTCCGCGCGGTGCGCGGGCTCAGCTGGCAACAGCGCCGAAAATTTCTCAGCCAAATAGAGCAAGATAGCGCCCGACTCGAATACACGCGTGGATGCCGCCGTGCTTCGATCCAGCAGCGCCGGAATTTTCGAGTTGGGATTAACCCCAACGAATCCACTGCCAAACTGCTCGCCTTCGGTGATCCTAATTAAATGCGCATCGTACTGTGCCCCGTCGTGACCAAGTTCGAGCAGTTCTTCGAGCATCACCGTCGCCTTAACACCGTTTGGCGTGGCCAGAGAATAAAGCTGCAATGGATGCGCGCCTATCGGCAGCGGCTTGTCGTGCGTCGCGCCTGCGATTGGGCGGTTTATTTTGGCCCATTCACCGCCGCTCTCGCTGTCCCAGGTCCAAACTTTCGGCGGCTCATATTGTGTGTTGTCGGTCATGGCTTTATCCGTATTCAATTAAAAGGGGTGGCGTCGATGATGTCGTCAGTGGTCGCACCAGATTCACGCACGAACCGATAGACGTTGCGCAGCCGCGTGGTCACAAATTCGTCGTTAACAATCCTAGGTGCGAATCGCCAGCGTTCGATCACCGTCATCAGAAGCTCGCCAAAGATCTTATCGCCCTGCACTTGTTCAATCTTCACATTGCGTACGCGCCCGGTCGTGTTGACATCAAAGCTGAACGTCACGACGCCCTCATTGCCATCGAGAATGAGCTTACTGGGGTAATCGGGATTCACCAGATGGATCTGCTTTGGGCCGCTTTCGCCCCGGCGCAAAAATAACCGTGCCAGCGCGCGGCAATGCTCAACGTCCGCATCCGGGGAACCAATCTCGTCGGCATGCAGAACACCCAGCATCAGACTGGTCGAGGCCATCTTGAAACCGACGTCTTCGTCCATGCCCGGGACCTGTGCGCGCTGCGCCGCGATCAAATAATAGTTGAGCGCCGCCGCGGTCTCGCGCTGCGTTTCAGCGTATGCCCCCTGCAGCAACGCCACCTGAGCAAATTCATAGGGGAAAGCCTGCGCTCGCGCAGAGAAAAACGCGTCCGCCCGCGCCAGGTAGTCGCCCTGATTGCGCCCCTTGCCATAGCGCAGCAGCTCCGAACTGGTCTCGAGCAGATAGCGCCCGTACAGTGCGTGCTCCTCGCCCACGTGATCGCGCGTGATGCGCAGCGCACGATCGTAGATTTTGCGCTTTTGGAAAAAACCGCCGGAGGCGTGGCCGACCAGCATCGTGGCATCGGCCATCTGCAGACTGTTCTTGCCGTGCGCCTTGCGCGCCGTGCGCTGATTTTCAAGGAACAGGCCAATCACCGCCTGCGGGTTGGTAATCGCGTTCCACACCACGGGCTCGCGCGACGCCAGCAGTTCGTCGGCAAGCGTCAGTGCGTCGCTCTGCGCCAGCGCAACCGACGAACACAGACCGACAACCCACCCAATCAGTACTCGCGCCCCGTTATTCACTGGCATCATCCTCGGCCGCAGATTCGGACTCGTCGTCGATCACTTCAAACTCACCAAGTTCCACCACGCCGCCGAGATAGCCCATCCGAGTATTCAAGCGTTTGCGAATCGCCCCAAAAAATTTGTCGCCAGGAACGCGGCTGCCATCAAGATTAACGATCGTCAAGGGCAAGTTAGCCGAATAGCCGGTACGCGAACCGGTAATCCGTCGCAGCTTCAATCGGTCACGACGAATCAAACGTTCGAGAACACGGCGATCGCCATAGTCGGCGGCGATCCGTTCATATTCTCGTTCTAACCGGTCGTTCTCAGCGGCCGACAGTCGTGACAGGCCATCTTCATAAACACTGTGCAGCGTCGGATTATTCCGCTCCGCCGCAAGTTTGAGCCATGCGACACCTAGCGCCCGATCGGCTCGCGTGCCCTCGCCTTTGAAATTCATCACGCCCGTCATGTACTGCGCGTATTTGTCGCCGCGCCAAACCAGTCCTTTGGAATAAATTCGGTACGCTCTGGCAAAATCGCCGCGCTCATACGCACGTTCGGCATCGCGCTTGAGCTCGGCGCTAAAACGCGAGTCCGGCTCGCCGGGAAAGCCTCGCTCCGGAGGCAGTTCATCCGCCAAGGTCGGCGGCGCGCAAAGAGCAAGCGCAAAAACGCACAAAAAGACACTTAGTACACGACGCAGCGAGGGCAACAAAAATTCGGGCATGACGAATCCTTCCGCTTAGTTAAGCAAGGATTGTAGCAACTGTGTCGCGGACTCGTCATCGTTCAGCGACAACGACGGGTAATTCTTCTGACGGGTCTAATTCGAGGTCTTTTTTATGGCCTTTAGTCTAGCCGCTGGTGGCCACGCGATCGCTGCACGCCGCTGAGATTGCTGCTGGCACGAGCGGCCGCGGTCGATCGAGGCCGAAGCCCTGTGCATAGTCGGCACCAAGCTCGGTCACGATGTCGAGCAGGTCGGCGTCTTCGACAAATTCCGCGACGCTCTTGATGCCCATCTCGCGGGCGATATCGATCATCGATTTGACGGCAATTTTGTCGATAACGTCGCACGGCTGCGGGCAAGATTCGCAGCAAGCAATGGCAACCGGAAGACGACACAACGTTGGCCGGCTATCACGCCCAGCTGTAGTCAGGCTTCGCGCAGACGACGCGCGGCTTCCTCAGGTGTGATATCGCGCTGCTTTTCGCCCAGCAATTCAAAACCAACCATAAATTTTGGAATGGTTGCCGAGCGCAACGCCGGCGGATAAACATGGCCATGAAGTTGCCATGAAGCCGAAAATTCATCGCCCGCCGGGGCACTGTGCCAGCCCATAGAAAACGACATCGGCGCATCAAACAGGCGATCGTATTGATGTAGCAACCCTTTTAGAAACGGCGCTAAATCGGCAGCAACCGACGGGGTCATTTCATGCAGACGCGACACACTGGCACGCGGCAGAATCAAACTTTCGAACGGCCAAATTGCCCAAAACGGTACCACCGCGACCCAGTGCTCGGTTTCAAAAATGATACGTGTTTTTTGGTCCAGCTCCTGCGCAAGGTAACTCAGCAGCAGCTTCTGACCATCGCGCTCGAAGGCGGCCTTTTGCTGGACCGCCTCTTTTGAAGCTTCTGTCGGCAGTGCGTCCAACGCCCAAATTTGACCGTGGGGATGCGGGCTAGATGCCCCCATTAGCCCACCGCGATTCTCAAATATCTGCACCCATTCGTAGCGCTGTGACAACGACCGGCTTTGCTCCATCCACGCATTGACCACGCGCTGAACACTCACCTCGTCCATGTGATGTAGCGGTTGATCGTGACGCGGACCGTAGCAAATCACTCGGCAGCAACCACAGACCGGCTCAGCGCGGAACATCCCCTCACTGATCGGCGCGTCGATGGTTTCATCCAATAGCGCAGGAAAATCGTTGTCGAAAATGAACACGTCGTCGTAGCTCGGGTTCGTAAAGCCACCGGCCCGACTGTTACCCGGACACAAATAGCAGCCAGCATCATGCTGCGGCAGCGGCTGCGCGGCATCGCCCTCATGGCCCTGCCACGGGCGCTGCGTGCGGTGGGGCGATACCACCACCCATTCACCCGTCAGCAAATTAAAACGACGATGTGGCTTATCAAGCGCAGACGTTGTGGTCACGATAAATCCTCAAAGCGGGTCAACACGTGCGCACCTTGCGCCGGCGACGACAGATAGTATTCAAGCGCGCGTCCCGTGGCCTCGAGATAGGCCGGTGCGATGGCCGCCACGATGTCCTCAACGCGATCGCGCTCAATGAGCGAGACGGTGCAGCCGCCAAAGCCCCCGCCCGTCATGCGCGAACCGAACACGCCGCCTTCAACGCCCACGGCACGTGCAAGCTCAACCAGTCGATCGATATCCGGCACCGTGATCTCAAAATCCTCACGCATCGAACGGTGACTGGCATACATCTCGCGCCCCGCATCTGTCCAGCGACGCTCACGAATAGCGGCGACAGTGCGCGCGGTGCGCTCGTCTTCGCTCGTCACGTGCAGTGCGCGTCGGTATGGCACATCGCCCAACGCTTCGCGCGCGCCGCGAACCTGGTCGGTGGTCGCGTCTCGTAAGTGCGAGACGCCGAGCGTCGCGCATGCTTCGGCGCACTGTGCGCGGCGACGCGCGTATGCACCATCACGCAGCTCACGCGACACTTTGCTGTCTATAATCAAAACCGCCACGTCCGGGTCGTCGAAATGTACGTGCTCAGCATCAAGGTTGCGACAGTCCAGATACACCAAATGATCCTTGCGCGCGTTAGCAACGCAGTACTGGTCCATGATGCCAACCGGCGTACCCGTAAATTCATGCTCGGCGGTTTGGCACAGTCCGGCGACTTCCGTATCCACGACCAGCCCCGGTGCCAGTGTTTGCAGCAAACGCGCCATCGCGACCTGCAGCGCCGCGCTACTCGACAGCCCACAACCAATTGGAATGGTAGTGCTCACGACAATATCCAAAGCATCGGGCGTCATGCCCCTAAGTAAAAACGCCTGTACGACCCCTTTGATGTAGTCCGTCCACTTTTGCGTGGGCGTAAGCGATGCGGCATCCAGCAAAAATTCATCTGACTCATCCAGATCCAGACTGTATGCACGCAGCAGGTTCCCCGGCGCGGCAGACGGCCTGCCCGCAGCGATAAGCGTATGGCGCTCGATGGACATCGGGAGGACAAAACCGTCGTTGTAGTCAGTGTGCTCGCCGATTAGATTGACGCGGCCAGGCGAGGCAACCAACAAATCAGGTTCATAGCCGTAGCGGCGCTTGAAGGCCTCTTTAAGCATGAACGCCCGGATCTCGCGCAAGCTCTAATCGAATTTGCTGCACCGTCGGATTGTCGTCACGCTCGTTGTTCAGACGTACCAGCGTGTTGAGCTGAAACAGCGACATCAACATCGCATGCATGGGCGCCAAATAGCCGCGTTCGTTGAGCTCGCCGAGCTGCTCCGGGGTGAGTGCCTGCACACGATCTTCATCCAGCGTATGCAGGCCGGTAATCGTCTGCACTTGCCCGTCATCCTGATGCACGTTGATGTTCACGGCTTTGCAATAATCATTATCCACAAGATAGGACAAAAACTGCTCGGTCTGGATATCAAACTCGATATCCGCCTCGAGCTGCTTTGCAATGCGATCAAAATACGCGGACGGGCGTCCGTCTTTCTCATACAGCGCGTAGCCGTCGCCCTCACGAAAAACCGGATTGGCTTCGTTCATGCCAATCGCCCACGGTCTGGGACCGCCGCTGGATTTCATCAATGCAAACGGATAGGTGAGCATGCTGGTGGGTTGAAACGTTGCACGCCATATTCCATCACTTACCGCCAGAGATTGTCCCGGCCATAACCCGGTCACGGCGGAAATGAGCCACTGGCCGGACTGTGCGCTGCGGCTTAAGAACAGCGGAAAACTGCACACCGCGTGCACAACTTCGGCGGCGCGCACCTGCACCACGTGCTGCATGGATGCAAACACGACGCTTGCATCTTTGGCGACGTGCCAGCTGCTGTGACGCTCAGGCGTGACCTCAGCCAGTTGAATTTCTTTTACGCTCATGCGCTCGCGAGCCAGCGCTCGATGTAGTCGCGATGGCTCGGCAGTGTCTTGAGCATTTGCTGCGTCATCTGCTGATTGCGTTGAATAATACGTTTGGCCTGTTGTTGCTCTTTGTACAAATACGACTGATCCGAAAAATTGGGTCGAAAGCCCATGCCGTAAATGACATATTGATAGCTGGCGGCCGGGAACAACTCGATGGCACTGTCAAAATCGCCGCGCACCGGATCGATGCACCGCAACACCCGGTTGACCGGGAAACCCTGCACCGGCTTCCGGTGACAGTGACACCGGCGGATCGACATGCACCCGCGCCTGAGCCTCCTGTCTCGTGGACAGAACCGCAAGCATATTCGGGGTACTGGTATCACCCAACCGTGATCCCCAATAAAGGATAGACGGTGCAGCACCACGGCAATCCAGCACGAGGCTGCAGCGCCGACTGTTCAGGGTGTAGAAGTCTTGCTTGTCGTTCATCAATCGCGCCCCATGGGCCCCGCATTTTTTCGGGCGCCGAGCATAACATGTTCGTTACACCTGCCAGAGAAGCAACGCTTCCGTCTATACTTTGTGCAATTAAACGTAACGTAGCGCGGATCAGACACCAACATGAAAGCATTGAAATTTTGCACATCCGGTTTCGCTTTGGTTTTGGTGAGCGCCCTGGCAACAGGCTGCGGTCCGTCCAAATCCGTCGTAGTGCCAGAGCCCGCGGCGCCTGAGGCGACGATGGCCAGCGAGTCTTTTGAGGTGCGCATTACGGCGCAGGTTCCCGCCGACGCGCCGCAGGTCTATCTGTCGGGCAACCTGCCCGAGCTTGGGCCCTGGCATCCAGGCGCCTACAAAATGGACGGCAGTGGTTCGCAGCGAACCGCAACGCTGCGCGTGCCGGCCGGTCATGCGCTGCAATACAAAGTGACGGCCGGATCGTGGGAGCGCGAGGGACTCGGACCCTCCGGCACACTGATGCCCGCGTTCACGGCCACGGTCGATATGGATATGGATCTCACCGCAAAAATTGAAGGCTTTCGCGTCGATCCGCGCGTGCACATTGAAAACTGGCAAGGGGCGCAAACCAAAGGCGACCTGGTTTATTGGACGGACGTCACCTCCCCGCATCTGAAGTCGCCGCGCCATGTCGTCACCTTATTGCCCCCGGGCTACGACGCCGCAGATGACAAACGCTACAAGGTGATCTACATGCACGACGGGCAAAATCTTTTTGACCCGCGCATTGCGTACACCGGCATTGACTGGGGTGTGGACGAAGCGATGCAGCGCGGCGTCGAAAAGGGCGAATACGAGCCGGCGATTATCGTTGGAATCTGGAACACCGCGGAGCGCCTGCTGGAGTACTCCCCGTGGCATGACGGTCCCAAGTACACGAAGTTCCTGCTCGAAGAACTCATGCCGCGCGTGAACGCAGAGTTTAAAGTGTTGAGCGGACCGGAAAATACGTTTTCCATGGGCTCATCAATGGGCGGGCTGATGTCGTTTTATCTGGTGCAAAACCACCCGGACGTGTTTGGCGCCTGCGGCTGTGTTTCCAGTCACATCACCTGGTCGGAGCAGATGATCGAGTGGTTCATGGGGCGCGACCCCATGCAGGCCGATCCCACGCCTTACTTGCTCAAAGATGTGCAGGCCGGTGCCACCATGCCCGCGGGTCAGCGTCTGTATTTCGACTACGGCACCAAAGGGCTCGACGCGGCCTACGAGGCACCTCATCTGGCATTACGTGACTGGCTGCTGGCGCAGGGCTACGTAGAAGGTGAGAATTTAAAAATGCAGCGCTTTGACGGCGATGATCACAACGAGGCATCGTGGCGCGCGCGGGTCGATCAGCAGCTTAGCTTTTTGCTGAGCGAGTAAGGCGACACGAACTAGCCGGCCCGGCGATGCATTTCGCGGGTCGTCTGCCCTGCATTTGGTAGAGAAAAGAAGGCGAGAATTTGGCCCAATTCTTCAGCTTGCTGATTCATTTTCAGTGCCGCGTTCGAGGCGTCCTCGACAATGCCCGAGTTTTCTTTCGTTGCCTCATCCATCGCCTGCACCGTGCCACTGACCCGCCCAACGTCGGCAGCTTGATCGCCACTGGCCTCACTGATCCCGGTGGCGATGCGTGAAACTTCGCTCACGCCATCGGTAATTTGCTCGAAAATCTGTCCCGTCTCATTCACAAGCTTGGACCCGTCACCGACCTTGGCGACGCTGTCTTTAATTAAGTTCTTGATTGACTGTGCGGCTTGCCCACTGCGTTCAGCGAGATCCCGAACCTCGCGCGCGACCACAGCGAAACCCCGTCCCTGATCTCCGGCGTGGGCGGCTTCCACCGACGCATTCAACGCCAACAAGTTTGTCTGAAACGCGATTTCATCAATAACGCCAATGATATCGGCGATGCGGGCACTGGCGTCATGGATATCCACCATCGCTGCAACGGCGGCACTTACGACCTGTGACCCGGACGTCGCGTCCCGCGTTACCGCGTGGGATTTTTCATCGGCCAGGCGTGCGTCCTGAGCATTCTTGCGTACGGCATCGTTGAGCCTTGTCATACTGTTCGCGGTCTGCTCAAGACTGGACGACTGCGTGCTCATCATTTGGTCGATATCGCGGTTGGCCTGATTGAGCCGGCCCGCGGCACCGCTCACGGAATCTGCCGAACTTTGAATTTTCTGGACGATGCTGGTGAGCTCGGCAATGGTCGCGTTGGCATCGTCTTTAAGCTTCTCGAAAACGCCTTCATAGGGCGTCGTGATGGTGCGCGAAAGGTCACCGCGAGACAGTGCAGACAATACGCCGCCCATGTCTTCGACAACGCGCTGCGAGATATCCACCAGCGCATTAATCCCGGTGCTCAAGGTCAAAAAGAACCCGCTTTTTCCAGCAAGATCCAGACGCTCGGTCAGATCACCGCGTCGCGCCCGCTCGATAAGCGCGCTGACATCCGCCTCGATCTGCGCCTGACTGGTCCAGTCCGCCCACTCCAACACGGTGCCGATTGGCGCACCGGCTTCATCTTCGATCTCGGTCACCGTGACGATTATGGTGTGCTCGCCCACCGCCAGCTGGCCACTCTCAATCGGGGCGCCGAAAAAACAGGCATCGAGCGTGTGATCGTTGAGCGCTTCGACATCAAAATCGGGCGCTCTGGCACGTATCCAGTCAAGCTCGCGACGCATGAGCGTTTTAGCCGCGGCATTTACGGCAATGATTTTGCCCTCGGCGTTGCCCACGATCATGCCGGACGAAGCACTGTCGAGCGCCTGAGTAATTCTCTGCATACCTTCGAGCGTTTCCCGATCGCTCTCCGAGCGCTGCTTGAGCTGCGCCTGCATAAGCGACAATGCGCCCATCATGTGCCCGAGTTCATTTTTATCGTGTGCCACGATTCTTGAATCTAGCCGCCCGGCGGCAATGCGAGCAGCCACTTCGGCCGCGCGATTGATGGGACGAACGATGCGCAGCGCTAGTGCAAACGAGCAGATCAAGAGAATGGCCAAAGCAATTAAGCCCGCGATCAGGCTGTTGCGCATAAGTGGCGCGACCGTCTCGTTGACCTCGCTCTCGTCAATTTCGACGAGCAGCGCCCAGTTTAGATTTCCAATGGTGAGAGGCGAATACCCTGAGAGAACGCGTTCTCCGTCTTCGCGCATCACCATTTCGACACCATGCTTGCCATCGAGACCCATTTTCACGGCGCGTGAGTTCACTTCTCGCCGCAAGATGGTGTTTTCTTCGGCGCCGGCAATCTGCGAACGCAAACGCGAATCATGTCCGGCCAGGAAGGACACACCGGTGCGCCCCATACCGGAGGTTTCGCTCATAATGGCGTTCAGCCGATTCACCGGCAGACCAAAAACCAGTACCGAAATAAGGCGCTCCCCGTTGAGCACGGGAATGCCAACAAACGCCTGCGGCGTCTCAAGCGCCGGACCATAAAGATCGAAGTCCACGATGGCCGGCGCACCGGTGGTGACAACCTCGCGCCACACTTGCGCCGCGTTGGAGTTTTGGAACGCGCCGTCCGTCAGCGACGTACCAAAGTCGAGATTCTTTTCTACGCTATAAACCACCTGGCCGCTTTGCGGCGTTACCACCAGCAGATCCTGAAACTCGAAACGATCGACAACCGATCGAAAATAAGGGTGATACCGACGATGCAAACGCGTGTATAGACTGCGGTCAGCCGCTCTATCCATGTCCCGATGTTGCCCGTAAGCATGCGGGTTATCCCAGGCGTACAGTCGGCGGGCATGCGCACCGGCGGGCGTCAGCGATCCTGCCTGCAATGAGGGTGACCGCCCCGTCGCGGCGATGTAGTCCGGAGTTACCTTCGTCTCGATATAGGTCTTACGCGCGACTTCCCAGGTCGGGTTCGCGGTTTCCTCGAGCTTAGCGTAGGCGCTCTCCAAACCCATGACCGCCTCGCTCACGAACGGGTTGGCAGCGAGGTTTTCGCCTTGCAACGTTAACGTTGCGAAGAAGCCCTCGAGATCGTTTCTTTTCAGGACGCGCACAGATTCCAGTTGGTCTGACGCTTGCGCAAATACGGCACCGCGTGCCGACGCGGCATTCATAAAACCCACCACACATAGAGGCACAAGCCCCAACGCAACGATGGTGAGCGTCAACTGGCCCTTGAGCCCGAGCTGTCGAATCCAATTATTTAGAAGAAGTCTCACACACGCTTACCGAGAACCTTCGAATACCTTGGTAGCGGCGGCCATGGGCGACTCTTGATACCCAAGACACGGCAAGCTAAAGACGAAGAACCAGCGGTCGATACCAGCTAGAGCAGCGTCTATTGCGACGGCTGTCTCACACACATTCAGGAGATAAAGAGATGAACCTGATTCCGTCCGCACTCGCCGTTTGGGTGCTATGCATTGCCTATATGCCAACCGCGGCAGCAGAGCAAACCACCAGTGCTGAGCATCAGCAATCTATGCGCGCCGGTGCGCCCGCGTTGCAAAAATGGCTGCTGCCCGAATCACCACCGGCACCCAAAGACAATGCGGTGACCGCAGAGCGTGTGGAACTTGGCAAGATGCTCTTCTTCGATCCACGTTTGAGCGGTGATGACACCATCTCATGCGCCAGCTGCCACAACCCTAATTTCGGCTGGTCCGACGCCATGCCCACAGGTCGAGGCTTCAACGGCCAGGTGCTGCATCGCGCCAGCCCAACGGTCATCAACACGGCCTACAACGCGATCCAGATGTGGGACGGCCGCGCGCGTACGCTGGAGCAACAAGCCACCGGCCCTATGCTTGCCGCCTCTGAAATGAATATGGATCTCGGCGACCTCGTGGCGTGGCTCAAGGCCAATCCCGGTTACACCAAAGCCTTCGACGCCGCGTATCCCGGAGAGGCGATATCCGTTGCAACGTTGTCGAAAGCCATCGCGTCGTTTGAGCGTACGGTTATTAGTCGCGACTCACCGTTCGATCGCTGGGTCAGTGGAGATGCTGCAGCCATAACCGCTCAGCAGATACGCGGATTCAACATTTTCGTGGACAGCGAAAAAGGCAATTGTGCCGTCTGCCACTCCGCACCAAACTTCACCGACGACGGTTTTCACAATGTCGGCCTGGCATCTTATCTCGACGAAAACCCGGACATGGGGCGCTTCGAACATCTGCCGCTTGGCGTAATGAAAGGCGCTTTTAAAACGCCTACGCTGCGTGACATCACGCGCACCGCGCCCTATTTTCATGACGGCAGCGCGGCGACCCTGGCGGACGTCGTCGAGCACTACGCGCGCGGCGGCGACATCGAAGAAGATCTGTCACCTAACATGAAACCGCTAAACTTGAGCAAGCACGAAAAGGCCGACCTGGTTGCCTTTCTGGAAGCACTTACGTCGCCCGCCAGAGAAATGCGCCTGCCCGATTTGCCGCAAGATCACCTGGAGCTGCGCGCCAGCCGGCAAGCCACCCAGGGCAACGATTAGCTTCCGATCACTGCACTCGATGATAAGGACACCATCATGATCAAAACCATCTCGAAGATATCGATCACATTCGCTTTGCTGTTTTCACTGGCCTCGGCCGTAGCCGAGGACGAACACAAGGTATTGCAACAAGACAAAGCCTTTTCCACCGAATCACTAACGATCAAAGTTGGCGACTCGGTGAAGTTTGAAAACGCCGACGATTTTTTCCACAACGTTTACAGTTTATCCAGCCTCAAGTCGTTCGACCTTGGGTCCTACCCGGCAGGCGAAGCGCGCAGCGTCAAGTTTGAGGAGGCCGGCGAGGTCGAAGTGGAATGTGCCATTCATCCCTCCATGTACATGACGATCAAAGTTGAAGAATGACTCTATGCTGAGTCACTTGCGTTGTTTACTGCTCACTGCACTCATCCTTGGCGCGCTGCCCGTCAATGGGCAGCCCACGACCAGCGGGCACGATGACCCTGCGCCCACCCTCGAAAATGGCGTTGCGGTATTCGGCGAACGATGCGTAATTTGTCACGGACCGCAAGGGCTTGGCGAAGGGCTACTACCACTGCGACTGAAAGACTATCCGTCAACCAGCCTTAAACGCCAGAGCGATCAATCGATCGACGCATTGCGCGACGCCGTAGTTTACGGCGGCTCGCGCGACACGCTCAGCGATCTGATGCCTCCAATGGGCGACGAATTGACCTGGACCGAGATCGAGTCGGTGGTCATGTTTGTGCAACTGTTACGGCAAGACGCCAAGACCGCCAATGCCATGCTCATGCGTGAAGCCGCGCGGGCTACGCCTACCGCGCGACACGGCATGCAAGTTTTTCAAGGACGCTGCGTCTTGTGCCACGGAGCCTATGGCGAGGGTGACGGGCGCATGGCGCGTATCATCAAAGATCCGCCGCCCGCCAACCTGACCTCCAGCACCTTGTCCGATCCCGAGTTACTGGCCATTATCAGCGCCGGCGGCGAGGCCGTGGGGCGCTCGCCGCAGATGCCACCTTGGTCCGACCAACTGTCGTTACCCGATATTCAGTCGTTAATTCTCTACATCAACAGCATTCGCTAAAACGTAATGAGGCGCGTGCGGATCGACCTCGCCTTGCAAACTGGCGCAACCCTCTGAGCGCTATCGTAAGACACCACCATGTAAGCGGTCGGTACCATCGCGTGCAGAGCAAAAGCCAGCATCCTCAGCAGGAAAACCAAAGGCATCGGAAAAATACTGGTTCAATGTGTCACAGGCTGACTATACTCAGTGCATCCCTCTCAAGGCAGCACTAACGCTTTGCTTGATACGAGAGCCTGTTTATCAAGGAACCGAGCACGATGAAACAACCGTTCAAGACCGACATGAAAGCCATTCAGGAGCGCGCGCGCACGAAAATGATGGATGGCGCCGTCACCGCCGCCTACGAGGCCGATCGGGAGCAGGTAATTAGTGTGCTCAATGAAGTTCTCGCTACCGAAATCGTGTGCATCCTGCGCTATCGCAATCACTACTATTGCGCGAAGGGCATCAACGCTGATCCCATTGCCGCAGAATTTCTGGTGCACGCGAATGAAGAACAGGTGCACGCTGACTGGATTAGTGTGCGCATTGCACAGCTCGGCGGCACGCCAGACTGGAGCCCAGAGGGGTTGGCCACGCGCGCGCACGCCAAGTACATCGAAGGCGACAGCTTGCGCGAGATGATTGAAGAGAATTTGGTCGCCGAGCGTATTGCGATCGAAACCTACTCCGAGATTATTCGTTGGCTGGGTAACGACGACCCGACCACGCGGCGCCTGATGGAAGATATCCTCAAAGAAGAAGAGCACCATGCCGACGATCTTTCGGGCATGCTCGAGACGGTGGGTTAGCTTTATTACGCTGCCAATATGCGCTGCATCAGCGTTTGCGCCTGCGTCATGTAGCCACCGCCAAACAGATTGGCATGATTAATTACGTGGTATAGCTGGTAGAGGTCGCGACGTTGCGCATAGCCGTCTAAGCGTGGCCAGGTCGCATCGTAGGCGAGGAAAAACTCACGGTCGAAGCCGCCAAAGAGTTCCGCCATGGCCAGGTCCGTTTCACGGTCGCCGTAATAACTCGCCGGATCAAAAATGACCGGCTGCCCACCTGCGACGGCTGCCCAATTGCCGCCCCACAGGTCGCCATGCAATAACGACGGTGGCGGCTCATGATCGGCAAAACGCTCCGGCAATTCATCGATCACCCGATCGAGTGCCGGCAACAAGGCGCGCGTCGTCGCGGCACCATGCGCCAACTGCCGCTGTTGCCCTAATCGCTCGCTGACGAAGAAATCGCACCAACGCACGTGCTCTCTATTGGATTGCTCATTTAGCCCGATGAAATTGGCTTTATGCCAACCATGGTGTTGAGCCGTGGTGCGATGCAGGGCCGCCAGCTGTGCGCCAAGAGCGGCATGGGCCTCAGGTGCCGGCGATACAAAATCAAGCCATTCCAATACCAGCCAGCTGGTGTGTTCATCCGCGCCAAAAAAATACACGGCCGGCACGCGAATGGTATCGGTCGCCGCGATACTTTCAAGGGCGTCGACCTCGGCGGCAAACATGTCGATTCGGCTCGCAGCATGCGTTTTGATAAACACACGCTGGGTGTCTGAGGCCAGTCGGTAAGCCGCACAAATATCGCCGCCTTGGACCGTCTGCCAGCGACCATCTCGGCGGGACGGCCACCCCAATTGTTTTAGAATGTTCGCCCGCGTCGCCGCGGGCAGCGACGTCATGGTGCTAGCGGCAGAGTCGCGTCAATCGCACGTGCAGGATCCAGCTCCACGCCCTCAGCAATCAGCTTGCGTCCGTGCACAAAATCCTTGGTTGCGTTGATCGCATCAATCGCAAGCAGACGCCCGTCTTTTATATGCAGCACGCTAAAACCGGCCCCTTCATGGGCGTCGCCACGTACCAGCACTTCATCAGCACCGTGGGACAAGCCGGCAATTTGCAGCTTCACATCGAACTGATCGGACCAAAACCACGGCACGGCTGTATAAGGTTCGGGCGCCCCGACGATGGAGCGTGCTGCGGCCAGCGCCTGTTCGCCCGCGTTTTGCACCGACTCAATACGCACGCGACGGTCATACAGCGGATGTACAAAACTGGCGCAGTCGCCGACCGCATAAACATGTTCATCCGCCGTTCGAGCAAATTGATCAACGCAAATGCCATTGTCCACCGCGAGTCCTGCGGTCGCCGCGATTTCGGTATTTGGAATAACACCGATCCCCACAATCACAAGATCGGCCGGCAATCGGGTCTCCGACGCCAGCTGCACGGCGCGTACGCTTTTGGTGCCTTCAAAGTGCGTAACCTGATCCGACTCAATAATTTTGACGCCCTGGGACTCATGCAAGCGTCGATAGAAGTTAGACACAACTTTGCCCGTGACTCGCTGCAGCACACGCTCCAGCGATTCGACGATGGTTACGTCCATGCCCAGCTTGCGCAACGATGCCGCTGTCTCTAACCCGATATAGCCGCCGCCCACGACCACCGCTTTACCACCGGCGACCACCTGATCGCGAATCGCGTTCACATGACCGATGTTGCGTAAGTAGTGAATGCCGGGCAAGTCCGAGCCTTGGATGTTCAGGCGACGTACACGAGCGCCCAGTGCCAGGATCAGATGATCGTAGTTAAGATAGCGATCATCCTGCAGCTTGAGCATGCGTGTTTCGCAGTGCACGCCCGTGGCACGCTCATCGCGACGCAGGTCGATCCCATTTTTGGCGTAGCCCGCTTCGGGCACCAGTGCGATGCGTTCTTGCGGTTTTTCGCCGGTCAAATAGTCTTTCGACAGCGGCGGGCGATGATACGGAGCGTGCGGCTCATCGCCGAGCATCGTAATGCGCCCTTCGAAACCAAGCCGACGCAAACGCAACGCGCTTTGCACTCCGGCGTGACTGGCTCCGACGATGATGCAGTGCGCGTCAGCAGCGCTTCTAGGTTCGTTCATGCAAAGGTCACGTGCTTGTTTAACGGCAGTTCTCGAATGCGCTGCCCGGTTGCAGCAAAAATGGCGTTTGCCAGTGCCGGCGCAACGGGGGGCAACCCAGGTTCACCAATACCGCGAATTTTCTCGCCGTTCTCAAGAATCGCCACGCTGATTGGTGGCGCCTGATGAATGCGGATGGCATCGTAGTTATGGAAGTTGGTCTGCTCCACCTTACCATCGGTCACGGTAATTTGGCCCATCATAGCCGCCGCCAGACCGAAATTGATCCCTGATTGAACTTGCGCCTCCACATTGCGCGGATCAAGCACCGTGCCCACATCAACGGCCGCCCAGGCGCCGACAATGCGAATACCGTCCGTCGTGTTCGCCACCTCAATAACCTCCGCGACCGGCACGCCAAAAGACAGCACAAACGCGACCCCGCGACCATGACCGGCCAGCGGTTTTGACGACCAGCCCGACATGTCAGCCACGGCCTCAAGCACTTTACGACTGGCATCGTGCGTCATGAGTTCGAGACGCATCTCCAACGGATCACGCCCGGCTGCGTGGGCCAACTCATCGATCATCGACTCATGGAAAAATCCGTTTTGCGATGCCCCCACCGATCGCCAGGACGTCACCGGCAAGCTGGCCGGCGCGCGGTATCCTGTGACGCGATAGTTTTCGATGCCGTAGGGCTGATCCCAGGCCGATTGCACAATGGACACGTCGGGCCCCACGGCCGGAATACCGAGCCGGCTCATCTGCGAGGCGATGACAGACAGCGTGGACAGCTGCACATCGAATGCCGTGGGTCGACCGTTTTTGACCGCGCCGCGAAAACGCGCAATCGCTGCCGGGCGGTACATATCATGCGTCATGTCTTCTTCACGCGACCACGTGAGTTTCACCGGCGTGCCGGCCATGGCAATGGCCACGGTCAACGTTTGCTGAATGATGTCCATCTCCGCGCGCCGGCCGAACCCGCCACCCATATACGTGGTGTGCACGTGCACAGTTTCAGCATCAACATCGCACAACGCGACGGCTTCTTTGATCACCTGCGTCGGCAGCTGATTGCCCGCCCAGACGTCCACGCGATCCTCGCGCACCCAGGCCGTCGCGTTCATGGGCTCCATCGTCGCATGCGCCAAAAACGGCACACGATACTCCGCCTCCAGCACGTCAGCTTCGAGCAACGCGGCGTCCACGTCACCATCATCTCTGCTCTGACTGTCCTGCTGCTTGTCGTTGAATGACTCAGCGATCTGCGTCAGTAGCGCGTCAGTGGTGGCAGGATAAGGCGCCGGTTCCCAATCAATCTCGACGGCCCCGGCCGCTTTCATCGCGTACCAAGTGTTGGTGGCCACAACAACGACGCCATCATCGAGTTCGATAATGCGTTCGACCCCCGGCATGTCACGGGCCTTCGACGCGTCGGCCGAACGCATCATAGCCCCGAGATGGGGATTGCGTCGCACGGTGGCGTACAACATGTTGGGCAAGCGCACGTCGATGGCATATTCGGCCGTGCCGGTGGACTTGGCCACCACGTCCACACGTGGCAGCGAGCGACCAAGCAAACGCCATTGCGATGCATCTTTGAGCACGGGCTCATGGGGCGGCTCAATCTCGGCGGCCGCCGCGGCCAGTTCGGCGTAGCCAACGGCACGGCCGTCCGGCAATATCACACTGCCCTTAGACGTGCTGAGTGCGTCGATGTCCACATCGTGCGTGCGCGCTGCCGCCGCCAACAGGACCGCACGGGCTGCGGCGCCCGCCTCACGCATCTTTACAAAGGCATCGACCACGGATGTAGAGCCGCCGGTCACCTGCAGACCTAAAAATTTCGCCGGCACTTTGGTAAAGGCGCGGGCATTTTCGGCCATACCGCGGGTGTCGATCTGCGCGAACGGCACGCCTTCTTCAAGGATGGCGCCGTTAAAATAAGCTTTCGACGCCGGACCGTGCTCAACCCGCACGCCGTCGAGGTCCACATCCAACTCCTCGGCCACAAGCGCCGCAAGGGTCGTGTGCACGCCCTGCCCCATCTCGGCGCGCGGTGTAATGATCGTGATGCCCTGCTGATCGATCTTCACGTACGGCGTAAGCGCCACTTCGCCCTCGGCCAATCTGGCTTCCAGGGGGTTCGCGTAGGGGCGCTTATAGCGCCAGTAACCAATGGCCACGCCGCCGGCCACGGCCACCGAACCGATCAAAAACGTACGCCGCGCAATTTTCGCAATCTTGCCCATGCTCAGCGCTCCTGCAACGCGCGCGCAGCCGTCTTGATCGCCTCTCGAATGCGCGGATAGGCACCACAGCGACACAAATTACCGCGCATGGCCGCATTGATGTCTTCATCGCTTGGCGCCGGATTGCCGGCCAGAAGGCCCGCCGCGGACATGATTTGGCCGGACTGACAGTAGCCGCACTGCGCCACCTGATGCTCGATCCACGCTTTTTGCACCGCGTGCAACGCGTCGGGCGTTCCGAGGCCTTCGATCGTGGTCACCGCACCGCGCACCGCCGATGCGGGATACGTACACGAGCGCACGGGCTGGCCGTCAATATGCACGGTGCAGGCACCGCACAGCGACATACCACAGCCAAATTTTGGCCCGGTGATATCGAGTTCATCGCGCAGCGCCCACAGCAACGGCATGTCCGGCTCGATATCGAGCTCGCGATCGTCGCCGTTGACGTTCAGCGTGATTTTCATAATGGGCGTTCCTTTTGCGTGATCTATGCGCCGTGAGTGACGTTAGTTTAACGCAATCGTTAGCGTTGTTTGACTGTGGCGTTTATCGCCGCCCCACCACCCCAAGGGTCGGCTTTGGTCGCTTCGATCCCGGGGAGCGGTCGGCTTGTTGCGCTTCGATCCCGGGGAGCGGGAGTGAGGGGTTTCACTCTGGGACCGCCCGAGGACGGGCTAACAACCCAGAGCAAAACCCCTCACTCCCACTCCCCTAATTGAGTCGAAGCTTTGGGGGTGGGCGCCTCTAGCGGCGTA
>JBGCEL010000103.1:0-14647 GCA_045106455.1 Gammaproteobacteria bacterium
ATCGGCGGCATCGTAGCCGGTTATGGTGCGTACGATGGGGAGTCGCAGGCGAATTTTGCTCTCGGGCAAGGCGAGCGTAAACAAGACACCTGCCGTTGGACCGGCGATATTGCCACCGGTCAGCTCGCCCACAATGCGCGCCCGTCCGGTCTCCTGCAGCGCCCCCAACAACATGGTGGTGCCTGAGGCATTGCCGCCAGAACTCAGCATCGTCAATCGCCCTTTGAATGCATGACGCGCAGGCTTGATATGCCCACCCGTGCCAAACCACCACTGCCGCATGCGATAGCTGCCGTCATCGTTTTTCGAAAACCACCATCGTTTGGGATTGAGTGCACGCGAATCCCAGGTGCTTAAGTGTTCACGCAGGCCATCCAGATTCAGTGTCTTGACGTGTTCCTCGCGCTGAATGTACGTACGCTTCGCAATGAGATGCGCCAGCAGACGGTCACGAGCGTCGTTGGAACCACCGCCGTTGCGGCGTAGATCCACAATCAGATGTTCGATGCCACGCGCGCTGAGTTCTTTAAATAAGGGAGCATAGAGATCGTCCGGGTCCACCGGTTTGCGGTAGTTCACAAACGTATCCACACGCAATACTGCGGTTTTCGGATCAGGATACTCAACGCTCACCGCGTCAGAGAAATTCGCCTCGCCCGGATCGACCAGTGCGCGCTGGGCATCCAGTCCAATTCGCTGCACCACCACCTCGCGCTTTGCACCCTCGGCATCACGCAGCGTCAGCATTGCGGTAGGCGACACGCCATCGAGCGCCATAAAGTGCTCGATGCCACCGCCAGAAAATTCCAGCGACCAGGCCAGCTCAAAATGTTTCATATAATCGGTAAAACCGTCAACCGGGATCAACGGTGCATAACGTTGCACCAGCGTCTCGATCGCCAAACCGTCGATGCTCAAAACCTCATCATTGACCGCAACGCCGCTGTTCGGCACCACGGCGATGACGATCGCCCGCCCCTCCACGAGCTCAAAGCGCAGCGGCAGGTAGACCGGATCGATGCGTCGCGCGCGGGCCAACGCGGCGGGCAACTCGGCTTTGGTATGGCCGCAACGCATCAGCGCCAATACCCCCTGCACGCGCAAATACAGTGCTTCGGTGCTCATGCCAGAGGCCGTAATGGCGTCCGCGATAATGGCCTGCCATGCCGCGTCCAACACCGTCTCATCCGTGTAGCGGTCGTAGCCCGGATGCACGCGCTCAAACGCCTCCTGTGCAAGCTCAATGTCCCGTGTCACTTGCGGCGGGGAAAGTGACTGGCCGGCCGCGCTCAAGCACAAACACCAACAAAACAAAACACATCGGATGGGAGCAAACACGCTCATGGCAAGCCTCACATAAGTGGATGAAAGAGGCATCAAGGGTGCGGGCCGACGTCGCGGACTTCGTCCAACAATCAATAAAACCAGAGACTTATTGAACTTGAGACGTCTCAGAATCCTGCGCCCTGCGCCAGGCCGACGGTGTCGTGCCACAGCGGTCGCGAAAAACGCGATTGAACGTGGCTTTAGAATTGAACCCGGCGGCGAGCGCCACGTCGAGTATCTGGCGCTGCGGCGCCTCGCGCATGAGCGTCTTGGCGGTCGCAACACGCACATCGTTGACCATTTGATTGAAATTGAGGCCCAGTCCCTGGTTGAGTCCGCGTGAAACATAAGTCTCGTTACTGCCCATGCGCAGTGCCACTTCGCGCATACTCAGGCGCGGCTCGAGATGCCACTGCTCTTGTATGACCCGTTGCTGCAACGCCTGACCCACGGCCTGCCAGTCCGGTGCGCGCGGCACCGGCGGCTCGAGGACGCGCTCCACATCCGGCTCACCAAGCGCCACAAACGACATGCGTATGCGCGCAAGTGCTTCGATGCCCATCCACAGGAACAACGCACCGATCACCAGAAACATGGGGTAGCGCGCACGGTAGCTTAACGGGCCGTTGAAAAAATCGACCACTTCATAGCCAAGCCAGCACAAAATCGCCACGCTCATGGCACCCAAAAACCGCGTTAGCCACGAGGGATCCAACTCGGCCGCCACGGATTGCGTTTCGGCCAGGAAGCGACGATAGCGACGTATCATGCGCCAGGTCGCCACGCCGCACATGAGCGTAAGGCCCAGCGACACGCTCAGCTGCACCGGCAGAATGTAGGGATCATGGAACACATCCGTGAAGCGCCACTTCGCCTGATAGTCGCCCAGACTCGTAAACGCCCAAATGTAGTAAACCAGCTGCACGACGCCGGGCGCGAGCAACCACCAGCGCCAACCGAGCGGCGTTTTGCGAATTAAGGCATGGGCATGAAAGTAGATAAGCGGGCCGAACCAGGCCTGATAGCTCAGCGGCGCAAACGTCAGCCACGGCCACACCTGATAGGCGTCGGCAAAGCCAATAATTTGCGGCACGGTATCAAGACAAAAAACCAGCAAAAACAAACCCAGCCAACGACACGCCTGCGCCTCAGTTCGCTGCACCATCAGGCGCAGCGCGATCAGTGCCGTCGGCGCGATCAGCGCCAGCAACAGCGCGGAGCGCCAGGTAACGTCAAGCGTCGCGACGTCGTTCAAAGATCACCCGGCAATGCATCAGGGGTGACCGCACGGTCGATCGCCCCTTGCCCCAAACTGTCGAGCATTGCACCGAGTTGGTCCACCTGCCCCAGCGGCACGTCGAGCACCAGCGTAACGGCGTCATCAAAACGCGTGTCGCGGAGAATAACTTCTGTCGGTGTCAACGCATGCTGAACGCTGGCATGCAGCGTATAGGGCAAGCGCACCGTCCACTGCTCGGTCACAAATTGGGTGCGGCGCTCTAAGCGTTCCAACGCCTCAACCACGCACTGGCTGTACGCACGAACCAACCCTCCGGCGCCGAGCTTTATGCCACCAAAGTAGCGTGTCACCACGGCGCCAACGTGGCCAAGCGAGGCGTGAGCAAGCACGTTCAATATAGGTTTTCCGGCGGTCCCGCGAGGCTCGCCATCGTCGTTCTTGTCCGCGAAGCGCAAATCGCCGGGCGGGCCGGCGACAAATGCCCAGCAGTGATGTCGCGCGTCGGGCAAGGCCTGTCGTCGACGTTCCAAAAAGCGCATGAAATCGGCACGATCGGCCACGTAATCGACGGCCGTCACAAACCGGCTACGTTTGATGTGCAGCTCACAGGACGCTGGCGCGCCGGGGACATCAAACCGATCGGTCACGCCGCAGCCGTCGCCAGATGACGCGCCATACGTTCCACGTAGTCGACCAGCGGCGTGGTCTGCACGAAATCGCGCACGGCGCTTTGCTGCGGTACTTTGATCAGGCCCGCGCAGTAAGCATAGGCATTGGCATCCAGCGCGGTGGGTGTGTCACCAAACATAAACGGCTGATCACCCAATAGATCGACGAGACACTGGAAATCGGCAATACCGATGCGGGCGATTTCTTCGGCCGAGTGCCGCCCCATGCCGTGACCGCGCGCGCTCTTGAACAACTGTTTGCGCAGAAAACCGGGCAACAATTTACGCTGCAAAAAAGGCAGCGCATCGAAAAAAGCCGGGCGCGTGTGTTGCTCCCAGTTGGCATCGTCCAGCCAACGAAAATAGAGCAACACCCAGTAGGTATTTTCATCGAGCATACGCCCCATCGCATGCGCGACCGGACGCTGGTCCGCACGCAACGTGCGGTCCAAATCAACATCGTAGTGCGCTTTCAGGTACGCCATGATCAGATTGCTGTCACCCAGCACGGTGTCGCCGTCACGAATAAAGGGCATCTTTCCTTTGGGTGCTTTGCGAATGTGTTGCATGCCGGTTTTGACCTCGTGTTCAAGGCCAGCCAGCTGCATCGCCGTGAGCAGCTTCATGCAAAACGGGCTGGGATCCAGCAAATCCCACTGTGGACCGAAAACGTAGGCGGTCAGCATCACGATTCTCTACGTGCGAATTGAGTAGCACAGGATACCTGTCGCGCCGCGTGACGTCAGGTACACTCGCGCGCATGACGTTTGTGCTGCTTGGAATCGGGTTTGCTCTGGGGCTTCTTGCGCGCCAGTCGCGTTCGCTGCCAACCGGCACCAGCGACTGGATCAACGGGTTTGTCATGAACATCGCGCTGCCCGCCATGATTGTGCTGCGCATGCATGGGCTTGAGCTCAATCGCACCGCACTGGTGCCCATCGCGCTGGCCTGGTGCGTCATTTTGTCTAGCGCGCTGCTCGTGATCTGGCTATCAAGGCGCTTACGCTGGCCGCCCAACGTCACCGGCGCCATGCTTTTGATTGTGCCACTGGGCAACACCGCATATCTGGGTCTACCGCTGATTGATGCTTTTACGGACGGCGCGGCATTACCCTACGCCATTCTCTACGATCAGATCGGTAACTTTGTTGGTGTGGCCATTTATGCCACCGTGATTGTGGCGATTTTTAGCCACCACTCGGCGAACACCTCGGCGATCGCCGTAGTTAAAAAAATACTGCTATTTCCGCCTTTTGTGGCAGCCATGATTGCGCTGGCACTGCCTGCAGGCGCGCTGCCCGCCATCGCCTTGCCGCCGCTCAAACTGCTCGCAACCACCATGGGCCCCATGGCCATGATCATTGTGGGTTTGCAGCTCGAGCTGTCTGTACCGCCCACTTTGCGTCGCGCCGTTGCGGCTGCGTGCTGTATCAAGCTTGTTCTCGCGCCGCTGCTCGTGGCTGTACTGGCGCTGGCGCTGAATCTGCGTGGCCCCGCCGTCGAGGGCGCGCTGCTGCAGTCGGCCATGCCGCCAATGATCACCGCCGGGTTGATTGGCATGGCCGCGGGATTCTCGCGTTCACTTATCATTGCGGTAACGGGAATTGCCTCAGTGCTTGGCATCATCAGTCTGCCGCTGGTGTTCTATATCGCTGCCTGGTTTGGCGGCTAAAGAAAAATCGCGCTGCGTCGCTAAGCTTCACAGAGAGTAAAAAGGCGACCGCCCGCACCATGAAGGCATATGCATGGCCGGGGCACTTGTGTCTGTGGCTGTGTCTGGCATTGACATTTCCCACTCACGCACTGGACCCGGACCGACAGTATTTTCAATACCAATACGTCGAGGCCCCCAACCAAGCGGGTCTGGGACACGGCGCGCATGCCGTGGTGCAGGATAAAGATGGATTTCTGTGGATCGCGGCCGACCGTGGTCTGATCCGCTTTGATGGCCACGATGCCGAGATGTTTCGTGCCATCGATCATGCCGGTCTAATCTCCAATCGCATAACCGACCTTTGGATTACACGCTCCGGCGACCTGCTGATCGCCTCCGAGCAGGGCATGAGTCGCCACCGCAACGGTGTCTTCGAATCGATTGTGGGCGGGAACAAATGGTCCGCCTACATCCGGGCGATGACCGAAACCGACGACGGCGTCATCTGGCTTGGCAGTGCACGTGGACTGATTCGCTGGTCCGGCGATGAACTGGGCCCCGCACATACCGAGCTCATCGGCAGCGTCACGGCGCTGCACGCGGTTGGCCAAACACTGTACGTCGGCAGCGGCAATCAGGTCTTGCGCGTAGAGGGAGATTCGGTTCTGCCTATCTCTGTGCCCGCCACGCTGAGCGAGCAGTCGGTGACAGATCTGACTCTCTACAAAGATCAGATTTGGGGCATCACTCAAGCCGGCATCTTTTACATCGATGGCGACAAGACGGTACTCGCTGATCACCCTGACTTGGCGGAACGGGTCGCCGAGAAGCTGCTGGTCGATAAGGACAACAACCTGTGGTTTTACGGGCAGCAGGACATTGGCCGGTTCCTGCCGAACGGGGACGTGGAAACGCCAAACGCGTACTCCGAGGAATTTGGCATTGGCGCGCAGATAAGCGCAATGACGGAAGATCGCAACGGGCGCATCTGGATGGCCAGCAGCATCTACCCGTTGAGCGCGCTCATGGATTCTCCATTGCGCCGAATCTCGTACGGCGAAGGACTGCTAAGCGCACAGATTCAAGCGGTCAGCAAAGATGCCGACGGTGAGATATTGCTGGCAACTGCCGCGGGCATCAATCGCCTGCGCGGCAACGACATCGACGTCGTATTCGAAACTGAACAATTCGCGGCCACCCCCGTGCGCGCCCTTCTGGCCGACGGACGAAATGGCCTGTGGCTCGGCACCACTGAAGGTCTGCGCCGCTACGACGTCGACAGCGGCAAGTTAACCACCGTTGAACATGTGGACCCTGTGCCGGTTAACGCGCTGATCAGCGCTCCGAATGACCTGGGCACGCTGTGGATCGGCACAGATTTGGGTCTTCAGAAATGGTACAACGGCGAGGTGAGCACCATGCCGGCGCTGACCGGCGTTGCGGTCGAGTCTCTCTTTTTCGATACACGCGGAACGCTGTGGATCGGCACCGAGACCGGCCTTGTCAGCATGGGCGAACAAACGCTCACTCTGCATGCATCAGACATGCCTGCCACTCTGGACGCGGTGCTCGACATCACCCAACTAAGTAGCGGCCAGATACTCGCCACGACGCGCAACCACGGGCTTATCGTCAGTAGCAACGAAGGTTGGATACAGTATACGGAACGTCAAGGTCTACCTAGAGCAAGCATCGTGGACATCGAACTGCATGATGAAAGCGTCTGGTTGACCTCAACCGCAGGCCTGTTTCGGTTCGACACACAACAAATCTACTCGGGCGCTCGGCAGCTCGACGTGCGCGCCATTATTTCGCTGGAACAATATCGCGCTATGCACGTGGATCTGTGCTGCAGCGGCGACAATGGCTACGCCGCGGCCCAACACGATGGCCTACTGGCCATTAGCACCCGCGATGGCGTCATCACTCTGGACATCAGCAAACCGGACGCACTGCCGCGGCCCCCCGAACCGTACGTCAAATCCATCACCATCAACGACGCGGCACGGCAAACGCCAGGTGACATGCCGCTTGTGGTCAGCAGTAAAGAGCATCGTGTCCGCATCGACTATTCCGCCTTGAGCCTGGAACAAGATGGCCGTCTCGAGTTTCGTTATCGACTACGTGGTCGCAACGATGCCTGGCTGCACGTGGGGCGCGCGCGTACGGTCTATCTGGCCAATCTGCCACCCGGCGATTTTTATTTCGATCTGCAGGCTTCGGTAACGCCGGGTTTGTGGCGCGACGCCCCAATGCCGCTACACATTCGTCGTCAACCGGTTATCACCGAGACCCTCGCGTTCCGCGCCGCACTTTGGTGTGGTTCCGTCGCGTTAGTGCTGGGACTAATTTGGCTGCGCACCGCCGTTACGCGCCGTCGTCATTACACACTCGAATCCCGTATTCGTGAGCGCACTCAAACTCTGAGTGACGTCAACGCGCAGCTGCAAAATCGGAACCAGGATTTGCGTCGAGTTAGCGAAACCGACGCGCTAACCGGATTGCTTAACCGCCGCTATTTCGACATGCATAAGTCAAGCGACGCGCTGGACGATAGCCTCAATGATCAAGGCATCATGATCATGATCGACATCGATCATTTCAAACGCGTCAATGATACCTGGGGTCACGCCGCGGGTGACGAAGTGCTGCGTCAATTTGCAGACGTGCTGCGCGCAACCACCCGTGAAAGCGACATGGTCGCACGCTGGGGCGGCGAAGAATTCATGCTGCTGTGCCGCTGCCAAAAAAGCCACGCGCCGCTGTTGCTGGAACGGATGATCGCGGCCGTGCGCTCGCATGCGTTTAGTCTCGACAACGATGATCATATTTCGGTGCACAGCTCGCTGGGCGCGGTGCTCTATCCGCTGTGGCCGGGACAAACCATGGACGATCGGCTCGGTGTCTTATTCGAACTCGCCGATGCTGCCCTTTACCGCGTGAAAAGCTGTGGGCGCGACGGCTGGGCACTGCTCGACGGCGCTACCGCGCCAGCCAACCATCTACGCATCAAACGCGCCGGGCCCTTATTGTCGGCGCTCATTGCGGATGGGCATTTAAGCTGGCAGGCCAGTCGCCCAAACATCAAACCGGACGATGCCCTCAACGTGACGCGCACTGGCTAACGGCCGCGGCAACAAACCGTCCGTCGTGGGACAGACTCAGCGCCGCGTGGGACCACTTTTCGTCTGCCAGAATTAGCTCCGGCGCATGGCGTGACCGGCGAGAAATCCACAAACCGCCCGGCACCTCCATCATGGTTTCAAGCATTTCGTGAGCAAGCGCCCTGGCATGACGGGATAGCAACGGCATGTGGGCATAACGCGAAGACGCTGCACCAGCATGAACGTCATCATCCGCAACCCGAACGGCTGATCTGACAAGATTCATATCATTAGCGCAAACGCTGTGAGCGTAATCGGCCGTCCAACTCCAGCGCACGGGAATGGTCGTGTCTTGATAATGTACGACGCCGCTGGCGTGACCCGCTGGCGCGTCCAGCTCGCCCCAGTGCGCAGGTTCGGCACGAAACTCTCGCTGCGCGAACACAAGGGAGCCATCACGTGACAAGGTTTTGTAGGCCGCTTCCTTGGCGCTCCACAGCAACCACAGCAGCGGCGCACGACGATCGCTCGCCGCGTAGTGCTCCCACTCGGAATCGCTCAATACGCGACGAGCGTATTTTGGATTGGCGGCGCTGCGACGATTGTCGGGCGCGCACAGATCGACCACATCATTGCCCGCTGGATAGATCACTCGCAAAGTAGCGCTCTTCCATGGTAATGAGATGCGCAACGATCTGCTGCGAATAATCACGGGTCTGGCGCAGGCCCTTTTTCTCGGACACCGGCTTAATCACTTCCATGTCCAGATAGAAGCGCTCGCCGACAGCCGGAAAGTGTGCAAAGCCCCCCGGTCGCGTACCGCGCAAATAAACGCACAGCACAGTGGCCTCGGGCACCATCCGCAGCAACGCGCCGCTGCCGTAAGAAAATTCTTTCGGATCGATGCGCCCGCTGCGACTGCGCGTGCCTTCCGGAAAAATGGAAATAATATCGCCGCGCTGCAAAACGTAGGTCATCTTGTTTTGCACGTGGCGGCTTTCTTCCTGCGATGCGCCACGGGTCACGGGAATGCAGCGCCCCAGATAACAGGTAAGCCGCCAGGCCAAAGACTTGTCAAAATTCTTGCGCTCCGGAAGATTCCACGGCAGCGCCGAAACGCGGGTCATATAGCGCAGCAGCGAATTGAGAATAACGCCCTGTACGATTGAGTCGATCAGCGTCAGGTGATTCGTGCACAGAAGGATGGGACCGGGATGGTCGCGCCGGATTTGCGCGAATTTTTTACGTACGCCTGCGGTGTCGTGCGCACTGTAGCGAAATCGAATGTGATACAGGCCGTGGATAATCGGCCCGAACACGAACATCAAAAAGAATGAGACAAGCCGCTGGAGCTCCAATACGGCTTTGTCTCGAGACCTCATGAAATTCAGGCTGTCTTTTCAACAATCAGCTTTACAGCATCGCCTACCGTGCGAATGTTGTCGGCCGCTTCGTCTTCTACTTCAATATCAAACTCGTCTTCAAACTCGAGCATGATGTCGACCAAACGGGCCGAGTTCACCTGAAGATCCTGCAGAATATCGGTGTCCGCGCTGACGCTTGCCAATGCATCAGCATTTTTGCAAAACGGCGTGATAACTTTCACGACTTTTTCATAAACTTGTTGTTCGCTCATGGCAATGAGATTCCTCTAAAAAAATAACCGAATCGAAGTCCGTAGTTGAACGCTAGTCTTCCCATTTTTTGAATATAACGCAACCGTTGACATCCCCGAAGCCGAAGCTCGACTTCGCAATAACGCGACCGTTAAACGCCTCTTCCTCGCGTACGACCGATGCGGACACGTGTTCGATGTCCGGATGCAGGTCTTCGCAGTTCAGCGAGGGATGCAAAAATCCTTGATGCAACTGTAACGTGGCAGCAACGCATTCCATGCCGCCCGCGGCACCGAGCCCGTGACCAATCATCGACTTCGTGGAGTTGATCTTCGGAAAATTTTCACTGGTGACACCCAGCGCCTTTTGCCAGTTAGCAATCTCATGCGGGTCGGCAAACGTGGCGGTCAGATGGCCATTGATCGCATCTACTTCAGTTGGGGCAACGCCGCTTATTTTCAATGCCTCGTGAATACAGCGCACCACACCTTCGGGGTTGGGCGCCGTCATGGAGCCACCGTTGCGATGACCGCCGCTATTGACATGGCCGCCACCAATTTCGGCATAGATGCGCGCGCCTCTGGCCTGCGCGCTTTCAAGAGTTTCGAGCATCAGTACACCGGCACCGGAGCCTGGAATAAATCCGCCGGCCGATGCGCTCATGGGCCGCGACGCTTTTTCAGGCGCATCGTTGCTCTTGCGATTGAGCACGCGCATAGCATCGAAACCCGACCAAATATAATAGCTGGCAGCTTCTGCGCCACCGGCTAACATCCGTGCGGCGCGACCTTCACGCAAATGCAGGAAGGCGTTCACGACCGCTTCGGTACCGGTGGTACAGGCGCTGCTGTTGGTCGTTACCTGACCACCTAGACCTAAAATGCCGCCGAGCTTGGCGGACACTGAGCTCGACATGACCTGTTCGACCAGCGTCGAGCCAAGACGGCGAACTTTGCCAGCGTTTACTTTAGGCACCAGTTTCTCGGCAATGGTGTCCATGCCGCCGATTCCCGTACCGACGATCGCGCCGGTATCAAAATCCACCGGCGAATCCGGACTCACGTCGGGAAGACCCGCGTCACGCCAACAATCGAGGCCCGCAATGGCAGTAAAGATCATGGATTGATTCATCGCCAGCAGATCTTCTTCGGTGACGTACTGACCGATGATCTCATCGATACCCTGCGGCGCCCCGGCCACTTGGCAGGAAAACTTGTGCTCCGCCATCGCATCGATGAATCGAATCCCGGAAACGCCTCGACGCAGTGCGTCGGCGAAATTTTCATGACCGTGAGCATTGGGCGCCACAACGCCAAGCCCCGTCACCACAACTCTATGCGTCACTGCGCACTCCTACTCCCGCCAGCGTGCCTTCCGCCGCCAGCTCACCGTTGGCCAAAAATAATTGCACTTCGCTTTTCAGTTTCATGCGTCTGAAATAAACCTTGCGCCCTTTAATGGTGACCGTCTCTCCCGGTAGCACCGGGCGCCGAAACTCCATTTGGCATTCGCTAAAAAGCGTCAGCCAGCTCCCCATGTCTTCGGCCGCCAGCGTCTGACTGGTGAGGTACAACCCGAGTGCCACTACGCCGGTTTGGGCCATGGCCTCGGTGAGGATCACACCCGGCGTAACCGGGTTACCGGGAAAGTGCCCAGCGTAAAAAAATTCATCTTCGCGAAAGCGATAGCGACCCGTAATCTCGGTATCGCTTAGCTCCACGATCTCGTCAATAAAGCGGAACGGTTTTTGTTGCGGCACGGCGGCCAGCACCTGTTCAGGTGTCATGGTTCATTCCTTATCGTTTGAGCACGCCGCCAACGGCGTTCGCTGACTTGTTGGGATAGTCGTCATAGCGAATATCACCGAACACACCGACGCGTGCGTCGCCGACAGTGTAAATCGGCTCACCATCAACAGCCACACTACCGCTGCCAATGACCACGGCGTTGCCCTGAATCGTGGACATCCGTCGCACCTCCACATCGTAGGTCACCACGCTGTCGTGCGGGCGAATCTGGCCGAAAAAATCGACTTCGCGACAACCCAGCGCGCGCCCGGAGCCCAGCGCGCCGTTCAGCGCACAGTACATTCCCAGCAGCTGCCAAATCGCGTCCACACCCAAACAGCCGGGTTGCACAGGATCATCGGTAAAATGGCACTGGAAATACCACGCATCGAGATGGACATCCTGCTCAGCGACAATCCGGCCGCGGCGGCCTTTGCGTTCGATGCTGGTGATGCGATCGAACATTAGCATCGGAGGCGCGGGCAGCGACGGAATGACGCCGGGCGCATCTTTGAGCAAGGTTTGTTGTCCCCACGCCAGCAGCTGTTGCTTGTCGAGCTCGCTGCAGCTGGTAAATTCTTCATACGTCATCATGCGGCAATCTCCAGCAGCGCACCGCCCCAGCTCAACCCCGAGCCGACGACAGCAATAACCAACTTGTTGCCCGGCTTGAACGCCGCCCAGTTTTGCGCCAGCACGCTTGGCGCGCCCGCCGCACCGCAGTTACCGAACGCATCGACGTTATAAAAGTGCTTGTCGGCATCAATGCTGCCCCAGCGACACGCCGCCTGCAGCATCGCCAGGTTGGCTTGATGACCGATGAAGCGCAACGGCTCGTCCGCGTCGCCAAGCTGCTTGCGAAACGCCTTGATCATGCTCACGGTGCGCTTAATCGCAAACGTCTGCACGGTGCGACCGTCTTGGCGAAAATGGCGGTGCTGTAAAAACTGCACCTTGTCGTGACCGCTCGGCTGCGAAGTAAACGACGTACTAACGACTCGCATCGGCGCTTCTACGCGAGGCGAAACCACGACCGCACTGCTGCCATCCCCCCACAGTACACAGCTGTTGCGATCCGTGTAGTCAATTTCACGCGTGCTGTTATCCGCGTTCACTACCAGCACATAGTCTGGCAACGCGTCGGCCTGCATGTTGTTCAGCAGATGCAGCTGAGCGGCAAGCGACGAACAGGCCGAATTGATATCCATTGAGGGCGCATCAATCTCGGCTTGCGCGGCGATGGTGCAAGACTCGGCCGGACAAGATGACTGCGGCGTGCAGCTGCCCGCCACCACGAGCCCCACGTCCTGTGCCGAAATGCCCGCCACCTGAAGTGCCGCTTGTGCAGCAAGCGCGCCGGTCTGGGCATTGGTGTACTGGGCCGCCTCAAGCGCCGCGGCGGGATTTTTGTTGCGCGTATTGCGGATGTAGTCGAGCGACAGCACCGTGTGGCGCTCGCGAATGCCCACCCGATCCACGATCCAGTCGTTCGTCGTGCCGATGTCGAGCGCTTCGAGAAACTCATTGTCAATGACGTTTTCGGGATGAAAGTGTCCCGCGCCATGCACGTATAACATTGCGTGTGATCCGTTACAGTGAGGCGATGTGTTCGCCGCCGTCCACGCGCAGAATGCTACCGTTGACCCAGGCGGCCTCGTCAGTGCACATCAAAGCGATGAAGTCCGCGACGTCTTCTGGTGTGGTCGTGCGCCCGAGCGGGTTGCGCATCTGCGCGACCGCCTGCATTTTTGCACTGCCGGGAATCAACGCGAGCGCCGGTGTCGGTGTGACCCCCGCCTGTATAATGTTGCTGCGAATACCGTGGGGGCCGAACTCCACCGCAATGGCACGCGACACCGATTCCAGCGCCACCTTCGCTGCCGCCACGGCCGCGTAGCCTTTCCACGCTACTTCATTGCCTTCGCTGGTCATGCCAAGCACGCGCGCATCGGCCGCAAACAGTCCGGCACCGTGCAATGCTTGTACCCAGGTCAAGAAGCTCGTGCCCATACTAAAGATGGTGCGCTCCATGTCTTCGGCTTCGATGAGTGCGTCGCCATATTGGGCTTCACTCAGCGTGTGCAGCGGCGCCGCACCGTCCGCGAGCAACTCGCCCACGGCGGTCTGGACCGCCTCGGCTTCCACACCAAGCTTGTTCGCCAACGCGGCCACCGCATCGGCAACTCGGGTGTCTGGAACGGCCGGTGCGACGGGTTTGAGGTTGCCAAACGCAATGGAGTGCATCAGGACACGCACTTTGCCATCAGCGCCTAAATTTTCTTTGAGAGCATCCACCACGCGTTCACGACCGGCGTCGCTCAGCGCATCGAGGTTCAGCGTCACAAGCGCCTGACCGTGGGCTCTAATCTTCTCGAATTCTGGTTCGATCCGACGCATAGCGCCGCGACGATCCCGGTGCACGATCAGAACACTCATTCCTTCTTGTGCGAGCTTTGCCGCTGCGGCAAGGCCGAATCCACTGGAGCCACCGAGAATGACGGCCCACTGGTTGGCATCAAATTTGTTCAAACAAATACCCTCTGAAACCGGCCACAGGGGGGCCGGCGCAGACGCAGTGTACTGCGCTACGTCCGGCGCGCAACATTTCGCAATGTGTGCAAACGCAGCATAAAACGGTGCGTCGCGGCATCGCGATGCAGGACAAAGAAGTCAGGCGATGGAGCGCGAGCTACCACGTCCAAAAGAAGCCCTTGCCAGATACCGATGATGATGGTTCACAGGCTCGCGTTTGAGCCATGACGTTTATGTTCAACGCCAAATGCTGCTAACACGGACTGCGGGGCACATTTGCGCCGAATTGCATCGAAATGCCACGATTGCGCAATGCTTCAAATTGTCACTTTAAACAGCATTTAACAATGCAGGTACAACCACTTATGTCGCATATTGGAGACATTCCAATTCATCGCAAAGCCCTGCTAGAGTGATGCCAGATTTTGGGTCAAAGCGGCGGCGCAGGACGCGCCAACGCAAGACAAATGCGATGAGCTCGCCAAGGGTATAACAATGATTTCGTCTCTAATTTTTCAGGCAGCAGCACCGCTGTTGCTGACGCTGGGTTGTGCCAGCGGAGTGGACACAGCTGACGCCGCAAGTGTCGATCCATCGACCGCTGAGTTGCACTGCAGCGAGCAAAATTCCGCAGGACTTGCGATGGATGCGCGTCGTGTTGCCTCCATGATGGACGCGGCCGTGTGCCAACGCCCCGTCCAAACCACCGGCAACAAACAG
>JBGCEL010000104.1:0-52167 GCA_045106455.1 Gammaproteobacteria bacterium
AACGACAAGGGCAGTTTCCGCACGTTGTTTTCACCTGCCCATCGGCGAAATTCTTTGGCCAGCATGGTGACCTATTTTGCGTTCGGTGGTGCCTATGCGGGCACGGCGTTCTTTTTCCCGACGTTCTTTTCTGAGGTGCGCGGTTATACACCGGCCGAAGCGGCGGGTCTCGTGGGCTTGTCCAACGGTATCGGGATTATTGGCTATCTGACGGCCGCCGTGGTGGGCGAGTATTTTCTCACCCGTCGCACCGTGTTTGTGTTGTGGGCACTGGGCGGCGCGGCAGCTCTGGCCGGCTTAATGTGGCTGCCCGAAACTCGGATGGAAAACACGTTCTGGTACGCGCTGACGGCGGCGCTTTTTTATGGCTCGCTGGCGGTGTTGCCGGTTCTCATCGCTGAAATTTTTCCGCAAAACGTCCGCGCCGGCGCATTGGCCATTTGCGCCTCGGCACCGTTGAGCCTTGGGTTTGCGGTATTTCCGGCGGTGGTGCCATTTGTGGTGCGCAGCGTCGGGTGGGAAATGGGCTTTACGCTCGTGATTTGCCCGCTGCTCGTTCTCGCGACGCTCAGTGCTTTGTTCCTGCCTAATCGTCCTTCCGGTCTGGCGCTGACCACTACGGACACTGACAATGGATAAGCCAACTATGACCCGACAGGAATCGGCCATCACCACATCAGATGCAGTGAGTTCGCAGCTTGCCGCCATCGTCGGGCCGGACAACGTCAGTGCCGATGCGGAGCAGCGCACGCTCCTGTCGCAAGACGTTTTTTATTCCCCCGAGCACCCGGCGGCGCTCGTGGTGGCACCCGGATCATGCGAGGAACTTGCCGCTGTGGTTGCCAAGCTAAACGAACTGGGTATCGAGATGCATGTGCGTGGCGGCGGCATGTCCTATACCGATGCCTATACGCCGCGCGAGAAAACGGCTGTACTTATTGATACCAGACGCATGGATCGTATTGTTGAGATTAACGAACAAGACATGTACGTCACGGTGGAGGCGGGTTGTACGTGGAAAGCGCTGAATGAGGCGCTGGAGGAAAAGCAGCTGCGTACGCCGTTTTGGGGGCCGCTGTCAGGGCTGATTTCCACGATTGGCGGTGGTCTGTCGCAGAACAATGCGTTCTTCGGTGGCAGCATCTGGGGTACGACCAGTGAGAGTCTTATCTCTATTAAAGTGGTCACGGCAACGGGCGAGATTATCGATACCGGCAGCGCCTCGACACGCGGTGCCAAGCCGTTCTATCGCTTTTACGGTCCGGATGTCACGGGGCTTTTCACTGGCGATGCCGGTGCGATGGGTGTGAAGGCGCAGGCGACATTTCGCTTGATTCGTCGTCCGACGCACACCGGCTTTGCGTCGTTCGAGTTCGCAACGTCGGCGCAGTCGGCGGCGGCGATGTCGGCGTTATCGCGCGAAGGTATTGGGGCGGAGTTGTTTGGTTTTGATCCGGGCCTCACCTCGATTGCCATGGCACGCGGCAAATGGAGCGATAACCTTAAAACGGTGGCGGCGCTGGCCAAAGCGGAAGGTTCGGCGGTCGCAGGAATCAAACAGGCCGCCAAAACGGCTATCGCGGGTAAATCCATCGCCAAGCGCGGTGGCTATTCCGTGCACGTGGTGTGCGATGCACGTTCGCAGGCGGCGATCGATGCCGACTTAAGTACCGCACGCGAGATCGTCGCGCAGCATCAGGGCAAGGAGATCGACAACTCGGTGGCCAAAGTGATTCGCGCGGCGCCGTTCGGACCCGTGGATTCGATGGTGGGGCCAAACGGCGAGCGCTGGGTGCCCACCCACGGGATTGTGGCGCATTCCGTGGCGCAAGAAATCTGGCAAGAAATGATCGCGTTGTTTGCGACACATGCTACGCAGCTCGACGCCCTAAACGTGTCGTGGGGTTTTCTGACCTGCACCATGGCCACCAACGGCTTTTTGATTGAACCGGTCATGATCTGGCCGGATACCTTGTATCCAATGCACCGCCATTACGTGCGCGATGAACACCTGGACGGCTTGCCCGCGCATGCGCCCAATCCGCAAGCACGAGCGTTTGTGACCGAATTGCGCCAAAAGCTTGTGGACGTGTTTACGCGCTATCACGCCGTGCACTATCAAATTGGCAAAGCGTATCCGTATCGCGCGCAGCGCGAGGGCACCATGTGGTCGTTGGTCGAGGCGATGAAATCGCACGTGGATGCCAATGGACGCATCAACCCGGGATGTTTGGGGCTGGATTGAACTGACAGTTTCTTGCTGCATGCCGTGCTAGCAGCCGCGGTATAGCCAGCCGTCCTGCTTGATTTGGGCGTGAGCCTTTACCAAATGTTGGAACGCGATGGGTGATTCCGCCCAATTCTCTTGCTTCATAAGACAGGTGCAAAGAAAAACAACTTTGCCTTGTTTACATAAGATAAAGAGAGGCTCCGATGAATAAACCCCACCGTATTGCGACCATGGCAAGCTGCGTGCTGCTAGGCGTGGCCAGTTCTGCACTGGCCGACGTGCCGCTGATTTTCCACAGTCCCGCGAACGACGGCCTGTCTAACAGCACCGCTGCGATCACGGTGGGCGGTATGTCGAGCCAGGTGAATCTGTGGCTGGATGGCGGCGCCACGGCGTCGAGTCGCGTATGCAACGTCGAGGCGACGGGCGACGAGGTGTGCGGTTACGACATCCTGATCGAGGCCAGCGGCGGTGTGAGCTTGCTGTCCTTTAGCCCGGCCAGCGGGGTGGTCGCGCAGCTCGATGGTACGCAGAGCCTGCGCGCCAACCAGATTGATATCGATGCCCAGACCGGTCCGCGACCGGTGGGCACGCTGAGCATTATGGCCTCGGCCAGTGGCGATCTGCAGTTGACCGGCGGCGTCTTTGTGGACGCGGCGCTTACCGAAACCACGCTCAGTGAGGCGACGCAGCTGGCGATAACCGGCACCGATTCGGATGCCGACAGCGTGCTCGACGCCCAAGACAACTGCACGCTTGCCGCGAATCCCGATCAGCGTGATACCGATGCAGACGGCTATGGCAATCGCTGCGATCCCGATCTGAACAACGACGGCATCGTCAACGTGATTGATCTGGGTCTGCTCCGGGCCGAGTTCTTTACCGCGAATGAAAACGCTGACCTCAACGGCGATGGCGTTGTGAATGTGGTGGATCTTGGCCTGCTGCGCGCCCTGTTTTTCGCCCCGCCCGGGCCGTCCGGCATCGTGGGAGGTGGCGTATGAACATCTCAAAATGGATAACGGCACTAATCGCCACGCTGATGCTGTGCTCTCCGCTCGCTGCGCAGGCTGAGCCGGCCGACGGGGCCGCATTACGCATCGCGACGCTGCAAAAGTTGTTCGGTGGCGACACAACGAACAACGCGACGGCACCGGCCGCGCCGACCAGGGCGGACGCCGACGACGGCGAAGCGCCGCAAGGTTGCGGCGGTGTGCCCTGCCTGTTTGATACCTGCGGTTGTTGGGAGCAATGTACCGTGGGCATTTGTACCGCGTGCGGAGGCACCGGCCAGGTGGCCTGTCTGGATGGCGATGAGTCGCGCCCGTGCCGCGACAACTTTGTACAGGAGACCGCGGGTATTTGTGTTACCTGCGGTTTTACTGGCAGCGTGGCGTGTCTGGATGGCGATGATCCCTCGGCGTGCCGTGAAAACTGGACGCAGGAAGTTGCCGGCATCTGTGCGGGATGTGGGGATGCGTTTGAGCCCGTGTGTGCCGACAGCGAAAACCCAAACTGTATGGCGGGCAACAACAACGTCTTTGGTACGTGCACGCCCTGCGGCGGTCCGGGCGAGCCGATTTGTTTGGAAGGGGATACCTGCGAGGCGTGGCACAACGATGTGGGCGGTGTGTGCACACCCTGCGGTGGTCCATCTGAGCCGGTGTGCCTGAGCGGTGCGCAGTGCATGCCGCGCAATCAGAGTTTGACTGGCGTGGAGTGCCTTGCGTGTGGTGCACCCGGTACGGCGGCTTGCTTCAATGATTTTCCACGGTGCGATGATCCGCATCCCAATGACGCCTACGCCGGACTGTGTACGGCTGGTGCCTGCGGTGGTGATCAGCAAATCACCTGTGAAATGCCGGGCGTGCCGCGTTGCGACGCGGGGCTAACGGTATGGGATGCCGATGCCGTGCGGCCCGCTCTGCAAGAAAACTTTATTGGACCGTTGCTCGAAGGTGCCGCGCCCATCGTCGATATCCTCGAGGAGTTTGGCTTTGCCGTGCAGGCGTCCGTCGATAACACGGACTACTGCGTGTTGCCCCAGCCCACCGATTTCGCGCGCGATCAGCCGGCGGATAACTGGTCTTCAGAGCCCGCGGATCGCGGTGCCCGCACGGTGTTTCTCATTCACGGCTTAGGTGGCGGTGGCTATGACGAGTTCGGCGGGTTTAACCTGCTGCCCGAAGCGTTCCAGTCTTTCGGGCCAAGCAATCGACGGTTGTATAACGTGGACTACAACGCATCGGCGGCGATCGATGTGGATGGCAGCGGCGACTATTTTCCGTTTCGAATTTTCGCTCAAAACGCCGCCGGTCTCGCGGAGGTGGTTTACGCGGGCGACCGTCCTATTGATGGCACCAACTTTACGTTCCGCGATGTGGCCGATTTTATTCGCGATGCGTCACTTGCCCTGCCGACAGAAGGCAAGGTGATGGTGGTCGGTGTGAGTCTTGGCGGTTATGTGGCCAAAGAGCTCGTGCATCGACACTACGACGAAATGCGTTATCGCGGCCGGGAAATTGCGCAGGTCCATTTCTTTGGTCATCCCCACCTGGGCTATTTGATCGAACCGTTGGATGCAGAAGTGGCCTCATGTACGAACCTGGCTCCGCTCGGTGGGGCTATTGGCTTCACCGA
Organism: Gammaproteobacteria bacterium; assembly: GCA_045106455.1. GTDB lineage: Bacteria > Pseudomonadota > Gammaproteobacteria > Steroidobacterales > JBCCMA01 > JBCCMA01. The sequence continues at coordinate 4,871 of JBGCEL010000104.1, forward strand.
TCCAACGATGCTGGCACAGTTGTGTTTGGCCAATCGCTGGTTACACGGCTGGGATGCGGCGTCGGCCTATCGCATCGACGAGAGCGAGTATCCGCAAATTCGCTGGGGCAATTCGTGGGGCGAGACCGGTGCGGGCAACTATTTCCTGCCGCCGTTTTCCGAAGAGCTTCTGGGCGTCGACCCGGCGATACTGCAAGGCGATGGGACCGTGCCCTCCGAAAGCGCGAACGGCGCGGATATCTTCAACCGCTTTTGGTTTGATGATGTCGTGTTCGATCTGAACGTTGGTGGCGGCTGCGGTCACGTCGAGTTTGATTGTTACCTAAGCGATATCGACACCGTCGATCCGATGCACTTTAGCGACGATGCACTGTGCGGCGATTTTGACTTCAGCGCAGGCGTGCTGGACCAAGCCGACGTGACGGCGTTGCAGGCGCATCTGGCGGGCAGTCTGCCGTTCGACGCAGCGCAGCTTGAGCGCTGCGACGTGGCGGGCAGCGACGGTGCGTGCAGCGTGCTGGATGCGGTGGTGCTGGCGTTGTCGACGGCAACCACGCCGGCCGGGCTGGCGCCGCGTCCGCCGGGCGTGCAGCAAAACTGTGCTGCAGCGGATGACTTAACCCATCAGTTGGTGGCCTACTGGCCGTTTGACGACGTGGCCGGGCCTACGGTCGTCAACGGCGCGCCAACGTGTTCGCGCTTTGATGCCACGCTGGTCGGCAACGCCAGTTTGCAGCCGGGATTTGTGGGTGCCGGTGCCTTACAGGTCAACGGCAACGGTTCTCACGCGGGGATTAGCGATCCTGTGGCGCTCAATGCGCTTGAGATTAACAACAACCTCAGCTTTGCGACGTGGGTGCTTCCGACCGGACCTGGGAGTGGCAGTTCTGTCGGCGGTATCCTGGTCAACAAAGAAGGCGAGTACCAGTTCGCGCGCTTTGCCGACGGCACGATTCGATGGACGATCCATCCGCGCTGGTCCTGGGTCAATTCGGGTGCGACCGCGCCCATCGGAACCTGGACGCATCTGGCGTTTACCGTGGACAGCATTGCTGGTGAGGTGCGGACTTATCAAAACGGCGCGCTGGTGAGTGTCGAGCCCTTTGTCGGTGCCAGTGGCGACAGACACCCGGAGTCACCCCAGTTGCGTCTAGGCTCGAGGCAAAACTCTGCGCAGCATCTGCAGGGCCAATTGGACGAGGCGGCGCTCTGGCACCGTGTCATCAACGCACGGGAAGTGGCGGCGCTGTACAACAACGGAGCGGGAGCGCCCATCGAAAGTGGTCATGTTTGTGTGAATTAGGCGACAGGTTACGGCTCGGCGTCGGGCCGTAACCATCGTTCACGTTTTATTGTAACTGTCGCATTGACGCTGCCTGCTCCTCACGGCAATACTTATTCCGAGGAGCAAACGGAAGATTTGCCCGCAAGCGATAACAACAATAAATGAGCGCAAGCGTGATACAAAAACAAGAAACAGCCTTCAACGTGGTGTTCGAAGGCCGCTACGTGGCAGGGCGTGATCCGGTGGTGGCTCAGGCCGCCTTCGCAAAACAGTTTGGTGATTCGGTGGCCGGACGTGTTTTTAATCAAGAGCGCACGATTCTCAAGCGCGATGTCACACAGGAAGCGGCTCAGCAAATGCAGGGTCTGTTGACGGACGTCGGTATTGTCGTGTCCTTGCTGCCGGCTACCGATGCAAAGACGCGGAGACGCCGAAAAAGCGGCGGTCTGTCGATCGTTGAACGCGCCGCTGAGCGTTCACGTGCGCGCACAAAGTCGGGCGCTGCGAGTGTCGCGGATAAATCGGTTCGGGCCAAACCGGTGCCACCATCGGTAACGCCATTAGTCCCGACGTCTGCGGTCTCATCTGAGAAGCCACCGGCAACTCGCAAGCGTTCTAAATGGCGCCTGCCTGTGGGGGTTGCCGTTGTAATGGCGCTGCTTGCGCCGTTGTCGTATGTCGCGCTGACGTTCATCGGCAGCTAGACGCGCTGGATCAGATACACTGCAAAAAATGACTTGTTGCAGGTGTTAAATGAAAATTGCCGCGCTCCTGATTATTGCCGCCGCGGTGGTTGTGTTTCTGCGCACGAACCACTCATCGACTAAACCTGATCGCTCGCCGGAGGCGCTGCCTGACGCCAAGCTGTCTGAGCAGCTTGAAAAGTGGAAGGCCGTTGTCGACGAGCATGCATTGCCGGCGCAACGTTTGCGCTTAACCGGCCGGGCGGCGAGCTCGCCGATTGCATCCAAGATTGGCGGGCAACCGTACTGGACCAACGAACGGCCGTACCCGGCGTCCTCGCAGGGCGAGCCGTTGCATTTTCTTGCGCAAATAAATTTCGCTGAACTTGACGAGCGGCCGTCTGAGTATCCGGATGCGGGTCTGCTGCAGTTTTTTATTGGGGCGGACGATCTTTACGGATCGAAGTTTGAAAAGCCGACGCCAGACAATGTCTCCGACAGAGACTACGCCGTTGTGTTTCATGAGCAGCCGGATATTGCGCGACATATCGAAGGGGTCGCACCGCAGCCCAAGGAAGAGGATCTGCTTCCTTTCAGCGGGGAGACTGGCCTTCGGTTTGACGCAACCATGAGTACCGCCTCACCCGCCGATTATCGTTTTGAGCATTTTCTGCCGGGTGTTCTGGCCGAAAACTATGACGCCATCAACCCTCTTTTTGATTACGCGATTACCGGTTCGTCGCATCAAATCGGCGGGTACGCGATGTTCACGCAGCAAGATCCGCGTGACGGTGACAGTGCCGATGAAAATTGGCAATTGCTGCTGCAAATCGACAGCGACGAAGTGGATGACTTCGAGATCATGTGGGGTGACGTGGGAATTGGAAATTTCTTTATTCGCCCTGAGGATTTGGCGAAACGCGATTTTAGTCAGGTCTGGTACAACTGGGACTGTCATTAGACCCAGTGGATGAAACACCGCTTTGCAAAACATCGGTTAAGAATCGGCATTGGGGTTTTCATCTGTGGCTATTGCGTCACACTACGTGATGCTCTGGAATGCCACGCCACCTTGGCGACCAACTGGCGCTGACCGCGATCAGCGGGAACTCCGTGGCTGGACCGGCGCCGTTTTAGACCGAATTCCACGTCCCCACCCCACGTTCCAACGGAGCTGCCAACGCTCCATTCAACGCTTGGCGCCCATAGTGCCTACCGTGAAGCACCCACTTATCACGGAGCAAAGACCATGACGGCACGGAAATTGATCGCAAGTATCGCCTTCGCCTGGTTAACAGTTGGCACATGGGCCGGGCCCATTTTTTTCGATGACCAGCCCGAGCTGATGGGGCAGGGCATCATTGAAGAACTTCAGGACTTTGCTTTGCCGGAGGTGCAGGATGCGCTGCTCTTTCAGGGGTTCTTGCTGCAAGGCGACGACTTTCTTATCGGCCTCGAGTTCACGGCGTTGGATTTCGTGCACACGGATAGCGCGCCGCTGGGATCGGCCGCAACGGCCGTACCGGAGCCACCGGTCATGTTGTTGCTGATGCTCGGCATGCTGTGCTGTGGGGTCGCTCAGCGTAAGCAGCAGATGCTGCGCGAGACAGGCGGCAAGCAACATTATGGCAAGCAGCGCTGAACCTCGGTTCGATCACATTTTTATGCCGGCTTCATAAAGAAGCTGACGAGCAGGCCGATACCATTACGTCATCAAAAACTAGGACTGCGCATGCCACATGCCAGCGATACTTTGTGGCTCATTACGGCCACCTTCCTCGTATTGTCTATGCAATGCGGCTTTCTCTTGCTCGAGGGCGGTCGCGTTCGTGCCAAAAACTCGATCAATGTCGCGCAGAAAAACGTCAGCGACGTGATCGTTTCCTGGGCGGTCTTCATGACCTTCGGCTTTTTTCTCATGTACGGTGTGGCGCCACCGCTAGCCGGCGACGGGTCGACCAGTTCATCCGACTTCAACGCGTTGCACTTCCTTTTTCAGCTGGGATTTTGCGCCACGGCCGCGAGCATCGTCTCCGGCGGCGTGGCGGAACGCATGAGTTTTCTGGCCTATCTAATGCTAACGGTGGTGGTCGCCGCTTTGATTTACCCGCTGGCCGGACGCCTTGTCTGGGGTGACGCGTACAATCCCGATACGGTTGCGTGGTTGGCCGATCTGGGCTTTATCGACTTCGCTGGCGCCACGGTTGTTCACGGTGTAGGCGCGGCGTGCGCGGCGGCCAGTGTTGTGATTTTGGGCTCTCGAATTGGGCGCTTCGATAGCAACGGGCAACCACGTCCGTTCGCCTCTCACAACTCCGTGTTGTCTCTGGCCGGCGTCATGATTTTGCTCTTTGGTTGGCTCGGTTTTAACGGCGGTAGCCTCAAGCCTTCGGATCCGGTGCTCCCCTTAGTGCTGATAAACACCATGACTGCAGCCGCCTTTGGCGGAATCACGGGACTCATATATGGCGGGTGGCAAAATCGAGGCATCTTTCGGCCCGACTGTACGTGCAACGGCATTCTGGGCGGACTCGTCGCCGTTACCGCGTGCGCCCATTTGGCCTCTACCGCGGATGCCATGATCGTGGGCAGTCTTGGTGGTTTTGTCGCCACCTTCGGTGCTTATACGCTGCTGCACAAACTGCGTATCGATGACCCGATTGATGTGATTGCCACGCACGGCCTTGCCGGAATCGTGGGCACGCTCAGCGTTGCCTTTGTTGCTCCCGTGTCTGCGCTACCGAGCGGATCGCGCGCGGAGCAATTAATGGTGCAGGGAGTTGGTTCCGCCCTGATCATTGGCGGCGCTTTCGCGTTAAGTTGGCTGGCTTTAAAAGTGTATGGCGTATGGGCGCCTGTCCGTGTCAGTGCGCACGCGGAGGACCTTGGCCTGAACTACACGGAGCATGGGCAAAGTATTGGCGCTCAGCGGCTGCAGCGCGCCCTCGAGTCCAAGATTCGTAATTTCGATGCGCAAGACGGTGCGATCGAACTGAGCTCGGATGACGAACATTCGGAGCTTGCCGACACTATGGCGCGTCTGATGGACAAGTATGAACACGCGCAGGAAGAGCTGGATAAATCCAAAAACCGTTTCCGTCACTTCGCCGAGACCGCGTCAGACTGGCTTTTTGAAACAGACCGCAAGCTCGCTATCTGCCTTGTGAGCAGCAGCGAATCAAGCCGAGGCATCAATCTGATCGAGGAGGGCGCCGCCCTGTTCGACGTCCTGGAGCTGAGCAAGCGTGACCTGCGTCATGTGCGCGCCTGCATTGAGGAGCAAAGGCCCACAGGCACGTTCGACGCCAGCATTCGCAAGGGCCCATTGCATGAGGACATCACGGCGGTGGAAGTACGCGCTGTGCCGTTCTACAGCACCGACGGCCAGTTCTCGGGTTACCGCGGCACGCTGAGCGACATCACACAACGCAAGGCCGCGCAAACCAAAGCACTTTATCTGTCTTTGCACGACGAATTGACCGGGCTGCCTAATCGACGCGCACTGGCAACGCAGCTCGAAGAGATTTTGCAAGATTCGGATCGAACGCAGAAGCACGTTGTCGTCGCCGGCATCGATCTGGATGGTTTCAAGGCGGTGAACGATTCGCATGGCCACGCCTATGGCGACAAAGTGCTGATCACGGTAGCGGAGCGTTTGCGTAGCGTGCAGCGCGAGAACGACATGGCGTACCGGACCGGCGGTGATGAGTTTGTCATGGTCATGCCCGGCTTCGCGCCGCAAGCGGCCATTAGCAAGGCCACTCAAATCAGCAATCGCATCATTGAAGAGTTGAGCAACGAATACAGTATCGACGGGCGCACCGCACGGCTCGGCGCAAGCGTCGGTATTTCGGTCTATCCGAAAGACGGCGCAGGCTCTCACGACATAGCACGACTTGCTGATTTGGCGCTTTATGCAGCGAAATCACAAGGCAAGGGCTGCGTGGTGCCGTTCGAACCGAAAATGGACGTTGATGCAAAGCGTCGGGCGCAACTTGAAGAGGATTTGCGGGGTGCACTGGAGCGCGGTGAACTGTCTTTGCACTATCAGCCTCTGGTGAGTCTGCACAGTGGTTGTATCGACGGCATCGAAGCGCTTCTTCGTTGGACACATCCGGAACACGGCAATATTCCACCGTTGGACTTTGTACCTCTCGCGGAGAATTTGGGCCTGATCGATGAGATTGGCGCATACGTGTTGCACGAAGCGTGTCGCTACGCGGCGACCGTCCCGACCGACGATCGTGGGGTAGAAATTACGATCGCCGTGAATGTCTCGCCGCTGCAGCTGATCAATGAGAACTTTCCAAATGTCGTACGTCAGGGGTTGCGCAAAAGCATGATGCGACCGGATCGACTGGAGCTCGAAATCACCGAGCAAGTAGTGATTCAGGACATATCTCAGGCCAAAGAGGCCTTGAATGAGTTACGTGCCATTGGTGTGGGCATCGCTCTCGACGACTTCGGTAGTGGTCAGACATCGCTGGGCTACTTGAGTCAGTTTCCTTTGACCAAGCTGAAGATAGACCGCTCGTTTATACGCCAAATCGCAACAGATTTGCAGGCATCGGAGATTACTCGATCGGTGGTCACGTTGGGGCACTCTCTTGGCGTCAAGGTGGTCGCAGAAGGTGTGGAAGAGCCGTGTCATCTGGAGCTACTTAAGCGCTGGAACTGTGATCAGGTGCAGGGATATTTGTTGTCCAAACCGCTGCCTGCGTCCGAGATGACGTTGCTGCTCGAGCTCGACCGCAAAAGAGCCGAGCAAAAAGCGCGCGCTTAAGCCGGGCCGCTAGGTGCTTGTGACATAAGCCATTTCTCAAATTTTTGTCGATTAGTATTCAAGTAGGCCGCAAATCGGTCGATGTGGTGAGCAAGAGAAAGTAAAGAAGCAAGGTTGCGATGGAAGCTGCGGAAAATAGTCAGGAATTGAGCCTCGACGAAATATCGGTTTTGATCGTTGAGTCTTCGAAAAGCCAGCGTCAGGCGTTGCGACGCCATCTTTCAAACCAGTGCATTCACCGCGTGACCGAGGCGGCGTCCGGCCAGGAGGCGATGCAGATTCTCAATGAGTCTGAACAGCAGTTGGTCATCAGCTCGATGTATTTGCCGGACATGACGGCATCCGATCTTATTACTACTTTGCGCGAAAGCGGTGACCGCTCGGAAACGCCGTTCATGTTGCTATCGAGCGAAGCTCGGGCCGATCTTTTGGAACCCCTTCGACAGGCCGGCGTTATCGCCTTGCTCAGCAAGCCGCTGGGTCAGGGTGCATTGCGACGCGCGCTGCTTAACACGCTCCAGTTCCTGAATCCGGATGCGCTTGAATCCGACGACTTTGATCCCGCCGAGCTGGAGGTGTTGGTTGTGGACGACGCGGCCTTCGCGCGTGCCCACATCAGCCTGGTGTTAAAAACGCTCGGCATCAAGAACATTACACAAGCCTGCGACGGTACCGAGGCGGTGGCTGAGCTGTGTACGAGAGATTTCGATCTGGTCGTTACCGATTTCAATATGCCCAACATGGACGGACGCGAACTCACGGAATGGATTCGCAATGAGCGAGGGGATGCGGACACGCCGATCATCATGGTGACGTCGGAACACAACGAGTCACGTTTGTCTGCCATTTCGCAATCGGGCGTCTCGGCGATGTGCGATAAGCCGTTTCAGGCCGATACAGTAAAACAGCTCATCAGTCAGGCGTTGTCTGTTTAGCTCGGTTTGATGTTCACCGTTCACAGCGGGCAATTACCAAACGCCGCCGGTCCCGGCACCTGGAAAAACACAGAGCGCAGCAAACCAAGGTCAACAACATTGACCACCCCATCTTCGTTCAAATCCTGCAAGTCGGATCCGGTGAAGAACTGCGTCCGCATCAGGCCTAAGTCGACCACGTTGATCACGCAGTCGTTGTTGAAGTCAGCGTCGCACCGATTGCCGTAACCGTCACCGTCGGTGTCCAGCTGACTGGGGTTGGCGGTGAGCGTGCAGTTGTCGAGCCCGTCAATCACGCCGTCGTTGTCGGTATCGGTGGCGGCATCGCACACCTCACCGCGAGCCGCTTCCCACACTTCCAGGTAACGGTTGGCTGAGCGGTACAGCGGGTCGAGATTCGCGTCGCTCATGCCAACGGCTTTGACGTCGGCAATAAAATCCGGGATCAGACCAATGTGAGCAAGACCATCGGTGTTGTAGTCGTACGTTTGCTGTCCAGTGACCTGCCGATTAAATGTGCCAAATTCATTGGTGAACGGATAGATCAATTGGTTGCCGGCACGCTCCTGCGCACTGCGCTGGTCTTTGTTTGGTGACAGCAAGTCAACGACGCCACCGGTTTCTCCGCCACAGCCGTCTCCGCCAAAGCGTGGCACGGTGTGGGCCGCTACACCGTTGAAATCGGTGCCCAGAGCCACCGGCGCCTGCATCACTTCCACGGCGTACTGATACGCCTGAACCCAGGCTTTGGTGGATGAGCGGCAGTCGTTTTGAATGGTTGGAAAACCGGTAGACGGCGCGGGAGTATTCTGCCCCGTTGTCGGTGAGTCCAGCGAGCCGATCATGCCACCAAGTTCACGCATGCTGTTGAGCTGCGCACGCGTGCGCATGCGCTCATGGCGACCGGGCTGAGCGACCAGATCAAACATCTGCGCGTGGCTTGCGACCAATGGATAGTTTGGTGAGGCAAGACCAATGGTCTGATCCAGCGAGAAGTTCGACATGTGATCGATGTCAATCATCATGCCTTTGGCCATCATGCGCTGTATCAGGTCTATGCCCGCCGGTGTCAAGCCGCTCACGTTGCACGTGGTTGGTGCGGCATAGGGCGGCGAGATGTCGGCCAGATCGCAGCTGATTAAAGGCCCGTTCGACACTGCGCAGGCGGCCGCACGCAGGATGTCTATGGTGACATTGTCGTGACGAAAGCCATAGCCTGCGTCAAAGCCCGGTGTGGTGGCGCAGTCCTGCGTGAGCTGCCATTCGTATTCGATGTAGCGGTTGCCAACGGCAAGTGGGTCCAGCCACGTTGCCGCACCTGCAAACGCGTTATCGAAATTGTGCACCGGGAATACATGGCGCACGCCCCAATCGTAGTAAAAGTCGATCGCTTTTTGCACGGTATTGAGCTCAGGGCGTGCGGGCATGTTGGGACATGGTCCGGTCGCTTTGCAGTTGAACAGGTTGTCCACTTCAATGCCGATGGTGACGGCCAGTTTGCCCTGCAAAATGGCGGCGCGTGCTTCGGTTGGCGTGTCGACAATGCGAAACCAGCCCTGACCCGGTCCGCCGCTCTGCGTGTCGAGCCAGATTTGGAAATCGTAAGCCGCCTGAATTTGCAGATCGATCGCGCCCATGGAGTCGGCGCAGTTGGTCCCGGCGACCTGCACAGAAATCTCGCAGAACGCTTCACTGTGCACGGCCAGCAAAACCATGTGCCGCAGACCGCCACGGTACGCCCGCTCAATCCACTTGTAATACATCTGCTGGTGCACGGTTGAGCTGTGATCGGGCCAGCCGTTAAACAAAGGAGAGCCCAGCGGTGCCTCCGGCGTATCGCCCGAGCCGGTGCCGGTCGGATCATCAAACAGCAAATGGTCGCCGTGCAGTAACACCTGGCCATCGCATACGCCGGTGTTCAGTAAGTAGCCCGGACAATCCGGCGGCAGTCCATCATCCACTCGGGCGGGCGGTGCTCCGCCCTCGAGCGCACCGACCACGTTCGCGCTGGTACCGTAGTCTTGTTTGAGTGCTTCGTTCACGCCGCCGGCGGGGTCGTACACTTTGCCAATAAATGCGGCGCCGCCGTGGCCGAGGTCAGCGAACATGTGCAGATGCATGTCGGAAATGCCGCGCACCGAGCAAAAATCGCTAATTGGCTGTGGTGCCGGCTCGCAGTTGATGCAATCAACGCCAGGCTCGGCAATTTGCGTGATGCCACCGGATGCGTCGGCCATATCGCCGCAGCTGCTGCTTGAGAACACGGCGGCGGGCGTGGCCGCAGCACCGCAGAAACAATCGCCGGTGCAGCCCGGGATTTCATCAAGGCCGGCATTACAGGCTGCGCCTTCGCCGGCGCAGCACGCACGTTGACCGATGCCGCCGCACGCGGTGGCAATCACGCATGTGGAATTGGCGATCTCGCCGGTGTCGCACAAGCAGTCACCCGCACAACCCGCCACTTCATTGACGCCGGCGCTGCATGCCCCAAATCCTGCTTCACCGGTGCAGCACGCGCGCTGACCCGGCCCGCCGCATGGCGTAACCGCTTCGCACACGCTATTCGACTGCGTGCCCCACGCCAGGTTGCCGCACTGACCGGCATTGGCTTGTGGTATTTCCACGTTGCCGGTGGTGCAGGCGCCGAACGCCGCTTCGCCCGCGCAGCAGGCGCGTTGGCCGTTGCCGCCGCAGGGCGTTACCGCACGACAGATGCCTTGGGACTCAATACCGGGGGCCAGATTGTTGCACTGACCGGTGTTGGCGATCGGCTGTTCCACTAGCCCCGCCTGACATGCGCCAAATCCCGCTTCACCCGCTCAGCAGGCGCGCTGATTGGTGCCGCCGCACGGCGTAGGTGGCAAGCAGATCGTGTTGGATTGGGTGCCGGGCAAGTTGGTACAAAAACCGGCATTGGCCTGTGCGTTTTCAATCAGCCCGACCTGACACGCACCAAATCCGGACTCACCTAAACAACAGGCGCGCTGGCCGCTGCCGCCGCAGGGCGTTGGCAACACGCAGCTGCTGTTGGACTGAAAAATACTGTTGGTGCATTGGCAGTCGCCGCTGCAGCCGGGGATTTCTTGCAGACCGCTCATGCAGGCGCCAAAGCCCGTCTCGAAAAGGCAGCACGCACGTTGTCCGTTGCCGCCGCAGTTTTGCGCGGAGGCGTCGATCGGCATCAGCGTTGACCATGACAGCATGACCAGCGCCGCCAGAAAAAACGAACGGGCGAGGTTAAGACGCGTGAGTTGCGGCGACGCGAACAGAGCAGGGCGATGATTTTTCATGAGATTCTTCTTGGTCTTTTCGCCACGATATCACCTGCGCATGGCGCGATACCAACGCAGATCGACATTGGCATCTTATTATGTTCTATGGTTACAGGAACGCTCGGCAAGCGTTTTTTGACTAAGCTGTATGGGATGAAATGTAAATGTCGTTGTGGAGTGGATCAATGCAAAGAGTGCTGTGCTGTCTGATTTTCGTCTGGGCCGTCGCGTTGGCGCCGGCAACGTCTGCTCAAGAATTTTCGTATGCGGCCATCGCTGAACGATTCAATGCAACCAAGCTGGATGCCAAAAGCGTTCAGGCTGCCAAGATGCACGGCGAGTGCATGGTTGGACTCAAGCGGCTCATCTTTGTCAAACGCGAGGCGTTTGATCCGGTGGCTGAATGGATCAACTACCGGACCATCTCATTGCTCGAACAATTTCCGCCGTGTGAAGTGCTGATCATGATGCAGGTGGCGCGTGCTGAGTTGATGGGCGAGCGTGAGACCGCGAAGCCGTCGTCGCCATGATCCCTGCCTGTCCTCAATGCACCTCGGAGTATGCGTATGAAGATCGCGGCAACTATGTTTGCCCCGAGTGCGCGCACGAATGGAATGATGCCGAAGCCGCCGACGCGGCGCACGTAGTCAAAGACGCCAACGGCAACGAGCTGGCATCTGGTGACATCGTCATGGTGGCCAAAAATTTGAAAGTAAAAGGGGCATCATCCGTACTCAAGGCAGGCACCAAAGTGAAGAATATCCGCGTACTGGAGGCGGATCATGTGGTGGACGGCCACGATATCGATTGCAAGATTGACGGTTTCGGTGCGATGAAGCTTAAAGGCTCGGTCGTCAAAAAAGTGAATTCTTGAAGGACGTGAGATTGATCAGCGCGTAGAGATCAAAACGCCAACGTGGTGCCTTGGACGGGCTGTGGCCGCGCCGCGCAAGATTTTTCATGCTTGGAGTCTGCCGCCTTACAGTGACGTGGACGACGTCGAGTACGTGTATTGCGCCATATTCGAAAACCGTCTCACGAACTACCCGCGTAAGTAAGCGCCTGTAGTCCCCAGAGACACAGGCTTGCCATCCGGGCCGAGTTTGTGGTGTCCTAAGTCTGATAAAGCGAATCGTGCGCAACCGTCGGGTGAGTGCCGTCGCGTTCCAAACCCCAATAGTGTTTTTTCGTTGCTGGCTTGTCGTCCTGTCGGGCGTGAGCATTGGAGAATATTTATGTTGGGTTTGATTCATAAAGGTCGCGCGGTTTCAGCGCTCGGTGCATTTTTGTGCGTGTTTTTCTCGGTCTCGTCATTGGCTCAGGCACTGCCGGAGCAAGGGGCTTGGTTACAACAAGCGCGCGATGCGGCAAGCGTTTCGGAAGCGGTCGATATCGTTTCCTCAACGCTTGAAGGTCAGGGTTTCGAGATCGCACTTACGGTGAACCATGCGGCCGCGGCCGCAAGCGTTGGACTGGAACTACGACCCACCCAGGTCGTCTTTGCTCGCCCGCCAAGATTCGTTGAGCGTCGCTTTCTAGCCCGCAGTCATACGATCGGGATCGATCTGCCGCTCAAGGTGCTGGTGTTTGAGGATGAAGACGGCGCCATTAATCTGCGAATCAATCCTATTGGCTACCTAACCGATCGCCACGATCTTCCGGTGTCTGATTGGGTGGGCTGGGTGTATCGACAAAGCACGGAACAGTTTACCCAAGCCGACGATGGTCTTGTGACTATTGAAAGTAGCCAGAGTGTTGATGACACCGCTGCGGCGCTGCAGGCTGCACTGGCGGCCAACGGTGCTTTTGCGGTGCCTCTGGTTATTGATTACCGCGCTCGCTGGCAGCGCAGTGGTCCGATTCTGGTGGTGTTTGGCAATCCTAACGCCGGCACGCCGTTGATGCAGACCACTCAGGAAGTGGCGCTTGACCTGCCGCAAAAAATGCTGATCTGGGAGCGTCATGGACAGACGTTTATTACCTGGAACGATCCGTTCTTCGTCGCGAAGCGCCACGCGGTGGTGGGGCAGGATGCACGACTCGGTGCCATTTCCAACGCGCTGGCCAATTTTGCGGCCGCAGCCGCGGCGCAAGATTAAGCCGCCGAGCGCGCATCGCGCCGTGCCATGATCCGGTGCAACGGTCCGTCCGTTTTCGTCCGCACCGTTGCGCAAACCGGTTGGCGGGATCGAAGCGGGCGGACCCGTTGCCCGCATGGATTTTGCCGGATTAAGACGTTGCTGCTAACCGCTCCGCCGGAAACACCGATGTCGTTTTCACCGTGCCGTAGACAAAGCTCGTATCGATCGACGCAATGCCACCGATCTGCTGAATACGCCGGCGAATAAAATGCTCGTAAGCATCAAGATCGGACACCACGACTCTTAGTTGATAATCCATGGCGCCGGTGAGCACGTGGCACTCCTGCACCTCGTCGATCATGCCGATACGGCTTTCAAAGTTTTGTACGTCTGCCTCGTTGTGTCGTTCCAGTCGGATCCGCACAAACACCGTGATCGGCAGCCCGTAGGCTTTAGCATCCACCTGAGCGCTGTAGCCTCGGATGACGCCTTTCTCTTCAAGGTTCTTAACGCGGCGCAGGCAGGGCGAGGGCGAGAGGTTCACAAGCTCGGCGAGATCCTGATTGGTGATCCGTCCGTTGTGCTGCAGGGCGCGGATTATTTGGCGGTCTTTGTCGTCCATGTTTTCCTTAATATTGGTAGATTATGCCAATATTAGCTCTATATCAGCCATAAAAAGCAATATATGACGGCCTGAGTGAGCGCAAAATGGCTTAATCGTTAATCGGGAGCCACCTATGAATCGCACCAAAGGCTTTGCCACACGCGCCATCCATCACGCCTATGACCCGCAGGATAATGAAGGCGCGCTGACGCCGCCGTTGCATTTAACCTCCACGTTTGCGTTTGAGACCGCGCAAGCCGGTGGCGAAATGTTTGCCGGCGAACGCGAAGGTCACGTGTACAGCCGCATCTCGAATCCCACCTGCGATCTTTTGGAGCAACGCATCGCGGCGCTGGAGGAGGCCGAGGCCGGGCTGGCGCTGTCGAGCGGCATGGGGGCGATCACGGCCACCCTCTGGACCCTGCTCTCACCGGGTGATGAGATCGTGGTCGATAAAACGCTCTATGGCTGTACCTACTCGTTCTTTCAGCATGGTCTTGCCAAGTGGGGGATCAAGGTCACGCACGTGGACATGAGTAATTTGGACACGCTGCGATCCGCGCTGTCGAAACGCACGCGCGTGGTCTATTTTGAAACGCCTGCCAACCCCAACATGCGACTGGTCGACATTGCGGCCGTGGCCGCCATCGCGCATGACGCCGGCGCTCAGGTTGTGGTCGATAACACCTACGCGACGCCCTACATTACACGCCCCATTGCACTGGGTGCGGACATCGTCGTGCATTCGGCGACCAAATACTTAAGCGGTCATGGTGACGTGGTGGCCGGTCTCGTGGCGGGCAGCGCCGAGCAAGTGGCACAAATTCGCCTGTATGGAATGAAAGATATGACGGGCGCGGTGATGGCGCCGTTCAACGCCATGCTGGTTTTGCGCGGTCTTAAAACGCTGAATCTGCGTATGGAGCGTCACTGCGCTTCAGCGCAGGTGGTAGCGGAATTTTTAGCGGCTCAACCTCAAGTCGCGTCCGTGTCTTTTCCAGGACTCGAGTGCTTTGCACAGCACCATCTTGCCAAACGGCAGATGGCGCTGCCCGGTGCCATGATCGCATTTGAGGTGGTGGGCGGTATGTCGGGCGGCATCGATTTCATGAACAACCTTGGCATGATTCAGCGTGCGGTATCGCTCGGTGATGCCGAGACATTGATCCAGCATCCGGCGTCGATGACGCACTCCACCTATACGCCCGAGGAGCGTCTGGCGCATCACATTGGCGATGGACTGATTCGTCTGTCGGTGGGCCTTGAGGACGTGGATGACATTATTGCCGATCTTGGTCTGGCCATGCGCAGGCAGCGCCCCGCGGCTGCTTGACCGCGCTTCCCATTGGCGCGGTTGCGCCGTAGCACGCACCCTTGCCGAACAATAAAACGTTTGGTCGCCTGTGCGCACCGACAACCGCCTTAGAGGGATACGCGATGTATCGGAAGATTATTTTGGTGACAGTGCTCCTGCTGTCGCCGCTGGCTCATGCCGCTGAGATTACCCCCAAGCAGCAAAAACAGCTGACCAAATCCGCGCAGGCCATCGTAACGGCGCTGGAGAAAAGAGATTTTCCTGCGTTTCAGCGCATGGTCGATTCCAAAGTGGTGTTGGCGAACGCCGTGGATCGTCCCGGGCTGTCCGCGGAGGATCGAAAAGCGGCGTTGACGGCCATGAAGACGACGCTGCCTGCCATCATCCGAATGTCCGCGCGTTTTAACGGCATGACGGATTTTAAATTGACGCATATTGCGACCAGCGACACGGGGGCCGTGGTGACCGTGCAGGGCCAGACCGAAGGCCGTACGAGCTATTGGGAGTTTCATCTCGTCGAGGGGCGGCGTGGCAAGTTCAAGATTGTGAACTGGCTGGGCTTTGATATCGGCGTACCACTAACGGACGTTCTTCTGGCCGGCTTTGCGGATGACGCTCAGAATGTAAATGCAATGGCGGCCGTGCTGAGCGCACCGGTCGCCGATGAGGACCGACCGGCGCTTGAAAAACAGCTGCGCCTGCTCGCCGGGATTTGGCAGGGGCAAGACGAATTCAACGCCTACGTGGCCGCTCACTACGAGCTTCCTGACACTCTGCAAAAAGAACGCCTCATGTTGCGGCACCTGACGATTCAAGCTCAGGTTGCCGACGCCAACGAGGTTTATTTTTACGCCCTGGAGCAACTCGAAAAGCACCACAGCGACGATTGGCGAGAGTGCGAGCTACTGCTGATCCATTACGAGCACGTTGGCGATCAGGAAGGCACGCAGCGTTGCACCGATGAGTTTGCGCACCGCTTTGGCGGTGCACACTAAACACCGATACACACTGAAACACGAGTCCGTTTGGATGCCGCTACTGTGAGCGTCTGGAAGTTAAGCTTGGAATACGATGTCTGATCAACAACGCTCGAAAAGTCTCATCACCGTGGTCATCGCGACGGCACTTGGCGCCTTTGTGGCGTGGGCCGGCAGCGATGGCGGTGAGCGCATTGGCAGTGTGCCGGTGTTTGCGCTGTGCGGCGCGCTGGCGTTTGGCATTAACTGGCTCGCCTTTATTCCAGCCGCGATTGCGAAAACCGAGCATTACTACGATCTGGTGGGCGGCATCAGCTACATTGGTGCCACGATCGCCGCGGTGGTTTTTTCAAGCGAGCTCGATCTGCGCGCCATGCTTGTGGCCGCCATGGTGTTGGTGTGGTCCATTCGGCTGGCCACGTTCCTGTTCAAGCGCATCGCCAAAGCAGGCAAAGACAGCCGGTTCGATGAGATCAAGCTGCAACCCATGCGCTTTCTAATGGCGTGGACACTGCAGGGCTTGTGGGTGCTTCTAACTGCGGCGGCCGCGTTTGCCGTGATTACTGGTGGTACACGCGTGCCGTTGGGTGTGGTTGGCTTTATAGGTATTGCGATCTGGCTGTTCGGCATCACCATTGAGATTGTGGCCGATCGGCAGAAATCCGCGTTCAAAAGCGATCCGGCTAACAAGGGCAAGTTTATCGACGTGGGCCTGTGGGCGTGGTCGCGGCATCCCAATTACTTTGGCGAAATTACACTTTGGGTGGGCATGGCGATTATTGCCCTGCCGGTGCTGCACGGTTGGCAGTGGGTCACGCTGAT
The DNA here is from genome assembly GCA_045106455.1 of Gammaproteobacteria bacterium. Classification (GTDB taxonomy): domain Bacteria; phylum Pseudomonadota; class Gammaproteobacteria; order Steroidobacterales; family JBCCMA01; genus JBCCMA01. The sequence goes on from JBGCEL010000104.1 coordinate 21,628, forward strand.
CTCGCCGGTGTTTGTGGCTATTTTGCTCACCAAGGGCAGCGGCGTGCCTTTGTTAGAGAAGCAGGCCGACGAGCGTTGGGGCGGGCAGACTGATTACGAAGAGTACAAACGCAAAACGCCGGTGCTGCTGCTCAAACCCCCTGCTTGAAATTTAGGCTTGCCGCCCCTGCGCGAAGCACGGGGCGGCAAGTGTTGCGTTCTTCAACTATTCGATGTTGGCGCAAATAACCGTGCAAACGCGGATTGAACCCTCCAGGTCGTAGGACGCCGAACAACCCCAGCCGGTGTTGCCGACCGGTTGGCTATAGCCGATGGCGCCGTAGCGCGGGACGCCGCCCGAGCTTCCGCCACCGATGGCCTTCTTACCGGCTGGGCAGCTAACACTGGCGACACCGTAGAAGCACGGAAGATTGCCGTGGGCATGGCATTGTGGGATCGAGACGTTCGTTACGTAGTTGGTAGCAACGTACTCGAGGCCCAAATCGATCGAGTTCGTGACCCTCATCGTTGGCACCGTCACCGCGTAGCCGGCGACGGGATTGCTACCACCGAGACCCAAGCCGTTGGAGTTAGCCGAAAAAATTTGCGTACCGCCGGCTACGTGCGCCATCGACATCGAAGTTGAAGAAACCACGATGTTCCCGTGTGGCGTGTTGCCATCCGTTGAATTCCAGCGCAGGCCGTTGATGTCGTCATTGATTTTGATGTCGAGGAGTGAATTGATTTCAAAACCGTCGCTACCGACTTCAACGCCGCCAAGCTGATAGTCGGCGTTCGAATCCAGATCGGCAGGTGCCAATGAGCCGTCCGCCACGGTGGCAGAGGTGACAGCACCGGCTGCAAGATCGCTTGCGGTGACGTTGCCATCGGCGATCATGCCGCTGGTCACGGCGTTGGAGGCAATCGCCAGCGAGACGTTGCCCGCGGCACCGCCGCCGGTCAGGCCGGCACCGGCTCCCACCGCGGTAATATCGCCGCCGCTCACTTCAAGCGACGAGATGCGCGCGTCGTTGCTCGCCACGTCGGACTGCACTGACGATATGTCCGACTGCGTGCTGTTGATATCGCCCTGCAGGCTGGTCACAGCCTCAGATTGATCGAGGTCAGCCGCATCGACGCCGTCGAGGGTGTCGGCGTCGCTGGCTTTGAATGCGTAAGCGTTGCTGCTAAATGCCCGTCGCGGCAGCAACTCCTCGCCCGCCACGAACAGACCGATGTACACCGGGCCGTCGAACAGGCCAGCCGGGAACGGATTGACAGGATTGCCCAACGTGACCGTGAACAGACCCTGATCGACGTTGATCGATTCGGTCTGATTCCACAGCGGTACGCCGCCAACATCTACGTTGTAGACCGCGAACGTGACCGTGGTCAGTGCATCGACGGGGCTGCCGTCGGCGCTGGTCAGGTAGGCCTGGTAGTTGATCCCGTCGGGGACAGCAGCGTGCGCGAGTGGGCTGAGCGCAAGAATGGTGGTGGCGAGGAGCCGGGTCCACGGCGTCGTGCGCAACGAGTAGGCATGCATATTGTTCTCCGGAAGCGATGTATCTGATGTGCGGTGGGGTTGCCCCATATCTGTCCTGCGACATCGCTTCCGAAATTCCCTCATGCGGGCCTAAACTATTTTCATGCGGCCCGTATTGCGTGTTTCGTGATGTTTTTTATTAACCATAATCCCGGCGGTGGTGGATGACTCGATGGCGTCTAGTTCGATTGCTTTAGGGCATCCACATCCCGCGCCAGTTGCGTGAGTTGCTCGCGCGCCTCCAGATCCAGCGCGATGCGTTTGTCCATGCTGCGCACGAGCGGAAAGAGCGTGTGCTCGATGGTTTGATTGAGTGCGTGCAGCGTGTCGGAGAACTCCTTCGACGGCGCGTTGGTGATGGCCACGGTGGTTTCTTGGCTGGCAACGGCCTTGCCGAGCTCTTCCAGTGAGCGACTGATCAGCTGCGCCGAGGTTTGTTGTGACTGGCGATCAAGCTCGGCGGCTCCGTTGGGTTTGAGATCGGCGCCGAGACTCGTGATGCCCTCGACCAGATCCGCCAACTGCGCCGCAATGCGCTGGCCGGCGTCGGCATCATCGCCACCAAACGCTTTATTGCGTAAATAGTCTTTCTTAATCTGTTCCCAACGCGCGGCAAGGTCCTCGCTCAGCGTGCCGCGCAGTTCGGCGAGCTTCAGAAGGTTCGCTTCGGTGCCTTGAGTGAGCAGTTGCGACTCGCCGCGATAGTGGTCGTCGATCAGCTGCTGCAGTTCTTCGTCGGTCATCACGGCCGATACCTTTTCCGCCAGCTTATTCATGTTGCGGTAACTGCCCTGCAGCAAGAAGCGTGGCTCCACGCGGTACTGGTCCTCTTGGGCGGCAGAGGCAATGTATTGCTGATTCACTTTTAATACGACGTCCTGCACCAGCAGCAGCCGCTCGAACAAGCGCGTGATCTCCGTAATCTCTGCGCTGCCGTAGGCGTGGGACAGATCGGTCGAGGCCACGGCATGGCCTCTGGCGCCGTCGACAAATTTGTACACGTCGGCCATGTCGCGTGTGGCGAGCGGCGCAAGCACGGGGTTGGAGGTCAGGCAGTTTTCCAAATAACTGAGTTCAAACTGGCTTTCCTTGCCGCTTAAGATATCGCCCAGGTTATAGATGTCGGCGCGGTTGGCGAGCATGTCGGGCACCTTGAAGGTCTCGCCCGATTCGGTGTACGGATTACCCGCCATCACCACACAGAATTTGCGCCCGCGTAAATCGTACGTGCGGGTTTTGCCCTTCCACACGCCTTCCACGCGACGCGTCGAGTCGCACAGTGAAATAAAGCGCTGCAGAAAACCGGGCGAGCAGTGCTGAATGTCATCTAGATACAGCATCACGTTGTCGCCCATCTCAAACGAGAGGTTCACTTTTTCGAGCTCGCGTTTGGCCGTGGCGTTAGGCGCATTGGCCGGGTCGAGTGAATCGACGTCATGGCCAAGTGCGGGACCGTTGATTTTCATGAACGCCAGTCCGAGGCGGCTGGCCACGTATTCCATCAGCGTGGTCTTACCGTAGCCCGGTGGTGAGATCATCATCAGAAGGCCGCTCAAATCTGAGCGTTTGGTGTCGCCAGCGGTGCCAATCTGCTTGGCCAGGTTGTCGCCAATCAGCGGCAGGTACGCCTCGTTAATGAGTTTGTTGCGTACAAACGAGCTTAAGGGGCGGGGCTTGAACTCTTCAATTTGCAGCTCGTCCCGGCTGCGTTTTGCAATAGTTCGCCGGAGCTTGCGATAGTCGCGATAGTGCGGCACCACCGTATTGGTGTGATCTTCCAGTCGGTTCAAAAAAGCGTCGAGCGAATAGGAAAGCTCGCCATCTTTGAAACTGCCGTGTTCCCCGTAAAGACCGTCCACGTGTATTTGCGTATCGACGTTCGATTTGCGGCGTTCCAGCTGGCCGTCAGTGATCAGTTGCGCGGCGGCTTCCGGGGCGTAGTGCGCCACTAGCGCACTGTCGGATGTGTCGATCATCGCCTCCAGCCAGGCGCGCACGAGTTGCCACTGTTGGTCAGGTTTGGAATTTAGGTCTTTCACGGACTGCTGCAGTTCGCCGAACACATCTGGCTTTAGCGATTTTTTCAAAGCCGCGAGCAGATCACCGGCCTGGCTTGAGGCGATGAACGCCGTGCTTTTGCGACCGAGTTCGCCTGCCAGATAGCGCACGGCTCGCGACATCGTGGCCGGTCCGATGTTGAAAACGCGCTCTTCGGTAAATGCCGCCATGTAGCCTTCAAGCTCGCCCTCGATGAGTTCGAGGCCACGTCGATCGCCAAACACGTCGTGCATGCGCTGCGCCGACTGGGCGCGATCGGTCAGTGCCTTTGCGCTCGGGGCATCGGGTTGTGTAGCGCCCGAGTGTTGCAGATAAGCCCAAAAGAGCTGCGCAAGGCCACGACTCTCGGGGTCGAAGCGCAACAGATCACCGCCGTCGAGTGCCGGCACGAGTGCGCGCAGTAGTGCCGCGGCATCTGCATCGTGCACGCCGCGTTCGTAGCCGTCGCGATAGCGCGTGGAGGCAAACTCCTGCACAAGCGTTTCAATCTGCGCTTTGTTGCCAGCAGCGGTTTTGAGGCTCTGCCAGTCGAGGTCTTCCGCGCCGTTCCGAGCCGCCTGCACAATGCTGTAGGCCAGATATTCGCTGCGATACACGTCGCTTGATTCCGATTCGATGGACAGGTTCCAGTAAGGCTTTAGTGCATTAAGCTGGGCGTCTTCAATGTCCTCGAAATATTGTGTGCCGACCAAATGCAGCGCGAGGCCGTCGTCGCGCGGAATTATGGTCAGATCCAGATCTTCACGACTCACACTGAAGCGATGACGCGGCCCCAGCTTGATGACGTCGCCGCCGTCGGTGTACAGATCGGTCTTGTCGCGCAGTGAGCGCAGCGCCTGATCACGAATCATTTTCAGGCGGCCTTCGGCGTCGTCGGCTTTGACCGCGCTGTCTAGATCACGCAGTTGGCCGACCAGGTCGCGTACCTTCAGCACCAGCGCATCGGAGGCCAGATAGGTGTTGAGTTCGTCGTTATCGGCAAAGCGATTGGCGCGTTTCTCAATGCTGTCGAGCATGCGATTGATCGCATCCGACAGCGTTTGTGCCCGGGTGTTGCGCGCATCGAGCAGCTGCTGTTTGTGCGCCTCAAGCGTGTCATGCACCTCATCGCGCTTGGACATGATTTCGGTCAGAAACTGATCCTGGCTACCAAATTGGCTCTCCATCTCTTCCAGATGAATTAGGAGCTTGGACAGCTGTTCGTCGCAGCGATCCGGCGTGGTCGCCAACGCCAGGGCGCTGATGATGCTTTGTGAAAACAGCTCGATTTGCGCCGCAAACTGCTCGACAGTTTCGGTAGATGACAACTGTTCTTTATGCTGCCGGCCGCGGGCGCGACTTTGGTTGAGTTTGGAGTAGACCTTCGAGATGGCGCTGATGATGCGGGTTTGTACGGTGGCGTCGTCGATCTTGAGCGTGGCAATAAGCTCGGACAGCAGGTCGAGTCCTTCGGCAATCTGTTCGAGCGCTTCGAGCTTGGGTTCAATCTCGGCCACGGTCTTGAGCTGACCAACTTCCTCGCTGATGGTGTCGATGTCTTTATTGTAGGAGTCGAGTGAATCCTCGCGCGCCAGAAACTCCGCCGTGCGATCGCCGACGCCGGCGTTGAGTTCAACCAGCTCGGCGTCCATTTGATCGATCGCGTCGGTTGCGATGTAGCGGTATTCGCGAATGGTGGCCAGATGACCGCGATGCTTGCGAATGCGATCCAGCGCGGCCACAAACTCTTCCACGGAGCGAAACGTTGCGGACTCGGCCGTGGCCACGATGTCGCGTTGTTCGGCGCGGGCTTCTTTTACGGCATCGGCCGACTGGCGCTGGATACTCTGTACTTTCTCAAACTCATCGACGATGAGTTCGACGGTTTCTCGAATGCTCTTGACCGTGACGCCAATGCCGCCGGCGCCGTCTTCGCCAATCCAGAAATGATTATCGAACAGGCGATCTGCCGTTTTGCGCAGGTCTTCATAGTGGCCTACTGACACTGTTTCCGAGCGTACTTCGCGGTGCAGGCTAAACAAATCGGAGACGCCGCGCACCAATTCGGCGTTGCCGATGTTGGCGTAAAACGATTTGGTCGTGGGTTTCGCCGCGGCATATTCGTCGTGCACGTAGGGTGTTTTCCAGATCTGCATGGTGTGTACGCGCGTGGGCTCGGGATCGGCGTTGAAGACCACCACCTGACCATCTTCGGCCAACGCATAGCCGTTGCCGACCAACGGGTTTTGCAGTGATTTTTCGATCAGGTTGTAGGACAGCAGCGCTTTTAGGCCCGCCACCGGCTCGTAGAATACGTACAACACGTCCTCGCCGATGGGCGAGCGAATTTTGCGCTTGAATTTGAAGCCATCGACTTCGTTGCCAAAGGTTTTGTAGTCGCCGGATTCCAGATAGTAGCCGCCGGGGAAAATGATGCCGTGATCTTCGGGGAGCTGGACGCAGGAATCGCCGATTTCATCAATGCGTACCACGCTGTGAGTACGGCGATTAAACACCAGATGCCGCCACTGCTGCTCTTTGTACGGCAGCACGCGAATCAGGATGAGCTGGCCGATGATGGCGTAAGCGATTTCGGCATCATCGAGCGACTGGGTTTTGTCATCCACCGGCTCGGAGTACACGCCTTCGCCATCTTCGGTGTTGTTTTCCACCTTGATGGTCAGATCGCCGTTGATAGTTTCGATAAACACTTCGTCGTCGAGGCTGATGTGCGGGAAGCGCCCGTGCACCACGTCATCGCGATCGGCGCTGATCCATTCGAAATCGTAGGGCTCGGGCAAGTCCAGATCGCGTTCGCCGCGATTGTCGATGTAGGTAATGTCGCTGCCATCTTCGGAGACGGCCCAGCGGAATACGCGCACGTCATCGAGACGCTCGCCAATTTGAAAGCCGGCCAGCAGTTTGCCGCCTACGTGCATCAACTGAGTGAGGCGGGTTTCTTTGTAGTAGTGATACAGCTCATCGAAATCCGCTGTGAAGCGCTTGTCGGCCAGAAAGCTGCCCTCAAGCGGCACGGGTTCGATGGCGTATTTTTCGTCTTTGGCCTGCAGGCGATACAGCGCAAACACGTCCTGCACGCGTGTGGTTTTTTTCAGGCCGATAAAAACGTTGTAACCAAATAGCAGCAGCTCGCCCACCTGCACGATGTCGCGACCGCGGCAGTTGTTCTCCGTGCGGATTCTTGAGCGACCGAGGACCTCCATGTCCGTGGAGCCGAACTCTTCGGCACGCGCTGCATTGAGCGCGCTGGTTTGTGCGTGCAGCGCTTCGCCCTGATCGACCAGGCGCTTGCGGATAACATCGTAGGCGCCGCCTTGTGCGACCGCTGTATCTACGATGCTGCTGGTTTGGCTCTCATCTGACATGTTTGGTTTCCTGTTGACCGTGGTCCGCGAGTGAGGGAAGGGCGACCGGAGTCACCCCTCCATTGCAAGAGCGAATGGGCTTACCCTTCGATCTGGGACGTTGCGTCAGCTTTGGGCGCAGGCGTTGAGCCTGCGTTCCCCATCGTGGAGACCTTGGCCAATAGAGCCTGCACGACCGCGCTCTTCTCGGCCAGGCCGTCCACGGCCTTACCGATCGACAGCGACTTGGCGAAGTTGTCGAAGAAGTGCTCTTCGCCGCCCACGATATCGATTTTGGCTTTCTGTAGAGCGATCGCGAGAATCTCGGCGTTCTCTTTGGCGATTTCTTTGCCGGCATCGATAGAGGCAATCGCTTCTTTGAACGCCGTCTCAAGACCCATGCGATATTCTTCGTGCTCACGCGTTTCGCCGGTCATCTGACCCATAGCGGCAAACTTGTCTTCCAGGCCTTCGGCTTCCGCCTTGAACTGAGCCTTGGTGACGTCGGCCGTGGCAAGGCCCACTTCGGTCTTCGCTGAGGCCTCAGCAGTACCCGTGGCGCGAATCACGTCGGCTTCGGCAAGACCCGCCGCGGCGTCTTCGGCCTGGATGCCTTCGGCCAGCACTTTCTTGGCGTCCGAATCTTTGCCCGCGGCAATCAGACGAGCGTCGGCAAGCGTCGTGATCTCGGCGGCTTTGTGATTGGCGGCCGTTTCCTGGGCGCGCGCGGCAACCACTTCCTTGATGCGTTCTTCCTCTGCTTTGGCTTCGGCCGAGAGCACCTGTACCTGCTTGAGACGATCAGCCTCCGACACTTCACGCACTTCGTTGATGCGCTCTTCTTCAATTGCCACCGTTTTATCGACGGCCACGCGTTCGCGAATCACGTTCGCAATTTCTTTCTTCTCAACTTCAACGGCTTTCTCGGCCAGTACGCGCTCCACCGATACTTCGCGCTCGCGGCTCACGACTTCCAGGTCGCGGGCACGCACCACTTTTTCTTCTTCGATGGCCACGGCGCGCTGACGGTTCTGGTCAGCCACTTCCACTTCGCGTTTCTGATTTTCGGTTTGCACCTGCAGATCCTGCTCCACTTGAATGCGGGTGGATTCGGACTTGCGACGTTCTTCTTCCTGCACCTTCGCCGTTTCGGCCTCTTCGCGGGCCTGAATGGAGAGCACTTCACGCTGCTGGCGCGCCTCGGCGTCGGCCTGCTGGCGTTCGAGCTCGAGCATCGCCTCGACGGTGGACACGTTCTTCTTCTTGATCGCCAGCTCTTCGTCGCGCTCCAGTTCGTTGGTCCGAACGTTTTGCGTGGCGGTGAGTTCGGTGATTTTCTTGATGCCTTCGGCGTCCAGAATATTGGTGGGGTCGAGCGCGGCTTTCGGCGTTTGCTCAAGGTAGTCGATCGCCACGTCTTCGAGCACGTAGCCGTTGAGGTCATCGCCGATCACCTCAATAATTTTCTCGCGAAACTCCTGACGATTCTCAAACAGGGAGACAAACTCCACCTGCTTACCGACCGTCTTCAGGGCTTCTGAAAATTTCGCTGAGAACAGCTGATCCACGGCCGCCTGATCGGAGGCGCGGCTGGCGCCAACGGATTTGGCCACTTTCAGTACGTCTTCGGCGGTTTCGTTTACGCGCAGATAAAACGCGACCGAGATGTCGGCGCGCATGTTGTCTTTACAGATCAGGCCGTCGCTGCCGCGGCGATCAATCTCCAGGCTGATGAGCGAGATTTTCATCAGCTCTCTTTTGTAGATGATCGGGTAGACCAGCGCGCCGGTGAAGTGGACCTTGGGCTTGGCGCTCATGTCGTTGACGATCAGTGCCGTGCCTTGTTCCACTTTGTAGTAGAAGGCTTTGAACAGGCCGGCGAGGCCCAGTAGCACGAGAAGAACGATCGCCGCGATAGTGAGTGCGGGCATTAATACGGATAAATCGGCCATTAGTTATTGCTCCCTGTGTGTCTTTATATTTTTGCTTGAGTGTGAGTGGGTGGGCCTACAGGCCACCAAATTCCTGTTCTGAAATGACTCGGTAAATATTTTTTTCGGTCAGCTGTTCGAAGATGACGACGCGGTCGCCTTTTTTGAATGTGTTCGCGCCGGTGGCCCGAACTTTAAGAATGAGGCCCGCGCCGCCGTCGTCGAGCGTGGCTTCGCCAAAGTCGCTGTCGACGCGTGAGGTTCTGACGATGGCGGTTTGGCCCAGCACCAGTTTTTCAGTTTGCTGTGTCGCTTTTTCGAAAAACGGGCGTAGCGGCTTGATCAGGACGCCGGTGATGTGCGCTGCGAAGTACAGCGTCGCCAGAAACACCGGAAAGCCCGCGACGAGTTTGAGCATGGAGCCCGGGATAAACCCAAACAAAAAGTGCACGGTGTAGTAGCACAGTCCCCACCCGATAAGAATGAGAAACGACAGCGACACCGTGGCCGGCACCCCCACCAGGCCGTAGCGCAGCATCAGGCCCGCCAATACGTCGGGTGTGGAATGCGGCGAGTCGGGGTTCATGTCCGCTGTGTCCAGATCAAGCGTGTCCAAATCCAGATCAATGACGTCCAGATCCACGATGCCAAGCACGGCACCGGCCCAGTACAGAACCACAACGATCAGCAGGATCGAATAGATCAGCGTCGGGAACGATCCGATGTTCTGATAAAAGGGATCCATTTTGTCACTTAGAAAAATTGCGAACACGCAGTAGTCTCCTGGTTAAGTTTGGGCTTCGTCGGTGGTAGGTAGCCTAGGCGCCGGTGCGTTTTTTGAGGCGTTCGAGGACCTCATCGGCGCTGTTTCCATATGGCTTAATGCCCGCTTTTTCCATCCGAACGTCCAGCGACTGATCGCCGGTTTCCGTGGCCAGGTCCTTGGCTGCGCGCATCTTTGCCGAACGCAGGTCCTGACGTTCTTTAATGCGTTCCAGCGAGTCCATCGCGGTACGCAGGCGGGAATCTGAACCGCTGTGGCGGGCCGAGACGGCGGCCTGTGCGCGCTGCACGCTGTCAGTCGCTTTTACCGTGTCGACCTGCTGTTTCATGCGTTGGATGTCGCGCTCAGCCGTTTGGACCGCGCTACGCAGTTCGTCGGCGCTTTTCGCAAAGCCTGTGCCGGCGTCTTCCTGTGTGGCCATCTGTAGTTCGAGGTCGGAAATCTTGGCCGCAATCTCATGCGCCAGCTCCGTATCGTTTTTTTCCAGCGCCTTGAGGACGTAGCCTTCGTGTTCGGCAATGTTCTCTTTCAGCTGCCCCACTTTTTCGGCCGCCAGCTTTTGCCGCGCAATGATGGCGGCCAGGCTGTCTTTCGACTGCTTGAGTTCGTCCGATGCATCACGCAGTTCCTGATCCAGAATGCGTAGTGCCTGACTGTCTGCAATGGCCTCGCCGGCCTCGTTAACACCCCCGCGCAACGCGGTGATCATTTTTGCCCAGACGTTCATTGTCCTTCTCCTGTGGTGTGAAACACGGGTCGCAGCATGTCGGCGTACGCTTCGGTGGCGTGGATGACATTGCTTGCCAGTATTTCGATCTCGTGAATGATGTCGGCGATTTGCGAGCTGGCGCTCAGGGCGCCGAACATCAGGTAGTAGCTGTCGTGTGCACGCTGTCCAAGACTAATGGTGGATAGCGGGAAAAATTTGTGGGTGCGCAGAACCGCTTCGTTGAACTCGGCGGTGTCGCGCACCTCGGACGTTGGCCACAGCACGGCCTCGGCGATAATTTGCTCACCGGCAACCGTGACGAAGACCGGCAGATCGCCAATTTCGTGCATAACCACATGGACCGTAGGGTCGATGCCGTCGATCAGTTCGATGGTCGCTTTTCCGGACTGCGCGATCGGTGTCTTCAGCAGCTCGGTATAAAGTTCTTCGGTGCGCCAGTGCGGGCGCGAACGGGTGGCGACACTTGGGGCGCCAGAGCGCAGTTCTTTCTCAAATGCGCGCGCCTTGTCCGTGTGTTCGGGCCGAATCCAGATTTCTCTTTTGATCAGGCCCTGCTCGCGGAGGCGACGGCGATATTCGCGTTGATAGTGTGCTGAGGTTTTAACGACCATGACACACAGTTTAACGTTTTACATGTAATTACGCAAGAGGATTACATGTGATGGATTGGAGCAAAGAAAACGGCGCCGTGCAGAGCACGACGCCGTTCGTATTTTCCAGCTTTAAATCAGTTGCTTATGCATCTATTCGCTCGGCAGGCAAGTCTCGGTTGCAGGCCCTGGGGCATTGAAAAAGCCGCTACGCAGCAGCCCCAGATCAATCACATTGACCACGTTATCGCCGTTCAAGTCAGCATCTTCGTCCGCGGTGAAGAACACGGATCGCAGGAGTCCCAGATCCACGACGTTCACGATGCAGTCATTGTTAAGGTCGGCGTCGCAGGCGTTACCAAAGCCATCGCCGTTGGTATCGCGTTGATCGGGGTTCGCCACGGCCGTGCAGTTGTCGAGGGCATCGGCAACGCCGTCACCATCGGTGTCCGCTGTGCTGAACACTCGCGCCTGCGTAATGCCACTGGTGGCATCAAACGTGGCGTAGAGTTCGTTGCCGCCGCTGCGGCCGATCAGTACGCTGCCGGCTACGGGTGCATCCAGGCTGCCCGCGCCAAGCGTGATCAGCTCGCTATCGAACAAAAACTGCAGATCATCGATCTGATCGCCAGCCCATTCCAGAACGCCGCGTTCAAAATACAGCGTACCGTCCGCGATGGTCAGTGCCGTGTTCTGTTCGTTGGCAAGCGATAGCGTGCCATCAATCAGTTCAACTGCGCCCGGTCCGCTGCCGCCAAGTGTCAGCATGTCAGTCACGGTCAGGTTGCCGTGGTTTTCGATGCGCACACTTGCCGTGTCGCTGTGGGCAACCGTCAGGGTGCCGGCATAGGCCGATGCATCGACTCGCAGCGTTGTGCCGGTGTCGGTGTGATTCACCACATCGTTGTTGGCCGGCTCGACGCCTGCGTCCCAGTCGGTATCGATGTACCACTTGCCGAGTCCTGAAGCGCCATTATAAGAGATGGCGCCAGCTTGCGTGTTCTCAAACACAAAGCCCGATACAAACTCGTTGGTTTGAAAATCGGCAATGTCGTTGTAGTGCTCACCGGCTAGCGTGACGTCGTCAAAGATCAGGCCCGAAATGGGCGCTGCGGCAACGCCCAGCAGTGGATCAAGTTCGTTATCGACGTTTCTTGCGGCGGCGCGCACGTTTTCAAATCGTACTCCGGAAATGGGGCCGGTACCGCCACTGCCGGATGCCAGATCCCAGCCAAACAGCGTGCGGGTTGCAAAGCGATCTTCCACGCGGATGTTGCGGAAGATCACGTGCGATCCGTCGTTAAACGCGAACGGCAGGGCCGGATCGGGAAAGCCGATGATCGAACGGCCGGGCCCGCTGCCAAAACGCGTGCGGGCGTAGATCACGTCGATGTCTTCCACAGCCAGGGGGCCGAAGTAGCGGTAGGCTGCAGGGTTGTCGTTGAGCATGTTGCTCAGGCGCAGCGGCATGCCGTTGACGTCGGCCCAATAGGTCATGCGGCGAATGCCCAGACCGCCGATGTACGTGCCGTCGTCCTGTGTGCGCAAGAAGCAATCTTCTGCGTAACCACTGCCGTTGGGCGAGATGCCGTCGCCGTTGGCGCGCCACGTGATGACCTTCGTCCAGCGTACATAATTGAAGTTGTCAGGATCGGCGCTAAAACCGCCCTGCAGTGCCACGCTGTGATTGGCCGGGTTGGCCACCGTCACGCCTTCAACGCGCGAGCCCTGCGCTTTGTTGCCCACCCGGATCGCACGATTCCATTTCGCGTCGGGATTTTCTTCGCCGCCGATCAGGCCTTGCTCGTCGAAGTGGGGAATGCGATCGCCCGACAGTGTGCCGTGACCGAATATTCGGATGTTGCGCGCATCGTTGTCGTTGTCACGGTTGTTGAAGTTGCCGTGCACCAGTGCGTTGCCGGGAATGTAGTAACTGCGATCACTGTGCAACTGAAAATCGTCGCCAACTTCCCAATCACCGTCCCAGATTTGGTGAACGCCGGGCTCAAAATAGAGCGTGGTCCAGTTGCCATCTTCCGGCGGCACTGTGCCCGGTGTCACGACGAGTACGTCCGGATCGTTTGGGTTTGGCTTATCGAGGATAAACGGGTTGGCGAAGATCGACACCGCGTGCAGCGCATCTTCGTTTACAAAACCTGCAGCCGGCGACGGGTTGTCATCAAACGTCCCGTCGATGTCCACCGACAGCAGCGCCGGCTGATCAATGATCACGTACGCCCGACCGTCTTCAACGCGCCACGAGCGCACCTTGCGGCGCGGATGGGGCACGGCTTTGTCGATGTCCACCTGTAAACCCGTGTCCGGATCAAGGCGCGTGATTTCTACCTCAATCATCGTGTTGTTCGCCATCTCAAAGTTGGCGTAGGTATGACTCCAGCCGCCGACAAAAGCGTTGTAGTAACCGATATCCGTGGTCGTGGGTGAGAAGTCGATGCTTTGTGTGATCCACGCAAACGGTGTTTGCCAGTTGTTGCCATTGGCGATCTCACGCACGCGAAAAGCGTAGTGCGGTGAGGCCAGCGGCTCCAAGCTCTCAACGCTTGGATAGACCGATAGCCCTTGCGTTGAGATTTGATCGTTATCCAATGCCGCGGCTGCGTTGGTGAGCGCCACGTCGAGAGAATTGCTGTCGGTCAAGGCGGCGCCGCCGAGCAGTTCCAGAGAGTCTGCGACCACTTTGGCCTCATAGGTTGTCGTCGACGGGGCAATGGCTTCGAACGTAAGCTCGCTGCCGCTGGTGGCACCGGTGTGCACCGCACTTACCATCTGGCCTTCAATATCCAGCTGCAGTTGCAGGCCGCCGCTTTGGCTTAAGCTCACGACTTCATTGAACTGCGCGGTAACGGTAATCGCGTCGCCGGGCGAGTGCACCGTGGGGCTGATTGCGCCGCGAATGTTTTCTGCGCGCGTGGGGCGCGTGCCGGGGGCGATAGATTGGATTTGCAGGCCGTTGATCGCAGCGCTGCTGAAGCTATCAAACGGACGGTAGGTGCCGGTTACGCGGCCATCAGCATCGGCGGTCACTTCCAGTACAACGTAGTTCGCACCTTCTACGAAGTCTTCCAACGGCAGGCCGCTGGTGGCGGCGCTCTTGCCGTTCAATTCGAACAGCCCGCCTTCGGACTCCAGCCGGCCGGCGCTGTAGATATAAATAAGGTAGCGGCTGTTGGCCACAAGGCCCGCGATTTCTATGTCGCCCACGTAGTTTGCCGTGTCGAACGTGGTCGTAAATACGTAGTCATTAAGCAGACCGTTGCTGTTGGTATCCTCGTAGGCCGTGGCGTTGGAGCTGGTCAGGCTTACGGATATACCAGACGGGGTGATGCCGTCAGATTCCAGAAGGTCGAAACCAGAGGAGGTAATTCTCGACCAAAAATTGTTGCCCGGATCATCGAGGGCGCCTTGACCGACGTAGGCGGCGGGCACCGGGCCCACGTCCACGTTGACCACCTGTCCGTGCGCATTGCCTGCTGCGGCCAGCACACCCAGTGAAAAAATTAAACTTCGGAAACTCGACATAATGTCTTCCCCACCAATGCAATAAAACTCAAATTACTATGGCGTCAAACTTTCCAATTTTTGCCAACGGTGGTCATGAAATAGTCGGATTGGGCCAAATACGGGACATTTTATTGGTCATTGTCTGATGTTCGCATCAGCAGTAATCTCCGGTCTTTCGTCTTCAGTAACCGGCCAAAGGCTAGGGTGTGGCGTTGTTTGGTATTCGCGAATTTTTAGTTGTTGCCGCTTTTACTGGCGGCGTTGTCGTGTGCGCGCCCCTTACCGCAGCTGAAGAAGACGGGCACGAGCACGGCCATGGGCACGGTGCAGGCGAAGTGGAGGAAATCACCGTGCAGGCCACTCGGTCGCGGCGACGAATTCAGGACGAGCCCATTCGCGTTGAAGTGATCAATCAGGAAGAAATCGAAGAAAAACTCCTGATGCGCCCCGGCAACATCTCGATGCTGCTGGCCGAAACCGGCGGCCTGCGTGTACAGGTCACATCGCCGGGTTTGGGCTCCGCCAATATCCGCGTGCACGGCATGCGCGGGCGCTACACGCAGTTGCTGGCCGACGGGCTGCCGCTGTATGGCGGTCAGGCCTCCTCTCTGGGTCTGCTGCAGGTACCGCCGAGCGATCTTGGGGCGGTGGAAATTATTAAAGGGGCGTCATCCGCACTCTACGGCGGGCAGGCCCTGGGCGGCGTGATTAATCTGATATCACGACGGGCCAGCGAGACCCGCAGCGGTGAGGTAATCCTCAATGCCACGACGCGTGGTGGGCAAGATTTGTCGGCCTATGGTTCGAGTCCCCTTGGCTTTGGCTGGAGCGGTTCGGCGCTGGCAACCTACAACCGGCAATCGGTGCAGGACCTCGATGACGATGGCTGGATCGACATGCCCGGCTACACGCGCGGCTCAGTCAGGCCGCGACTTTTTTACGCCGGCGCAAACGGGTCGAAGGCCTATCTCACAGTGGGCGCGATGATAGAAGACCGGCAGGGCGGCACGTTGCCTGGCGCTGTAACGCCGGACCAGCAGCCGTTTGCACAGAATCAGGACACCCAGCGTGTCGATGCGGGCTTAGTGTATGAACGTCCGGTGGGTGACTGGGGGCTTGCCCAGATGCGCGTGTCTACCGTGCGCCAGTCCCATGACCATCAGTTTGGTTCCTTGTTGGAGCGCGACGTACATCAGACACTGCTTACCGAAATCTCTCTTTCCGGTGCCGAGCTCAACACCTCATGGGTGGCTGGGATGGCGTATCAGGCGGACAACTATGAATCCGCCACGTTTGGCGTTTTTGATTACTCTTACGAAGCGCCGGCAATCTTCGCGCAAATTGACACGGATCTGAGTGCGAATGTCACCGTCGCGGCCAGTGCACGCTGGGATAATCACAGTGACTACGGTGATCAATTCAGCCCGCGTATTTCTGGTCTGTATCGATCTGAGCCGTGGACCATCCGTGCTTCCTGGGGCGGTGGTTTTTACGCACCAACGCCGTTTGTTGAGGAGACCGAAGCCGCCGGGCTGTCGCGGCTGGCACCCATTGCCGGGTTGCAGGCAGAGACCGCGCAAACGGCATCGCTTGATGTTGGCTATGCGGTAGGTTCGGTGGAAGCGGGCCTGACGTTTTTTCGATCTCAGATTGATGATGCCGTACGTCTGCAAACGGTCGCGCCCGATCTCGTTCGGCTGATCAATATTCGCGGCGAGACGCTCACCAACGGACTCGAGGCATCGTTTCGGTTTCGCCGCGGGCCGTACGTCCTGACCACAAGTTATGTTTATGCCGACGCCAACGAACCGGCGTCTTTTGCTGGCGGCACGCGCTCGGTACCGCTCACGCCGCGACACTCCGCTGGGTTGGTGGCCATGTGGGAAGACCATGATCGCGGCCGACTTGGGCTTGAGGTTTATTACTCCGGCACGCAGGCATTGGAAGACAATCCGTTTCGCGAGCAAAGCAAACCGTATTTTGAAATCGGGCTGCTCGGCGAAATTGTGCTGCGGCGGTATCGCGTGTTCCTGAATCTCGAGAACTTGCTTGGCATACGTCAAACCACAGAAGATTCTTTGCTGCAGCCGCAGCGCACTCCCGACGGTCGCTGGACCGTGGATGCGTGGGCACCGCTCGAGGGGTTTGTAGCGAACGCCGGGGTGAGAATTCGCTTCTAATTGACCGTTGCGTGCGCGGGTGCCGCAGTGTTTTCAGAGCACCCACTAAGTAGGCAGATGTGCACGATTGTAGACGCCGGAACGGATGGCGTTGTTTTTCATAATATTCCGACGCGCAACTTCACATTCGGCGCGAAAATAACAACGAAATAACAACTTTACGAAAAATAAAAACTACATTGTAATCGCGAAATATGTTCTCCTAATGGGGCTTGACCGCACTTAGATTGCAGGAACTCGCCATGGCGGCGACGGACTGCACAGGCAGCACCACTCGCTGCGTGTGTTGACCGATTCGCAGGTTCCGGATCCTAACAATTATCAGAATATCCTTCAGGACGGTAAGCAATGAAAAAACCAATTCTCTGCACGCTTTCGAGTGTGCTGTGTTTCTCAGCCTTTGCGCAAACCACCACTTTTACAGAAAATTTCGAATCGCTCGATGCCATTAATTCTGCGCGCACCATCGGTCGCGTGGACATCGATGCAGGTGAGGCCACGTTGGCCCCCGCCGCCGGTGTCTTCCAGCCGCCGTTGTCCACGGCGACACCACCCAAGGTCACGTTTCTAATCTCGCAGGGGTTCGATTCGTTTGAGCTGGGTGACGTCACGGGTGACGGTTTTGACGACGTCTTCTTTGTGGATCGCGGTAATGACTACTTTGCCGCCAGTGGTGTCGGCGGTGAGCTGACCGGCGAGGTCGACGTAATCTTTGACGACTTCGACAGCCAGCGACCGCTGAAGTTTGTCGATTTCGATGGCGACGATGATCTGGACATTTTTATCGGCAACACAGAGACCTGCTGCACGAACAATCGCAGCTATTTTTTGGTCAATGACGGAACGCCGGGTTTTCCAGCTGGGACGCCGGCACGCTACGATATTGGCGCTCTTGAAGAAGGTATGGTCGCCGCGACATTTGCAGACCTCAATGGCGACGGTCGGCTGGATATGATCACGCATACGGCGTCCTCCGGTACAAGTTACTACCTCAATGACGGCTCAAGCGAGCCGTTTCCTGAGTCCGCTCGCAGTGGCGTCTCTACGCCAAGCAACAACGTTGTCGATGTTTTGACCGCAGACTTCAATAACGACGGCCAGCTCGATCTGTTTGTGACCACCAGCTCATTTTCTGTTGGTGCATCGCTTTTCCTCAACAGTGGTAATGCGGAGGCACCGTTCGCTCCCGGGGCCTTGCCGGACTTCTCGACCAACACGGATGCCGGCTTTCGGGCAGTCGCTGATATGAACGCCGACGGGTTTCTGGATATCGTTGGCAACGATCGTTTTGCTGACGGCGTGGCGATCTTGTTCAACACGGGTACCCCGGACGTTTTTGGTCCTGCGTTTGTCGTGACCAACTTGGGTGATTTCACGTTTTCGGGCGTGATCGATATTGACCGCAATGGCCTGCCAGACTTGGTTGCACGCAATTACGATCCAGCCCGCGTGTACCTGAACCAGGGAGGCGGCTCTTTTTCCACCTCATCGTTTGTCGAGGTTTTTTCCAGCAGCGGTAACGATGCTCGGGTGCGTGATATCAATCGCGATGGCATCGAAGATATCGCGTTCTCCGTGAACAACCAGAATCAACTGGAGCTCTATTTGGGCGAAGAGGGACGTTCGCCGTTTGCCGCTGGTGGCACGACGTTTGCGTTTGGCGATGCCGGTGCCTTTACCTCCTCAATTGCCGCGGCCGATCTGGATAACGATGGTGATGAGGACATTGTTGAGGGTGCCAACGGGCTCAATCGGGTCTATGTGAACAATAACGGCAATTATGCGTCCGCATTCCCGATCACCGACGACGCGGATGTAACGCAAAGCGTGGTTGTGGGTGATCTGAATGACGATGGCTTTCCCGATGTGGTGGCGGCCAACGACGGCATCAATCGCTGGTACCCCAATGACCTGGGCGACGGACCGTTTCTGCGCGCCAGCGGTGGTATTGCCATTGGCTCAGCCGTAACAGACAGCCTTGATGTAACGATTGTGGATGCCAATGACGACGGCCGACCGGATATCGTCTTTGCCAATGACGGGATCAACACGCTGTATCTGAATGCAGGCGGCGCTGAGCCGTTTTCAGCAGCGACCGTCGCGATCGAGCTGGGTCAAGATGCACAGCGCAGTAATGCCGTTGTCGGCGCAGACGTGACCGGCGATGGTCGTATCGATCTGATGTTTGCCAATGATGGCGGTGACGTTTGGCTCGCCAATGAGGGCACCGGCGCCGGATTCAGCGCAACGAGTGTCGAGCAGGCGCTGGGTGCAGATGAAACCGTATCGGCCGACTTGGTAGCGGTCGACTTGAACTTCGACGGCACCGACGACGTGCTGCTCGCCAAGCCTGACGGCGCATGCCGTTGGTTCGAGGGCAGCGGCGGCGCGGATGGCTTTGATGCCAATGGCAGCGGTACGGTGTTTGGCGACAACTGCAGTGGCGCTTTGCATGTGGCGGCGAAAGTCGTCGGCGCAGGTGAGGTGGAAGTGATCGCTGCGTCGGATACCCCGCTCTATTATCGGGTGCTGGCGAGTTTGGGCGTGTCTGCGGCTTCTGGCTTCGCCGTCACTGATGACGTGGCACCTTTGCGCGACCTGGTGTTTCTGGCCAACGCCGATATCCTGGCGGCCAATTTCTTCTCAGCCAATGCGGTCTATCGGCGTTCAACGGGAGGCTTTGATGCGCAGCCGGGACCAGGTTTGTTTTCACTCTTTGGCAATCGCATTCAGTCGCAGCCATTGGGCGTCAGTGCTGATCCGGTCACCACAGCAACGATTTCTGTAGAGACCACTCAGCCTGCCAACACCAGCATCGAATGGTCGGTCTCAAACGATGGCGTCAATTTCGTTGTGGCCCAGCCCAATACTGTGGTGACCTTCGAGACACCCGGCAACGCCGTGATCTGGGCAGCGGATATGACGTCATTGAGTACCGCGGTCACGCCGTCGATTCAAAAAGTGATCGCTGAAATTAATCCCGTAGATGATGACGGCGATAGTGTTGCGGATGTGAGCGACAACTGCACGGCGACCAGCAACCCACTGCAGCTCGATAGCGATGGTGACGGTTATGGCAATGCCTGCGATGCCGATTTGAACAACGACGGCATTGTGAACGTGCAGGATCTTGGTATTTTGCGTGCCGTGTTTTTCTCAACTGTACCCAGTGCCGCGGATCTCAATAGCGACGGTGTTGTGAACGCAACGGATCTGGGGTTGATGCGCCAGATGTTTTTCCAGCCGCCGGGGCCGAGTGCGCTGGTGCCGTGATCTGACGGCGGCTTTAGACCGTGATAAGACCCGGGCCGCGCCATCCGATGGCGTCGCCCGGGTTTTTTTTAACGATGCAGTGGTACTATTTATGCCCAGAGTGAAAACGGAGTGATGCGATGAAATTGATCAGCCGTAGTTTGGTTTGTGTTGCAGGTTTTGCCCTCAGCGGTCTTTCTGCACACGCAGCCAGTATTTCTCTCGTGCCGACATCGGCGACCACGGCCTTAAGTGCCGGTGACATCGTTGATTTCGATGTGGTGATGGATTTTTCCACGAACGACAGCGGTCTTGGCAGCGATATCACGCTGGGTGGCGGCTTTGATTTGCTGTGGGACCCAGCGGCCATGACGTTTCACGGTTTGACGCTATCGGGTATTGACGAAAATGACTTCGCTCCCGGTGATCCCGACATTTTTCCGGGTCTTGCTTTCAATTGGAGCTTCGGCGTTTTCGGTGGTATCTCTGGCCCGGCACTGGTCGGCACAATAAGCTTTGAGGTGCTGGCCGGAGCGCCGGCGACATCGATGATCAGCGGACGTGGCACGGACGGTATTGGCGGTCCTTTTGTTAGTGCGCTCGATTTTGTCACTCTCCTTGATGTGAATTACAACGCGGTGGAAATCACCACGGTGCCCGTGCCCGCGGCGTTGTGGTTCATGCTCGGTGGCCTTGGCGCATTGCTGCGCCTGGGTCGCGCTCGGGGTGCTGACTAAGGTCGCACCGCTGGGTCAAAGAATGTCCGCCGCGGCTACGTTCGTTGTACTGGCAGGCGTGGGTCTGGGTATTTCTCTAACGCGAACAGCGTGGCAGCCGCTGCAACGTGTTGTGTTGAAACGCGCAGCATTCTTGTTAGTGCTGGGTTTGGCTAACACGCTGGTGTTCGATGCCGACATCATCCACTACCGCGCCTGATTGTCGCTGGGGCGGCTGTTGTCGGGTGTGCACAAATGGCAAGCGTGATACTGGGCCAACAGCTGCATGCACTGGATCCCGAGCTGGCGATTCTGGCCACCACCTCGCCGGTGCCGCCTATGCCGCTTTATATGTTGGCCGGATCCGGAGCGGCGGCGTTGGTCATTGGTCTGTGTTTGCGTTCCGCCGATTGGCTTGATCGCATGGGCGTGTTGAAAGTGGTGACGCCAGCAGGGCGGCAAGCGTTGAGCTTGTACGTTGCACACATTTTGCTGGGGATGGGTTCGCTGGAGGCCCTCGGGATGCTGGGTACGCAAAGCGCCGGTGGGGCCCTGATGGCCGCCCTGATGTTTTGCCTGCTTGCCGTGGTTTACGCGCGGCTGTGGACGAAGATCAGCGACCGCGGTCCGCTCGAGAGCATCATGCGACGAATCGCCTGACGCGCTACGCCGCGCCGGTGGCCGCCGGCGTCAGTGCGCGGGCAATTTCCGAAACGTGGTGCAGGTCGCTGCCGCAACAGCCCCCGACAATATTCAGCCACGGCAGCTGCGTAAGAATGCGGCGGTAAAGCGCGGCCAGTTCAATCGGGTTGCCGGCGTCGAGCGTTTCGCTTGCGTCGAGTTCAGCGTGACTGCAGCGCGAGGCGTTGCAGCGCATGCCGCGCAAGCGGTGTGTCCAACGCTCATCGTCCAGCACGTGGCGGAAGTGGTCCGGGTGGGCGCAGTTCACCATAAAGTACATGGCGCCGGATTTGGTTTGCGCATCAATCTCGATAATGGCCTCGCCGAGCGGCTGGCCGCTGGGCAGCGTGCCGTCTGTCTCGACCGTGAGCGATACCGCGACCGGCAGCGCTGCATGGTTGGCGGCGCGCACAACCCCGATGGCCTCACCGGCATTGTTGAACGTGAGCGCCGTGATGCAATCCACTTCGGTTTCTGCAAGCCAACTGATTTGTTGGCTGTGATAGTCCAGCGCTTCGGTGGCGTTGAGCATATGCCCGGGGACGTAGGCATCGGCGCTTGGTCCAATCACTCCGTTGAGCACCATCAAAGAGCTGGCATTCGCCGCACCAGCTCGCAAGCCGGCCGCAAACTGCACCGCGCGATGGTTGATTCTCCAAAGTTCGGTCTCGTCTGTATCCAGCTCGCCGGCGTACGCACCCTGCGCTCGCCAGGTAACACAATCCAGAAGCAGGCCCGTGCCGTGGGTGTGAGCAAGGTCGATAAACCCATCGAAGTAATGCTTCAGGGCGGCGCGCCCGCGTTCAGTCTCCAATAGCGTGTGCGCGGCAAAGGCGGGCAAATCGAAACCGTGGTTAAAGATCAGATCGGTTTCAAGGCCGCCGTCGGTGAGAAACAGACGTGAGCTCAGCTGGGGCGGGGACTGCCGATATTTGGTCTGGCGGTGGTTCATGGCTGCTTTCTCCAAACGATGGGGTTCCGGTTTGAGCGCGGCGTCGGCATGCCGGTCGCTGCGATGTCTCACAGTGTCTGTGCTGAGCGTGGAAGAGTGCGTTGGATTTGGCGTGGAAATCGCCCAATGGGGAGGCGTTTACAGCGCGAGCGTGAGTCCGAGCAGGGCGATGAGCGCAACGTAGGGATACGCGACGGTGGGGCGAGTGGCCTGAGCAATATACTGTTTCAAAGTGCCGCCACGCTGGCGCTGAGCCTGAAACTGCGTGTGGAGTTGGAAGGCTTCGGCGTGCGGCGCCGGGTTTTGTGCGGCCGTGGACAGCTTGTTTTCCAGCAACAGCAGACGCGCTTCAAGCCGACTTTGAAACGTTTTCCAGATGGCGTCCTGCAGCCAAAGAATGCTCACTATCGCGCCCATGATCAGCGGCAAACCGGGTTGGATTAGAAAACTCGCCCCGACCAGTAGCGTTGCGGCCAGTTTGATCAGTAAGCTGTGCCGCTCGTAGCTCTCGCATTGCGTCTGCAGGAGGCGCCATTCTTCGGCCAGATGATTGGCGCTCATATCGTGCCTCTCTTGTGTCATGGGGTTGCCGCTCGGGTGACGGGGCGAACGGGTACGCCAACGTTGCACACGCTGATTTTGCCGGTCTGATCGATGAACCACGGATTTTTGCGATACGTACGCGAGCGTACATATTTGGCGAAGGTGTCCGTATCGGTGCGCATGATTTCAAGTCTGCTTTGCTGTTTCGGTGACAGCTCGCTTCCCAGACGCATCGATACGATTGGCATGGCTTGTTCCGGGTTCTCGTAAAACCCCAAAGCACCGCTGCCTCTTGGCAGGCTGCTCAGATGCTCCATGCCGGCGATGGCGCGGCCAAGCAGCGTGACATTGCGATCGAGGTGACGTGGGGAGTGGCCGGTCACCACATACAGCTCGGCACCGTTGCCGCTATCCGCCGCCATGCCGCGACCGGCGCCAAGGGCTCCATAGCAATGGGTAAGCCACGCGCGCGTGGTGTCAGCGCCCACCGCAAAGCCACCGGCGAAGCCCACCGAGTCGGCGTAGGCATCGCGGCTGTCGATGGGGGTCAGCGCAATGGCTTTGCGTGGGCTGAAGTACTCGCCTTGAAGGGAGGCTTTGGCCTTGCCCAACGACTTGGCCTCAGGCGTGCCGGCATTGGGGTCGCCCCACTGTGCGACGTAATTGTCCTGCGAACGGGTGATTGCCAGGCCGTCGTAGTAGCGTTGTGACACGAGCTGTTTCACGTTGCTCACGTGCGCGGGCGCGAAATCTGGCGCCAGTTCAAAAATCACCTCGCCGCTTTCGGTTGTGAGGTGCAGCAGCCGGTTTTGATCGGGTTGGCGCCAGTCTTCTGGTGCGGAGCGCTCGATTACGCTTGCCGGCGTAAGAGGTGCATCTTCCGCTGGGGTCGCGGCCACTGTCGGCAGTGAGCGGCAAATGACGCTACACATTACGGCAAGAAAAATCAGTTTTGTTTTCATTGTGCTGCGGGCTCACCGCGACCAAGATGCTCAATAAAGTAGTTGCTCATCATCGTGTGCAAATGCAGCTCGGTGCCTTCGCCACTTCTAATGCCGTGCTGACGATTTGGGTAGGCAAAAAAATCAAACTGACGATTGTGCTTGACCAGCTCGTTGATCAGCCTTTCGGCGCCTTGATAGTGCACGTTGTCATCCCCTGTGCCGTGCACCAGAAGCAGCTTGCCCTCGAGTTGTGAGGCAAATGTGATGGGCGAACCCTGCTTGTAGCCTTCCTCAAATTCGTCGAGCAGGCCGGAGTAGCGTTCCTGATAAATAGAATCATACAGCCGTTGGTCGGGCACCGGGGCTCGCGACACGCCAACATGATATTGCTGCGGGTGACGGAACATCATATTGAGTGTCATCGACCCGCCGCCGGAGTGACCCCATATGCCCACCCGATCGCAGTCGATGAAATTCCAGCGTTTGCACATGGCCGTGAGCGCGTCGGACTGATCACGGGAGCTTAAGATGCCAATACCGCCATAGACCGAGCGACGCCAGTCGCGGCCACGCGGCGCTTTTGTGCCGCGATTGTCCACAGAGGAGATGACGAAACCACGTTGTGACATGAGCATGTGCCACATCCCGCTGTTGCCGTGCCAGTCGTCCGTCACCGTCTGCCCCGCCGGCTCGCCGTAAACGAAATTGATAATCGGATAGCGTTTGCTTGCATCGAACTGCGGTGGGCGCAGCAGGTAGCCGTCGAGGGTTAGTTCATCCTGGGCGTCAACTTGAAAAAATTCGACGTCACCAAGCGCCAGTGCCTTCATTTTGGCGGCAAGTTGGGCATTGTCTTCGAGCACGTGCAGCGGTTTGTGGTCGGGCAGGGACACCAGACGATACACGGGCGGCGAGAAAAAACTGGCGTGTCGATGAATAGCCCAGCGCGAGTCTTTGGCGACGTGATAGGTGTTGGTGCCGGCATAGTCCTCAGGTGTAAGGCGCTGCATTTGGCCACTGCCATCGAGGCGGCTTCTGTACAAATAGCGTTGCGTTACGTTGTTGGGCGAGGCGATGAAGTACAGCCAGCCGGTGTCTTCTTCGATCGAGAGCATCTTCACCACATCAAATTCGCCGGTCGTCAGATCGACAAAGTCCGTGCCGTCACGCGACACCGAATAGACGTGTCGCCAGCCACTGCGCTCGCTGGTCCACAGGAACCGATCTGTCGCTTCGATCCACTGCGGGTCGAAGACGTCTTCGATAAAGGTTTGCTCTCGCTCTACAAAAACCTGCGTGGCAACGCCCGTCTCAACGTTGGCGTAAAAGACGCGGTTGGTGTCCTGCTTGCGGTTCATTTGCTGGATTATTAGCTCATCGGCATTTTCCGCCCAATCCATACGCGGCACATACATGTCTTTGGCCGTGCCCGGCAGGTCAATCCAGACGGTGTTCTGATCATCAATGTTGGCCACACCAATGCGCGCGGCAGAGTTTTCCTCGCCCACTTTCGGATACGGGATTTTGGAGACAACCGGATAGAGCGTGTCGGTGTTGTTGATAAGGAAAAAATCGCGCGCGGCGTGCGTGTCAAGTTGCCAGTAGGCAATGCGTCGGCTGTCGGGACTCCAACGAAAGCCGTCGCGTATGCCAAATTCCTCTTCGTAGGCCCAATCGAAGTGCCCGTTGATGACCGTGGCTGAGGCATCGGTGGTGAGCGCCACCACGTTCAGAGTGTTCAAGTTTTGTACGTAAATGTTGTCGCGCCACACGTAGGCAAAGTTTGCTGCATCGGGCGACAGCTTGCCGAACATCATGTGCGCCTCTTCGCGTTGATCGGCACCCAGTTGCACGAGCTCACCGGTGGCGATGTTGAGTAGCCAGTAATCGCCTCGATCACGTTTGCGCCATACCTTGCGCGCGTTGGCGAATATCAGCAGTTTCGATTTGTCTTCAGACCAGAAGTAATCGTCGACGGCCAGTGCCTGAGCGCGTCCCGCCGGTGTGAGCTGCGCCAGCGAGAACAGCACGGTTCTGCTGAGCGTTTCAGGATCGTAGAACACAATTTCCCGATAAGGATTGATGTCATTGCCCAGTTCATCGAGTTCGAGCTCGACGTCCTCAAAGTCGGCGACGGTCTCAAGGGTTGTGAAACCAGAGCCGTCCTCCAGCCAGCGCACCGTGCCGGGCGCCTCAGCCTTATAGAACCGGTCGGTGAAGATGGCTTCGTTGGTGAGCAAGTCGCCGTTGCTGTGCTGCATGACCGTTTCCTGATTGGGGGTTTGGACGCAGGCGGCCAGCGACAGTGCGAACAGTGCGCCTGTGAGGTGACGATAGTGGTTCTGCATAGTGGTGCGGCCTGCGCTATTGCCTATGAATGGAGGGTGAGTGAAACCGGAAAAGGCCTGAAATTTACCACTTTAGGCAAGCACTGGCGTGCCTCTGGCTGGCATGGCTTTCGGCCGATGCACCTCGGGTATGTCCCAGCTCTAAACCAGCCTGCCCACCACTATAGTTTTCAATCGATTACACGAATAATAAGGGATATGCATGTCCATCGATCCTACCAGTACTGACCTGACCGCCTCTACAGCTCTGGATTCTGGCTTCGAGTCAGCGCTTGGCGATTTTGAACTGCACGTGGTTGAGCGCGGCGAGACGATCGAAGACATTGCCGCCGAGCACGGCGTCGAAGTCCAAACGCTGCTGGCCAACAATCCTGACATTGTCAATCCGGAGACACTGTATCCAGGCCAAATGCTGGTGGTTGGTGACGCCGCGGCAGCGGCGCCACCCGACAGCGGAACGGTGACAGTTACGGATCGTGGTACGCCTGAGGCGCGCGAGGGCACCGTGAACAACGGCACCAGTGTGCGCAACGGCACAACGTTGACCGGTAGCGGAGACACGCTGGGGGTTGGTACGTCGAGCACCACGACCACCGCGAGCACGACGCTCGATGGCGAGGCCTTTGAGGGCGACCTCGCCGATGCCCCCGACGCGGTTCAGCGCAGCGGCACCCTTGGACGCACGTTTGGCGCGTCCTACGACGCGGATCAGGGCGTGGCGACGGTCAATACCGGTGCCTCGATTGGCGGAGATCTTCGCACCGGCAGCGGCTACGGCCTGGGCATTGAAGCCAGCACAAATGTGCGGCTGCAGGGTGGCATGCACACGGAAAACGGGATCACAACGTTCACGCTTGGCTTTGATGCCTCAGCGACGCTTGAGGTCAGTGGGCGCGTGCCCATTGCCGGAGCCACGGGGAGTGAGACCATTGGTGCTCGCTCGACGGCCGTGATCTCGATGCCCGAGCAAATGGCTGCCCAGATCGATCCTCTGACCATCGATCCACTGCGCGTTGAAACCATGCCCATCGGCACGCGTGTGCAGATCGATAGCGCCACGTATCACGGCGAGAGTCTGTCGCTGGCGTTCCGCCAGTTTGCGGTGTCCAACAGCGTGACCACCACCGACGGCGTGAGCATGTTGGTGGAGCGCGTGGGTGAGAATCAGGTTCGCGTTACCGCGGGCCCAACTGAGGCGGTGAATGCCGTGAACACGGCGGGCTTCGATTTCGGCAATCTTGGACGCGTCATGTTAGGTCGCTCTGACACCATCTCATTTAGCTCGCTGCAGTCTGCGCAGTTTAATCTGGCCACGCCTGAGGGCGCGGCAGCGTACGAGCAATACGTCACGGCTGGAGAGTTTCCCGACCAGAATTCGCCGGGTAACGACGGCGCCGTAAGTGGCGTGCAAACCGTGTCGACGCTCGGTTACGTATCGCAGCAGCAGCTCAATTTGGGCATTGGTCCGATGGGCATTGCCCTTGAGGGTGGTGCGAACACCGGGCAATCGGTGTTCACCAGTTATCCCAATGGCACGGTCGAGCACGTCGCGACACTGCAGTACAGCGGTAACACCCCGCTGGTTGTAAGCCGGACGCTGGATGCGACGGGCACCGAAATCGCCGGCTCCCGTAGCTACGAGTTTACAATGGTCGCCGATGAAGGGTCAGCCGGCGCGCTCAATGTGGTGATTGCTGGTGACGGAGCCTCCCGGCTTACGGGACCTGTCAGCGCAGGTGATACGGTGACGTGGACGATGTCCGAAGAGCAGATGGTTGAGTTTCAGGCCATGACCGAAGATGCCAACGCGGCTTTGAATCGTACCGACAGTGATGTTCGCCTCCTAACCGAAGGCTCTTTGGGTGGCGACTGGCGTCCCGACACGATGCAGTTTGCCGTCTCGCTGGCGCGCAATCTGGGCGGATCGGATTTTGGTCAGGCCGTGCGGCTACAGACCATTGCTAACGCAGTCGAAGGCCTGCCGATCGATAATCAGTACGGACAGGTGCCGGGGAGTTTCGAAGTCGCCCAATAGCCGCCATTGGCCAGCACTCAAAACCGATCCGGTTGCCGATGTAGTTAGTCGGTGACCGGGTCGGTTTTTTTGCTATTGATTGCGGCACGTACTTCGTTGGCCTTTTCTTCGCTGAGGTCATACGACCACATGATCAGCATCGCGAGCATCGTGCCGATCATGGGGAAGAAGCAGAAGAACGCATGCAGGCCATCCACCGCGCCTTGCTGATCCGTGGTGGGTAGCGAAGGATCGAAGCCGACCACCGCAATCATCAGGCCGCTCAGTCCACCGGCAATGGCAAAACCAAATTTGACCATCCACCAGTAGATGGCGCCAAAAATAGCTTCCCGGCGCTGACCGGTATTGAGCTCGTCGATGTCAATTACATCGGCCGTCATCGACATCATGATGGTGAACAAACTGCCGATGCCAAACGAAAAGAACGGCAGAGCAAAAATGTAGAGCCAGGGTTTGCCGGGCACAAACAAAAACCACATTAAAATGTAGCCAATGAGTGAGATGCCCTGCGACACCAGAAAGGCTTTGCGTTTGCCAATGATGTTCGACACGCGCGCCACGATCGGGATCACGATAAACGTAGTGCACAGTGCGCCAATACAACCGAACAGCACCACCCAAATTCCTGTAGCTGCCGCATCGCCGTTGAACAATTTGTACACGATCACGAAAAAGGTGAGCGCGGCAACGGTGTTGAAAGAATTAAAAATCAGGAAAGTAGAAAAACACAGTTGGCGGAAATATTTAATTTTGAACGCATCTTTAAAGCCAGCGACGATTTTCGTGAGGCTGCCGCCGATGTTGGATAGTGTGAGCGGGGCATAGTCGTCTCGGTCGACCGTCGACTCACTTTTGATAAAGATCGCCGGAATGATGGCGCAGACCGCGCACGGAATGGCGACCCAGACGGCGAGCGTTCGGGTGGCCTCCTCGGCGCTGGCGAACCAGTTTGGGTCGTACATGATCACCCAGAACCACGGTGCGATAACCCAGGCCCACTGCCCGATCCATTGGGCCGTGGCCATGATGTTGGTGCGCTCGTGAAAGTCGTCGCTCATCTCGTAGCCCATGGCGACGTAGGGAACACTGAAGATGGTGAGCCCCAGATAAAAGACGATGGACCAGAGGAAGAAATACCAGAAATTAAACTGCAGTGAGTTGTCGTTGAACAGCTGCCACATGAAGATAAAGGCGATGCCCATAATCACACCGCCAGCGAGCACATATTGCCGTCGTCTGCCCCATTTGGAGCGGGTATTGTCCGAGATGAAGCCCATAATCGGATCGGTGATGGAATCGAACACTCTTGGTGCAAAGGCGATCAACCCGTACATCCACCCCGGGAAGCCGAGATTTTGCACCAGCACCACCATGAATATGCCCAAAATGGCCGGGAACATCTGGTTGGCCAGCATGCCCAGTCCAAACGCGATTTTTTGGCCCAGAGGGACTCGATTGCTGGATGCGGTTTGTTCTTTTGACATGCTCTGGGTGCTTGGCATTTGGGATTATGGTCAAACACTAGCAACTAAATGCGACGCGGGACACCGGACGATTGCGTCGGGCAGGCGGGTGCGGCTAAATTGGTTGACATAATGGGACTCGGTTCACGGTACAGGCACCAAGCACACGTAGACTTAAGCGCACACCCAATCTATGAGTGATGCATGGACGATTCAGCTTCGCAGCGCCACGGACAAGGCGCCAACGATCACGCGACGGCGGCACATCAGCGCGAGCTTGATGCGTGTTTGACCACCGCCAAGACCCTGCATCAGCAGGGGCATTTCGACGCAGCAAAACAGCTTTACCTCAGTTTGCTCAACGTACACCCGGAGCACTTTGAGGCAACGCGTCTGTTGGGCGTAATGGCGGATCAGCTCGGGCAGTTCGACATCGCCTGCGACTTACTCGCGCGCACAACCGAGCGACAGCCGCAAAATGTGGAGGCACTTTATCATCATGCGCTGGCTTTGCAGCACGCCGGACGACCGGATCACGCCGCCCCGCTGTATGCGCGCGCGCTGACTCTGGCGCCGAATAATGCGCAGATTGCCGAGAACCTGACGGTCGCGCTTCTCGACACAGGGCAGGAACTGGCGGCCATCGAGGCGTGCGAACACGCGCTGACGCTGAACGCCGAGTCGGCGCTTGCGCACAGCAATCTGGGCAAAATCTATTTTAATCGCGGTGCAACGAAACGGGCCCGACATCATTTCGAAACACTGCGTGCTCTGTGTCCTGCTTTGGGTGCGGCGCACGAAAAGATGGCCACGGTTCAGCTGCGCGAGGGCGATTTCGCGCGCGGATTCGAATCCTATGAATGGCGTTTCGCAGACGACACCTCCTTAAAGGCGAGCCCGCCTCGTCACGCTGCCTACCCAACGTGGTGCGGAGACGATCTT